>JBGVLM010000018.1:0-95337 GCA_045124255.1 Butyrivibrio sp. | reverse complement strand
TCTGTATTTCCCGGGTTATTGGCATAATAACACTTATCTGGACTTCAAAAAAGAACCAGTATTTGTAAATTTAACCATACCAGTTGGCATACATACTGATATAAAAAGGTAAAAATATCCTTTTAGGTAATAAGTTATATTGACTGGACTGTTTTTTTGACGTAAAATGGATTTCGTATAGCGTTAAAGCTAATTTTTTTACAGGAGGCACACTAAAGTGGGAAGAATTTATAATTTTTCAGCCGGACCGGCAGTTTTACCGGAAGAGGTCTTAAGAGAAGCAGCAGAAGAAATGCTGGATTATAAGGGCTCTGGTATGTCGGTTATGGAGATGAGCCATAGATCAAAGGTCTATGACACAATTATTAAGGAAGCAGAGGCTGACTTAAGAGACATTATGGGAATACCTGACAATTATAAGGTATTATTCCTTCAGGGCGGAGCATCACAGCAGTTTGCTATGATTCCGATGAACCTTATGAAGAATAAGAAAGCAGGCTACATTGTAACAGGACAGTGGGCTAAGAAGGCATATCAGGAGGCTAAGATTTACGGCGAGGCAATCGAGCTTGCATCTTCAGCAGATGAGACCTTCTCATACATACCTGATTGTTCAGATTTGGATATTCCTGAGGATGTTGACTATGTTTACATCTGCGAGAATAACACAATTTACGGAACTAAGTTCAAAGAGTTACCAAATACAAAGGGACACGTATTAGTATCAGACGTTTCATCATGCTTCCTTTCAGAGCCTGTTGACGTTACTAAGTATGGTGTAATCTATGGCGGCGTTCAGAAGAATATCGGACCTGCCGGTGTTGTAATCGTAATCATCAGAGAGGATTTGATTACAGAGGATACCCTTCCGGGAACTCCTACAATGTTGAAATATAAGATTCATGCAGATAATGATTCTTTATATAATACACCTCCTTGCTACGGAATTTATATGTGCGGCAAGGTATTTAAGTGGATTAAGAAAATGGGCGGCTTACAGGCTATGAAGGAGCACAATGAGAAGAAAGCAAAGATTCTCTATGACTTCCTTGACCAGAGCAAGCTTTTCAAAGGAACTGTAAGACCTGAGGACCGTTCTTTAATGAACGTACCTTTTGTAACAGGCAATGAAGAATTAGATGCTAAATTCGTTGCAGAGGCTAAGAAGGCAGGTTTTGAGAACCTTAAAGGACATAGAAGCGTTGGCGGTATGAGAGCCAGCATTTACAATGCAATGCCAATTGAAGGTGTTGAGAAATTAGTTGAATTTATGAAGAAATTTGAAGAGGAGAACGCATAAGCGTTCCCATTGTCAGGACCCGTATCCGGGTCGAATAATAAAAGCGTCCGTTCGAGAGTCTCTTGGACGTTTTAGGAGGAAATAAAATGGTTAAATATAATTGCTTAAATCCTGTATCTAATGAAGGATTAAAGCGCTTTACCGGCGAATATGAAAAGGTAGATAATTTTGCTGAGGCAGATGTTGCCCTCGTTAGAAGTGCTGCAATGCACGATTTGGAACTCCCTGAGCAGCTTATTGCGGTTGCAAGAGCAGGTGCAGGTGTTAACAACATTCCACTTGATAAGTGTGCCGATAAGGGAATCGTAGTATTTAATACCCCTGGTGCCAACGCAAACGGAGTTAAAGAGCTTGTTATTTCTGCAATGATTGTTGCATCAAGAAACATGATTGACGCAAATGGATGGGTTGTAGAGAACAAGGATGATGAGAACATTGGCAAAACAATGGAAAAGGCTAAAGCAAAATTTGCAGGAAGAGAAATTAAGGGCAAGAAGCTTGGTGTTATCGGTCTTGGTGCAATCGGTGTATTGGTTGCCAATGCTGCAAGCTCACTTGGTATGGAAGTAGTCGGATGTGACCCATTCCTTTCAGTACAGAATGCTTTACATCTTTCCGGTAAAGTTACATTAGTAAAGACCAGAGAGGAAATCTTCAAAGATTGTGATTATATCACAGTTCATGTTCCGCTTTTGGATGATACAAGAGAAATGATTAACAAAGAAACAATCTCCATGATGAAGGATGGTGTTGTTATCCTTAACTTTGCAAGAGACCTTCTTGTATGTGAGGATGATGTTGTGGAAGCTCTTAAGAGCGGTAAAATCAGCCGTTATGCAACAGACTTCCCAACCACTAAGCTTGCCAATACACAGGGTTGTGTTGCATTCCCTCATCTTGGCGCTTCAACAGAGGAAGCTGAGGATAACTGTGCAATTATGGCAGTTGATGAGCTTATGGATTATGTTGAAAATGGTAATATCAGAAATTCAGTAAACTTCCCTGCATGTGATTTGGGTGTATGCCATACACCGGGAAGAATCGGTGTACTGCATAAAAATGCGCCAAGCATTATCAGCGGTCTTACCACTGTATGCGGCAAGGCAGGAATCAATATTGAGAAGATGATTAACCAGAGCCGTGGAGAATATGCATATTCTCTTATGGATATCAGCGAAGCAAATGCTACGGCAATTGCTGAGGAAATTTCATCAAAAGAAGGAATTCTCAGAGTTAGGGTTATTAAATAATTATTTAATTTCTGATTTGTGAACAAAGGAGTATACAATGGCTTTTATTAAACCATTTAAATGTATAAGACCTTCAGTAGAGCTGGCTGCCAAGGTGGCCGCTCTACCTTATGATGTATATAATCGTGAGGAGGCAGCGCAAGAGGTTAAGGATAAACCTCTGTCTTTTTTGAATATTGACCGTGCAGAGACACAGTTTGATGACAGCGTTGATACCTATGCTGACTGTGTTTATGACAAAGCAAGAGAACTTTTGGATAAGGCAATTAATGACGGCGTTTTTGTCAGTGATGAGGATGACGCCTATTACATATATGAACTGACGATGGATGGAAGGGCGCAGACAGGAATTGCAGCCTGTGCTTCCATTGATGATTATCTTAATAACAGAATTAAGAAGCATGAGAAAACAAGAGCGGATAAGGAGCAGGACAGAATTAACCACGTTGACAGAACAAGCGCCCAGACCGGTCCTATTTTCCTTGCATACAGGGCTAACGAAATTATTAATGAGGTTGTTGCCCGTACTAAGGAATTACCTGCATTATATGATTTTGTATCGGATGATAATATCCGCCATTCGGTATGGAAAATATCCGATAAAGAGGATGTTAAGGCTGTATTTAATGCTTTTGAATCAATTAATTCAATTTATATTGCTGACGGGCATCATCGTGCGGCGTCTGCAGTTAAGGTTGGATTAAAACGCAGGGAGGAACACCCGGATTATGACGGAACCGAAGAGTTCAATACGTTTTTATCAGTTCTTTTTCCGGATGAACAGCTTATGATTATGCCGTATAACCGTGTGGTTAAGGATTTGAACGGACTGACAACGGAAGAGTTTCTTGAGGCGGTTTCAAAATATTTTACCGTTGAGAAATGTGGACGCAAGGCATTGTACCCTGAGAATAAGGGCAGCTTTGGTATGTATCTTGGCGGGGAGTGGTATCTTCTGTCTGCCAAAGAAAGTATTCTTTCAGAGGACCCTGTTGACGGGCTTGATGTTGCAATACTTCAGGATTATCTTTTGACTCCGATACTCGGTATCGGAGACCCGAGAGTTGATAAAAGAATTGATTTTATCGGCGGAATCAGGGGGTTGAAGGAACTGGAGAGAAGAGCTGAAACGGATATGCAGCTTGCTTTTTCAATGTATCCGACGTCAATACATGAGCTTTTTGATGTTGCAGACGCGGATTTGCTTATGCCGCCTAAATCAACATGGTTTGAACCGAAGCTTAGAAGCGGTTTGTTTATACACAGAATTTAGCAGTTATAAGAGCGGACGATAATCTGAAGTGATTATGCGTCCGTTTTGTTTACCGGGAAATTCCTACGGGATTAAATTTATAAGCAGGATATGGAATGGAGTCTGTAAAATATGAACAAATCTAAATTGTATAGAAAGTTAACAATATTCGGATTGGTTATTTATATAATTCTTCTGGCGGCAATTCTTGTTATCAGAAAAGTTGACGGCGAACTGTTCGATTATGTGAGATGGCCTTTTTTGTATTTTCACTTGTCCTTGCCGGCATAATATGTTTAATCAAAGGAATCAATAAAAAAATAAAATTTAAAGAAATAAATAGTGATGTTGTTGACGGCGAAATAATTGCATTTGTCGAGCAGATTACTTTGGGAGGCCAGAATGTCTATAAGGAGACGGTTCTGACATATAATGAGGAACTGCTTGGCAGTGGAACTAAATTCGGTACAAAAAAATTATATATTCCGGTTTTCAGATATATATACAATGATGTGGAGCATACATACAGAGCAACAGCGCAGTTTTCAATTTCAAAAGTCCGTAAACAAAATCTGCATATCGGTAAAAGGGTTGAATTACTTGTTAACAGAAATGATGGCAGTGTGTATGCACCCATGGAGAAAAGAATCGGTGTACTCATCGCACTGGGGATATTACTCATCGCACTGGGGATATTGCTGTTTGCTTTGGGAATTGAAATTTTGTATTGGTAAGATTCAATGAATATGTTATAATGATAAAAGAGTGTTTTGTAAACTCCAATATAATGACATGGGAGAAATGTGTATGGAGAAAAAATTATATGACTTAATGAACTGGCCTGATATCGAAGGTATCGTGTATTCGGATTTAGTACATCCTAAACAGCTTTTGGGACAGAGGGTTACAAAGTCCGGCTTGTTGATTCAGGCATATTATCCGGGTGCTGTTAAGGCAGGAGTTAAGACTGCTTCCGGAGAATTATATGAGATGACAATGGCTGATGAGGAGGGCTATTTTGCCGTTCTTTTATCAGATAAGAAGAAAATAGACTACACATTAGTGTATGGTTTTGAAGACGGTAATACATTTGAGACTATGGATGCCTATAATTTTCCTTTATTGATTCCTGATAAGGAGTTAAAGGCTTTTGCTGCAGGAAACAGTTCTGAAATGTACAAATACCTTGGCGCACATGTGACTGAGGTGGACGGTGTTAAGGGTACGATGTTTGCAGTATGGGCACCTAATGCAATGCGTGTGAGCGTGGTCGGAAACTTTAATAACTGGGACGGAAGAATTCATCAGATGGAATTACATGATGAATATGGTGTATTTGAGTTATTTGTTCCCGGTGTACAGGCAGGAGCATTGTATAAATATGAGATAAGGATGAAGGGCGGAAAGCTTGTTCTTAAGAGCGACCCGTATGGCTTTGGAATGGAGCTCAGGCCTGATACGGCGTCAGTCGTATGTGATATTGACAGCTTTAAATGGACTGACTCTAAATGGATTGAAGCAAGGGATAAGGACTGTTATAAGAAGCAGCCTATGTCAATTTATGAACTTCATCTCGGTTCCTTCAGAACACCTGATGACGAAAGAACATTCCTTAATTACAGGGAACTGGCACCCCTTGTTGTTGAGCATGTTAAGAAGATGGGCTTTACACATGTTGAGGTTATGCCTGTAATGGAGCACCCGCTTGATGAATCATGGGGTTATCAGGTAATGGGTTATTATGCACCGACTGCCAGATATGGAAGTCCGGAGGATTTTAAATATTTTATGAATGAGCTGCATAAGGCGGGCATTGGAGTTATTCTTGACTGGGTTCCTGCACATTTTCCTAAGGATGAGGCAGGACTTGCGGTATTTGACGGTACATGCCTTTACGAGCATGCTGACAGAAGAAAGGGAGAACATCCTGAATGGGGAACATTGATTTTTAATGTCGGACGTCCTGAGGTGGCAAGCTTCCTTATGTCAAGTGCTGTTTTCTGGGCTAATGAGTATCATGCTGACGGCGTGAGAATGGATGCGGTTGCGTCAATGCTGTATCTCGACTATGGTAAGAAATCCGGTGAATGGGTTCCTAATATGTATGGCGGACATGAGAATCTTGAAGCAGTTGACTTCTTTAAGAAGATGAATTCCAATTTCAAGAAGAGCTGTGGCTCTGCAATGCTGATTGCAGAGGAATCAACGGCATGGCCAAAGGTTACAGGCGATACCAGTGATGACGGACTGGGCTTTGATTATAAGTGGAACATGGGATGGATGAATGATTTTACAGATTTTATTTCATGTGACCCGTTATTCCGTAAGGGCAGATATGATAAGCTTACCTTTAGTATGATTTATGCTTATAGTGAGGACTTTATATTAATTCTGTCACATGATGAGGTTGTACATGGCAAGTGTTCAATGCTCAATAAAATGCCGGGTAATACCAAGGCAGAGAAGATGGCTAACCTCAGGGCAGCATATGGATTTATGTTTACACATCCGGGCAAGAAACTTCTTTTCATGGGACAGGAGTTCGGTATGGAGAACGAATGGTGGGAAGCAAGACAGATTGACTGGGAGCTTACTTCCAATGAAGAGAATCGTCAGCTGATGAGCTATGTTTCAGATTTAAATGCTTTATATAAGAAAGAACCTGCACTTTATGAACAGGATTTTACTCCTGACGGATTTGAGTGGATTAATAACATTTCAGCAGATGAATGTGTTGTTGTATATGTAAGAAAAGCAACAAATGGTGATGAACTGGTGGTTGTTGTTAACTTTACTCCTGTAGAAAGACCTAATTATAAAATAGGTGTTCCTAAAATGGGTAAATATAAAGAAATTTTTAACAGTAATGATGTTAAATATGGCGGAGTAGGCAATGTCAACAAGCGTATTATTGCTTCCAAGAAGGAGGAATGTGATGGTCGTGAGGATTCCATAAGACTTCTCCTGCCGTCAATGGGTATTTCTATTTTGAGATATACACCGGTTGAGGAAGCACCAAAGAAAGCGGTAAAACCTAAGGAAACCGCTGCACCAAAGAAAGAGGTAAAGCCTAAGGAAGCAGCTGCACCAAAGAAGGCAGCAGAGAAGAAGGCAGCGGAGAAGAAGGCAGCACCTAAGAAAGCTGCACCAAAGAAAAAAACGGAGCCGGAGAAAGCTGTAGAAGAGGTTAAGCCGGAGCCGGTTAAGGAGGCTGTAGCTGAGCCTGCCAAGGAGATAGAAGAAACTCCAAAGAAACCAACTGCTAAGAAGAGCACAAAGAAGGCTGCAGAGAAGAAAGCTGCACCTAAGAAAACTTCTAAATAAAATTTAAATATGAAAGGATGAGACGGGGGGATGAAAATCCCCCTGTAAATTGAGTTATGGATACATTAATGATTCAGGCAGCCCAAATTTTCACGTCAGAAAATGTTAAGGAAGCAGTGGACGTAGTTATTAAGTGGTTACTTTCGGTTGGAAAGAATATCCTGTTGGCACTGATTGTTTTATTTGTTGGGAAAAAGCTTGTGAAATTTATACTCAGGCTTACGGAAAAATCCTTTTCAAAGGGCAGACTTGAACCAATTGTAATCAAATTCCTGTTATCCCTGATTAAATTTATTTCGTATGCATTGCTGGCGATTGTTATTATCGGCATTTTGGGAATACCGACATCCTCATTTATCGCTGCATTAAGTGCCGCCGGACTTGCTGTGGGACTTGCATTGCAGGGAAGTCTTTCAAATTTTGCGGGTGGTGTGCTCATTCTTTTATTTAAACCATTTAAAATAGGGGATTATATAAAAGAGGATTCACATAATAATGAGGGTACCGTAACAGGAATTGATTTGTTCTATACCAGATTGAAGACCTCGGATAACAAATGTGTTGTTGTACCTAACGGAACACTTGCTAACTGCAGTCTGACCAATTATACGGAGCAGAAGAAGAGAAGAGTGGACATTGCTGTTGGAATCAGCTATGATTCGGACATTAAGCTTGCAAAGGAGACGCTTCTTCAGGTAATTAATTCATATGATAAGGTTCTTAAGGATGAGGATATTACCGTGTATGTGGCTGAACTGGCGGAAAGTCAGGTAACAATCGGCACGAGATTATGGACATTAACAGATGATTACTGGGTAACCAAGTGGGATTTGCAGGAGCAGTATAAGGAAGCTCTTGATTCTAAGGGGATTGAAATTCCGTTTAATCAGCTTTCAGTTACTATTAATGACAAATAAATTTAAAGTACAGGAGCAGTTAATTTGAGTTCTAAGGCCAAAAAAGCAAAGAAAAATTTAAAAAGTAAATTACCTGAAATTATTTTAATAGTTAGTGCATTATTTTTAGGTGTTCTGATAGTTGTTCTTGTGGCACAGAATAAAACCAAAAAGGTTATTGAGCCTGTCAGAACCATTCAGGGGGATTATCCGACACCTGCTGAATTAATGGAGGAGGATAAGCTTACATATTTTGCATATATGGATATTCCGGAGATTATTTTCCGTAAAATGGAGGGTGTCTCATTTAAAGAGGACTGTCCGGTTGTAAGAGAGGATTTACAATATCTTAAGGTGCTTTACTGGGGTTATGATAACCAGCCTCACCAGGGAGAGATGATTGTTAACAAGGCTATTGCAAAGGATTTGTCGGATATTTTTTATAAACTTTATAAGGCGTCTTATCCGATACAGAGCATTGCTTTGATTGATACCTACGGGGGTAATGATGAGGTTTCAATGACCAATAATAATACATCCTGCTTCAACGGAAGAAAAATTTCAGGGACAGATGAGTGGTCAATGCATGCTTACGGACTGGCAGTTGATATTAATCCGCTGTACAATCCTTACGTCAGGGAGGATGGAACGATTCTTCCTATTGCGGGGCAGGCTTATGCAGACAGAAGCTTAAGTTTTCTGTACAAAATAGATGAAAATGACTATGCCTACAGGCTTTTTACCGAGTATGGATTTACATGGGGCGGAAGCTGGCAGACCAATGTGGACTACCAGCATTTTGAGAAAGCAGTAAGCGAGTAGGCAGTTTTATTTTAAGAAATCAAATACTGTTTCATAGAAGGAATGAAGTAATGGTTCTGAGGCTGTATATACCGTATGCTTTGCACCGGGCATTACAATAAGCGTGGAATTCGGCAGAATTCCTGATAATGTATGATGGGGACGGGTGTGAACAACCCTGTCATTCTCAGCACTTATTATAAGTATTTTAGTTTGTATTTTGCCCATTGTTTTGCGGTTAAGAAGTCTTTTTCTGACATCAAGTGCCTCACACATCCATTTATTGGTAAAGGATGAGGTCTGATAATGCTCATCATTAATTCGGTAATCGAGGTTGTGTTTAAAACGGGCAAGACTTGCGTCCGAACTGTGGTTAAAGGATGGATTGGGATTGAAATCAGCGCTTTGATGAAAGCGTGCGTTCCAGCCTTCTTTTTTGGCGTATGAGGCAGCAGCTTTTTTGACAAATCCGCCCGGAATACCATGTGTTTTAGGGCATACCATTGGTGAGGAAAGAATTGTACGTTCAATTTCATTACCATGCTTTTCCAGATATAATGAAGCAACGGCACCACCCATGGAATGGCCAAAGAGATATATCGGAGATGCCGGAGCAGCTTTTTTTACTATATTATCAATGACATACTCAAGATCCTTAACATAGTCGTCAAAATTATTAATATGGGTTAACTGCAGATTGTCTACCTCACGGTGAGACAGACCATGACCGCGCTGGTCATAGAGAAATACATTATAGCCCATGTTCAGAAAATACCATGTCATTTCATAGAGCTTCTTATAAAATTCAGTGAAGCCGTGAATAAGGACGATTGAAGCCTTGCTTTTATCGGCAAGGAAGTATTCATAGGCGATTTCACTGCCGTCAAAGGACTTTAAGCAGCCTGTTACGGCGTATTTTTCCAAATCATGCTCTATTGCACATATTTCATCGGAAAATTCATCCTCGCCCAGAATATTAAGTTTGTAAGTTGGATTAAATAACATACAGATTCCTCCCGTAATAAAATTTAGAATTAAAATAATCAAAGGTGGTGATAATAATGAAATCTTTTAAAAAGAAAATTTCTTTAAGGGTTTGGAAAATTATTATCGTTTTGATTATTTTATTTATGTCATTGTCGTATTTAATATCAAAAGCTGTATATAATATCTGCTTCCCGAGATATGATGAGAGCGTGGAGATTCCGGTTGAGCTTAGTACTCTGACAAATATCCGGCAGCCGGTTGAATTCTATTCCGGAAATTATCTGCTGAGGGGTCATATTTACAGTGACGGAGAGGCTGACGGGATTGTAATAGTTGCTCCCGGATTCCGTGCTAGTGAAGATGATTATTTATGGCAGATAAACAGCTTCCATGAGTTTGGCTGGGATGTACTTTCTTTTGATACTACAGGCAGCTGTACAAGCGAGGGCAGTTCTGCAATCGGTTTTTCCCAGGAGCTCATTGACCTTGACGCAGCTCTTGATTATGTTGAAAAAAATTTTAATTATGATAATATATTTATATTCGGTCATAGCCGCGGCGGCTATGCAGCCTGTGGTCTTCTTAACAGTGGACACAGAATTAATGCGGTTGTATCCGTAGCCGGAATTAACAGCGCAATGGAGGCTGTAATCCAGCCGGCACAGAATTATGTGGGATTTCTTGCATATGGCAATTATCCTTTTCTGTGGCTGTATCAGTCAACCCTGTTCGGAACCGGCATTATGGGGATTCAGGCTTATGAGCAGATATCCGATACGAATGTTCCGACCCTGATAGTTCAGGGAGTTAATGATGATGTGGCACCGGTTGATTCAAGCTCGATTTACTCACATAGGGATGAGATTACATCGGACTATGTGGAATATTATGTTTGTGATACACCGGGACAGGACGGACATACCGATTTACTGTTCGATAATGATGGTACTGCTAATGATATTCTGATGAATATTATTAACCAATTTTACAGGAAAAATACGGCAGTGTCAAACTAAAGGAGAAACAAAAAGGAATGGACATAGTACTAATTCCGGCATATAAACCGGATGAGGAATTGATAAAATTAGTTAAAGAGATTGAAAAGGAAGATTTAAAGCTTCTTATTATTGATGACGGAAGCGGAGAAGAGTATATGAAAATTTTCGACGCAGTCTCTGATAAAGCTGAAATTATTCATCTGCCTGAGAATAAGGGAAAGGGGAATGCACTTAAAAAGGGTTTTGAAGCCGTTTTGGAGCGTTTTCCGGATTGTACCGGCGTTATTACGGCGGATTCTGACGGACAGCATAGAGTGAAGGATATCCTGCGTGTAAGGGATAAGATTAATTCAGGTTCGGCTATTGTTCTTACGGTAAGGGATTTGAAGGGAAATATTCCTGCACGTTCACGAGTCGGAAATGTTCTGTCCAGATGGATTTATACAGTTCTTACCGGACATTATCTTTCGGATAATCAGTCGGGATTAAGGGGATTTTCTGCAAAACATCTGGAATGGCTGGTTAAAGTACCGGGAGATAAATATGATTATGAGATTAATGTGCTTTTCTATGCTGATAAGCAGCATATAAGAATTGCAACGCTGCCTATTGAGGCGATATATATTGATGGAAATAAATCCTCACATTTCAGCCCCGTAAAAGACACAATCCGCATATACAGGCGATTGTTCTCAAGCGCAAGAGCCTCGATATTATCGGTTGTAACATGCGGAATTGTTATGATGATTATTTCACTTATATTAGGTTATAAGCATTGCGATTTCACGATTCCCGTACTTGGATTTTTTGTAGCACTGTTTAGTATTTTGACTAATAAATATGTGTTCAGAAATGTAAAATACAAGGATGGGGCGAGAACGCTTTTATATACGGCAATCAGATTCTCGGCATATACATCAATCTGTTTCCTTGCAGGGATATTTACACCGAAAATACCGATTGCTGTGGTATTTTATTTAACGGCAATTGTTATCGTGCCGCTGAAATATTATATACATAAATTTATCAGGAGAAAAGAATAGTTCTGCTATTCAATTGCAAATATAAAGCTGTAAACATCTTGATTACCGTCAATGAAGCCAATATCAATTAAAGGATACATACTAAGCAGTCTGCTTTCGAGATTGTCTTTTTCTTCCTGGGTTACATCGCTGCCGCAAATTGCAGTGACAACCTGCTTATCAGCCATATCAGGAAGGTTGGACATCAGGGAGAGGGCTGCTTCTATTTTATCCGGTGAATCTGACAGAATATTGTCAGGAGTCAGTCCTATAAAATGGTTCTTGGTAATGGCAATCTCGTTGATTGTGGCATCCCTTGTTGCTGTAGTAACATAACCTGTAGTTACATTTGGCAGATAGCAGGTCATTTCGGATATTACATCCTCAACCGTGTCAAGACTTAAATCCATCATTGATAATGCAGAAAATCCCTCTGCAATGGATTTTGTCTTAATTACCCTGATATCTGAGTCCTTATATATTTTGGCTGCCTGGAGTGCCGTCATTACAATATTGGAATCATTAGGCAGAACTATTATATGCTCTGCATTAAGCTTTTTGAAGGCCTCCACAAAGTCCTCAGTTGACGGATTATTGGTCTGACCGCCGTCCACAATCTCGGAAACTCCTGCATTCAGGAAATATTCAATGATTCCGCTTCCGGAAGCAGTAGCAACTACAGCATATTTAACAGGCTCGGATTTAACTGGCATATCCTGTTCGCTGTGCTGAACGGTCATGTTCTCTATTTTGATTGTAACAAGCTCACCGAAGCTTCTGGCGTAGCCGATTATTTTCTCAGGCTCAAAAGAATGTACATGAACTTTTACAAGTGTATCGTCCTGCACTGCAACGATTGAATTGCCCATTGTTTCAAGCTCTGCAATCATTTTATTTACGTTGAATTCGGACAGATTGGTCTTGGAAGCCTGAAGCTGTAATATAAATTCAGTGCAGTAGCCGTATATAAGCATGTTCTCAGGGTCATATGACATAAAACTTTTAGGTGCCGTATTCATATCCGGACGTGCCTCCTCAAAAGGAATATCTTCATTACGCAGGTACATTAACATTCCCTCAAAAACACAGACAAGACCTGCACCGCCGCTGTCAACAACGCCGGCTTCCTTTAAAACCGGAAGTAAATCCGGTGTTCTTCTCAGGGATTTCTTCATTTCTGAAATAAATATTTCAAGGCATGCTTCGAAATCATGGATGAGTTTGCGGTTGCTGAGTGTATTGTCACACGCTTCGCGCATAACTGTCAGCATTGTGCCTTCAACAGGCTTGACAACCGAATTATATGCACTTGTAACGCCTGATTTGATTGCAATGAGAAAATCATCAATTGTTAATGTATCTTTACCTTTTGTACCTTTTGCGATACCTCTGATAAACTGTGAAAGAATTACACCCGAATTACCCCGGGCTGCCATAAGTGCACAGTGGGAGAAGTCCTTCATTAGTACCTGTGTTGATTTTTGTGATGAATCGGCATTTGTAACACCGCCCTCAAGAGTAGCAGTCATATTCTTGCCGGTGTCCCCATCTGGAACGGGAAATACATTCAGTTCGTCAATTGCGCTCATATTACGCTTAAGGTTGCGGTAGCCATGAGCAAACAGATTATATAATTCCTGACCGTCAATAACGGGAATATTCATTATTGTTATCCTCCTAAAGTATGTATTAAGTGGAGTTATTTTTTCTTGATTCTGGTTGAAATTTCGTCCATTATTGCTTTTTCTTTGGCAAGACCTTCGCTTGCCGGAGTGCCCTTGTAGAAAACAGCACATAAGCCGGGACCGATTGAAGCTCCGCAGTGCATTCCTACATCATTTATAATAAGCTCTTTTGGAGAGAATTCTTTCTGTACCATGTCTGCAAGAGTCTTAGCTGCTTCTTCACGGTTGGAATGAGCGATGAAAAGTATCTGCTCTTCAGGGTTCTCAATTGTGCTGCGGATGTATTCAATAATGGCAGCAAAGGCGTCACGCTTGCCTTTGAATTTGCCGACAACCTCTGAAAGACCTTTTTCATTATTAATATCTGCAAGAACATTAAGTCCTACCATGCTTCCGAATAAAGCCTTGAAGTTGGAAATACGTCCTGTTTTAACAAGGAAGAATAAATCATCCATTGTTCCCATCTGATGTATTCTATGTTTTTCCTTTTCGGTATATTCTGCAACCTCTTCAAGAGAGCAGCCTTCTGCACGCTTCATTGCGGCAGAGATAATAAGCAGTGCCAGCGAGGTTGAATAACGCAGGGAGTCAACACATACAATTTTACGTTCAGGATATTTTTTCATTAAATCTTTAGCTACAAGCAGACAGTCATTATATGTTGATGAAAGTGCGGTTGAGATATTAATAGTTAAAATATCCTTTCCCTGGGCGAGATATTTCTCGAACTTCTCTGTTATTTCTCCAAGAGGCGGAGCAGAAGTCTTATATAAAGCTTTTTTGCTCTTCATTGAACTGTAATATTCTTCCGGTGACATATTATCCCAGTCGAGACTTACCGGCTCATCATGTCCGTCAGGATAGTAAAGCATTCCGTGCAGATAATCAGGAATGTCAAAACGATTGCGAAGCTCCTCTGTTAAATCACAGGAACCGTCAGGTATAATTACAAAATCACTCATATTTGAAATCTCCTTTTAAGCTATTTTAAACCAGTATCTACAATATCATAAAAAAGTCAGTTTTTCAATCAGATTAATTAATAAAACCCAAGTTAAAGTTGCAAATAAAAAAAGCTTTTGTTATTATGGAATGGTTGAGTACATGAAAGGAAAAAGAATAATGGAAACTGGTACAATTCTATTAATTATAATAGCGGCAGTGGTTCTGCTTCTGGTCGGAGGCTTTGTGGCAATGCTTATTGTGACTAAGCCGATTGCACTTAAGGTTTATGAGGAGCAGCTTGTCAGAACATCTAAGGATAAATGGGGAAGGGTATGCTCTGAGCCGAGTAATGAGGAGCAGCTTGAAATGTGGAACAGGGGTCTTATGTGGGCACAGAAGCATTCTGACAAAATGCATGAGGTAGAGATTGAGAATGACGGACTCAGGCTTGTCGGGGAATTCTATGATTTCGGAAGTAAGAAATGTGCGATAATTCTTCCGGGACGCTGTGAATGCCTTAAATATTCATATTATTATGCACCACCGTATTCAGAAATGGGTATGAATATTCTCGTCGCTGACGCAAGGGCACATGGAAACAGTGACGGCAGATACAGTACAATCGGTGTTAAGGAGAGCGGCGATTTAAGGGCGTGGATTGCATACATAGAAAAAGAATTCGGAATAGAAGAGATTTGGCTTCATGGTGTGTGTATCGGTTCTTCTTCAGCAATTCTTGTTATGTCCTCTGATAATTGTCCTAAGAGTATTAAGGGACTGGTCACAGAAGGCTGTTTTGTGTCCTTTAGAGAGACTTTTAAGCGTCACATGACAGATATTAACCGTCCGTGGTTTCCTGTGCTTGATGAGGTCATGCTGAACATTAAAAAGTATGGTGACGGAGATGTTTACAAGGCTGCACCGATTCATCACATCGGTAAGATTAAACAGAATGTCCTTATGATATTCGGAGAGCAGGATAAGTTCTCCGTACCAAAGAAGAGCAGAATCCTCTTTGACAAATGCGGCAGTCCGACTAAGCGGATTGTATGGTTTGCAAAGGGCGGACATTCACATTTAAGAATTAATAATGAAAAAGAATATGATAAAGCGATTATTGATTATGTAGAGAGCTGTAAATAAAAAAATTCCGATTATCCCACGCAGTCAGCGTCAAAAGGGATAATCGGATTTTTTTATCCAAGATACTCTTCGCAGGCCTTAATCTCTTCAAGCATTACGTCATGTCCGGGAGCACCCTTGGTAAGTCTTTTCTCAACACAGGTTTTAAGACTTATTGCTTCGTAGATATCCTCCTTGAATACAGGAGAGATTTTCTGATATTCCTCTAACGGAAGCTCATCAAGAGAAATGTTTTTGTCAATACATAACAGAACAAGCTGTCCAATGATTCCGTGGGCATCCCTGAAAGGAACACCGTTGTTAACGAGGTAGTCAGCAGCGTCAGTAGCGTTTGTAAAGCCGTTTTTGGCGCTGTTTTCCATTACGGGCTTATTAAAGCTCATTGTATCAATCATGCCCGTAAAAAGAGCAATACAGCCCTTTGTGGTGTCGATGGCGTCAAAGGTGAACTCCTTATCCTCCTGCATATCTTTATTATATGCAAGCGGAAGTCCCTTCATGGTTGTAAGCATTGACATTAATGCACCGTATACACGTCCTGTCTTGCCGCGTACAAGCTCTGCAATGTCAGGGTTTTTCTTCTGAGGCATAATTGAGCTTCCGGTGCTGTATGCATCATCAAGCTCGATAAAGCGGTATTCGTTGCTGTTCCAGATGATTATTTCCTCTGAAAATCTGCTTAAATGCATCATGATTGTTGATAAACAGCTAAGCAGCTCTATTACATAATCCCTGTCGGATACGGAATCCATACTGTTAGCGGTAGCACCGTCAAATTCAAGAAGAGAAGCGGAATATTCCCTGTCAAGCGGATAGGTGGTTCCTGCAAGTGCGCCGGCACCGAGAGGGCAGAGGTTCATTCTGGCTTTTATGTCACTGAGTCTGCCGCGGTCGCGTCTGAACATTTCAAAATATGCTCCGAAATGATGTGCAACAGTGACAGGCTGTGCCTTCTGAAGATGTGTAAAGCCCGGCATATAGGTATCGATATTTTCCTTCATAATCCTAAGGATTACTTTTAATAATGTAACTAAAAGCTCATCAATCTCGCCTATTTCATCCCTCACATACAGCTTCATGTCAAGTGCAACCTGGTCATTACGGCTTCTTCCGGTGTGGAGTTTTTTGCCGGTATCACCGACTCTTTCAATTAAGGTTGCCTCGACAAAAGAGTGGATATCCTCATACTGTGAACTGATTTCAAGCGTGTTGTTTTCAATATCATCAAGGATTCCCTTTAAACCGTTAACGATTATTTTGCATTCCTCCTCTGTAACAATGCCCTGCTTTGCAAGCATTGTTACATGGGCGATACTGCCGGAAATATCCTGTTTATAAAATTTCTGGTCAAATGATAAAGACGCATTAAAATTGTGTACTAACTGATTGGTTTCTTTTGTAAATCTTCCTCCCCAAAGCTTCATATTGATTCATCCTTTCTGTCTGTAATTTCGTTTTTATCTGCAGTGCTTTCGATGGTTTCTTCAGGTTCATCCTCACTGCCTTTTGAAGAAGTCTCGGCTGTTTTGACTTTCTTTTTGCTTATGCTTTTAACAAAGGTGTCAATTGCGCCTGTTTCGGAAATTTCTTTTTTAAACTTAATGTTAAAAATAATGCAGGCAATAATGATTAACAGGCAGATACCTGATATTATTCCGCCGGTTACAACACCTCTTGGTGTGTATCTGAGCTCAATTGTATGAGTTCCCTTTGTAAGATTGAATGCAATCAGTGAGTCTGCTGCTTCAATAAATTCTGTTTTTACACCATCAACATAAAGTGTGAAACTCTCATCATAAGGTATTGAAGTGAGACATAAGCCATCCTGATCAGCAGTTATTGTTCCTTCAATATGACTGTCGTCATAGCTTGTAATATTTAAGCCTTCGTCGGCAAGTGACTCATATAATTCAATGAATTTATCAATGTCCATTGTGTATACAAGAAGCTGGAGGCTGTTGTTTGTATCCGAATCGGTTACATATATTTCCGTTCCTGCACTTAAATATCCGAGGTCAGCGGTTCTTCCGTGCTTGATAGCAGGAAAATAGTTCGTAACATCATTGATACGGACGGTAAGTGTATCAATGGAAGTGTTCTGTGAACGGATGAAAATATACTGGTCCTTCTCGGTGGTAAGGGTAGCAGAGGTATAGCTGTCATAAAATTCAACAGGAGTAAATAAATCCGTTATACCTGCAACGCTTTCCGCAAAAGCATTCTGTACCTCGAAAGGATTTGCTCCCTCCTCAAATACCCAGCTGCTGTTAAAATCAGATGGAACCATATAGGCAAGAGGAAGTGTATATTTATTCTCATATAAATATTCCGTTATATTCTCGTCGTCATAAATATCATTAAGTGACATAAGCGGATTAACGTTCAATTCCTTATCCGAAAGCATATATTTTACATTAAACATTGAATATACCATCGGAGTAGCACCGTTTATTGCATAGGCATTCATTGAATGTTCAAGACCGAGACGGTCATATAAATCCGTTATTCCCGCATAGGCAGTAGAGGAGAAAATGGAACCGCTGTTAAAATCATGCCAGGCGGCGTCATTTTTGGAACGGAAGCCGTTTATCTTAGTCATCCGGTAGAATGAGGTATCCTCTTCCTCCAAATCATCCAAAAGAGTATTGACCGCAGTATAATCCCTGAAAAAATAGGTTCTTGAAGTTGTTGAATACCCGGTATTTTCCATATTAATTGTACATTCTGTTATAGCAAGGGCAAAAACCAGAATTGACAAAATACTTTGGTTAACCTTGTTGTGTTTGTATAAATACATTGCAAAGGCATATGACGCAATGAAAAACGCCGAAACGTATAAAACATTGAAGTCCAGCACATCCTCATCAAGCGTATGTCCAAGGAACAGCAGGAATATAAGCGAAGTCCAAAGTCCCACGGCCAGGTGTGTATTGGACAGATGCTTAATATTTCTGACAACATCATATCCGATTGTTAATATAAGAAAAATATAAATAAACGACTGTCTGCACGGCAGGCTGTTAGGGTAGTGGAAGCCGTGCCATATAAAGTTAGGAATATTCAGGTTAAACGCAGTATAGAAAACTATTAACGCCAGTACCTTCATAATTCTTTCCCTTAAAGGAATTTTGCTGCAAACCATATAAATCGGAGTAAGTAAAAGAACGGCAACACCACAGTAGATATTCGGCATATGGTCAAGTCCGGTGCTTACCTCCATATTTATCAAATGCTTCTGGAAAACCGTAACGAATGAAAAATAGCGGTTCAGCGTATCAGGAAAATTAATATCGCTGGAGGCTGTATATTCCAGTGCATATACCTCCGGAAGCAGAAGTATTGCTGCAAGTCCTCCTGCAAGCAGTGAGTACAGTATAAAATTAAGCAGTGCCTTAACATAATGCATACCGTCTTTTTGGACAGGCATTGAAACTGCCGATATCAAAAAGTAAATAACACATGAAATGCACACCATGATTGCAATATAGTAATTGGAAAGAATTGCAAGTCCCAGTGTAATGGCATACATAAGTCCCTTGCCCTTCTGAACAAGCATATCTATTCCAAGGAAGATAAGCGGCAGCAGAAGTACACAGTCGAGCCACATGAGGTTCCAGCTGAATGCGGCATTATATCCGGACAAGCCGTAGAAAATACCAAAAGCCGCAGCGGACAGATGTATTTTGTTATTACGTTTACATAAAAAATAAGTACATGTAAGACTGGCTGCAGCTGTCTTGAAGAGAATGATTACGTTCATTATCTCAATCATGTATTCCTGTGGAAAAAGTGCTATAAACCAGTTCGTAGGGCTTGAGAGATAGTAGCCGAAAATGGCTAAAAAGTTAGTGCCAAGGCCTATATCCCAAGTGTAAGAAAGACTCTCGCCGCTTCTTAATTTATCCCACAGCTCAGTGAAAAAAGGACAGTACTGGTGATACATGTCCGAACGCAGATAGCATACCTGTCCAAAAGGGTAGATTCCTCTGGCAGCATATATGGCTATCATAATAATTAACGGAACCAAAAAAGCCATCAGATACACAACCTTGCCATTGACAAGCTCGTTAAGTGCTATCTGGCGAAACTTTTTGTTCTCATCTTTTTTTGCCTGTTTAACGGCATTATCCATTATTCTGCTCCTCCTTGTTCCGGAAAATAAAAAATTTACTTGCAAAATAATTTACCAGTACCACAACAATACTGATTATTATTTTGGCGATTAATTCATGCATATTCATAACCTTGACGGTAAGTGCAAGGAAGCCCTCTTCAAGCAGAAGGGAAAGGACTCTGGCACCCACAAAAGGCAGAAACTCTTTGATTAATATGCCGGGCTTAAAGCTTTTGCTCTCAAATACAAAAAGCTTGTTCGTAAAGAAAGCAAAGATTACTGAAACTGCCCATGCAATTGTGTTGTAAACAATCGGGTCCAGAGTGGTAAATCTATATAAAAAATAATATGCAATATAGTTAACCGCAGTGGTCAGAACTCCGAAAATAATATACGTGATAGTTTCCCTGTTAAATAATTTATTAATCAGCTTTTTCATTATCAGTGCCATCCTTCAGAGTATTTTCTTTGGCAATATAGACAGGGCGGTGCTTGATTTCCGTATATATTCTTGCTATATATTCTCCCAGTACGCCGATTGAAATTTCAATAATTCCGCCTAACAGCAGAACTATAATGATTGTGGACGCATAACCCGGTGCATCTACACCCTGGACAATCGTCTTAATTAAAATAAAAATTGCATAAAATATCGCAATCAGCGAAATTGTAAAACCCATTACGGTCAGCAGCTTAAGCGGTGAAACAGAAAATGCAAGAATCCCGTCTAAGGCATATTTTGTAAGACCTTTAAAACTCCATTTTGTTGTGCCGATTGTTCTCTCGACATTTTCATACGGTATCCATTCTGTATCATATCCGACCCAGCAGAAGATTCCCTTTGAAAATCTCTGTACCTCGGAAAGTGATACTATGGATTCAACCATCTGGTGAGTCATGATTCGAAAATCAACTGCTCCATAAGGCATCTTAACATTGGTAAGCTTATTGTTAATCTTATAAAAGTTTCTGGAAAAAAAACTTCGTACAGCTTTTTCGCCCTTACGGTTTGTCCTGTATGCCGCACAGCAGTCATGTCCATTCTCAATGCTTTCAATCATTTTGGGAATCAGGGCAGGAGGGTGCTGTAAATCCGCATCCATTATTATTGCGTAATCTCCGGTGGAATTCTCCAGTCCGGCATACATGCCTGCCTCCTTACCAAAGTTCCTTGAAAAAGAAATATAATTAACATAAGGATATGTGGCTGCAAGTCCTTTTAAAAGGATAAGCGTATCATCCCTGCTTCCGTCATTTACAAAAAGATATCTGAATGAATATCCTTCGATTTGGCTTACGACTGAATCGGTCTCTTTAAAAAATGTAGTTAAAACTTCCTGCTCGTTATAACAGGGAACAATAATATCTACTGTTTTCATACAAATACCCCATCTTAAACATAATCTTATTAATTATATAATAATTGGCAAAATAATGCAATAAATAACCCCTTCCATAGAATTAAATTGTTCTATGGAAGGGGTTTTAATTCATATTAAGATATTTATTTATCTCCGGAAGCGTCCAACATGGAAGCTGATAATTCATGAAGCTGCTTGGTGTCGTCAATTACCTGACTAATCTTACTCTTGTAGTTCTCCATTGCGTCAATAATTGAATTAACGGCATTTTCGTTCTCCTCTGAGCAGGAGCTCATTGTTACAACTTTATCCTTAAGCTGACGGAAGATAGTGTCAACATCCGTTACATTGTCGTTCTGTTCCTCTATATTCTTGTACAATGATTCGAACTGGTTCATAAGGCTTTCAAAACTCTTCTCAAGTCCGTGTAAGGTTTCAAAAGAAGCTTCAATTGCATGTGTGCTTTCCTGAAGCCTTTCGGTAGTAAGAGCGATTTTCTCGTTCATTTCCTCAACTACATCTACAACCTGCTCTGAGCAGCTGTTGCTGTCAACAGCGAGGTCCTGAACCTTGGATGCAACGACTGCAAAGCCTGCACCTGCCTGTCCGGCTCTTGCTGATTCGATGGAAGCGTTAAGTGCGAGCATTTTTGTGCTGGCACTGATACCTGTAAGCTGTTCCGTAACCTCTGAAATCTCCTTCATATGCTGCTGGAGCTGTACGAATACGGCATTGGTATCATCAAGTGTACCTTTAACGGACTTCATATGTACATCCATCTGGTGAATGGCGGTTTTGTTGCTTGAAAGTGCGTCCTCAACCTTTTTAACCTCATTGTTAAGAGAATTAATATGCTCACCGCTGATTCTGACACATTTCTGTACATCATTACAGGTTGATTCAACATCCAGGGTGCCCTGTATAATCTCCTTGGAACCTCTCTTTAAGTCGGTTGCACTTTCATCCAGCTGCACATTAACCTCGTTAATGGAATTTAATCTTTCACTTGAGGTCTGGTAATTATCTTCAAGCTGTAAACCTACCTGATTAATTGATTCAATAAGTGCTTCAGCCTCGGCTGCCTTGTTCTGTGATATTGTAATGAAAGCACGTCCTCTTCTGATAAGAAGAATCATTATAAAAGCACATACATCAAATAAAACTACACACATAATATACTGTGATAACGGGTCAGCCTTGTTAGAATTAATTATGTACAATAAGATAAAAATTATTGTAGTAATTACTGTCTGGCATATTGTATAGAGCGGTTCAAGATACATACCTGACAGTGCAATTACCGCAAGGAAGAGCGGAAAATCATCACTGTAGAAATCACCGCTGTTAAGTGAAATTACAAATACAAGTAAATCCAGCGCAAGACTTATTACAAGCTGTTTTTTAAACTGTGAAACCTTAAGCTTGTACATTACAAAGACAACTACCCCGAATACGGCAAGACATATGCCGATTACAATTGCGGACTGAAATGTCCTGGTTATTAAGTTCTTAATTAAGAAAAGTGCTGCAACACCGAAAGTCATAATAATCATAAATCGGAATATTTTCTCCTGACTTATCGGCGGCTTTGAATTGGGTTTGGTATTATTCATATAAATACGCCTCCTAATAAAAAATAAAATACCTTTGTATTCCAATTTATCATAAACGCATAGTGTTTGAATGTAAAAAATATAAAGAAAGTATGAACAAATTGTAAATTTTAAACACCGCTGCAGTTATTGTCCGGATAACGGCAGCGGTGTTTGGATTTAGTTAATTATTTAATTAGTTAATATTATTTGTTGTCATTCTCAGCCTGCTTCATTGCACGAACCTTTAATGAAAGTCCGAAGAGGTTAATGAAGCCTTCTGCGTCATGGTGGTCATATAAATCACCGGTTGTAAATGAAGCGATTGACTCATTGTAAAGTGAGTATGGAGAAGTTGTTCCGGCCTTAATGATGTTTCCTTTGTAAAGCTTGAATTTAACTTCACCTGTAACATTTTCCTGAGTCTTCTCAATGAATGCCTGAACTGCTTCACGAAGAGGAGTAAACCATTTTCCTTCGTAAACTATCTGTGCAAATTTGTTGCCCATATCAAGCTTCATTGTAGTAGTATCACGGTCAAGGATTAATTCCTCAAGCTGCTGATGAGCTTCGTAAAGGATAGTTCCGCCCGGAGTCTCATATACGCCGCGGGATTTCATACCAACTACACGGTTCTCAACGATATCAACAATACCGATACCATGCTTGCCGCCGAGACGGTTTAATTCACGGATAATATCGGAAACCTTCATCTTCTTACCGTTAACAGAGGTAGGAACACCTTTTTCAAATGTCATTGTCACATATTCGCCTTCTTCAGGAGCCTTCTCCGGTGTAGTACCAAGTACAAGAAGGTGCTCAAAGTTAGGCTCGTTGGCAGGATCCTCAAGTTCAAGACCTTCATGGCTGATATGCCAGAGGTTACGGTCACGGCTGTAGCTTGTGTCTGCCTTGAACGGAAGGTCAATGCCATGCTGTCTGCAGTATTCAATTTCTTCCTCACGGGAATTCATTGTCCACTTGTCATTTCTCCAAGCGGCAATTATCTTAATATCAGGAGCAAGAGCCTTGATTGTTAATTCAAAACGAATCTGGTCATTTCCCTTACCTGTAGCACCGTGGCAGATAGCGGTTGCGCCTTCCTTACGTGCGATTTCAACAAGACGCTTAGCGATTACAGGTCTTGCCATAGAAGTTCCAAGAAGGTACTTGTTCTCATATACTGCGTGTGCCTGTACACATGGAACTATGTAATCATCACAGAATTCATCAGTTAAATCCTCGATGTATAATTTGGAAGCTCCGCTTGAAAGGGCTCTTTCTTCAAGACCGTCCAATTCTTCTCCCTGTCCGCAGTCTGCACATACACAGATAACTTCGTAATCAAAATTTTCTTTTAACCATGGAATAATGGCAGTGGTATCAAGTCCACCGGAATATGCAAGAATAACTTTTTCTTTCATATTAAATGCCTCCTGACAATTATTATTGTTTTATCAACTGTTAATATACATCAAATGTGTTATTTATGCAATAAGAAATTAAAAAAATGTATAAAATCAAAAAAATACTTGCATAATATGCATTGAAAATGTATAATCATACAATAACATAACAGCAGGGACGTAAAAATCTTTTCTTTTTTTTATATGAAAAGACTTTACACAAAAGTTTTTAGGTACTAATATCAATCTGGAGGTATTATTATGACAAAAGGAATTACAGGCGGTGTTACCGCAGCAAAAGGATTTATGGCGAATGGTCTTAACGCCGGAATTAAGAATAACATTAAGAAGGATATGGCACTTGTATACAGTGAAGTGCCTTGTAATGCAGCAGGAACCTTTACCACCAATAAGGTTAAGGCGGCTCCCGTTAAATGGGATTACAAAATGGTTCACGAATCAGAATTTATTCAGGCTGTTGTAGTTAACAGCGGTGTTGCGAATGCATGTACAGGTGACGAAGGTTATGGCTATTGCAGTGATATGGCAGCGGCTGTCGGTAAGGAGATGAATATTCCGCAGAATTCTGTTCTGGTAGCTTCCACAGGTGTAATCGGAAAGCAGCTTCCGATGGAGGTTATTTTAAAGGGAATTAAGGAGCTTCCTAAGAATCTCGGAAACGATTCTGAGCATGGAACACTTGCGGCAGAAGCAATTATGACTACGGATACCAAATCAAAACAGGTTGCGGTTCAGATAGATATTGACGGAACTACAGTTACAATCGGCGGAATGTGTAAGGGTTCGGGAATGATTCACCCTAATATGTGCACAATGCTCTGCTTCATTACAACGGACTGTGCAATTAAAAAGGAACTTCTTCAGAAAGCATTGAGTGACAGCATTGATGAGACCTTTAATATGATTTCGGTTGACGGCGATACCTCAACAAATGATACGGTTCTTCTTCTTGCCAACGGAATGGCAGGCAATAAGGAAATTGACTGTGAGGATGAGAATTATGAAAAATTCCATCAGGCACTCTACTATATTAATGAAGAACTTTCCAAAATGATTGCCGGTGACGGCGAGGGCTGTACCTGTCTTTTTGAAGTAAGAGTTGAGAATGCACTTACTAAGCAGGATGCGAAAACAATGGCAAAATCAGTTGTTATGTCAAGTCTTACCAAGGCTGCAATTTACGGACATGATGCAAACTGGGGAAGAATTCTGTGTGCAATGGGTTATTCAGGTGCGGAATTTGACCCTGAACTTGTTGACATATATTTTGAAAGTGCCAATGGCAGTTTACAGATTGTAAAGGACGGAAGAGCGACGGATTACAGCGAGGAGAAAGCGACAGAGATTCTTTCGGCAGAGCATGTTACGGCTGTCTGCGACTGCAAACAGGGCGAATTTAAGGCAACAGCCTACGGCTGTGACCTTACACATGAGTATGTTAATATCAATGCCGATTACAGGTCATAAGAAACGGAGACAGGATAATGATTAATTTAGATAATGAAATGGCAAAGGCAAGAGTTCTTATCGAGGCTCTTCCATATATTCAGAAATTCAACCGTAAGATAATTGTTGTTAAATACGGCGGAAGTGCGATGGTTGACGAGGAACTTAAAAAAAGCGTAATCGAGGACGTCGTTTTGCTTAAATTGGTAGGTTTCAAACCGATTATCGTTCACGGAGGCGGTAAGGAAATCAGCAAATGGGTTGACAAGGTTGGTATGGAGACTCATTTTGTTAACGGACTCCGTGTTACTGATGAGCCAACAATGGAAATTGCCGAAATGGTACTTAATAAGGTTAATAAGAGTCTTGTTAATCTGGTTCAGGAGCTCGGTGTTAAGGCTGTCGGCATAAGCGGCAAGGACGGTGCAATGTTAAAGGTTAATAAGAAGCTGTCCAACGGGCAGGATATCGGCTTTGTAGGCGATATCAAGGAAGTTGACGCAAAGGTTATACATACACTTCTTGAAAACGATTTCCTTCCGATTATATGTCCAATCGGTGTTGATGATGATTTCAATACTTATAATATTAATGCAGATGACGCGGCATGTGCCATCGCCAAGGCCGTTAATGCAGAGAAGCTTGCATTCCTTACTGATATTGAGGGCGTATATAAGGATAAGGATGACCCGAGTACATTGATTTCAGAACTGGATTTGGATGAAGCTGACGCACTTATTAATGACGGATATATCGGCGGCGGTATGCTTCCTAAGCTTAATAACTGTATTGACGCAATTAAAGAGGGCGTTTCAAGAGTTCATATAATGGACGGAAGAATTCCGCACTGTCTTTTGTTGGAAATCTTCACTCATAAGGGAATAGGAACTGCCATTATCAACAAAGGAGCTGAAAGATTTTATGACGAAAACAAATAAAATCATTAATGATGTAGAAACAAATGTAATTCATACATACAACAGATATCAGATTGCCCTTGAAAAGGGCGAGGGAATGTACCTTTATGACGCAGAAGGCAAGAAATACCTTGATTTTGGTTCAGGTATAGGTGTTTTTGCCCTTGGCTACGGCAATGATGATTATAATAATGCGGTAAAGGCACAGGTGGATAAGCTTATTCATACCTCAAACTATTTTTATAATGAGCCTGCTGCGAAGGCAGGTGCCAAGATGACTGCAGCTTCCGGCATGAAGAAGGTGTTTTTCACAAACAGTGGTGCGGAAGCAGTTGAGGGTGCATTAAAAATCGCCAAGAAATATGCAAATGTCATCAAAAAAACACAGAATTATGAGATAATAGCAATGGAACACTCATTCCACGGAAGAACCATCGGAGCACTCTCAGTAACAGGCAATGCCCATTACAGAGAGGATTTTGAACCTTTGGTTTCAGGTGTGAAATTTGCCGTATATAACGACCTTGACAGCGTTAAAGCCCTTATTAATGAGAGAACTGCTGCCATTATTATGGAAACGGTTCAGGGCGAAGGCGGTGTAAGACCTGCAACGGAGGAATTCATTAAAGGAGTAAGACAGCTTTGTGATGAGAATGACATTCTGTTAATCCTTGATGAGATTCAGTGCGGTATGGGAAGAACCGGATATATGTATGCATACCAGAAATTCGGTGTAAAGCCTGATATTGTAACGACAGCCAAGGCTCTTGGCTGTGGTGTGCCTGTGGGCGCATTTATGGCGTCTGAGAAGGTCTGTGATGTGCTTGTTGCAGGAGACCACGGAACTACTTACGGAGGCAATCCTCTTGCATGTGAGGCAGCGTCAACCGTGTTTGATTTATTTGAGAAGAATAACATTCTTGAGAATGTAAGAGAGGTAGGAGACTATCTTTACGAACAGCTCGAGGAGATTAAGTCACAGCATGACGATATAATTGACCATAGGGGAGCAGGACTTATGCAGGGTCTGGAGCTTTCACATCCTGCCGGAGAAACTGTTGCAAAGCTTATTGACAGCGGTTGTATTGTTTTTACCGCAGGAGCTAATGTAATCCGTTTTCTTCCTCCGCTTATTGCAGGTAAAGAACACGTGGATGAGATGATTGAGTTACTTAAAAAATGTCTGTAAGGAGATATATATGAAGCGTGCCGGAGTCCTGTTAATGGCGGGAGTTATTCTTACTGCCGTATCGGGCTGTAAGATTCAGTACAGTGAGGAAGCAACCTCAGAGGGAGAAACAGCCGTTAAAGAAAATGCTGCGTCAGTAATTGATTTAAGATATACGAATGAGAAATACAAAGAATATTTTGAATATTGTGAGAAGGCATTTGAAAAAGCCAATCCGGATGTGGATATCAGACTGGAATATGCCAAAGAGGATTCGCAGTATATGCAGAATATTATAGAAGGTTCTTATTCAGAGGAGACAACCGTGGATGTATACATGGCCGCTGACAGCAGCCTTGGTACAGCATATCTGGCAGGAGTTGCTGCAAAGAATCCGTATGATGTCTTTTCGGAGGAAAATTACTGTGCAGCGGCAATTAATGCCTGTTCATACGGCAGTAATTTAATTGCATATCCGTTAAGCTATGATACTGCTTTTTTTGTATACAGAGAGGGTTTTCTGACTGCTGAGGATATCAGAACCTTTGAGAACCTTAAACTTTTTGGTGAGAATGCAGATTATTCATCAGAGGAATTTATGACGATTGAGTCTATTTTCAGATGTGACCTCAACGATATTTTTATCAATTACGGGTTTATAGGTGCAGGAATTAATATTGGCGGTGATAGCGGAAGTGATTCATCAGTGGTTGAAATACTTACCGGAAAAACTACTAAGTCATTATATGATTATATTGCAATAATTGATTATTTCAGTATTAACAGTGAAGAGAGTTATGAGGATATAATTAATAAGTTTATTGAGGGCAGGTATCTTTCAACGATAGCCTCCACATATGATTTGGACACAATACTTGAAAGTGAGGTTTCGTGTGAAATGGGAGCATTTCCTGATTACAACGAGCTTGATACCTCATCACCGCTTTCAATTACACAGTGTCTTGTTGTAAATCCTAATTCCGACTATGTTTCGATTGCGTCTGATTTTGCAAGATTTACAACATATGAGGCAGCGTCTTTGCTGTATGATATGACAGGCGCTCTTTCGTCAAGACGCGGAATTAAATATGAGAATCAGGAATTGGAGAAAATCTATGATTCCTATGAGAAATCGGACTGCAAGAACAAACTGCAGTATGGTGAGCAGGTATACCCGTTAATAGAAATTGCAATGCATAATATTGTTGCAGGTAATGATTCGGATGAGGAGCTTACAAAGGTTGAAGAATATATGATAAACCAGCTTAAATGATTTATGAATTAAACCTCTTGAAATTGTTTACACTATTTATAGTGAATTTCAGGAGGTTTTTATGTTTGGTTTTTTAATTGCATTGTTATCAGGTCTGCTTATGAGCGTTCAGGGTGTAATGAATACAGGTGTCACAAAACAGACCTCTATATGGCTGTCAGCTGCATTTGTACAGCTTTCTGCCTTTATTATTTGTGTAATAGCATGGTTTTTTACGGGCAGAGAGAAAATATCGGGCCTTTGGCAGGTTACACCTAAATATATGCTTCTTGGCGGCGTGATAGGTGCGTTTATTACAATAACCGTAATCAAAAGCATGGAAATGCTCGGTCCTGCAAAGGCGGTTATGTTAATTGTAATTATGCAGATTATATCGGCTTATCTGATAGAGCTTTTCGGACTTTTCGGAACGGAGAAGGCACAGTTCTCGTGGGGAAAGGTCGTAGGCGGCATTATAGGAATTGCCGGAGTCATAATCTTTTGCATGAGCGGACAAAATAATCAGGTAAAATAATAAAAAGAGTTGTATTTATTTTGCCTATTGGATAAAATACAAGTATGCATAAACTGAGCTTATTCTCGGTTAGGAGAGAATATGAAGCTTAATAAAATATTTTATGCAGTAGCGGTGGCTGTATGTGTGGCAGCTGCCGGTATTGCATACATAGTCAGCAGCAAAGCTGACAGTGACAGTAACGAATGGGAAACCGCCGCAATATCAAAGACGGAGAGTGAAGTCCCTGAAACGGAAGCCAAAACGGTGGCAGCTATTTATGTATACGTGTGCGGCTGCGTGAATAATCCGGGAATTGTATGTGTCAGCGAGGGCGACAGGATTTATCAGGCTGTTGAGCTGGCAGGCGGAATGTCCGCTGATGCAGATATTAATGCAGTTAATCAGGCAGATTATGTTGCAGACGGGCAGAAAATCTATATTCCTGCTGTGGGGGAGGATTATATACCGCAGGAGGAGAATGCAGGAGGACTTATTAATATTAATACTGCTGATTCAGGCACACTTACCACTCTGCCGGGGATAGGAGAATCAAGGGCGGAGGCAATAATCAGCTACAGGAATACAAACGGTCCGTTTGGAACAATTGAGGATATTATGAATGTTGCAGGGATTAAAGAGGCAGCATTTGAGAAAATTAAAGAATATATATGTGTGTAAGGAGAGATGATATGAGCAGGGTACTGGTTGTGGATGACGAGAAGCTAATCGTAAAAGGTATAAAATTCAGTCTTGAACAGGACGGAATGACAGTGGATTGTGCTTATGACGGGGAAGAAGCACTTGCTTATGCCAAAAACAGTGAGTATGATGTTGTGCTTTTGGATTTAATGCTTCCGAAGCTTGACGGTTTAAGCGTATGCCAGCAGATAAGGGAGTTTTCCGATATGCCGATTATCATGCTTACGGCAAAGGGTGAGGATATGGACAAGATAATGGGGCTTGAATACGGTGCCGACGATTATATAACAAAGCCTTTTAATATTCTTGAGGTAAAGGCAAGAATCAAGGCAATTCTTCGAAGAAACAACCGCAATGCAGCTAAGGAGGATAAGAGCAGATATATTGTTTCTGGCGATTTGAAGCTTGATAAGGACGGAAGAAGGCTCTTTATTAATGACAAAGAGGTAAATCTCACGGCGAAGGAATTTGATGTGCTTGAGCTTCTTGTTCTCAATCCTAATAAGGTATATGGAAGAGAACAGCTTTTAAACATTATCTGGGGTTATGATTATCCGGGAGATGCAAGAACCGTTGATGTTCATATCAGACGTCTTCGTGAGAAGATTGAAGAAAATCCTTCTGAACCAAAGTATGTACATACTAAATGGGGAGTTGGATATTATTATTTAGGATAACATTATGAAAAAGAAACGTATCAAAAAGTTTTTTCAAAAAATAATAAGCATAAGACTTGTTTTGTGTCTGGCAATCGTTATATGTACGCTGATTCCGTTAGTTGTTACGAGCAGACTTGTCATTCTCGGTTATCAGAGCGAAACCGTCGAGGAGCTTCTTATTGATGTTAAGTCCCAGTGTAATCTGCTGGCGGCAGATATTGCGGCAAGCTCTTATTTTACGGGAGACAGCCAGCAGAATGTTGACGCAGAACTGGAACAACTGGTATACATATATTCCTCAAGAATTTTAATTGTAGACAGTGATTTTAAAATAGTTAAGGATACCTATGTCTTTGATGAGGGCAAAACACTTGTTTCACCTGAAATAATCAATGCATACAAGGGAACGGCAACTACGGCATACTATCGTAATGGGGATTATGCCAAGATAATTATGCCTGTGTATTCGGTTGATAATACAACTACTGTCGGTGTTATTTCGGTTACAATTACCGATACCGACACTGTTGATACGGTGCAGTATTTAAATTCGGTTTTTTCGGCAATGATACTGATTTTTGTGATACTTTCTATTGTATTCAGCCTTGTTTTTTCAGAGTTTATAATCAGGCCGCTGAACAGGCTTAACAAATCCATTGTCGAGGTATCTGAGGGTGTTAAGGAGCAGCAGATTGAAAGCAGAAGTCTCTATGAATACAAGAGAATTTCAGATTCCGTTAATATAATGCTGGACAGAATAGCAACGCTTGATAAATCAAGGCAGGAGTTTGTTTCCAATGTGTCGCATGAGCTCAAAACACCTATGACCTCAATGAAGGTACTGGCTGACTCACTTGTAAGTCAGGAGGATGTTCCTAATGAGATGTACAGGGAGTTTATGCAGGACATTGTCCATGAGATAGACAGGGAGAATAAGATTATAAGCAGCCTGCTTAACATGGTTAAGCTTGATAAGGCTAATGCAGAGATAAATATAACTACGGTTAATGTCAATGAGCTGGTTGAGCTTACGCTTAAGAGATTAAGACCGATTGCGGTACAGAAGAATGTGGAACTTGTTTTTGAAAGCTTCCGGCCGGTTGCGGCAGAGATTGATGAGGTTAAATTTACTCTTGCAATTACAAACCTTATAGAGAACTCAATTAAATATAATATTGAGAACGGATGGGTGCATGTATCACTTAATGCCGACCATAAGTTTTTCTATGTTAAGGTTGCTGATTCGGGAATAGGTATTCCTAATGAGTGCAAGGAGCATATTTTTGAGCGATTTTACAGGGTTGATAAGGCCAGGGCAAGGGAGACCGGAGGCACGGGCTTAGGACTTGCTCTTACAAAGAGTGTTGTTTTAATGCATAAGGGAACAATAAAACTCTACAGTAAGGAGAACGAAGGAACAACCTTTACGGTCAGAATACCGCTTTATTACAGTCAGACAGGAGGTGAGCAGTAATGAGAAGAATTAGTATAGTTTTGCTGTCTGTACTGCTTATATTTGTCTGTGTGGGCTGTGATAAGGATGTAGTTGATGAGAAGGCAGATGATAAATATAATATTTTTTATCTTGATTCAGATGGTATAACTCTTGTTGAGGAGAAGTATGAGTCAACCACAAATAATGTAAATAAGCTTGCAAAAGAGATGCTTGATAAGATGTACTCACCGGAGGAAAAAGAGCATTTAACGGTGTTTAAAAAGAATTTAACCGTGGACAGAATCTCAATTGACGAAAAGGTTATATATGTGTATATGTCCGAAAGCTATTATGACATGAATGATGTTGAAGAGGTGCTTGTACGTTCGGCGCTGGTTAAGACACTTTGCCAGATTGAGGGAATAGAGTATGTTTCCTTCTATATTAATGAGCAGCCGTTTGTCAATGACAGCGGAAATGTTGTGGGATTAATGTCCTCAAGTGATTATATAAACAATACAGAGGATTCCTTAAACAGTCTGCAGTTGGCTGAGATGTCACTGTATTTCTCCGATTCATCGGGTCAGAATCTTGTGTGTGTGCAGAAGCAGGTTGCCTATTCGGGTAATATATCAATTGAAAAAGCAGTAATTGATAATCTTATTGACGGACCGGATTCCAAGAACGGAAAAAGTGCCCTGCCTAAGAATTTGAAGCTGCTCGGCGTGTCAACAAAGGACGGAATCTGCTATGTTAATTTTGATTCGGCTTTTCTGACGGCGATGGTTGATGTATCGGCTGATGTAACGATATATTCAATTGTCAATTCACTTTGTGAAATCGACAATATTAAACAGGTGCAGATTCTTGTAAACGGAAGCTTTGAAGAGACATTTATGGATAAATATCCATTGACAACACTGTTTGAACGCAATCTTAATCTTGTAACGGATGTATATGTAGTGCCTGCTGAGGAATAGGCGGTGATTATATTAAAAGACCATTCGTTGGAATTTTTATTTTTCTTCTCGCCGGCATTTTAATATGCCGGTGGGCGGGAATATTCTTATTAATTTCTATTTTTTTAATCAGTTTTCTGCTTTTTCTTAATAAGGTAAAACATAAGAAAATTGCTTTTATTTATTTGTTTTTTCCATTGTTAATAATAATCGGATATGTTTCGGCATGTATTGCTTCACGGGAAAGTGCTTTTGTACAGAAGCTTTCGGAACAGAGCATTGAATGTGAGGCAACGGGGGAGGTGTATAAATGCTCCAAAACAGTATATGGCAGTAAGATTTTTGTTAAGAATACAACTGTTACGGCGGACGGACAGCAGTATAATGGCGGAAACTGCGTCGTGTATAGTGATGAAAACTTTAATAAGGGAGATATTATATGTGTCAAAGGCATGGCAGAGTGTTTTCGGGAAAATTCAAATCCGGGTGAATTCAATTCAAAGCAGTATTATTACAGCCTGAAAATTCAGTATAAAATATATGCGGACACAGTTTTGCTGTCAGAGGAAAATAGAAATCCGGTATATTCCCTGGCAGATAAGGTACGTAACAGGCTGAGTGAAACGCTTTATCAGCTTACTGATGAGAAATCAGCGTCGGTTTTTGCGGCAATGCTTCTGGGGGAGAAGGATGAGCTTGATTCGGAGATATCAGAACTGTTTGCGACCTGTGGAATCGGTCATATTCTGGCAATTTCAGGACTTCATATATCACTTATCGGAATGGGTTTTTATAAGCTTCTTAGGAGAAGCGGAATCGGTTATGCAGCGGCAATGCTTATATCGGGAAGTATGATAATATTTTATGGAATTATAACCGGAAACGGAGTTTCCACGATAAGAGCAATAATAATGTTTCTGCTGGCAGTATATGCCAATGTTGTCGGGCGTACCTATGATTTAATCAGTGCTGCGGCTCTTGCAGCAGCGGTCATGCTTGTTGATTCTCCGCTCCTGATATATAATTCGGGATTTATACTGTCCTTTGCAGCAATTATCGGAATAGGTGCCGTTAATCCTGCATTGTGCAGAATAATTCCTTCCGAAAATAAAATAATTAAGGCTTTAATGTCAGGTTTTTCAGTTCAAATTGTGACGCTTCCGGTTATTATGTACAGCTATTACGAGATACCTGTATATTCTATTTTAATTAATCTTATAGTTATTCCTTTAATGACGTATGTGATGATATCGGCACTTTCTTCTGCCATAGTCGGCTCATTTGTTCCGGCAATCGGTAAATTCTGTATAGGAGCAGGGGTTTACATTCTGAAGCTCTATGAAAAACTCTGCAGTCTGTGTTTAAAGCTTCCCGGTGCTGTGTGGATATGCGGCAGACCGGAGTTTTGGCAGATAATTGTATTTTATATTATATTAGGAATAACAATGTGGCATATATATAATAAAAAGAAAGCAAAATATTTGTCAGGAATTGCTGTCGCAATTGTGATAATTGTGCTCAGGTTTAATAATTATTTTGAACTGACATTTATGGATGTGGGGCAGGGTGACGGAATTTATATAAGAAGCGGCAGCTGCAATATTCTGGTTGACAATGGAAGCAGTGACAACAAATCCCTGTATGAATACACATTGGAGCCCTTCCTTATGTCAAAGGGTGTTTCGGTAATAGATTATGTATTTGTTACACATCCTGATTCTGACCATATAAGCGGTATTAAGGCACTGCTTACGGAGCAGAAAATTCAGGTTAAGACATTAATTCTTCCGTCAGTTCATAATGAGGATGACGCATATACGGAATTATCAGATATTGCCAGGGCAGCAGGGGCAGATGTCAGGGTAATATACAGCGGAGTTAAAATGCAGCTTGGCGGGACTTCTTTTACCTGTCTGCATCCGGAGTATGACAGTTATATTAAGGAGAGAAATGATTATTCAACGGTTCTGTTGGTGGAATATCAGGATTTTCAAGTGCTTTTAACGGGGGATATCTCCTCAGAGCAGGAAAAAATAATAGCAGAGAGTCAGGAGAAGGAGTTTAATATTGATGTTCTTAAGGCTTCGCACCATGGTTCCGCATCTTCGAATTCACTTGAGTTTCTCAGAAAATTTAATCCCGGTACGGTTGTCATATCCTGCGGAAGGGATAATGAATACGGTCATCCTGCGAAAGAGGCGGTTGACAGAATGGAGCTTATCGGAGCGGATATACACTGCACCTGTGATGAGGGTGCAATAATTTATAAAAGGGGAGGTATAAGAGTCTTTTTATAAAATCAATTTTGTGGTATTATAAAGTTATTAATTTTATTGGCGGTATATGATGAAGAATATCAGGAAACATATTAAGGACGGAGAATTTTCGAGAGCCTATCTTCTGTACGGTGAAGAGAAATTTCTTGTCAGAAGCTATAAAAATCAATTAAAGAATGCTGTCTGCGGTGATGATGATATGAATTTCTCACATTATGAGGGGAAGGATTTGGATATTAATGATGTCAGGGACACTGCAATGACGCTTCCTTTCTGGGCGGACAGAAGACTGATTATGATAGAGGACTGCGGAATGTTTAAATCCTCCTCCGAGCAGATGGCGGATATCGTTAAAAATGCACCGGAGAGTACTTATTTTATATTCACTGACAGTGAAGTTGATAAACGTAATAAGCTGTTTAAAACAATTTCTGACATCGGTTATGTTGCTGAGATGAAAAGCCAGACGGATGAGGATTTGTCCAAATGGGTGCTTAAAATTTTTGCTGAAGCAGGAAAGCAGATAACAAGGGATGACATGAATCTTTTTCTGAGAATTGCCGGACCTGAGATGGACAATCTGTATAATGAGGCTTCAAAGCTGGTGTCATATTGCATGAAGAAGGACGTTATAACCGGAGAGAATATTATAGAATTATGCTCAGTAAGGACAGTTGACAGAGTGTTTGATATGATTCAGGAAATGGCGAACCGCAATACTGACGCAGTTATGGGCTTATATGCGGATTTGCTTGCACTTAAGGAGCCTCCAATGAAGCTTTTGGCTCTTATCGGAAGACATTTTTCACAGCTGCTTGCAGTGAGAAAGCTTATTGAGCAGGGACAGTCCCCGCAGTCGATTGCAGCCCGTCTCGGAATAAGACCGTACTTTGTCGGTAAATATATTTCACAGGCGAAGGGGTATTCCTATGAAAGGCTTAAGGAGGCAGTCGATGACTGCATTGAGGCTGAGACGGCAGTTAAAACCGGTTTAAGAGAGGATAAGTACGCAGTGGAACTTTTAATCATTAAATATAGTATATAATACCTGACGGAGGTTTTATGGAACGGGACAAAAGAAAAATACGAAGCTACAAAATAATATTTTCCGTAATAATATGTCTGGTATTATTTCTTGCGGTTATTATTGCCATGCTCTGTACGGGTGCTCTTAAGGAAAGCGTTAATAAATATATTAAAGAAAATGCAAAGACTACGTCAGCGGTAAGGGTAACGGAGAATATAAAAATGACATCTGCAACAGAAGTAACGATTAAGGGAGTTGTTCCTACCTATACTCCGATAACGGAAGTTGTATTTCCTGAATCTGATTATTCAGAGGAAATAATAACAACAACGGCAGAAACTTCATCCGTTAATGATTCATATACTCTTCCGGTGCATGAGGACAAAACACCGCTTGCGAGTCATGGCAAGCTTTCTGTTGACAAAACGGACCTTGTTGACTGCAATGGTAATATATTTCAGCTTAAGGGTGTAAGTACACATGGAATTACCTGGTTTCCGGAGTATGTTAATAAAGAGGCATTTAGGACTTTAAGGGACGATTGGGGTGCAAATGCAGTCAGACTGGCATTATATACGGCGGAATATAACGGCTATTGCAGCGGCGGCAATCAGACGGAACTTAAAGCACTGGTTGAGAACGGGGTGGAATATGCAACGGAGCTTGGAATGTATGTAATTATTGACTGGCATATTCTATCCGACGGTAATCCGAATACAAATAAGACGGAAGCGATTTCCTTTTTCACGGAAATGGCACAGAAATATAAGGATTATTCAAATGTTATCTATGAAATCTGCAATGAACCAAACGGCGGGGTTGACTGGAACACGGTTAAAACCTATGCCGATGAGGTGATTGCAGCAATAAGGCAATATGACAGTGATGCAATAATTCTTGTCGGAACACCGACCTGGTCACAGGAGATTGATAAGGTCGCTTCAAATCCGGTAAATAATCCTTATAATGTAATGTATGTACTGCATTTCTATGCTGCAACACATAAGGAGGAGCTGAGGGAGAGATTAAAGAGTGCCGTGGCAGCAGGAACACCTGTATTTATCTCAGAATTCAGTATTTGTGACGCGTCAGGAAACGGTGGTATTGACTATGATTCTGCCAATGCGTGGAAGGAACTTATTAATTCCTATAACATATCATACATGGGATGGAATTTAAGCAACAAGGCTGAGACATCTTCTTTGATTAAAAGCAGCTGCAGTAAGACATGTGGCTGGAACAACGACGATTTAACCGATACGGGAAAGTGGCTTAAAAATTTTATTGCAGGATATTAGATTGGGAGCACGAATGTTACAGAATATCAGAAAGCAAATATCAATTCCATATTGTAAATACACACAGAAGGCTGATTTTATAACAAAATTACTTGTTGTACTTATCTGTGTTATGACTGTACTGGTATATAATCAGTCATATAATCAGGGACAGGATATAGAATATCCGCTTACAGGGAATTTTGAGGATTATGACCCGTATGTTCAGCAGTTTGATTCCTTTATGAAGGGAAGGGTAAGCTTTGACTATGCTGCGGATGAGAGTTTTATGCAGCTTGAAAATCCCTATGACCCGCAGTTAAGGGAGGATGAAAGCTTTCTGTATGACAGGGCATATTATAATGGCCGGTATTTTTCTTATTTTGGAACGGCACCGATTTTTACGGTGATGTATCCGTATTATTTTATAACCGGCAGAATACCCTCCCAGGGAGTAATACAGACAGTGTATATGCTTATGTTTGCAGTTTTCTTTCCGCTGACAGTTATGAATCTTGGCAGAAAATTTTCTTCTGAAATGAAGGCACCTGCGGCAGTGCTGATTACGTATACCGCTTATGTTTCCTCATTGAATCTGCTTAACGGAAGAGGGGATGACCCATTCTATTATATTGCTGTAACATCTGCCATGGCATTCCTTGCAATGTTCGGATATTTGTTCCTGAAAGGAATCTGTGCAAAGAGGTTCAGAAACCGCTGCATATATTTTCTTGCGGCAGGCTTTGCGTATGCACTGTGCTTTCATTCAAGAATAAATGTTGCATTTGGAGCAGTGTTTTTTATAATTCCGGCAGTGATTTTTGGAATAATACTTAATAAAAGAGAGCATACAAAAGGAAGAATTCCGGCAGAACTGTGTTCACTTGCTTTTTTTGTAATAATCGGTATTGCGGCAGCATTGGTTTATAATTATATAAGATTTGATAACCCTCTTGAATTTGGTGCTGCATATCAGCTTACGGTTGCGGATGTATCAGAATATTCTCTTGACATAACAGAGGTTGGAAAGGCAATTTACTGTTATTATCTTGCACCAATCAGCAGGTCGATGATAGATGATACTTTGACTTTTAAAAGGGAAGTCCCTTTTGAAATGGACAGATATTTATATATTGATTCATATTTTGGAATACTGAGTGTTCCGTTTATGCTGTTTGCTGTGGCAATTCCGTTTGTATGTGCCGGTAAATCAAGGACAACGGCATTCAGAGCAACCTTAATATCAGCCTTCGCAGGAACAATAGTAACGGCATGGGTTGATTTCTGTCTTGGCGGACTTATTTTCAGATATCTGTGTGATATTTCGGTAATTATGGCTGTAATTGCCTCGGTATGTGCATTTGCCTGTGCGGATGGAATAGAAGCGATTAAGAATGTCAGAATCAGAAGAATGGTACAGATAGTCATGTATGCGGTTTTAGCAGCGTTTCTGTGCAGGGGAATTGAAATAACAATAACAAATGATTATAATTTATTGAAAATCTGAATTTTTCAACGAAATTTTCCATAGAATTAAAAAAAGACGGGCAGCCACCGTCTTTTTTATATTAGTTCATTGCATTTACAAGATTTGTTAAACGAGAAACTTTTCTTGCAGCTGTGTTCTTGTGGTAAACACCCTTAGAACAAGCCTTATCGATTTCTGTTGAAGCAACCTTAAGAGCGTCAGCAGCAACAGCCTTATCTCCAGCTTCTACAGCAGCTTCTACTTTCTTGCTTAAGGTCTTAATCTTAGACCTAACCGCTTTATTTCTCTCAGTCTTAATCTGTGATACTAAAATTCTCTTCTTAGCAGATTTAATATTAGCCAATCTGTCCACCTCCGGTTATTGTAAAAGTGATTCTTTAATATTTGTTATATGTTAAAACAGACACGGACGCTTTAACATAAGCACACTCAAGTATTTTAGTATAAGAAATCATTTCTGTCAATACATAATTATCATAAAAATTCACAAAATAATTTAAAATATTATTTATATGAAGGAATGAGTATTCAGTATGTCAGATGAGATAAAAATTCGTACCGACCTTGCCCTTGAGGCCCGAAACAGTGTATCAAATGAGGCGGCGAAAATCAAGGGCATTAAGGTCGAGGAGGAACGTGACGTTAAGAATGATATAACAATAATAAGAATGGATGTGCTCAACAGAAACGGTGCACAGAAGATAGGCAAGCCCGTGGGTGTGTATATTACAATGGAGGTTCCGAGACTTGCCGAGGAGGATGACGGATATCACAGAGAAATATCGAATGCACTTGCCGCCCAGATTAAAAAATTGATTGTGGATTCATACAACTGGAATGAAAAAACGCCTAAAATACTTATTGCAGGACTGGGAAACAGTGCTTCTACACCGGATTCACTCGGACCGCTTGTAGTATCTAATTTAATGATTACAAGGCATATTGTGGAATACCTGGGATACAGTCAGATTGAGGGGGCGTTTGCAGTCACAAGCGGAATAACTCCCGGCGTAATGGCACAGACAGGTATGGAATCCTCGGAAATTATTCAGGCAATTATTAAGAAAACCAAACCTGATTTGCTGTTGGTCGTTGACGCATTGGCGGCAAGAAGCGTAAACAGATTAAATTCCACGATACAGATTTCGGACACGGGAATACATCCGGGTTCAGGTGTGGGCAATACAAGAGCAGCAATTAACCGCAGAACAATGGGAATCCCTGTTATTTCCATTGGAGTGCCGACGGTTGTTGATGCGGCGACACTTGTATATGATTCGGTAAAAAGAGCACAAAGCGATATGCCGGCAGGCTTTGCACAGGATTTTGAGCCGATGTATGTAACCTCTAAGGATATTGACGCAATAGTAAAGAGATTAAGCTATACAATTTCAGAGGGAATAAATATCTGTATGGGACTGTCGGTTTAATGAATAAAATAACAATTAATCCCATATATTTATAAAAAGCAGGAAAACATTGAGACAAACGATGAGTGTCAGGAAAATGAACACTGTTGTTTATAAGAAAATAATAATTTTTGCGGCAGGACTGATAATTTCGTTCCTGCTATGGAAGCTTATCTGTAAGGTAGTGGATAGAAATGCATTTAAGATTATTACTGAAATGATTTATCCTGTTGGAGAATTGTATTTTTCCTCTTAAAATATCTCCACCTTAAAAGGGTGCCCTTAAATCCTTGCCGGATTGGGGCACCCTGTTTATTATTGTGCAAGCTTCATTAAATCCTTAAAGAAATCAGGATATGAGATTTCAACATATTCTGAATTCGTAATAGTAGTAGTTCCCTCTGCATTAAGTGCGGCTACGGCACAGGACATAGCAACTCGGTGGTCCATATAGCTGTCAATTACGGCACCCTTAAGAGTACGTCCTCCGTTGATTATCATACCGTCATCCGTTCCGGTAATATCTACACCCATTTTGGAAAGATTTGCAGCCATTGTATCAATTCGGTTGGATTCCTTTACCTTTAATTCCGCAGCGTCAGCGATAACGGTAGTGCCGTCGGCATAAGCAGCAAGAACGGCAATAATAGGTATTTCATCAATAAGGGTGGGAATAATATCTCCCGAAACGGAAACTCCGTGCAGACTGCTTGAACGCACAAGCAAATCAGCTACAGGTTCTCCGCCTGCGGTACGTTCGTTCATAATTGTAATATCTCCACCCATTGCCTGGCATACTCTTAATATTCCGTCCCTTGTAGGGTTGATTCCTACATTACGGATAAGAATTTCGCTGTTTGGAATGATAAGTCCTGCTGCAATAAAGTACGCTGCTGAGGAAATATCGCCCGGAACATGAACCTCCTGTGCAAATAATTCATTGCCGGGTGTTATTGTTGCGGTCAGATTATCAGTATGTATATCAGCACCAAACGAATTAAGCATTAATTCTGTATGATTTCTTGATAAGGACGGCTCTGTAACAGAGGTCTGACCATCTGCATAAAGTCCTGCAAGTAAAATACATGATTTAATCTGTGCTGATGATACAGGGGAGCAATAGTTAATTGCCTTAAGACTGCCGCCGTGTATTGTAAGAGGAGTACTTCCGTTATTGCTGTCAATTACGGCGCCCATCTGAGTAAGCGGGGTAATAATTCTTTTCATTGGTCTGGTGGCAAGTGAAGCGTCACCGTTAAGGGTTGAGGTGAATTTCTGACCTGCAAGTATTCCGCTTATTAATCTTGTGGTTGTTCCGCTGTTGCCGACATCAAGAATATCAGTCGGAGCAGTAAGACCGTAAAGGCCCTTGCCGTGTACGATTACGGAATCACCATTGTTGTCAATCTGTATACCCATTCGCGAGAAGCAGGAAATCGTTGATAAGCAGTCTGCTCCCTGGAGAAAGCCTGTTATTTTGGTATCGCCCTTGGAAATTGAGCCAAACATGACTGCACGATGGGAGATGGATTTGTCTCCCGGAATTGTAACTGTTCCTTTAAGTGATTGTATTTTGTTGATATTCATCAGTATTCCTTTCTAACGGTAAACAACATATCCGTTATTAGATAAAATTTCGTAAGCCATTGCGGCAGAATGTTCATCATAGAAATCTATTCGTAAAGCACCATCCTTATACTCCCTGTTATGAATAATCTCAATATTGCGGAGGTTGAGATGGCTTTCTGACAGGAGAGAAGTAATTGAGTTAATTGCACCCTCCTTATCTTCAATGTCGCAGAACATTGCGTAGCTTGATAATACCGGTCCCTTGGTTGTAATGCTGATGGAGTTGCGGTATTCCCTTGATTCGGCAAACATATTGTAGATTGCGTCTTTATCCCTGGTATCAATATAATGCTTAACAGATTCAAGCGTTTCTATGTATTTTCCGAGAATTATTGAAATCTGTTCAGGATTGGTTACGGATATCTGTGACCACATCTCGGGTGAGGAGGAGGCAATTCGTGTAATGTCTTTAAATCCTCCGGCTGCAAGCAGCTTCATTAATTCATCCTTAGTATCATTTTCCCTGACAAGATTGACGAGCGATGAAGCAATCAAATGGGGTACGTGGCTGATTCCGGCAACGGCATAATCATGTATATCCGGTTCGGTAACAATCGGAATGGCACCCGTTTTCCTGACTAATCCGATATAAAATTCAAGTGCGGATTTAGAGGTGGCTGTGGTAGGTGTAATTGCATAATATGCATTCTCAAGCAAAAGCTCATTGGCAGCATTATAGCCGGTCTTCTCTGAACCTGCCATCGGGTGTCCGCCGATAAAACAGTGCTCGAGCCCAAGCTCCTTAACAGTATCATGGATATATCCCTTAACACTGCCTACATCAGTGAGAATACAGCCATCCTTGATATGCCGGGAAACCTCTGATAAATATATTGAATTGTATTCTACGGGAGTACACAGGAATATGATGTCACATTTTTTGAATGAATCATCAATAGAAAATGCAGATTCATCAATTACGCCATCCTTCACTGCCTGCATAAGAGGTTCGTGACTGCGGTTATACGCAATAGTGTAAATAGATGAATCTGCTTTCTTTAAAGATTTTGCAATGGAACCGCCAATGAGTCCCAGGCCGATAAATCCAACCGTAATATCCATAAAAGTCAATCTCCTGACATGTAAAAAACATATTTGTAGAGAAAAATATCTCTTAGTAGATATTACTATATTGGTTCATCTTTTGCAAATATGAATATTAAAAATTAGTTAACCGTATAAATCTTATCCGGTACTACGGCCGCACCCGGTTCAAGCTGTCCGTTGGACTGGTTGGTGCGGTCATTGAAGATTACAAGAGGTGCAAGCCATTCCTCTGTAAAGGTATATGAATAGGTTCCGTCGCCGTTGTCAACCATCTCAACACCCGGCCATGCGGCATTATTCTTAACAGTTGAATATGAAGTTTCATCATATACATATGCAAAAATTGTGTCGCCCCATGATTCAGGCTTAACAAATGAAATAACTGTACCGTCCCCTACAGGCTCAAGTTTCTTGAAAATGTAAGAGATGCAGGTCTTATTACCTTCGGCATTCTCTCCGCGGAGAGTGAGTGTAAGAGTGTCAAGCGGCTGCATGTCTGCACCGATTGTGAGCTTGTCACCATCATTATAAGCGATTTCCTCTCCGCCGTTGATGGAGTATGTAGAAGTGGTGGTGCCTGAAGCAACAAGAGTAATCTCTTTGGATTCTCCGCTTATATTAGTATCCGTATCATCAGAAACCTTTACAACGGAGGTTGTCTTGTCGCAGTAGCCGTCATTGCAGAGTACAATAACTCCGCCGGAAGGAATGGTTCCGCTTATTGTACCGTTTGAAACAGTGTAGGTTGTTTCGTTGTCAACTCTGTCAACGTATGAGCCGTCAGCCAGAGCAACCGACTGGTCGAATTCATAATCCCTTGGAGAGTTGTTGATAATAACAAGTCCCTTGGTTCCTCTTTCAATGAAGAGTACGGAAGAGCTTCCTTCAGGATTAAAGAGGTTTTCGCTCTCGCCAACCATTGCATTTCTGAAACGGTTAACTGCAACTACGGTAGGATGCTTATATAAGTTGTCTCCGGCCATTCCGATTTTGTTAAAGGTACCCCACATATTATCAGTAGTTGCACCATAAGGTCTTGAGAAGAAGAGCGGTGTGCCTTCAGCTCTTGCGGCAATGACTGCCCAGCCTATAATGATATCATCATTGGTAATTGTTGTGGCACTTCCGTTATCCTCTGTATAATTATCATGTGACTCAACCCATGTAACAACGTTGGTGCTTCCGCCGACCTTTAAGTTGGTAAGACCCGTTGCATTAAGGTTGTTGCCAATTAATGCGTTTCGGATATACTGACCGTAAGCACTTGCGGTTGTAGCTCCGATTGCTTCAATATAATCGGCAATTCTGTCGCCGTCACCCTGAAGAACCTCGCCGTAGTTAAAAATATTCTCGGCATTGTTGATTTCTGTTGTGACTCTCTCCCAGAAGTTGTTCGGAAGTGATTCATCATCCTGTGGGTCATCAGGAAGACCTATGTGTTTGGCAGTATCGTAACGGAAGCCGTCAGCTCCGCATTCAATACATTCATTGAGGTAGTCAATGAAATAATCCTGAAAATCAGGATTCTCGGTATTAACATCATAAAGACCTGCCATTGCAAGGAGAGTACACTGACCTCTGTCAGCATAGTTGGTAATTGTGGTTAAACCGTCTGAATGATACAGCTTGTCAATTCCTCCGACAGCGTTAATAAAGTCTGTGCTGATAGCCTCTTCATTCTTAGTAGTGTGGTTAGGAACTACGTCAACGATAACCTTAATTCCGTATGACTCGGCAACGGAACACATTTCGGTGAATTCTTCCTTGGTTCCGAGCTGATAGTTACCGATTGTCCAGTCCGTTGGCTGATAATGATAAAACCATTTGCCGGCACCGAATAAATCCATTCCCCCGTCACCGCCGTCATAGCATGCGTTGATAGGAGAGGTCTGGATTGCTGAGTAGCCTGCCAGTGCTATATCCTCCATGGATTCGGTAATTGTTTTAAAAGACCATGCGAAGCAGTGGAGAATTGCTCCGTCTTCGATGGATTCGGTCAAGCCATAGCCTTGCGGAGTATTAACTACGCCTGAGTCGGTATTGCAGGCAGTTAAGCTGCCCAAAAGCATTGTTGCAGACAAAAGAAGTGCTGCAATTTTTTTGAATTTCAATTGTATATCCTCCCATTATAAAATTAAGGAACAAAACAGTCCTTTTTTTATTTTATAATAATATCCGTCTTAATACAAATATAAATTTTTTAAGTTTTATATTAGAAAATTTAAAATGTTGCTTCGGATAAAATAGTTGTGTTATACTGTTCAAATGGACATATTTAAAAGTTAGGAGAATTATAATGTCATCAATTGACCAGAGTAAAATCAGAAATTTTTGCATTATTGCACATATAGACCATGGAAAATCAACTCTTGCGGACAGAATTATCGAGAAAACAGGTCTGCTTACCAGCAGGGAAATGCAGAATCAGGTGCTTGATAATATGGACCTTGAAAGGGAGAGAGGAATCACAATCAAGGCACAGGCAGTAAGAACGATTTATAAAGCACAGGACGGAGAAGAGTATATTTTCAATTTGATTGACACTCCGGGTCATGTGGATTTTAACTATGAGGTGTCAAGAAGCCTTGCAGCCTGTGAGGGTGCGGTGCTTGTAGTGGATGCGGCACAGGGAATTGAAGCACAGACGCTTGCAAATGTATACATGGCAATAGACCATAATCTTGAGGTGTTTCCTGTAATTAATAAAATTGACCTTCCGAGTGCGGAGCCTCAGAGGGTTAAGGACGAGATAGAGGATATAATCGGAATAGAGGCAATGGACGCACCTCTTATTTCAGCAAAGAACGGACTTAATATTGAGGACGTGCTTGAAGCGATTGTTAACAAGCTTCCTGCACCCGCAGGAGACGCAGCAGCACCATTGCAGGCACTTATTTTTGACTCGGTTTATGATTCCTATAAAGGTGTTATTGTATTTTTCCGTGTTATGGAGGGTACGGTAAGAAAGGGTACAAGAATCCGTATGATGGCAACGGGTGCGGAGGCAGATGTTGTTGAAGTAGGATATTTCGGAGCGGGACAGTTTATTGCCTGTGACGAGTTGTCTGCCGGAATGGTAGGATATCTTACCGCAAGTATTAAGAATGTTAAGGATACAAGAGTCGGAGATACCATTACCAATGCAGCCAGTCCGTGTAAAGAACCGCTTCCGGGCTATAAGAAGGTTAATCCGATGGTATACTGCGGACTCTACCCTGCGGACGGAGCACATTATGAGGATTTGAAGGATGCTTTGGAGAAACTTCAGCTTAATGACGCTTCTCTTTTCTATGAGCCTGAGACCTCGGCTGCACTCGGCTTTGGCTTCAGGTGCGGATTTTTGGGGCTGCTTCATCTTGAAATAATTCAGGAAAGACTTGAGAGAGAATATAATCTTGACCTTGTAACAACTGCACCGGGAGTAGTTTATAAGGTGCACAAGACAGACGGAACGGTAATGGACCTTACTAATCCGTCCAATCTGCCGGACCCGTCGGAAATTGACTATATGGAGGAGCCTGTTGTTGACGCAGAGATTATGGTTACATCCGATTATGTCGGAGCCATTATGACCCTGTGTCAGGAAAGAAGGGGCGAATACCTCGGAATGGAATATATTGAGGGCAAAAGAGCATTGATTAAATATGTTCTTCCTCTTAATGAAATTATATACGATTTCTTTGACGCATTGAAATCACGTTCAAGGGGTTATGCATCCTTTGATTATCAGATGAAGGGTTATCAGCGTTCAAAGCTTGTTAAGCTGGACATACTTGTTAATAAGGAAGAGGTTGACGCACTTTCCTTTATCGTATTTGAAGGAAGCGCCTACGAACGCGGAAGAAAAATGTGTGAGAAGCTTAAAGCAGAGATTCCGCGTCAGCTTTTTGAAATTCCTATTCAGGCCGCAATCGGAAGCAAGATTATTGCCAGAGAGACTGTTAAGGCACTCCGCAAGGACGTACTTGCCAAGTGTTACGGCGGTGATATTTCCCGTAAGAAGAAGCTTCTTGAGAAACAGAAGGAAGGCAAGAAGCGTATGAGACAGATTGGCAATGTGGAAATTCCGCAGAGTGCGTTTATGAGTGTACTCAAGCTTGATGAGGACTGATGGCAGATAATCTGCAGGGAAATACTTAAGATGAATGTGCAGGAGTGAAAAATATTGGAAGTTGAAATAAAGGTATTGGAAATGGAAATTGTCGAGAATGCAAAAAAACATTTTATGACCATAACAAGGCACAGACACGAGGTCATTAAGAACTGTGCGCGTGCCGGTATAGGAGTTCAGGGACTGTTCCATGATTTGTCAAAATATTCACTGACGGAATTTGTTCCGGGCGTTAAATATTATCAGGGAACAAGAAGCCCTAATGAATCCGAAAGAGAGACAATCGGATATTCAACTGCATGGATGCACCATAAGGGCAGAAACCGCCACCATTATGAATACTGGACTGACTACAATCCGAAGACCAGACAGATGGAGGGCGTCAGAATGCCGGCAAGATATTTTGTCGAAATGGTATGTGACCGTATTGCCGCAAGTAAGATTTACCACGGCGAGCAGTATACGGACAGTGCACCGCTTAATTATTTTCTGGGAAGAAGGGGAAGGCTTCTTATGCACCCCGATACAGAGGCGGAGCTTGAAAAGGTTCTCAGAATGCTTGCCAAAAGAGGCGAGGATGTTACATTTAGTTACTTACGAAGAAAGATTAGGAACAGTAAGGATGACAGTTTGATACAGAGGATTGCCAAATGGATTTAAAAAAAGAACTGGGGATATATATACATATCCCCTTTTGCGTATCAAAGTGCATATATTGTGACTTTCTGTCCATGCCTGTGGACGATGGCACAAAGGAAGCCTATGTTAAGGCTTTGTGCCTTGAAATAAAAGACTTTGCGTGCGGATACCGAAACAGCTTTTGCGTGAAAACGGTATTTTTCGGAGGAGGAACGCCCTCAATTCTTAAAGCAGAGCTTATTTGTGAAATATTCCAATGCATTAGGGATAATTTTGCGTTTGCTGATGACTGCGAGATTACGGTGGAGTGCAATCCCGGAACGGTGGATTCGGTTAAATTAAATTCGTATCGGGAATTCGGAGTGAACAGATTAAGCTTCGGAGTACAGTCGGTTAATGATGATGAGCTTAAAGCATTGGGAAGAATCCATACCTACAGGGATTTTCTTATGTCATATGAGCAGGCAGTGAGGGCGGGCTTTACGAATATTAACGTGGATTTGATGTCTGCACTTCCCGGGCAGACTGTTGATTCATGGAAAAAAACGCTTCGGGAGGCCGTAAAACTCCGTACGGCACACATATCCGCTTACAGCCTTATAATAGAAGACGGCACTTTGCTGTCGGAAATGGTTAATGACGGTGTAATTAATAATCTGCCGGATGAGGATGAGGAGAGGCGTATTTATATGCTTACCAACGAGTTTTTGTCAAATGCGGGCTATCACCGGTATGAGATATCCAATTACGCAAGAGAGGGAATGGAATGTGAGCACAATAAGCTTTACTGGACGGGCAGGGATTATATAGGCTTTGGACTGGGGGCGGCTTCACTTATCGGAAGAAGACGCTTTTCCAATACGCGCAAGCTGTCCGAATACATTGCAAATCCCTTAAGTGAAAAGGAAGATGTGACGGTTCTGTCAGTTAATGACATGATGTCGGAATTTATGTATCTGGGACTCAGAATGACAAATGGGGTAAGTCCCGTAGAATTTAAAAACCGCTTCGGAAGACATATTTTTAACGTCTACGGAGATGTGCTTAACAAGTACAGGGATTACGGCATGCTGGAATATAATGATGAGTATATCAGGCTTACTGACAGGGGAATTAATGTCAGCAATGTTATTTTCAGTGATTTTTTATTGTAATATACTGTCATTTTTGGTTGACATTATTAACAAGGATGATTAAAATTGATAAAAGAATTGCAGACAATTAAATCGCCCTGCGATATTGATTACAATATTTAAATGGAGGAAAAGCTATGGCAACACCATATAATCATAAAGAGATTGAGAATAAATGGCGTATTAACTGGGAGAAGAACCCGGTAAATGTTGATGACGGCAGGAAACCTAAATACTACTGTCTGGATATGTTCCCATATCCGTCAGGTAACGGACTTCATGTCGGACATTGGAGAGGATATGTTATCAGTGATGTCTGGAGCAGATACAAAATGCTTCAGGGCTATTACCTGATTCATCCGATGGGATGGGACGCATTCGGTCTTCCGGCTGAGAACTATGCGATTAAGAATGGTGTACATCCTGCTGTTTCCACCGCAAACAATATTTCCAATATTAAGAAACAGATTAACCAGATTGCAGCAATCTATGACTGGGACAGAGAGGTTAATACTACTGACCCTGATTTCTATAAATGGACACAGTGGATTTTTGTCAAGATGTTCAAGGCAGGTCTTGCTTACGAGAAGGAAATGCCTATTAACTGGTGTCCTTCATGTAAGACAGGTCTTTCCAACGAAGAGGTTGTTAACGGCTGTTGTGAACGCTGCGGAGCAGAGGTTACGAAGAAGAACCTTAAGCAGTGGATGTTAAAGATTACAAAGTACGCTGACAGACTGTTGGATGACCTTGATAAGCTTGACTGGCCTGAGAAGGTTAAGAAAATGCAGACCGACTGGATTGGCCGTTCTTATGGTGCAGAGGTTAATTTTAAGGTTGACGGAATCGATAAAGAGATTACCGTATACACAACAAGACCTGATACACTCTATGGTGCAACCTTTATGGTACTTGCTCCTGAGCATGCAATGGCACGTGAGCTTGCCAATGATGAGACAAGACAGGCAGTTGAGGACTATATTTACAGAGCTTCAACACGTTCCAATATTGACCGTATGCAGGATAAGGAGAAGACCGGTGTGTTCACGGGCTCCTATGCAATCAATCCGATGAACGGAGCAAAGGTTCCAATCTGGCTTTCAGATTATGTACTTGCTGATTATGGAACAGGTGCAATTATGTGTGTACCTGCACATGATGACAGAGACTTTGACTTTGCAAAGAAGTTTAATATTCCAATCATTCAGGTTATTGCCAAGGATGGTGTGGAAATTGAGAATATGGAGGAAGCATATACAGAGGCAAGCGGAACAATGATTAATTCCGGCGAATGGAACGGAATGGAATCATCAGTTCTTAAGAAAGAAGCCCCTGATATGATTGAGAAGAAGGGCTTTGGTCATAAGAAGGTTAATTATAAGCTTCGTGACTGGGTATTCTCACGCCAGAGATACTGGGGCGAGCCTATTCCGATTGTACATTGCCCGGACTGCGGCTGTGTGCCTGTACCGGAGGAGGAACTTCCGCTTCTTCTGCCTGAGGTAGAGAAATATGAACCTACAGGAACCGGTGAATCACCGCTTGCGGCAATTGATGAGTGGGTTAACACCACATGCCCGTGCTGCGGTAAGCCTGCAAAACGTGAGACCAATACAATGCCACAGTGGGCAGGTTCATCATGGTATTTCTTAAGATATGTTGACAGCAAGAATTCAGAGGAACTTGTAAGCCGCGAGAAGGCTGATAAGTATCTTCCTGTAGATATGTACATCGGTGGTGTTGAGCATGCGGTATTACATCTTTTGTATTCAAGATTTTATACCAAGTTCTTATGTGATATCGGTGTAATTGATTTTGATGAGCCGTTCCATAAGCTGTTTAATCAGGGTATGATTACCGGTAAGAACGGTATTAAGATGAGTAAGTCAAAGGGTAATGTTGTATCACCTGATGATTTGGTAAGGGATTACGGCTGTGATTCACTCAGAATGTATGAGCTTTTTGTTGGACCGCCTGAGCTTGACGCAGAGTGGGATGACAGAGGAATTGACGGCGTATACCGTTTCCTTACAAGATTCTGGAATCTTGTACAGGAAAATGCCCCTAAGAATACGGCTGCTACTAAGGAAATGGTTAAGGTTCGCAATAAGATGATTTATGATATTACAACACGTCTTGAGAACTTCAACCTTAACACAACAGTCAGCGGTTTTATGGAGTATAACAATACATTACTCAATATTGCTAAGAAAGAGGGCGGAATTGATAAGGAAACCCTTGAGACTGCAGTAGTTCTCATTGCACCTTTTGCACCTCATATTGCAGAGGAGCTTTGGAGTGTACTTGGACATGATACATCAGTATTTGACAATACATGGCCTGTATATAACGAAGAGTTAATGAAGGATGATGAGGTTGAAATTGCCGTTCAGATTAATGGTAAGACAAAGGGTGTAGTTATGATTGCACCTGATGAAGCTAAGGATTCTGTCCTTTCAAAGGCAAAAGAAGCCGTTGCGGACAAATTAACCGGTAATATTATCAAAGAGATTTATGTTCCGGGCAAGATTGTCAACATTGTGGTTAAATAAAATATAATATAATAAATATAATACCGGAGACATACTTTACTGTATTCTCCGGTATTTTATATGGCTGGTGTTTTTTATGAAGAAGGTAATTATTATCGGCGGCGGAATAGCAGGGCTGAGTGCAGGAATATATGCAAAAATGGCAGGCTTTGAGGCTGAGATATATGAGAAAAACTCTGTTCTCGGCGGGAACTGCTCCGGCTGGCGCCGGGGAGATTATTATATTGATAATTGTATTCACTGGATGACGGGAACCAAGGCAAATACCTTTCAGTATAAGATATGGGAGGAACTTGGTGCATTGGGCAGTGATATGGGGATTATCAAAAGAGATTCTTTTTACAGTTCCGAATATAACGGTGAGGTTATTACACTGTGGAGGGATTTGGAACGGACGGAGAGGGAAATGCTTGCATTGTCTCCTGAGGATGAGAAAGAAATCCGTAAATTTATTAAATTTGTAAGACTTGCAGAGGTTATTCAGGCACCTATGGACAATCCGCAGGATATGATAAATATTTTTAAGGATATATACTCGACGGTTACTGCCTCTGAGCTTGTGAGGGCACTTGTGCAGTACGGCAGACTCAGCCTTGAAACACTGTCGCAGAAATTTAAACATCCGCTGCTGCAGAAGCTTATACTTGATTTTATGGCAAAAGAATATGAATCCTATTGGCTTATACTTGCATACTCTATTTTTACGGGAAATAACGGAGACCTGCCGGAGGGCGGCTCAATGCAGGTGGTTAATAATATGATAAAAAGGTTTACGGAGCTTGGAGGAGTGATACATACGAATTCAGCCGTTACCGGAATACATATCAACAGGAGAAAATTTAAGCTTGACGAGATTGTTTCACGCAATGCAGACGGAATTGTGCTGGCAAACGGTACGGAGACGGATGCGGATTATATAATATGTGCCTGTGATATTAATTATACATTCAGTCATCTGCTTAAGAAAAAATATGCACCAAAGCGTGTTAAAAAGCTTTTCCGTGATAAGAAGGAGCATAGAATTTACAGTTCATATCAGGCCGCATTCGCGGTTGACAGTGAAATGCCGGAGATTAATGATACGGTTTCGTTTGACTGCGAAGCTTTTGATGTGGGAAGGCACAGCTTTGACAGAATGACGGTTAAGAACTACCGCGTGTATGGAGATTACATTGCACCAAAGGGGCATACGGTAATTCAATGCAGTATCATACAATACAAGGAAGACTTTGCCTACTGGCAGAAGCTCTATAAAAATAATGAGCGCTACAATCTGGAAAAAAGAAATATTGCGAATGCAATAAGCTACAGAATCGAGAAGAAATTTCCGCAATATGAGGGAAGACTTAAGCTTCTTGACAGCTGGACTCCGGTTACATACGAAAGACGCAATAATAATTACTGCGGTGCATATATGCGCTATATTACAACGGTTGCAACGTCGAAGGCTTTTTTAAGATGTGATATCAAGCATTTGGGAAATGTTTTTCTTGCAAGCCACTGGCTTATGTACCCGGGTGGAATTCCTACGGCCGCAACAATGGGAAAAGCAGCCGTTGAACGTATTAAGAAAATGGAAAGCAGCTGGTTTAAGGGTCTCAGTTCTTAGAGAACTGAGGCCATTTTTATAAGTACTTCCGCTTTCTGCTGTTCTTCAGGGGACATGTTTTTCTTCATCTGCTCAAAGAGAATAGACATTTCATCCTTGGAAAAACTTATTTTCTCTGATTTGGCTTTATTGGAAAAGGCGAGAATCAGAGGGAGCAGCTCATCCATTGTCTTACCTTCTGCCATTTTGGCAAATTCCTCAAGAAGCTTAGCTTTTTTGTCATCAATGTTTGTAAATTCAGTACCCATAATACCTCCTAGAGATTCAACATTTTCTGATAAGATTCATATAATTCCTGCTGCTTTGGTGACAGGAAGTTCTTCAGTATATTTGACTGTTTGTTGTTTTCATGCTGTTTACCGTCATCCGGCTGTTTAGCAGTGTCGTTTGCAGAGCTCATTGCCTGAAACATATTATAATATTCCGTAATATTATCCATGTTGGACATCATTTCAAAGATTTCCCTGTCCTTCTTCGGGCAGTAGCATTTCATTTCGTCAAACATTTCTTTTTTATCATGCCTGCTTCTGTGGAGCGGACACGGTTCCGGCATATTATTATAGAAATCAAGGGTTTTAATCATTTCAAAAACTCTTATGAACATCGCAAAGCTTTTCTGCTGGGGCATATCCATAAAAGGGATGAAGGCTTTCATCATTTGGAGTTCATAGCTTAGTGTTGCCACATCAAATTCTGTTAAAGGAAGGTTTTCTTTATTATTCATTTTATTTTTCCTGACCGGTATTAGTAATTTATATGCACAAAAACAATGGGAAATGCCATTGCATTTCCCACCGTTTCCGTCAGATTACTTATTCCTAGCAGCCAATAAGCGCAATAAGAATAATAATCCAAATCCAGTTGCAGCCGCAGCCGTTGTCACAGTCATTGTCACATCCACAGCCGCTGCCGCTGCGTCCGAAGAGTGAAGAACCTCCGAAAAGACCGCCTTCTCCGTTACCGCATACGCATGAAAGAATCAAAATCCATAAAAGTACGTTACAACTGCAGTTGTTGCCACTTCTTCCTGACATGGAATCACATCCGCATCCACATCCTGTTGCTGCTAAATCACTCATTATTTTTTCCCTCCGGGAATTTTTTATTTACACTATACAAATATGCATAACAGGTTGTTTTGTTTACGGATTATTTGTTGATTTTCAAGAATAATATCGTTATAATGATAAAAGGTCATATAGACAAGTTTGTTATAAGGAGATAAATTGAAAATGGATAAGATTAAAATGACAACTCCATTGGTAGAGATGGATGGAGACGAGATGACAAGAGTGCTTTGGCAGTCAATTAAGGATGAACTTTTAACACCATTTGTTGAGTTGAATACCGAATACTATGATTTGGGACTGGTTCACAGAAATGAGACAAATGACCAGGTTACGGTTGATTCAGCTGAAGCTACCAAGAAATATAAGGTTGCAGTTAAATGTGCAACAATTACACCTAATGCGGCAAGAATGACAGAGTATGACTTAAAGGAGATGTGGAAGAGCCCTAACGGAACAATCAGGGCAATTCTTGACGGAACAGTATTCCGTGCTCCAATCATTGTAAAGGGAATTGAACCTCTCGTTAAGAACTGGAAGAAGCCTATTACAATCGCAAGACATGCATATGGTGACGTATACAAGAATGTTGAGATTAAGGTTCCGGGTGCCGGCAAGGCTGAACTGGTATTCACAGGTGAGGACGGAACAGTAATTAAAGAGACAATCCATGATTTCAAGGGTTCAGGAATTATTCAGGGACAGCATAATATTGACAAGTCCATTGAAAGCTTTGCAAGAAGCTGTTTTAATTACGCACTTGATTTGAAGCAGGATTTATGGTTTGCTTCAAAGGATACAATTTCCAAGAAATATGACCATAATTTCAAGGATATTTTCCAGGATATTTATGACAAGGAATATGCTGATAAGTTTGCAGAGGCAGGAATTACATACTTCTACACACTTATTGACGACGCAGTAGCCAGAGTTATGAAGTCAGAGGGCGGATATATCTGGGCATGCAAGAACTATGACGGAGATGTTATGAGTGACATGGTTGCAACGGCCTTCGGTTCACTTGCAATGATGACATCCGTTCTTGTATCACCTGACGGATATTATGAGTATGAAGCTGCACACGGAACAGTTCAGCGTCATTATTATAACCACCTTAAAGGTCAGGAGACTTCAACTAACTCCGTTGCAACTATTTTTGCATGGTCAGGTGCCTTAAGAAAGAGGGGCGAGCTTGATAATAATGCAGAGCTTATGAATTTTGCCGATAAGCTTGAAGAGGCATGTATTGCAACAATTGAGTCAGGAAAGATGACCAAGGACCTTGCACTTATTACTACAATAGAGAACCCTGTTGTACTTAACAGCTTTGATTTTATAAAGGCAATCAGAAATAAATTGGAAGAATTGATTTAATATGAAACACAAATTTATAAAACGTGTTAAAAATTATATCAAGATGAGCTTTATGGATTCAGTCGCACTTAATAAAAAGTGCGGCTTGAATCTTTTTGTGTTTGAATTACTGTATAAAATGCTGACAATAGCAATATTTTATCCTCTTTTTCTTAAGGGCTTTGAATTTACACTTACAAAAGCCGGATTTCGATATCTTACTAACACATATTTATTTACCTATTTAAAAAGTCCGTATACAATTGTTTTTTTTCTATTGATAATTATCGGTGTTGCGTTTTATCTGACGTATGAGATTGCATGTCTTTCTGTATGCTATGACGCAGCATATCATGGCAGCCCGATTTCGATTTTTGCAATTTTTAAATCAGGTTTCAGGCTTATGGGACGCACAATGAAGAAAAAGAAAATTAATACTTTTTTTCATGTTGTTTCCGTATCTGTTATGATGAATATAACACTTATTGTGTTTATGCTTATAAATATAACCCTTCCGCAGTCCGTAATAAACTGGCTCTCAGGACATAAGGCTCTGTTAGTCATATTAGGAATCCTGCTTTTTGCTTTTTTTATATATTGTATGCTTCATATTTTTATAATGAATTTTATGGCATATGACGGTGCGGATATTACAGAGAGTAAGCGCAAGAGCCGCAGGCTCATCAGGGACAGGGGTTTTAAGACTTTTATGGTTATTATCGGATGGAATGCAGTTATTTTTATTGCGATTTATCTGGTGTACCTGCTTATGGTTGCCCTTATATGTATCGGTGTTTTTATTTTGGATAAGGTTAATATGGGTATGGCAATTTACTTATCCTTATTCAGAATTATGCTTACGGTTGCAAAAATAATCCTTATGCTTTCATCAGTTCCGCTGTCCTATGGCGTTATTACGGGGCTGTTTTTCAGATACCGCTGCGATTTTGGCAATGAACTGAATATGGGAGATATTACGGAGGAGATTGGCAGAAAGAGGGCAAAGCACCCTAAATTACAGATGGGAATTTCTTCTATTATAGTGGCGGCTACACTTGCCATTAATCTTGCCTATATGATTTCGGCGTTTGAGAGAAATCCGTTTGACAAGGTGGAAATGTTTAACGATACCGAGGTTATGGCACATAGGGGATGTTCTTATAATTCTCCTGAGAATACAATGATGGCATTTGAAAATGCAGTGGAGTCACTCGCGGATTATATTGAACTGGATGTCCATGAGACAAAGGACGGAGAGATTGTTGTAATACATGACCCGAGTCTTAAACGAACCACGGGAGTTAATAAAAAAGTCTGGGAAATTACCTATGATGAGCTAAAGGATTTGGATGCGGGAAGTTATTTCGGAGATGACCCTGAATATGCGGAATGCAGAATATCTACGCTTCGTGAGGTAATGGAGTACACCAAGGGCAAAATAAAGCTTAATATTGAGATTAAGCTGAGTGACAATGAACCCGACCTTGTTGAGAGGGTTGTTGAACTGATTAATGAATATGAATATATTGATGACTGCTATGTGACGTCAATGAGCTATGACGCACTTAAGCAGATAAAACATATTGATGAAAGAATAAAGACCGGCTATGTTCTTACAATGGCTTATGGAAATTTCTATAATCTTGAATATTGTGATGCATTCAGCATTAGTGCCGCTTATGTTAACAAAAATATGGTCGACGCAATTCACAACAGGGGCAAGAAGATTTTTGTCTGGACTGTTAACAGCAAATCCGCTGCAAGGGAGATGACTTCAATCGGCGTTGATGCACTGATAACTGATAATCCGGTAATGGCAAGGGAGGTTGTGTACTCCAAGTATGACAATCCGCTGTTCAGCAATGTGTTAAGCTATGTTTTTAAGTAGCGGAGTTGATTTTTCAGAAAAAGAGTATATAATTATTTATTAAAAAATAAAAATAATAAAATTTTAAATAATGGAGTGACTAAAATGACGAAAGTAACAATTATTTCCGGTTTCCTTGGAGCCGGCAAAACAACATTTATTAAAAAGCTTCTTGAAGAGGTATATAAGGGACAGAAAATTGTTCTTATTGAAAATGAGTTTGGAGAAATCGGTATTGACGGAGGATTTCTTAAGGATACCGGAGTGCAGATTAATGAGATGAATTCGGGCTGTATCTGCTGTTCGCTTGTCGGAGATTTTGGAAAGGCCCTTAAACAGGTAGCAGAGGAATATGCACCTGACATGATTATTATTGAGCCGTCAGGCGTCGGTAAGCTTTCTGATGTAATTGCTGCCGTAGAGAAGGTTAAGGAAGAGGCAGGACTTGAGTTAGAGAACTTTATTACTGTTGCAGACGGAACCAAATGCAAAATGTATATTAAGAACTTCGGCGAGTTCTATAATAATCAGATTGAGAGTGCTTCAACAATTGTTCTGAGCAGAACCCAGAATATGACAGAAGATAAGCTTGAGGCAGCGGTTGCGCTTATTAAGGAGCACAACGATAAAGCGGCGATAATCACAACTCCATGGGATGATTTGACAGGGGAGCAGATTGTTGATGCAATGAACAGAACCTCTCTTGTGGATGAGATGTTAAGTGAAATGGAGGTTTGTCCTGTTTGCGGACATCACCATGACCATGACCATGAGCATGAGCATGAACATGAACATCATCATGAGGATGGCGAATGCTGCTGCGGACATCACCATGACCATGAGCACGGACATCATCACGCAGATGACGTATTTACAAGCTGGGGCATTGAGACACCGCATAAATATGATAAGGCAGAGCTTGAAGATATCATCAGACGCCTTGTAATGACTGATGAATTCGGAGTTGTTCTCAGGGCGAAGGGTATGGTTCCTGATAAGAACGGCTCATGGATTTATTTTGACGCAGTTCCGGGAGAGTATGAATTACGTGAGGGAAGTCCTGAATATACAGGTAAAATCTGCGTAATCGGAACCGATATCTGCGGACACTGTATGGAAAAATTATTTATGTTGAAATAGGAGATTACATGGAAACACCGGTATTTGTTGTAAATGGCTTTTTGGAAAGCGGTAAAACCACATTTATTAAAGAAACACTTGCGAGCGAGGATTTTAATGACGGAGCAAAGAGCCTTGTAATTGTCTGTGAAGAGGGACTCGAGGAATATGACGAGGCAGAAATGGCAGCACTCAATGCAACTGTTGTTGTCGCAGAAGATATTGAAGATATGACAAAGGAATTTTTTATTGATTCCTGTAATAAAAGTAAGGCCGAGAGAATATTTGTAGAGTACAACGGAATGTGGAAGCTTGAGGATTTTATTGACAGAATTCCGAAATTTATGGAGGTTGTACAGGTTATTACACTGGTTAATGCAGAGACTTACGATATGTATCTTGCCAATATGAAGCAGGTTATGATGGAGCAGTATAAGCTTACGGAAATGGTTATTTTTAACCGTTGTGTCAAGGATTCTGACAGAGCGGGCTACAGAAGAAGCGTTAAGGCTGTAAACGGCAGGGCACAGGTATATTTTGAGTCATCTGACGGAAGCTCCAATGAGGTCAATGAAATACTTCCGTTTGACGTGACGGGACCGGAGGTCGTGATTGCTGACGAGGACTACGGCTTATGGTATATGGACGCAATGGATAACCCTGAGAAATACGAGGGCAAAATAATCAAAACAAAGGCTGTTGTGTATAAGCCTAAGGAATATGCGAAGAAGAAGGCATTTGTGCCGGGAAGATTTGCAATGACCTGCTGCGTGGATGATATACGCTACATTGGCTTTAAATGCTTCTGTGACAATAATACCTATAAGATTCTTGAAGGCTATAAGGACAGGGATTTTATTAACCTGACTGCAAAAGCCAGGGTGGAATTTGTTAAGGAGTATCAGGGAAAGGGCATTGTACTGTATGCGGAGGACATTTCGGACGCAGTTAAGCCGGAGGACGATTTAGTTTATTTTAATTAGTATGTGGGAGAATAATATGTTAAAAAAATTCAGAGTAACGGCACTTATTATGAGCTTTGTCATGCTGTTTTGCTGCAGCGGCTGTTCACTTTTCTTCAAAATAGAGCAGAAGGATGTTGACAGCAGCTTTGATGAATATTGTGACAGGGTAGTGGTTAAATTCTTTGAGAATGACAGCCTTAATGCCCATTTTACATTGAGTAATCCTGAAACACTCGGAATTAAATATGGAGAAGATGATTACACGCTGGGAGAGGTTAATCTTAACGATTCCGCTGAGGCATACAGTGAAATGGAGACACTGCTTAAGGAGCTTAAAGAATTTAATTATGCGGCATTGACAGATGAGCAGCAGCTTACCTACGATATTCTTAAGGATTATTTTGAAAAACAGCTTGCATATAAGGGAACTGATGAGCTGATAAATCTATTTGCACCTAACAGCGGACTGATTGGCAATTTATCAACTAATTTTATTGAATACCAGTTCTATGATAAAGAGGATGTTGAGCAGTATTTAATGTTCCTTAAGAGCGTTGATACATATATGGAGTCTGTTTTTGAATTTACCAGAAATCAGGCGAAAAAGGGCTATTTTATGGCAGATGAGCTGGTGGACAGAGTCATCGAAATGTGTGAAACATACATTAACGCTGAGAATGAACCTCTGCTGATAACCTTTGAGGACAGAATTGCAAAGCTTGATTTGTCGGATGAAGAAAAAGACTCATTTATTACAACTAATGAGGAGTATGTTGAGAAATACTACCTTCCTGTTTATCAGAAAACCATTGATTTAATGGAAGAATTAAGGGGAAGCGGAATTAATGACGGCGGTCTTGCAGGCTATGGCAAAACCGGTGTTCAGTACTATGAGGCAATTGTTGCAGAGAAAACAAGTTCGGATATGACTCCAAAGGAGGTTGCGGAGTATCTTGATGAGGCAATGGATAATGTATGGCAGGACTTGGTTGCAATGTATTATAAGGACAGCGAGGCCTACTTTGCTGCAGATTCCTACCAGCCTGATTTCAGTGACCCTAATGAGGTAATGGAATTTCTTCTTGATAATATTACTGACAGATTTCCGGAACCATATACCGAGAATTACACAATTGAGTATCAGAATCCTGCATGTGAAATCGAGGGAACCACGGCATATTATGTATCATGCAGAATTGATGATATTTCTGTAAATAATATTAAGGTTAACGGCTCTGCCGTTAAGGACGATTCTCTTAGAATGTACCTTACTCTTGCACATGAGGGATTTCCGGGTCATGCATACCAGTTTACTTCTGCCTATGGCAATGAAGAAATCCCTGCGGTCCGCAAGATTGTTGATTTTATCGGATATACCGAGGGATGGGCAGAATATGCTTCAACTCTGTGTACTGACTATCTTGGAATATCAGATAATATGCAGGAAATGATATATCTTAATGATATTTTCTCATATATAATCTGTTCACGAGTGGATGTCGGAGTTAATTATGAGGGCTGGTCTGTTTCGGATACACTGGACTATCTTTCCGAATATCTGGAATGTGATGAAGAACTGGCAGAGGGCATTTATTATGATGTTGTCGGAGATCCGGGAATATATCTGCCATATACGGTTGGTCATCTTAAGTTCAGGGAATTAAGAGAAAAAGTTGAAAATAAGCTTGGCAAGAACTTTGATGAGAAGGAATATCATCAGTTCTATGTCAGTCTTGGTCTGGCGTCATTTGATGTTGCTGAGGACAGACTGGATAAGTGGTTAGCAGAGCAGAAGTAGCTTCTGTAAATCAAGCTCCCCACAACCCTGTGTGTATCTGTCCAGTCCGATATCTCTGGCAGAACGGCACAGAAGTTCTTTAAACTGAATATTGGTGATTGAAGAATTATAAGAGTAAACTAAGGCGGCAGCTCCTGATACGATTGGCGTAGACATGGAGGTGCCGCTTTTCTGCGTGTAGCCGTTACGGAAGGTATGACAGCTTATAATATGTGAGCCCGGAGCGGTAATGTCGGGCTTGGGAATATTGCAGAATGTAGGACCCTTGCCTGAATAGGTTGTGAATTTTCTTCCATTGCCGTCAACATTGTTCATTACAGTGCTTGCACCTACGGTAATAACCTTGCGGCTGATTCCCGGAGTTGTTATAGTGTGGTATTCCGGACCATTGTTTCCGGCAGAAGTAATTACGGTTATACCGCAGTCCCACATGGAATCCACAGCTTTAACCAGCGCACTCTGTTCGTCCTCGCATGAAAAAACCTCGGTACCGATTGAAATGTTTACAATTCTGATATTATATAACTCACGATTGTCCATAATCCAGTCAATGCCCTTAATTATGTCGGAGGCACTTCCGGTACCGTTATTTTTAAGCACCTTGACCGGAATCAGAAGACAGTCCGGTGCCATGCCCTTGTACAGTCCGCGGCTCATTCTGCCGTTGCCGCCTATAATTCCGCACACATGGGTTCCATGGGAATTGTCATCATAGGGATTCTGCCTGTTATTAATAAAATCCTTAAATACCCTGATGTGCTCGGAAAAATCAGGGTGCATAAAGGCACCTGTGTCAAGAATGGCAACAGTTATATTGCGACCGGTTATTTTGGACCGGTGAAGCTTATCAATATTAAAATATTTTCTTACATCATTCATATAATAAACCCGACCTTTTTTTATACTTTATACTATGCAGGAATAAGTTATAAAGGGATTGTATTTTAGTAAGTTTAATTGCAATTTATCAGCAGATGATATAAAATATTACATATTGGTTTGAAAGGAATGAGTATAAAATGAGCGACGACAGAATTTTAATACCCGGAGATATTTATAAACATTTCAAAGATAAATTATATCAGATAATTACAGTGGCAGTTCATTCGGAAACCGGAGAGCGCTATGTGGTATACCAGGCATTATACGGTGATTTTAAAACATATGTAAGACCTTATGACATGTTTATCAGTGAGGTTGACAGGGTTAAATATCCTGAGGCAGCACAAAAATACCGTTTTGAGAAGGTTTGCCCGGTATATGAGCCCGTAAAAGCCTGTGAAAATGAAACTGCCAAAGACGGTAATGAAGCAGAAGCCGGTGTAAATCCTGTTCTGTTGGAGTTTTTTGACAAAAACAGTCTGGCGGACAAGATTGAATATCTTACGAGTGTCAGAAACAAAATCGACAACAGACTTATTAATGATATTTCAGCTTCAATGGATTTGACGATTGACGAGGGTGACGTGAGCGTGAGATTTGCGTCATTAATTAACTGTCTTCAGACAATGGCAAGATTTGAATGCCAGAGACTTAGATAGAGGGTGCTGTAATGAAGGAATTTTTTACTAAGCTTAAAGCTGAGATTACGCTTGAAAAGCTGATAATCAGACTTATAATGGCATGGATACTTACTTCACTTTGTTTTTTTATAAAAAGTGATGGGAATTTTGCCACGGCAATGTATGCAGAGCAGATTAATACGGTTATGTTTATATGCTATGTTGCGTTATTTTTTGCTGCATTCTGTGCACTGGGATTTTTTAAGGCATTTACATGGGTTGAGACATTCGGCCCCACAATTCTTATAACAATGTATGGAATTATGTCGGTTCAGTCAGACACGAATATATCGTATGTAATCGGACTTATGATAATACTTGCGGCTGCAATTATGTATGCAATTAATAAAACAAGGCTTTTTGTGGATTTTAAAAGCCGGCGTTCGGTTATTATCGTTTATATTCTGGCACTGTGTTTTTATGTCGGAGTTGTTGCATGCATATGTATTTGCAGGCATTTAAGCTATAAGAGCGGTGCAAACGGATTTGCGGTTATTATTCAGATGTTTCATGGGATAAGAACTTCATTTACACCGGGAACAACTCTGGATATGAAAAGTGTTGCGTCATATTTTATGACGGATTTTTCGCCGGTTTATTACCTGTTCCTGCCGGTTTACTGTATTTTCCCGTATCCCCTGACACTGCTCATTATGCAGGTTATAACCGTTGCATGCGGAATAATTCCGGTGTATTTTCTTTGTAAGAAGTTTAAACTTAGCAAATCGGCAACAGCCGCTTTTGCGATAATATATGCACTGTATCCGGCACTTTCATGCGGATGCTTTACGGATTTACATGTAAGCTGTTTTTACGTGCCTCTGCTTTTATGGCTGTTCTATTTCATTGAAAAGGACGACCTTAAATTGATTATTCCAATGACGGTGCTTATTCTATTTGTAAGAGAGGATTCGGTTATCTATATTGCAAGTATCGGTATGTATCTGATTCTCGGAAAGCATAAATATGTAAAGGGTGCAGTTCTTACAATTGGAAGTATAATATTTTATATTGTTTTTATCCTTATAATTAAGAAGTTTGTTAATACGGCAGCAACAGAGGGCTTTTCAAACTATATTGTTTCCGGAGAGGGCACACTGATTGATGTGGTCCGCAACTTTATTGTTAATCCGGGATTTGTGATTCAGGAGTGTTTTTCACAGGACAAACTGCAGTTTATGTTTTTTATGTTCCTGCCGTTAGGCTTTATGGCAGTGTTTGGCAAGAAAATATCAAAGCTTATCCTGCTTGTGCCGATGATTTTTCTGAATCTGGCACCTAATTTTTACGAAAGATATTCAATATTTTATTCATATGCGTTCGGAGTGTCGGCAATACTTATTTATATGGCAATTTCCAACTACAGTGAAATGGAGGAACGGACAAAAAGATTTCTCTGTGCGGTTGCAATCTGTGCGTCCATTGTTTTTCTTCCGACAGGAACATTGTCACAGACGCAGTATGCAGTGGATTATGTAAATAACCGAGAGGAGTATGAAGAGATACATGACATAGTAAAGGAACTTCCGGAGAAAGCGTCCGTTATTGCGTCGGAAAGTTTTCTTACACATGTTTCTGCAAGGGATGAGGTATATGCATATCCGTCCGATGAAGAAGCGGATATTGTTTTTCTTGATTCAAGAGATGGACAGTATGACAGTGATGTTATTGAGGAATTCAGGGAAAAGGGCTATTATGTTAAAAGCCAGAAGAAGGATTTATATGTAATTATGGTAAAAAAGAGTGCGGAGTGATTTTCACTCAATCACTATTGACTTTTGGGGTGGTTAATGAGATAATTAATGCGAAATTTTTGTAGGAGGTCTATTGATTATGGCAACAAAAGCTTATTATCCATTGGATGAAATCGGTGCCGGAAAAGTTGGTTTTTCTAAAACTCGTTCAATTATCGAGGCAGCTTTTTATGGCAACAATGTAGTTAAAGTTAACACATTAAAAGAGGCATATGAATTAGCAAAGAATTCACCGGGAACAATTGTTACCGATATGCCAGTTTATAGAGGTGAAGAGTTCGGTCTTGAAAAGGACGCGAAGGTTCTTCTTTTCAACGACGGTGCAGTTACCGGTCGTTATGCAGCAGCTCGTCGTATTAAGGGCGAACCTGGTGTAGATGCAGCTAAGCTTGATAAGGTAGCTATGGACGCTGTATATGAGACACGTTGGAAAACAATGTATCATGCAGAAGCTTATGTAGGACTTGACCCTGAATTCATGGTTAAGGCACATCTTCTTATTCCGGAAGGAGAGGAGAATATCCTTTACAACTGGATGCTTAACTTCCAGTATATGTCAGATGAGTATGTTAAGATGTACAGAGATTCTAAGCCTGTTGGAGACGGCAAGGAACCTGATATCTACATCTTCTCAGACCCACAGTGGGTACCTGGAAACAGACCTGACGTTGATTACAGCTGCTTAAGTGATCCGCTTACTCTCTGCTACTTTGACACAGACCAGAACTGTGCTTGTATTCTTGGTATGAGATATTTCGGTGAGCATAAGAAGGGTACTCTTACAATGGCTTGGGCTATTGCTAACAGAAACGGTTATGCTTCATGCCACGGCGGACAGAAGGAGTATACATTAGCAGATGGTTCTAAATTCGTTGCATCTGTATACGGATTATCAGGCTCAGGTAAGTCAACACTTACTCATGCTAAACATAATGACAAATATCCTGCAATCAAGGTTCTTCATGATGATGCTTTCATTATCAACACTGATACATGTGCATCAATCGCACTTGAGCCGACATATTTTGATAAAACAGCAGATTACCCAACAGGATGTCCTGATAACAAATATCTTCTTACAGCTCAGAACTGTTCAGCTACTATTGATTCAGAAGGCAAGATTCAGTTAGTAACTGAGGATATCAGAAATGGTAACGGTCGTGCAATTAAGTCTAAATTATGGTCACCAAACCGTGTAGACAAGATTGACGCTCCTGTTAATGCAATCTTCTGGATTATGAAGGACCCAACCATTCCTCCTGTAGTTAAGTTAAAAGGTGCAGCTCTTGCTTCAGTTATGGGTGCTACACTTGCTACTAAGACTTCTACAGCAGAGCGTGTTGCAGCAGGAACAGATATGAATGCACTTCGTATCGTACCTTATGCTAACCCATTCAGAACTTACCCATTAGTTAATGACTATGTTAAGTTCAAGAAGTTAGTAGAAGAGAAGAATGTAGACTGCTACATCATCAATACAGGTGATTTTATGGGCAAGAAGGTTCAGCCTAAGGATACATTGGGAATCCTTGAGAGCATTGTTGAAGGAAAGGCTTCTTTCACACAGTGGGGACCATTCGAAGACATCGAAATCATGGATTGGGAAGGATTTACTCCTGACCTTAGCGATAAGGCTTATACAACAGAACTTAAGAACGCTATGCAGAACCGTGTAGACGCTGTTGAAGGCTTCGCTACTAAGAAGGAAGGCTATGACAAACTTCCTGATGAAGCATTAGAGGCTCTTAAGAAGATTGTTAATGAGGCAGATTCACTTTAATTAATAACAAATAATGTAAGTGGGGATTAGGTGTTACGCACCTAGTCCCTCTTTTAATGCAATAAGGAGGGAATCACGAAGTGGGAGGATACTTTATTGCTTGGTAAGGAGAACTTATGGACAAGAAGAAAAGATTAATTTTCATAGGAATTGGAATTGTTGTATTAATAGTTATTTTGATTGTTTTAATAAATAGCTGTAATAGAGATAGAACAACCATTGACAATGAAACCACATCTAATGTTGCTGCTGACAATGAAGAAGGTTCCAATGAAACAGGAACACAAAAATCAACTGAAAAAGATTCCGATAAAAACACTGAGGTTAGTCAGTCTGAGAAGGATACAGATGGTGAAACAACTGTAGATGATGAGACAGCCACAGATGACGATACCGGCACGGAGGAAGCCACTTCAAAGGAAACGGAAAGTACAGCGGATGGTACAAAAGAACCTGTTAGTGAAGCGGCTACAAAAGAGCCAGTAACAGATGCTGCCACCAAAGAACCGGTAACAGAAGCGGCTGCAAAAGAATCTGCTACAGAAGCTCCAACCACCAAAGGAAATCAAAGTACACAGCCTGCAACCAAAGAAAATGTTACAGAGGAAGCCACAGCAAAAGCACCTGTAAAAGAGGAAGCTACTACAGAGGAGCCTGCCACAGTGGCAAGAACTGTAATTCCGGAAGGCTGCAAATATCGCATAAATTCAACCAAAAAAATGCTTTATGCAGGTGATTATTTCCCGGAAGAAGTGGGAAGTATGGACTACTTTTGGACAGAGGATTATAGATTTTATGCAGTTAAATCGACAGAAAATGGTGGTGTAATATGGAAGGGAGATGTTATATCCACTGAAAAAACTTCATATGGAGAAATACCTGAATACATATGTGGATATCCGGTTACATACATCAGTTTCTATGATTGCGCTAATATGACAGCGGCACCTGAATTACCTAGTACCTTGACATCACTGTATCTGACCTTTTATGGATGTACAAGACTGACAAAGGCTCCTAAAATTCCTGCGGGAGTAACTAATATGCAGAGTGCATTTGGTCAGTGTGAAAGTTTAACTACGGCACCTGAAATACCAGATGGGGTAGTAGAATTTAAGACAGCATTTCAAAAAAGCGGAATAACTAAAACTCCAAAGCTGCCAAATAGTATTACCAGCTTAGAAAGCGCCTTTGCATATTGTGCGAATCTTCAGGAAGTAACTAATTTTCCTAATGCTGTTGAGAATTTATATTCAACCTTTAAGGAGTGCAGCCTTTTAAAAACTGTACCAGCTTTACCTAATAGTGTAACAAATATGTCTAATACTTTTGACAGTTGTACATCCCTGGTAACGGCTCCAACGATTCCGGAAAATGTGACAGATATGGCGCGTACATTCAGAAAATGTACAAGCCTTACAGGAACAGTATATATAAATGCAAACCCTACAACATATACGGGCTGCTTTGTAGATATGAGCCTGGACAAGCAGGGTGTTACTTTGGCAGGAACATCCACTATGTTGGATAAAATTAGAGCAGGAAAATAAAATAATATTTTGAGATTAGTTCTTGATATTTTCATAGATATATGCGAAAATATTGTTGATTGTGGGAATTTGCGGTTTTCACAGAAGATTTTCATATTTTGAAAGGAGATACATAATGATTTATTCACATGAAGTTGAAAAAATGTGTCCGGTAGCTCAGGGCGTTCATCATGGTGCTGCACCTTGCCCAACAGAAGGCAACTGGGTACAGTACAAAGAAATTAAAGACATCTCAGGTCTTACACACGGCATTGGCTGGTGTGCTCCTCAGCAGGGTGCCTGCAAATTAACATTAAATGTTAAGGAAGGAATTATTCAGGAGGCATTGGTTGAGACAATCGGATGTTCAGGAATGACTCATTCAGCAGCTATGGCTTCTGAGATTCTTCCGGGACTTACAGTTCTTGAAGCTATGAACACAGACCTTGTATGTGATGCTATTAATACAGCTATGAGAGAGTTAGCTCTCCAGATTATCTATGGTAGAACACAGTCTGCATTCTCAGAGGATGGACTTCCAATTGGTGCAGGTCTTGAAGACCTTGGAAAGGGACTTCGTTCACAGGTTGGTACTATGTACGGAACACTTAAGAAGGGTCCTCGTTACCTTGAAATGGCTGAAGGATATGTAACAGGTATCGCACTTGACGCTGATAATGAAATTATCGGATACCAGTTCGTATCACTTGGAAAATTCACTGACTTCGTTAAGAAGGGTGATGACCCTAACACAGCATGGGAAAAAGCAAAAGGTCAGTACGGCCGCGTAGATGACGCAGTTAAGATTATTGACCCAAGAGAAGAATAGGAGGTAACGTACAATGGCATTATTTGAATCATATGAGAGAAGAATTGACCAAATTAACGCTGCTTTAAATCAGTATGGAATCTCATCTATTGAAGAAGCAGAGAAGATTACAAAGGACGCTGGACTTGAAATCTATGACCAGATTAAGAAAATTCAGCCAATTTGTTTTGAAAACGCTTGCTGGGCTTACATTGTAGGTGCTGCAATCGCTATTAAGAAGAATTGCAGAAAGGCTGCTGATGCTGCTGCTGCAATCGGAGAAGGACTTCAGTCTTTCTGTATTCCTGGCTCAGTTGCTGATACACGTAAGGTAGGTCTTGGACATGGTAACCTTGGTAAGATGTTACTTGAAGAAGAGACAGAGTGTTTCGCTTTCTTAGCAGGACATGAGTCTTTCGCAGCTGCTGAAGGTGCTATCGGTATCGCAGAGAAGGCTAACAAGGTTCGTCAGAAACCTTTAAGAGTTATCCTTAACGGTCTTGGAAAAGACGCAGCTAAGATTATCTCAAGAATTAACGGATTTACTTTTGTTGAAACAGAGTATGACCCATATACAAATACAGTTAAAGAAGTATTCAGAAAATCTTACTCTGAGGGACTTCGTGCAAAGGTTAACTGCTACGGCGCAAACAGCGTTCCTGAAGGTGTAGCAATCATGTGGAAGGAGAACGTTGACGTATCTATCACAGGTAACTCAACTAACCCTACAAGATTCCAGCATCCTGTAGCAGGTACTTACAAGAAGGAAAGAATCGAAGCCGGCAAGAAGTACTTCTCAGTAGCTTCCGGTGGTGGTACAGGTAGAACACTTCATCCTGATAACATGGCTGCAGGTCCTGCTTCATATGGTATGACAGATACTCTCGGACGTATGCACTCAGATGCACAGTTCGCTGGTTCTTCATCAGTTCCTGCTCACGTAGAGATGATGGGACTTATCGGCGCAGGTAACAACCCAATGGTTGGTATGACTGTTGCAGTTGCAGTTTCTATCGAAGAAGCAGCTCAGGCTGGTAAATTTTAATTGAAAATATTATAAAATCAAGGATTTTAGGGCCTTTCGGGAGAAATCTCGGAAGGCCTTTTTGTGATGTGAAATTGTATTATAAATAATATTTTGTCCATGTAAATTAAAATATGGACGAAATATAAGATAAGTCAAACAGTTCGATTTGTATTTGCCGATGTATGAGTTGGAGGAGTAAGGGAAATACTATGTTAAAGTTAGGTGATTTCGCACCGAAGTTTAAAATGAAACTTGTTATCTCATTATGATTGCGCTATAATCATGTTAAAGTTAGGTGATTTCGTACTGAAGTTTAAAATGGAGACGATATATATGTATATTAAGAGAGACAGATATTTGAATCAGTTAATTGACCGAAAGGAAAATGGTCTTATCAAAGTTATTACCGGAATTAGAAGATGCGGAAAGAGTTATCTGCTATTCAATATCTTCTATGACTATTTAATATCACAGGGAGTAAAGGCAGAACAGATTATAGACATTGCATTAGATGATGATACCAATGCTATGTATCGCAATCCTTCTGAATTATCAAAGTTCATAAGGTCTAAGATTACGGACAAGGAAACCATGTATTACATTATGATAGATGAGGTACAGTATGCGATTACGAAAGAGGAACTTAGAAGTCCGGGAGAAATAAAACTGTACGATGTACTGAATGGACTTTTGAGACTTCGTAATGTTGATATTTATGTGACCGGTAGTAATTCGAAGATGCTGTCTAAGGATGTAATGACAGAGTTCAGAGGTCGTGGGGATGCTGTAGAAGTGTATCCGTTATCCTTTAAGGAATATTATGATTTTGTGGGTGGGGATAAGAGCGAAGTTTATGAAGAATATGCTTTGTATGGTGGAATGCCATTAGTTATCAGCAAGAAGACAGATGATGAAAAATACAAATATCTTTTTACTCTGTTTACCGAGGTGTATTTTAAGGATATCATTGAAAGATATAAGATTGAAATGCCGGATGTTCTTGGGGAACTTACCGATGATTTGTGTTCATCCATTGGTTCGCTTACTAATGCTACAAAGATTGCAAATACATTGCAAACTGTAAAAAATATTAAAGTGACAAGTCCAACTATTTCAAGATATCTGGAGTATTTGGAAGAGTCTTTCTTGTTCCGTTGCTCTAAGCGGTATGATGTAAAGGGGAAAAAGTATTTTTCATATCCTTCAAAGTATTACTGTACTGATATTGGACTTCGTAATGTTCGTCTTAATTTAAGACAACAGGAAGAAACTCATATCATGGAAAACATTATTTATAATGAGTTGATTATCAGAGGGTATTCTGTGGACGTTGGTGTGGTTGAGGTCTATGAAAATGATGAGGCCGGTAATCGCCACAAAGTTGCCTGTGAGATAGATTTTGTTGTAAATAAAGGTGCAAAGAAGTATTATATCCAATCTGCATTAAGCATGAATGATCCGACAAAGGCAAAGACTGAATTAAGACCACTATTGGGAACTAAAGATTTCTTTAAGAAGATTGTGGTATCAAAGTCATCAATGAAGCCTTGGATAGATGAAGATGGAATAGTACATTTGGGATTGTATGATTTTCTTTTAAATGAAGATTTGATAAATATGTAAATGTTATGCTATGCCTTTGAGTTAAAAGTTAGGTGATTTTGCACCGAAGTTTTAACTCGAAGGTTTGTGGAATATAAGGAGGATAATTATGGCAGTAACACAGGTAGCATTTGAAATTCCAGCAGCCATACAAAAGGGAATTGATAAAGGAATATTTTTTCGTTTCGGTGGTGTTATAAGAGATCAGGCAGGGCATATTGTGACTCATTTAAAAGAAGTAGAGTTGCCGAAACCGGAAAGTAGCTCTAAAAAAATGTTGGAGTTTGCAAAGAATAATAAGTACATTCTTATTGGTACAGCTATAGCTACTGCGGTGGCTGCAACTATAACTTATGTAGTTGTGAAGAATAAAAAGAATGAGGAGATAAAGGTACCTAAATGTATAGTGGATTTCAATGAAGCTTTCATGGCATATATTGATGCTATTAAGAACAAAACTGTAAGTGAAGATAAAATAGATGCGGTTATGTCTGCATTGGATGAGATAAATAAAAATCAGAATGAAGGTAAATTGGATATTACATTTTCTGTTGAAAATGCAAGTCTGCTGATTGATATGGTTAAAAGTTATACAGTTAGTTTTGCAAAGGCGAATTCATTTAATTTACTGGAAAGCGATTGTGATGATACAAATGAAATAATCAGCTTGCAGCGTTATTTGAACATTCAGAAACAGATATTTGCGAAGTGTGCATGATAGAAAAATTAATAATTTCGGTTATTGATCTTTTAAGAAATGGAGGTTGTAATGAATAGGTATTATGATTTTTTCTGTAACATGTCAGATGAAGAATGGGAACATTTTGCGGTAGAAGTATTGAAATGTGCAGGTTTTCAAATTCTCTCACTACCGGCATATGGAACAGATGGTGGTAAAGACTTCATAGTAAGCTATAATAGTGTGCGTTATATTGTAAGCTGTAAACATTATATCTGTTCAGGAAATCATGTTGGACAAGATGATGAAAAAAATATAAGTGATAGATTATTACAATTTAATGCAAAGGGGTTTATTGGATTTTATTCTACAGGTATTACATCAGGATTACAAAATCGACTGAATGCAATATGTAAAAATGGAGATTATGAATATTGTGTATTTGATGTTCCTATAATAATCCAAATAATGCAATCAATGGATACAAAAATACTTCAGGCTTTTGGATTATACCCACATAAATATTATATGAATGTTAGAGAGGACGAATACAAACCATTAAAATGTATGATATGTGGGGAAGATTGTCTTACAGATGAAAATATTCCAAACTCATTGATTGGATTAGCTAAATGTAAAAATGGTAAGTACGAATACATATATGGTTGTAAGCCTTGTTTTAGAAGAGTTGAATTGTTATATAATGCACACTTAGAGATGGAACAGGCATTACATGTAAGAATACTTCAAGGCTGGGAGAATATGGTCGATGAATGGATAGAAAATGAAAATATTGAATTAAGTGAAAAATTTTATAATCATCGAAATAAATTTTTGAATCGTGTTAGACAGAGACAACTACCACAGACAGAGGGCAGTTGGTATGGAATAGATTTGTAACTTTTACGTTTGAAAATTTGAAATTAAGATAAAAAGAATTCGTTTTCCTTTGGTGAGGCAAATATTGTCTGGTTAAATATATGACGGAATGTATAGCTGGAATACGGGATGTTAATTCATTCTGTGTTCCAGCTATTTTTATGTCCATTTCTAAAATTCTGTCACAAAATTTCACATTTCTTTTTCTCTGACACTAAATCCGTGCAATTTCCATTGTGAAGGAGGTAAATGCCATATGAAAAATCTTAAAGCGAAAACCGTCATGGCAAAAAACAAACTGGGCGAAATGCCCACAAAAGCGAAGGTTGCAGGTATGTGTTTGCTTGCAACCGTATGTCCTGCGTATTGTGACATCAACGGAAACACAGCAATGCAGAAGTTCTTAAAGACTATGTTTTCCATCACAGTATTTGCGGGAATTGTACTGATTGCGGCAGGTGCTGCATCCCTGATTAGAACCATTGTGTCAATGGCATCAGGTGAACAGGCACAGCCGGGAGCATTGGGTAAGGGCATTGGTTTGATTGTCGGTGGTGCAGTGCTTTGTGCGTTAAAGGCGATTGTAACAGCGATTATCGGCTCTGATCCTACTACAATGACTTTCTATTAATCAAAAGTGTCTTAAGGGAGAGGGACAGTAGCTGGCTGTCCCTTTTCCAAAGACGGAAAGGAGCGTTTATGGAAACAATGATTTTAGGAATTGACCACGGAAATGGCAACATAAAGACAGCTTCCAGCGTATTTCCCTGTGGCTTTAAAAAGCAGGAAACAAAGCCTTCACAAATTTTCTCACAGGATATTGTGGAGTATAAGGGGAATTTCTACAGCCTTACACCGAACCGTTTTTCCTATGAGATTGATAAGACCAAGAATGAGAACTGTCTGATTTTGACTTTGTTTGCCATTGCCAAGGAGATTAAGGCGAGGGCAATGAAGCAGAAGCAGGACTTTGACTGGAAGAGGGATTTTAGTGGTTTTGTGGGAAAGGATATTGTGTTATCCGTTGGACTGCCGCCTGCTCATTTTGAGAAGCAGAGAGACAGCTTCAAAAATTACTTCTTAAATGCAGCGAGATACGGATTGGATTTCCGTTACAATGACAAGTCTTTCAGTATCCACATTAAGGAGATTTTTGTATTTCCGCAGGATTACGCAGCTGCAATCATCTACAAGCAGGACCTTATCAAGAAATATGGAACGGTATACTGCATTGACATTGGAGATGGTACGGTTGACCTTCTGGCATTGAAAAACGGTATGCCGGATAAGGATGTGATGGTGTCAAGGGAGCTTGGAATGTCAAGGCTTAAAGAACAGATTATTGATGACATTATCAATGACTACAACATGACTTTGGACGGTGGAATCATTGAGGATGTTTTGACACCGGGCAGGGAAGTCATTGCGCCGGATGAAGTGGTAAGTCGTATCAGACAGGAAACAACAGCCTAGGCAGAAAAGATTGTAGACCAGCTTCATTCCAAGGTGCCGGATTTTCGTTTTGCTCCCACAATCTTCTGCGGTGGCGGTTCCATTCTTCTTGCACCATACTTGGAAGCGACAGGCATGTTTGGAGTAACAGAGTATATCGAGGATATTCACGCCAATGCAGTAGGTTATGAGGAAATTGCAAAGATGTATATGAACGGATAGGGGGTGTGGGAAATGGCCAAGAGAAAAATAGCACTGTTCTATGATGAACAGACAGAAAGCGGAAAACAGATATTGGATTTCCTTACACCCTTTGCCAAGCGTAAGAGTGACATTGTGGGGGAACTGATACTTCTGTGGATAGCAGAGCACGGAACCAATGTACCTGTACAGTGGCTTGACAGAAGAAAAGGGGAGCCGGGCGGTGTGCCGCCCTATTTCCCAAAGGTAAAAAGTGAAACTGCATCTGAACAGGTTGGGCAGGGCGAGAAGACCACAAGAGAGTCAGTGCAAGAAAAGGCACAGGAGCCCACACATGATGTATCTATGATTAAAGCCGGGCTGGCTTCGTTTATGTAAAGGAGGCAGAGTATGAGACAGAGTATTTATTATCCGGTGAAATATTACCGGAGGCAGATTTTATGTGCAATTATCTTAAGCCTCCTTGCATTCAGTATGATTGCCTTTTGTGCTTCGGAAGGGGATGTAAAAGGTGCAACAGGAATGGTAAAGACTATCTTTGGTCTGATTGATGATATTTTCGGGATTTCCAAGATGGATGACCTGAAAAATCTTCTGATTATAGATTTTAGCGGAAGTACCTTAAAGGCCGGTGGTATTACCTTTACCAATCTGACAACGGTAATCACAACCATGCATAAGACCTTCCAGAACCTTGGAGTAATAATGTTAATCATTTTCTTTGGTGTGGGGATTTTGGAAAGCATTTCTTTTCAGCAGATGTACATTGAAAAGATGGTAAGGCAGTTTATGTTCCTATGTATCGGCATTGTGCTGATATCCAAATCCATGGATTTGGTCTACGGCATAGGAAATGTGTTTTCAGCACTTATACAGAAGATTGTGAATAATGCCAGCGCTTCAAATGCGGATATGTCAGCAGGGATTATGGATTTAAAAAAAGTCATTTATGATAACTGCAATGTATCAACCGGAAGCGGATTAAAGGCAACGATTTCTGATTCTGTAAATAATCTCGCAACTTCGGTAAGCTATCTGATTCAGTTATTCATCCCATCCCTCATCGGTAAGCTGTCTAATGTGGTGGTGTCGGTTATGTGCTGGACAAGATTTGTGGAGCTTACCATTATGGCGATTGTATCACCGCTTACGGTATGTGACATCAGTAGTGGTAGTGGAATGAATTCGAATGCAGTAAGAGGTGTTAAGAATGTAATAGCCTTGGCTTTATCCGGAGCAATCATTATGCTTGCGGTGTTTATCTGTCAGCAGATACAGTATGGAATATTTGCATCCAATGTAATGAGTGAGAGCAATTTTCTCTCCTGTGTGTGGAAGGAAATTGTGGTTGCCATTGTAGAGGTTGGGCTTGTGGTAAAGGCACCGGGAATTGCAAAGCAGGTCTTGGGAATGTCGCAGGAGGCGGAGCTGATGATAAGTCGTGAAATAGAAAAAGAGATACAGCAGGAGAATAAGGTAATCTTAAATTTTACCCTTCGTCAGGTTGTCTGCCTCGCCATAGCGATTGTCTGTAGCGTGCTGCTTGCGGTGTTTCTTGGACTGGATTTTACCATTGCTGTTTATCCCTGTCTTGTGGTAGGCGGTATCTGTTTTGCCTTTGGGTGGATTAAGCAGGACGGATTACCAATGGAGCGGATTCTGCTTAAGAAGCTTCAGACTAAGATTTACGGAAATAACAGGAGAGTCTATAAGACCAAGAACCGCTATATCACAATGTTAAACAAGGAGTACAGACGGCGTAGGCAGATGGATATGCAGGATAAGAAGATTAAAAAGAGTATGAAAAAGGAAGCCAAAGCCATAAAACTTGCGAAAAGCAAAAGCAAGATGAAGAAAATCAGATAGGAGGCAGAACATGGCAGGTAGTAAGAAGAAAAAGATTTCCAATATTCCCAGAAGAGAGCGCGTACCGACACAGAATTATGCACAGAGTTCTGCAGCAAGTGTTCCCATAGTGGGAGTCCATGAGAAGTACCAGCTTATTGAAACCTATAAGGGATGTTATGAAAAGTCCTATTACATAGGCAACAATAATTATCTGACTGCTTCGGAGGATGAGCAGAACGTGGTATATAAGGGATGGAAAAAGGTTATCAATTCCTTGGGAACGGATGTGGAGGCTGCCATAACCATATATACCCACAGTGTAAATATGGAGGATTATTGTGAAAAGGCACTTTATAAGGAAGTAGGAGATGCCCACGATGAGTACCGGAAGGAAATGAATGATATTATACTGAACCGTTTAAAAGAAGGTAGAAACGGTATTCAGGTGGATAAGTTCATAACCATAGCAGTTCACGCCCACAATGTAATAAAGGCTGCAAGGGCATTTCACAGAATAGACCAGGACATTGAAAAGACTATGAGCCGGATCGGTTCTAGTGCCGTTCCTGTACCACTGGAAGAAATGCTTGATATTCTGTATGGCATTTATAATGATGCCGAGGAGCATCTGATACAGAAATCCCGTGTGATTGATGAAAACGGAAAAGTGGAGGAGATAACTTCCTTTGGTTATGAACATATGCGTTCTATGGGGCTTACGGTAAATGATGTCATTGCACCTACTACATTTGAGGTCAACAGGGATTATTTACAGATGGGTTCGAAGCTTGCAAGGACACTTCGGGTAACAAATGTCGCAAGTAAGATGAATGACGAGTTTTTAACCAATGTATCAGATGTGAATTTCAACTGTATTACGACCATCAATTTAAAGGGCATTCCACCCAAGAAAGCGGATGCCATTGTGGCTAAAAATCTTTCCTTTGTAAGGGATATGAAAAGGAAGCAGATGCAGGCCGGGCAGAAAGCCGGAGTGTATGATGATTCCTATGTAAGCCCTGAAATTTTGGACAGAGAGGTACAGGCTCTTGCCTTGAGGGATGCTATTCGTGGCAAGGATGAAAACTTATTCAATGTAACAATGACGGTAACTGCTTTTGCAGACAGTAAAGAGAAGTTGGATGAGCACACGGATACATTGATTACAGAGTATAAGAAGAATTCTTTTACCCTTAGTGTGATGAACGGTCAGCAGGAGGAAGGATTTAATACAACACTTCCTCTGTGTTACAACCAGATAGCAGAGACGAGAACGCTTACAACTTCATCCCTTGCAATGTTCATTCCGTTTTCCACACTGGAGCTGAATGATCCGGATGGTATCAATTACAGCTGCAACCTGTTATCAAAGAATCCGATTTTCTATGACCGCATGAAAGGTATCAATTACAATGCGTTTATACTTGGATGTCCGGGAACTGGAAAAAGCTTTACGGCGAAGTTTGAGATTACAGGAAGATTTCTAAAGGTGGGAGATGTTATTTATGTAATAGATCCCGAAAATGAGTTTGACCATGTGGGAAATGCCTTAAATGCACAGATAATTGTAATTTCGCCCGGTGGTAAAAATCACATTAATCCTATGGCTATTTATGTCAGTGATGATTACGACAGCGACAGTGATCCGGTCAATGAAAAGGCAGGTAGTATCTTACAGCTGATGGAGTGTGTGGTAAAATCCCCATTTGGTATCAATTCCATTCAGGAAACCATTGTGGATGAATGTGTACACAAATTATTTGAACCGTTTATGGTAAATGGCAGACTTCGTAAGATTTCAGATGAAGAGATGCCGACATTAACAGACCTTCGCCTGGAGTTATCAAAACGCAAGGAGCCGGAGGCAAGAGAACTGGTTTATGCATTAAAGATCTATACAGGAGATGGTTCTTTATCCATCTTTGGACACCATACCAATGTGGAGATTACAAACCGATTTGTCATTTTCCAGATAAGGGATGTTGGAGAGCGTTTGAAGAACCTTGCAATGCTGGTTATTTTGGAGCATATCTGGAATGAGATTGTGAAGAACAGAAAGCTTGGCATAACCACTTGGTACTACATTGATGAGATTTATCTGCTGTTCAAGAATGAGTATTCGGCTCACCGACTGGATGAAATGGTGCGTAGAGGTAGAAAATACGGTGCAGTATTTACCGGTATCAGTCAAAATGTAACACCAATTTTGGAAAGTCCGATTGCCAGAGATATGCTGCAGAACTGTAACTTCATTCAGATATTAGGGCAGGCAGGACCGGATAGAATTAACCTACAGAAGATTTTGAACCTTTCAGACACGAATCTGGAATACATAACAAATTCTCCACCTGGACAGGGACTTATCTATACCGGTAAGAATGTGATTCCGTTCCGTGGAAGCATACCGAAGGATACAAAAATCTATCGTTTGCTTACATCCAATCCGAAGGAGCGGCATGAGTATGAGCTTGAAAAGCAGCGTGAAGAGGCAAGGAAACAGAAAGAAGCAAAAGACATTGCATAAGAAATGGAGGAAATTCAGATGGTAAATAACAAAGTGATTTTAATGGGAAGACTTACAAGAGATGCTAAAATCATGGATTCCAAGGGAGAGGATGCAGGTAAGATGGCAACATTTTCTCTTGCCGTGGATAAGATGAAAAAGAAGCAGGAGCCAGGAAATGAGGCAGATACAGAGAATAATGCTTATTTTATCCGTTGTATCGGCTTTGACAGAAATGCAGATTTCTTGGAGAAATTTGGTAAGCAGGGTGTGAAATTTGCAGTGGAAGGACATTTGAGCACAGGCAGCTATGAGAAGAATGGTATGAAAATCCCTACAGTGGATGTGGTGGTAGAGAATATCCAGTTCTGCGAGAGTAAGGGAAATGGTGCAAAGGTAGAAGAGACAGTGGATGTGCCGGAAGAATAGAGGCTGATTGTAGGTAAGATAAGTTAAGCATAAAGGGACGGATGACTGTATTTGATATGGTTGTCTGTCCTTTTTTGCTATTTGTGCCGATAATATATTTAATTATCGAATTAACCAATAAGATGAGGTGAATAAATGTTTAAATTATTTAGAAGAAAGGAAAAGGCACAAATGCAGATATTAAAGGATTTACAGGGGAATCCATATAAATTTTATCGTGGGAAAAGCTTTGATTTTATCTCAAATGGATGCTTCTTTTGTAGTTGTTTTGATATAGCAGAAAGTTATAGATTGTATGATGATACACCTATTATTGAAACGGAAATTCAAGTAAGAAATCCGTTGGTAATAGATGCTACGCTAGAAGATGGGCATAGTATATACGAATATCTTCATGTGTATGATTGTAAATTGTATCCTGAAGAAAAAAGAAATTCCTTGATTAAATACATTAAAAAAGTTGGTGGAACAGATACACTTTCAACAGATGAGGTTCTTGAGTGGGCAATGGGGACAAAAGATATTGATGCTGTAATAGTGAAAAATGTTAGAGAGGGTATTAATTCAGGATTTCCGATGTATGATGTAATGGTATGGAATACAAAAAATCTTGTAAATGAGAGAAATGTTGTAAATGAGAAACATGAATTTGAATATTTCAGATCCAATACATTTAAGCGTGTGGATTTATCTGCATATATCTCGGAGAAAGAGCAGGATGGAGTGGTTAATGTTACAAATGGTGAAGGATATTTTGTAGAACATACAATTAATAGAGTAAATACAGATTGGTATATGGGGCATGAGCTTGTAGTAATTACAGATGTTCCAATAGAGATATATTGTTTACAAACTCGTAGTTATGTGACAGCACAACAATTAGAAGAAGGTATTTTTGAAAATACTGCTGGTATGACTTCACTGAAAAAGTTTGTACCTTACAATGGAGTGGTTCGCGTAAAGGGTATGACGCAGAATTGCAAATATCAAATTAAAAGACTATAATTTGATTAATGCATCAAAAAAACTGTAGTATATAATAAAAACTTAATGTGTTTGGTGAGGAAGAATGAATAATAGAAAAGTCTGTGAATATATAAGCAAAATATCTGAAAGAGAATATCTTGCAGATTTGTGTGTAAAGCAGGGGTATGGTCAATCATGTGGAGGGTATTTAACTTCGTATTCAAAAGATAATTCAATATTAACGAGACCATCAGAAAAGATGCATTTTCTTAATTATTATGGTAATGAGAAGAATGCAGAAAGGAATCCAACATATTATTATTTAAGATGTCCGCAATTATTATTGTTTATTGCTGAAATTGCAGGTATATCAAAGCATAGACTGGATAAAGCATATAACATATTGAAAACATATGAAAATGAAAATATGCTAAGAAGTACAGAAAAGAACGGAAATTATATCTGGGGGAAACCCGAGTTTAGAGACTTTAAAGCACAGTTGCAAATTAATACTGTGGCAAAAATAATCCGTGTTTCAATGACATGGGATGAGGTAAAAGCAGAAGTGGCGAATTTGTAAAAGCTTATTATCAAGATAAATTAAACTAGGATGGTGAAATAGATGATAAAGACTGTTAGAGGAGATATTACGAAAATTAAAGATGTGCAGGCTATTGTGAATGCAGCTAATACCAGTCTTTTGGGTGGAGGCGGTGTGGATGGTGCAATACACAGAGCTGCCGGAAAAGAGCTTTTGTTTGAATGTAGATTGCTTGGTGGTTGCAAGACTGGACAAGCTAAAATTACCAAAGGCTATAATCTTCCTTGTGATTATGTAATACATACAGTTGGACCGGTATGGAATGGTGGCAGTAAGAACGAAGCAGAACTTTTGGCAAACTGTTATTATAATTCCATGAAGCTTGCAATGGAAAATGGAATAAGAAGCATTGCATTCCCATTCATTTCAACAGGTATTTATCATTTCCCTGTAGAACAAGCAGCAAAGATAGTTGTAAATACCGTGAAGCGTTTCCTTGATGATAATGAGGGAATGTTTGATTTAGTGGAATGGGTGTTGTTTGATGAGCATACGGAAAAGGTTTATGAGACAGAAGTAGATAAATTGTATTAAGTTCAGTAATGGAGGTCCCTATGGATGACAAGTCATATTTAGCATTATAAAGATGTATTATCACTACGGCGAGATGCAGGAAAACATTACTATGAATTATTGGTTTGTAGGAAAGATGTAGATTCCTTGTTAAGAGAGAATTACTGTGATATTGAGGGTAGTGAATTTGATAAACGATTTGTACAATTGTTTGATGGTTTTAAGCATTAATTCATTTTATGTAACGCTGTCCATAGAAAGAAAACTAATTGACTGAAAAATATGCAGAATATATAATATAGGTAAATATAACTATTTAGGGAGGAATGACATGGCTGTATTTGAAGTAACTCAGGATTATTTGGAAAAATTTGTGGATACACAGATTGAAAAAAATCAAAAACTTAAAGACTTTCGGGAGGATTTGATAGACATGTTGGTCTGTAACACACCTGATATATCAGATGTTACACCAGAAGATAAGGAGTGTGAAAGTAGTTGGCCATATGAAAAAAAAGAACCGACACAGTTATATATTAGAGATAGTAGATACCATATTCGTATAAAGGATTTGGTAATAGACTTTTTTGAAAATGTTTTCACAGGTGCATTGTTGGATGCAATGTTATTTTGGTTCGGTATAAGTGACATGGGTGCAGTTTCTTCAATCGGTATTACAAGGGAATTTATTTTATTTGTAAAAAGGGTAGTTAAAGAATATGTTGTTAAATTAGATAATACGAATTTTTGTATTTATTTGCAAATTATAACTCATTTAAAAGAACATCAAGAGTTCTCTGTTGATGAATTAAAAGAATGGTTGCCTAAACCTATTGAAGAGTCATGTAATATGCACACGGATAAATGGAACTGCGCGGATATGATAGAAGGAAAGTGTTGTTTTAATCAAGATACACTAAAGGAATTATTACAAAAAATGGAATCAAAGAATATCATTGAGTATTCAGAAAATAACACATATAAAATAAAATATTAGGGGAAACTGTTTATGAAGAATACGGTAGCAACTTTTACGCATATAGAAGGCGTTGGAAAGGAAGGAAAAATTGAACAATTTATTAATGTGTTGTTTGATGAGCATCCTTATGAAGTACAAAGCGTTGCTTCGGAAGAAGTGCTTCAAAGTATTAGTGGACGACAGATACTTCGAAAGATAATGGAATCTATAGAAGAAGATTTTACCATTGTTGTTGAAGAATATCATATAGATAAAAGTTACAGGGATACTTATTATATGTATTTTTCTAATCAACATTTCCAAGTGGACCGATATTGTAAAAGATTGACTTTTTTAATAGGGCATTATACATGGGGGAATTTTCTTGGTGAAAAAACAAAAGAAGAAAAAGTGCAGATAGCCAATTCACTTATAGGAACATGCGTTATAAAACCTATATCTGATCGAGTAGTGGGAAGAACATTGTTAAATCCGCAATATTTTGTCTCCAAGAATTCAGTATATATTAGAAAGTCTAAATTTAAGATTAATTTATATGGTATGGAGTTAGAGATTGAAGCATTTCCATATCAAATGCAAGATAGAGAGACTATGAGATGCTCAGAAGTAACATTGCTCAATCTTATGGACTACTATTCAAATACGTACAAGGATTATAAAACGGTAGTTCCGAGCGAAATTATTGAATCTGAGCAGAAACATAGTCATGAAAGAGTTCTGCCATCAAGGGGGATTACATATCATGTTTTAACGAAGGTGTTGTCGGACTTAGGATTCGCACCTAGATTATATAATGTTCGTGCAATGAGAAAAGATGAAATGTCAGGCATTTTGCAACAAGATGAACTGAAAAGATTGCTTCATTACTATATAGAGTCTGGAATTCCAGTTGCCATTAATGTAGAACCGGATAGTGGAAAGGGAATTGGTCATTCTTTAATTTGTATTGGACATTCTGCTACTAAGTCTTATGAGAAGGCATTAGAACGAAAGAAAATAGTAGGGGATGGGTTCGATGGAAAGTATGGAATTATAAATTCAGCTGATTTTTATGATAATTATGTTGTAATTGATGATAATCAATTTCCATATGAAGTACGTCAATTTGATAAAATGTCCATCTATTCTGATATGCATGTGACAAATATTGCAGTACCATTATATAAGAGAATGTTTCTTGAAGCAGCTGATGCTTATGATATTGCTCTTATGATGTTAGAAAGTGATACTTGGGGGGCTTTTAAATGGGCAAAGGAGTATCTTAATGACGAAACGGATATTATACTTCGTCTTTTTTTGGCGTCATCAAGAAGTTTTAAAAAGGCTCGAGTTGAGGAGTTTGGTAAACATAGTATTGAATTGCAAGCATATTATGCAAGAGTAAGAATGCCACAATTTGTATGGATTTGTGAAATGTACACAAGGGAAGGTTATGAGAAACATAAGGCATTTGGGGAAATGGTACTGGATGGAACTTCAGCATCAAAAAAAGGGATAAGAAATATTATTTTGTTGAATTATCCTACGGGACTATATGCAAGAAATCCAGACCAACCAGAAACAGAGATTGATAAAAATAAATTTCAGGTTAGTCATTGGTGTGAGATTACCTCATATGGAAAAAACTTACAGTTGGTTTAGGGTATTTCTATAATTTGAAAGGATGTAAAGCTTGGAATACAATTATTCTACTTGACATTTACAAGTTATTTTAATAATATAGTTATATTGTTAAAAAATCTGCATAGAATAAATATAAGTATCCATATGGTGAAAGAAAATGAATTTTAATGAAGAGATGGAAAGAGAGCTGTTAGATTTAAATCTTGGTGGGAAAGTTGTGGATATACGACCAGAGGACAAGGGAACACCAAGAGATTGGGCAGTTCTTGAAAGGAAAATAGCACTTCGAGTGCATGAAAATGAAATTATGATGACACAGAGTGAATTAAATGCAGCACGTTCTGCGTTATGTTAAAGCTACTTTGTTTCGTAGATATTTTAAATAGCTGATATTGAAGAATAGGGTGTATGTAGGTGTTGATATACCATTTTTAGCACATTGATAAACCAGCAGGGGAATCATAGTTCCTTATTAAATAGCATCTGGTGGTATTTCAAGGATAAGGGTTTTAGTCTGACCTTCAATGATAATGTCAGAGTTTTTTAGGTCAAGTAAATCTGTGATATTATGCATTATCAAAGTTTTGATATGTACCCAGAATCCTGGACACATATTTATGAACTAGGCACAACACATGGATGCTTTCCTGTATTTTACAGGAGTCATCCATTTTGTTTTTGCCTGAATTCTTTTGTTAGTGTCACAAAAATTCACATTTCTTTTTTCTGATACTAAATCAGTACAATTTCCATTACGTTCATGGGCATCACCCCCTTAAGTACTAGAGGGCATCAAACATCGGAAAATCGCATCCAGCTTTCTGTTCAATAAGAATATCGTGATATTTGGAATAAGAGAGAGTATTTCGTGCAACTGGTGGCATATTGAAAAATATAAGATTGTAAGAATTAAGGTACGCTTCATACGGAGCGTACCTTTTTATAAAATCTGGTCCTCATCTGAGGGTACATATCTTATTATATCTTCAACTCTGCAATTCAAAATCCGACACAGGTCATTTAGTGTTTTGGTAGAAATATCCTTATTATGTTTGAGGCGGTGGAGAGTACTATGGGACAGATTGTGTTTGTTAGTTAGGGTGTACCAGTTTTCAGAAGATTTTTCCAGGGTAACCCAAAATGGTGCGTAATCAATCATAAAATACCTCCTATACATATTTTTATAGTAAAGAATATTCTTTTACTTGAATATCTTCGTTAAAACGAATATAATCGAGATGTATAAAATTATGACCGTAGGAGGAAAAAATTATGAAAGCTTTTATGAGAAAATTTAAAATTCCGGTTATCATAGTTGCGTCTGTTTTAGTGATAGCACTTATAGTAACAGGTATTTTAATGGCAAGGAAACCAAAATCAAACAAGGTGTCAGGTGAAACGGAAACAACCACAACAGAGTCGGAAGTAGTGGTTGATGACGGAGATAACATAACTGCTGAAGAATGGATTATTTTGGTGGCACAGAAATTCGGATTAAATTCTTATGTTAATTCAAGTCCTTATTTTGAAAATGTAAAAGATGACAGTCCTATTTTTGCATATGTTCAATCAATGGTAGAAAATGAAATTTTAGAAAACGGCGGAGCAGGTTTTGAGGCAGATGTTGAAATGGAGCAAAAAGCAGCGCTTATACAGCTTTCTAAAATATATGGTGATACATATATTGAAAATCGTCTGGAAAAAGAAAAACTTGCAGAAGAGGATTATATAAAATTTGCCACAGAAAATATAGGAGTGACGCTTACTGCTGTTTCGGACGGTTTTTCTTATACAGAAGCAAATAATGCAATTGATAAAGCGTGGGAGCATTATCTTTCTAAAGAATATGGAAACTTTGAAGAAATAGAATACACAGAAAACGTAATTGATTTAAGTGCGGTGGAAGATTATGTGTATGAAAATAATACGGTACTTGTGTCAACCAAACAGGAAATAACAGAAGGGAAAGTTCTTGTTTTTGCGACCAGGGATGAGTATAAAAGTCTTTTTGCCGTAAAAGTAACATCAGTTGAAAAAGAAGGCGATAATTATATTCTTGATGTTACAGAACCGACATTGGATGAAATTGTTGAGTCAATGAATATTGAATTTTCTCAAATTGCTAACTTTGATAATTTTATACCTGCGGAGGGCATAACCGTTCTTGCCGGAGAAAGTGTTGTTTCAACCGGTTTTGACCATTCCGGTTCAGAAAAAACCTTTGAAGTTAATTTTACTGATAATAAAATGAAATTTTCCGACGAGTGGGAGGCTATTCACGGAAAACTGTCTCTTAATGGCATTAGTACTGATAATATAAATTATTTCAAAGATGCCAAAGGAAATATGATGTCCAAATACAAAGAGGGCGTTGAAATAGTTGGAAAAATTACAATAAAAGATTTGATTCTAAAAGGGTTTGTTGAATATGATGATAAACTTGAATTTAATATGGAGGCAGGAGCAACTATTTCATCATCATTATCAATAAAAGGTAAAAAAGAAGAGCAGATAATAAGAGTAGGTGAACTGCCTATAACAACATTTGGTTCTCCGGTTTCGTTTGTGGTTGACATATATTTGGTTGCAACATTGGAAGGCGAGATAAAAGTTGAGCCAAAGGTTACCGCCATTGCATCAGCTAAAAAGTGCAAAAATAGTGGAGTTAGTTTTACAGGTAACGTGACCACATCGGATTTAAACAGTAGCATTACGGGTAAGGTTAAATTGGCGGTGTGTCCGGATGCTGTTGTTACTTTTTATGGTTTGGCTGATATTTTGGATTTGTATATTGAAGCAGGTGTGGGAGCCGATGCAAAATATGACCTTACTGACCCAACAAAGCTCGTAATTGAAATGTATGCGCCAACATTAAAAGCCGGAGTCGGTAAAGACAAAAAATCTATTTTGAGCGGTGTACTTGGGATAAAATATGAAGTAAATATAATGGACAAAAAGGATGCACTTTTTAAGTGTCTGTATACGGAAGAAATTGTGGTTGATTTTCCAGCTATTATTGATTATCTGACAGGAGAGGAAACAACTACGGAGGAACCTACTTCTGAATCGGTAGAAAATATCACCGAGCAGACAACACAGTCACCTACGGAAGCACCGAAACCAACCAAACCTGTGACAGAAGCAACAAAGCCAACGGAACCTGTGACAGATGCACCGAAACCTACTGAGCCTGCACTTCCGCAGTATGAGTTGTCGGGACAGACGTATGAGTATGCTAATTATTATGGAGATAACTACTATATTGTAAAGATTAATGGTGTGTACGGAGTTGTTGATTTTTATGGTAATGTTGTTATACCTATACAATATGAAGATTATAAAAATGTTGGACATAAAGAAACGGAATTTATATTAGGTAATAATTCATATGTTTATGATAATGTTGGTAATTTAGTATATCAATATGTGAATAAAGAAGTGATAATTGATGAAACTAAATATCCACTTATAGACGGGTTGAGTATAAAACAATGGTCTTCAACGGATTCAAACTGTTATCTGCTTAGACAATATAATTCAGGAGTGTTGATAGAAGAAGTTGAGTATCTTATACCTTATTCCAACAACAGATATGAAAGTGATACATATGTTTCGTTTTTCAGATTTATTAATGCAAAAAATGGTACAGTTATTTTAGAAGAATATGGATTCTATAGAGAAAGGTATTATCTAGGGGTTCCCGGAAATGGATTATATGTATCTAATTTTGTGGAAGAAAAGGTGATTTTATTATCAGATTTTGACAAGAATGATATAAAAATGTATATAATTTCTTCTAATGGTTATGTTGAAAAAGATATAAGTATTCAAAATAATTGTGAACTTGTACCATACAGTTCATATGTTGGAGATGGATATTATTGTGACGGTTGGTTGAAATTCCCTTATGTTGCAATGAGTATGATAAATGTTAATACTTTAGAAACGATAAATATTCCGTATAATGATTACTTTGAGTTCGATTCCGGAAGTGTATATTATTTTTACTTTGGACGAGATATTTGGTACGGAGTTTCAACTTCGGAGGAGGGGTTATTTGATTTAGTTAAAGGCAGTACAATAATTTCCTCCGGTTATGAATGGCTGGATTTCGGAAGTGATAAGTATATCCTAACACGAAAAAACGGACTGACAGGATTTATTGATTACAATACCGGTCAGGAAGTAAAGCAGTATGTAAATGCTACAACATTCAATAGTCAGGGATATGCTCTTGTAGATGATAGCAATGGACTTTGTTATGTTGATACCTCCTTTAATAGAGTTTCTGAGTATATTTATACCGGGGAATATGAGAGTTTTACATCTAAGAGTATTAAGATTGGTGGTAAGTACTACTTAATCAGACAAAAATAATATTGCCCACCCCTCATTCATTTGCTATACTAAAACTATAAAAAGGAACGCTCGCCACGAGGTGGGTTGACCTATATTAATGTGGAAAGACCACCCTAATCACTCGGTCAAGAGGGTGGTTTTTCCATGTGTAATTACTTACAGAACGTAAAAACGAATGTATATAATATCAGGAGACTCTATGAAAAATAAATTTGTCCAACCAAATACATATAAATTTTCATATATAAGCTATTTTGTTCACAGTCAGATTTACAAGCTGATATTTCTTGTGCTAATGTTTTTACTGCCATTGTATCTGAGGTCAAAAGAATTTTTGCTGCTAAAGGAAAAGCCGATTCTGATGATATTTTGGTGGATAGTTGAATTTGTAATTGTGATATTTTGGGCTTTTGAATGGGCAAAGTATTCCACTTCTTCATTTACGGTAGAAAAGGGGAATATTGTGTATAAACACAAAAAGCCTAATAATAATGCACCCCAGGATGAGCGGGGCAAATGGACTTTAGACGTTTGTTACAGAATTAAAAATATCTCTAAGGTAAAAGTGTATTTTAATTCTATTGTGATTTATGGTGATATAAAAAAAGAGATAAGTAATTATTACGGAGCCGGACGCTCTGTACACTACAGGAGCAGAAATAAAAAAAGGTTGCGAGTAGTTAAATGCTTTAAAAATAATCGGGAATTAGTACAAAAGTTGTCAGACTATAATAAATAGATATAAAGTAAATTCTTGTGCAAACCGATATAACACGTAGAAAAGGATTTCTGTGTTTTTAACCCAAGGAGGCGGTTGTATGAAAATTGAAAATAACGTTACAAAATTTGTTGACTCCAACAACACTTTTACAGGTCACAAAAAAATAATTTTAACAGAGCAGGCTGATATTAATCGTGCAATTAATGAGGGAACATTGACGATTGAAGGCGTAACCTTAGAATTATCAGATGAGGCAAGGACAGCTATTGAAAAAGCCAATAAAGAACGGCTGAAAAGACAGGCAGACATTAATGAATATAATAATGCCCTGCATAATATGGAAGCAGCTAAACAGCAGGAAGATGCTGTGGAAGAAGCCTTTGATAATCAGGTTAAGGCTATGGAGATAGCCAGACGAATTTCCAAGGGTGGAATAGTACCGTATCAGGATGAAAAATTATTATTAGAATACAGTCCTGAGATGTATCAAATGGCAAAACAGGCCTCACTTCTGGCGAAGGAGCGTGAAGAATACGATACCTTACTGTCGGAAGAAAAAGCAACAAAGAAAGCAACAGAAGAAGCAACAGAGGATAGAACAATTAAGGAAAAACAAGAGGTCAGAGTGGATGTAACAGTAGGTGAAGCTACCACGGTAGAGGCTTCAGTAGTTAGTATTCCCGTATAATAATTAAAGATTGGGTGATTTTGCATCTAAGTTTTATTAAAAATCAGAAATTTTATTGGGTCGGAAAAACGTTATGTTTTTCCGGCTTAATTTATTTTGTAGGAAAGCCCTTGTTACAGGCTCACTGTTTTTATGTGAGAAATCATGTAAAAATTTGTAACGTTTTCCTTTCTCATGACTCTAACTTATAGAAAGGAAATTAATAAAATGAAAATTACATTTAAAAGCAGGGAGTCCGGCTACTGCAATTTAAAGCTTTTGTTAATGTTTATGGTGGTGTACGGGCATCTGATTGAACCGATGATTTATGACAATGTGATACTGTATGAGATTTACAGAATTATATATATTGTTCATATGCCGTTGTTTGCGTTTTTGTCAGGATTGTTTTTGAAGAATGCAGGAAGTTGTCTGGTTCAGGCAGGTAAAGCAATTATCTGTTATACGGTATTTCAAATTTTATATCTGGCAATGGATTTTTTCATTAATAACAGGAAAGGAACAATCATAACACCCTACTGGCATTTGTGGTATTTATTAAGTCTTGTTCTGTGGTCTTTAATCGGAGCGGCTTATTATACAATGTCAGATAAGTGGAAATGGTTGAGGAAGTGGCAGGCTAAGGCGGCGATTCTGGTGACTGCGGTTGCGGTCGGCTGCGTTGTAGGGGGAATTGAAGAGATTGGGTACAGAATGTCTCTGTCACGTACATTGGTTTTCCTTCCGTATTTTCTGACAGGGATTTTGAGTCCGTCGGATATTGAATGGAACAAATATAGGAAAACCGGTGTGGCGGTTTGTATTGCGAGTGTGATTTTGTATGGTATTATTAGGAGTATGCTGACTGTTGAATTTCTGTGGCATGCCGGAAGCTATGGAGAATTGGAATTTGAAAAAGGATGTCTGCTGAGAATTATATGCTATCTTTTGGGTGGCGGACTCGGCTTTTTTATGCTGACAAATATGACCCAAAGACGATTCTTTTTTACAAAAATCGGTTCCGATACCATGCTTATATATATTCTGCATGTGCCGCCGGTAATAATGTTTCATGCTCTTTGGAGATTGGATATGCGGTACATAATTACGGCTCCGGCTGCGGCAGCGCTGATTATATTGGGAGTGTATAAGATTTTTCAATGGAACGGGCAGTTGTATATTATTAAAGAGAGAAAACCAAAGGAGCTATACCAAAATGGCGGTTTTTAAGGATATATATCAGGAATATGGAAAAGCTGTCTGGCATTTTCTGCTCTCACTTACCGGCGACGAGGAATTATCGGGTGAGCTGCTTTCGGAAACCTTTTATCAGGCATTTCTGCATATAGACAGATTTGAGGGAAGATGCAGCATCTATACATGGTTGTGTCAGATTGGCAAAAATGCATGGTTAAAAGAATGCAGGCGGAGAAAGCGGTTTGAGGATAATGAACAGACGGATTATGAAATAAGGGATTTGAGTCTGACACCGGAGGAAATAGTGATTCAGAAGGATACCTGTGAACATATACGAAAGGCTGTATATCATCTGGAGGAGCCTTATCAGAATGTTTTTATCCTGCATGTGTTTGGGGAGAGAAAATTTGCTGAAATAGGCATGCTGTACGGAAAGTCGGAGAATTGGGCAAGGGTTACTTATTTTCGGGCAAAATCAAAGATTATAAGGGAGGTTGAAGCATGAATAATTGTGAGATAGTTGAAGATTTATTGATATTATATGAAGAGGGAGAATGCTCAAAAGGAAGTAAGGAGTTTATAGATGAACATTTAAAAAACTGTGAGAAATGCAGAAAATTAAAAGAAAAACTTAAAATAACCAATGAATTGCCTTCTTTGGCGGATAAAACGACTGAAAATTCAGAAGCAAAGGTAATGGCAAAGAGCTTTTTAAAGATTAAAAGACGCTGGATTATTTCTCTGGTTGCGGTTCTGATGATTATTCCGCTCGTCGGTCTGGGAATACTCGTCAGAAATGAATACAATAAGGAAGGTATGTGTTTTACTAATTTACAGGAGATTATGTTATGCAGAAAATGGGTTAAGCTTCTGGAGGAGGAGAAATTTGAGGAGGCGGCAAGGTTAGTCGATTATTCAGAGGACTATGCAGGCATTATGGAGGAATATGAACGGCTCAAAAAGCAGATTGAGGATAATGAAGCCAGTGCCGAAGAGGACATGGAGGGCTTCATGAAATTATACGCAGATGTGGTTGAGATGACTCAGGAAGAATATGAAGAAGCCAGAGTCGCTGATTTCGTTCGCAGACTTTCTGTATATGATGAGGAAGACAACAAAGTGTATTATCGGGGTTTTTCTGATGCGTATATGACAGATGACGGAGAATGGAGTATCACAGTTAAAATAGAAGAAAACAATGCCAATTATTCTTTAGCTACATTTTCCGTAAAGGGAGATTGTCTGTACGGATTGTCGGGCGAGCAGGGAAACAGTTATCTTATCGGCGGAATTCTTGGAAGGGTGAATTTTGAAAGCGGCGTTCAATAAGAAGATTGAAGAATACTTATTTCTTTGGTATAATATATATCACATTAAGAACTTTTTAGGAGGAAATAAGTATGCGTAAACTTTATGAAAAACGTCAGATTTTGTTTTCTGTGATTTGGATTCTTGTATACTGTTTTGCCACAATTCCGATTAGAGGCGAATTGGGTGATGAAAGTATATGGATGCTTATTGCATTGGCTGTAATTGCAGTCGGTATTACAGTATTTGTGAAAGTTAATCATCATATAATGGTTTATCACAGGTATTTGCGGTATTGTCAATGCTGTTAATTGGATATGTGGAAGAAATGCTTTTTAGAGGATTCCTTTTCAAGGCATTGCTTAAAAAAGATGGAGCGAAAGTGGCCATTATCATATCGTCAGTAACCTTCGGAATAGGTCATATTGTGAATCTGCTTGCAGGGCAGCCGAATCTTGAAACTGTGATTCAGGTGTTTTTTGCCATTTCATGGGGATTTATATTCACTATGATTTTTTATAAGAGCAAAAGTCTTATTCCATGTATAATAGCACACGGACTTGTTGATGTGTTTTCAAAGTTTGGTCGGGAGAGCATTAAGATGTCATGGGTGTATATGATTGCTACCATTGTTGTTGGAATAGTTTATTGTATATACCTTTTAAGACTACCGGATAATAAGCTGTCATCAGACGAGGCGGCAGAATAACAAATTTATGGTTGTAAAACACAGGGTTTGCGTGTAAAATTATAAGAACAATATTTTACACAACAGAGGAGGATATGTGGAATGTTAGATTTTATTAAATCCAACCCATTCGTAATCGTTATAGCAGTAGTGGTTCTGTTTATAATCTTTTTCCTGCTTATCGGTTATGAAAAAGCACCATCGGACAAAGTTTTTCTTATCTCAGGTATAAGAAAGAAACCAAGAGTATTAATCGGTAAAGCCGGAATCAGAATACCGTTCTTCGAGAGAAAGGATATTCTTATCGCAAAGCAGATAAGTGTTGACATTAAGACAAACGGTTTCATTCCTACACTCGATTTCATCGGTGTTGATGTTGATGCGATTGCTAAGATTGCACTTGATGTTGACAGTCCTGAGGGAATACTTCTTGCACAGAAGAACTTCCTTAACATGAATGAATCTCAGATTAGGGAAGCACTTACCGATTCACTTCAGGGTAATATGCGTGAGATTATAGGTACAATCAATCTTAAGGAAATCTGTAACAACAGACAGAAATTCGGTGACCAGGTACAGGAAAAGGCTCAGAGAGATATGAATGCTCTCGGTGTTAAGATTATTTCATGTAACATTCAGAGAGTAATTGATGAGAATGAATTAATTAATGCACTCGGTCAGGACAATATGTCCAAGATTCAGAAGGAAGCTTCAATTGCAAAAGCAGAGGCTGAGAGAGACGTTGCAATCGCACAGGCAGAGGCTAAGAAGCTTGCCAATGATGCAGAGGTTAATGCTAAGACTGAGATTGCAATTAAGCAGAATGAATTAAGCATCAAGGAAGCTGAATTACAGAAGCTTTCAGATACCAAGAAGGCTGAGGCTGCTGCCGCTTACAGAATTCAGGAAGAGGAACAGCGTAAGATTCTTGAAATTACGGCAACCAATGCGGATATCGCTAAGCAGGAGAGAGAGGTTGAACTGAAAGCGAAGGAAGCAGAGGTTAAGGAGCAGGAGCTTGCCGCTTCCATTAAGAAGCAGGCAGAGGCTGAAAAGTACAGAATCGAGCAGAATGCACAGGCTGAACTCTTTAAGAGACAGAAGGAAGCAGAAGCAAGAAAGTACGAGGAGACCAAGAAGGCTGAGGCTGAGAAGGTTAAAGCCGAGGCTCTTAAGTTTACTAAGGAGCAGGAGGCTGCCGGTATTGCTGCAATCGGTAGAGCAGAAGCTGAGGCAATCAGAGAGAAGGGTATTGCTGAGGCTGAGGCACTTGAGAAAAAAGCAGATGCCATGGCTAAATACGGCAGAGCTGCCATTCTTGAAATGGTTGTTAATAAGCTTCCTGAAATGGCAGGGGCAATTGCTAAGCCATTGGAGTCAATTGATAAGGTTACAATCATTGACGGAGGCGGAAATTCAGGTTCAGGCGTTGAGTCAATGGGCGGATATGTACCTGCGGTACTTGCCAAGACGATTGAATCTGTTAAGGAAACAACCGGAATTGATATTAATGAAATAATTAAAGCTGATACATACGAAGCAAGGGTTACCAAGAACCTTAATGTTACAGGCATTGACGGACAGGATGTCAATCTTGTAGTAGGCGACAGGGAAGCCGCTGCATCAGTTGAGAAGAATTAAGAATAGGATTTTAATAAAGTAATGCGGCAGCGTATTAAGCGATATGCTTATACGCTGCCGCATTGTCTTCATTCCTATATAGTACACAATTATTCATTCTTGCTATCATCAGAAACGGTTGCTTCTACATCCACTACAGAGCTATCCTTATCGTCATCTTCTTCTGCCCATGAAGTTGCTTTGTCAACACCGGTCTTGGCAGTTCTTAAAATAGTCTTACCTAAACCCTTGAAAGCATGACCAATGTCTCTGCCGGTTTCCTTCCAATCTTCTTTAGTTGATGCCATAACACACACCTCCATAAAAATTTTATATTAATAGTGTAGCTTTTATTGTTTTTTTTGTCAAGAATCGTCTGTTCGGCGTTTGTGTCAAGTAATCGTTGGCAACTTTTTCATTGTTTTTCTCAATGATGCATGCCTCTTTTTTTGTACACCAAATAAACCCTATAGGGCTTCGTTTAATTCGTTTAACAGAAAGCTCTTTTAAATGCTTTTCTTGATGC
>JBGVLM010000017.1:0-3155 GCA_045124255.1 Butyrivibrio sp. | reverse complement strand
AGCTAAGTGCATAAAATAATTAGGAACCATGTATTTTGGCAGTTTTGATGACAGGTATGCCCTTAATGCCTTTTCATCTGCTTCTTTGTCCGCCGTATAATACGCCACCAGATACTGTCTGTTATTCTCATCCCTCTTATCCGTTACGGCACAAAGCTGTATTCCCGAAAAGCTTCCCATAACGCTTTCGATTTCCCCGAGCTCAATGCGCAGTCCGCGGATTTTCACCTGTGTGTCAATTCTTCCGAGATATTCTATCTCGCCGTCACTTCTCCACCTTGCCAAATCTCCCGTCCTGTACATTACTGCTCCGTGTCCGTTTTCCACTGTTGCAAACGGATTAGGTATAAAACGTTCCGCCGTAAGTTCAGGCCTGTTAAGATATCCTTTTCCCACGCCGTCGCCTGCTATGCAGAGTTCTCCTGCAACTCCTACAGGAACAGGCTTTTGGGCGGCATCGAGGATGTAAATCTGGGTATTGGCGATTGGTTTTCCGATGGTGATGTCATCTGCCGATATGCATTCCCTATTTAGGTGTAATTCTCCACCCACTACCCATACGCTGCATTCGCTTGGTCCCAGTGGATTAAACACTTTTGCCGAACAGGATTTGCATATTGTGGTTAACAAATCAAAGGTAAGTGCTTCACCTGCAGAAACCATGATTTCAAAGCTTTCCGCATACGAGACATCGGACTGCCCATCCAAAAATATTTTATATCTTGTCGGCGTTGTCTGAACAATATTAACGTTATTTTTGAGGACAAGCTCCCTGAATTTCTCCTGACTGGTGCTTTCATCCTCATTTACAAGCACGACCGTATATCCGTTCAATAACGGCATCAATGTTTCCGCAATAAAAAAGTCAAATGATATGGTATTAACGCTTACACACACCTGCCTGTCAAGTTTATTGCATTCCTCCAGTATGTTATTGTTAATGCAGAAATTTACCAGTCCCTTACCGGTCAGCGTACAGCCCTTTGGTCTACCTGTACTTCCCGATGTAAAAATAATATAGCAGACATCTTCCGCATTAACACTTCCGCCTGCAAAGCATTCCGTTCTCCGGACATCCGCGCTTTCAATATCAAATGCCAGCAGGGATGTAAAACCATTGCTTCTGTTTTTTATAATTATTTTTGCCTTACATTCATCAAGAATATATTTTATTCTGTCCTCCGGGTATCTGCTGTCTATCGGTATAAATACTGCACCAAGCTTAAGAACCGCCAGCTGCAGCATAACCACTCTTTCATCCCTCTTTAACAAAACAGCCACCTTATCGCCCTTAACAACACCTTTATTTTTCAGCAGGGCTGCATACCCGTTTGCCATTTCGTCCAGCTGCTTATATGTAAATTTCTTATCCTCAAACACAAGTGCGGTCCTGTCAGGCGTACGGCTTACCTGCTGTTCAAATAACTGGTGGACACATTTATCCTTTGGATAGTCAACGGCGGTGTTGTTGAAATCAATCAGCAATCTTTTCATATCGGTTTCCGATAAAACTGAAATATCCGCAATACTGTCTTTATTAATCTGTTCAATTATTCTTATATATGCTTCAAAAAGATTATCAATTAACTCTTCCGAATATTTTGCACAGTTATATTCTATGCGAAGTCTGCAGGTTTTGCCGGATGGAGTAAGTTCAAACATCAAATCAAACTTGGAAGTCCGGGTATCAATAAATTCAGGAATAAGTTCATGTTCTTCAAGCTTTAACTTTTTATCTCCGTCTGCCTGATATACAAATGATGTATTAATTGTCGTCTTATCTTTCATTCCAACATATTCTGCAATCTCCCAAAACGGAAGTTCCTGATATTCAAATAAATTCAAAACAAGTTCTTTAACCGCTGCAAAATATTCTTTAACCGTTTTGTTGGTATCAAGATATACCGGTAAAGTATTTACAAACATTCCAACCGTATTCTGTAACTGACTGTGTGTTCTGTTTGTAAAAACAATACTGCTCAATATATCCGTTTTCGTAGTGTACTTGGACAACAGAATACCGTATACACCTAAGAATAACATTGTATCTGTAAGTCCATTTTCTCCGGCATATTTTTTTGCATGGTTAAAAATATTTTCTGACAAATTATATAATTTAGACCGTCCTCCCGATTTGCCGGTATTCTTACTTTCAGGCAAATCAATCGGTTCGAAATCACATTTAAGCATATTTTTAAAATATTCTTTATGTTTCTGAAAATCTTTATTATAAAAGAACTCCGCATAATCAGAATATTCTGTTTTATCATCCGGCAATTTCATTCCCTGATAGGCAGAGAAAATTTCTCTGAGAATAATATTCAACGATTCTCCGTCCACAACAATATGGTGTACGTCAAATAATAACGAATCCTCTGTAAAGCCGATATGTACCAAAGGTGCTTTATTTAATTCAAAAGGTCTCACAAAATCAGCTATATTATTGCTATCGTATTCTTCAAATTCAAGGGTTGCTTTTTCATCATATATTCCGTAAATCTCGTCATTGTCTGCAAGCATATATGTTTTAAAGGCTTTTTGCTTACCAATTACCTGATTAATACTGTTTTTTAATCTGCTGATATCTATGGATTTATCCAATTTGATTTTAACAGGCATATTGTATGTAAGCGTTTCCGGATTTTTGCTGCAAACCGCATAAATAGCCTTCTGCTGCGGCAAAAGTCTGTATCGGTTCTCATTTCTGATTTCTATAAATGTCTTTACATTTTCCGCATTATCAATAAATTCTGCCATTTTCTCCAAAGAGGAGTTTTCCATAATATCTTTTATTGATATTTCAATATTAAATTCATCTTCCAATTTGTTCGCTATGGAAATTGCACAAAGGCTGTCACCGCCGCATTCAAAAAAGTCATCCGTTTTGCCAATGTTTTCAATATGCAGTAATTCACTCCAAAGTCCGGCAAGTATAATTTCTGTCGGCGTATCCGGTTCAACATATTCCCTTTCTGCCATTTTAAAATCAGGCACCGGCAGACTCTTCCGGTCCATCTTACCGCTTGGTGTCATCGGCATTTCAGCTAAGTGCATAAAATAATTAGGAACCATGTATTTTGGCAGTTTTGATGACAGGTATGCCCTTAATGCCTTTTCATCTGCTTCTTTGTCCGCCGTATAATACGCCACCAGAT
>JBGVLM010000016.1:0-23143 GCA_045124255.1 Butyrivibrio sp. | reverse complement strand
GAGCGTGTCCTTGCCAGAACACACTCAGGCATAAAAGGTTTCCTTTTGAAAAAAGAACAATCACAACAACTGACACTGGCTGAATGCTTTGCTGGATTGGGTTTCAAGTGGTAGCGGTTTGAAAAATGGGGAAACTCAAATACAAAATACAACTATTGTCTTAAGGAATTCTTAAGAATTTTATGCTTTTATTTTATTTAATGCCATTTTATAATTTTAATATAAACAGACGTCAGTTTATACAATACTTCCAGGAGTGGCTTATGAGAAACATATTAATCTGCGATGATGATAAAGATATCGCAAATGCCTTGAAAATTTATCTGAAAAACCAGAACTACAACATCTTTATAGCACATAACGGCAGGGAAGCGGTGGATATGGTTTCCGAAAAGGAAATTCATCTTGTCCTTATGGATATAATGATGCCGGTTATGGACGGACTTGCTGCCATGGCAGAGATTAGAAAGCACAGTAATATACCTATAATCCTCCTTACTGCCAAGAGCGAGGACGCAGATAAGATTTTGGGACTTGACACCGGAGCAGACGACTATATAACCAAGCCATTTAATCCCAAGGAGGTAACTGCAAGGGTTGCCTCCAATCTTCGCCGGTATTTTAATCTGGGTAACGTCAGCTCTTTTGCAAACACGTACAGAATCGGGGGAATAGAAATGGACGATTTACAGAAAAAAGTTACTCTTGACGGCGAAGAGGTTATCCTCACACCCAAGGAATATGATATTCTGAAGCTTTTAATGCGCAATCCGGGCAAAACCTTTTCTCCGGCGGATATATATTCAAATGTGTGGAACGAAAGGGTAATCGGCTGCGAGGGAAGTGTTGCCGTACATATAAGACATTTGAGGGAGAAGATTGAAATTGACCCTGCTAATCCACGTACACTTAAGGTAGTCTGGGGACAGGGCTATAAAATCGAAGGAGACCGTTATGAAATTTTTTAAAAAAAGTGCCGGCAGTATCGCAGGAATCTTTATTGCTTTATTTTTATCCATAGGTATTTTTATCATTTCAATTACCGGCTTTATACTGTCTTTAACGCCGATAAACACTTATACAACCGACTTTAATACTGCAATTAATTCCCTTATGCTGCCGCATGCGGTACAGATTGCCGATGACTTGTTGGACGGGCTGGAAGGAAATCCCTTCTATCCCAGCAAAGATACCTTTATAAAAAAATACAACAACAGTAACATGGGTATACGTCTTACCCGAAATGAAATGGAATTCTCGACGGATTTATTTGATGATTCTAATATCATTTATGATAAAGAATTTTATTTTCTCTACGACCACACAATGTCCAAATCAATTTCCTATGGTGAGTACTATTATCGTGATACGGATTATAAATACAGTCTGAGAGTGGAAATCTCCGTAAATAATGAATACATATATAAGGATATATTCAGGTACACCTACAAATTTTATAATTATATTTACACCTTCAAATACATATTTATAATCGGAATAATATTAAGCATATCGGCAGTTGTTTTCTGCACCGTGTATTTATGCATTGTATACGGAAGAAGTTCTTCCCGGCCGATGAAACTTGAAAAGCTGATTGACAAGGTTCCGCCATCGGTTATCCTGCTTATATGCCTCGGAATCATTATACCTCAGGCTTTTTCCTATACTGATAAGATTAATTCAATCGCAGGACTCAATTACGTCTCTGACGATTATAATTATACTTCCGAATTAATCTTTTATATTATTTTTGTATCATTTCTCACTGCTTTTACAATTTATAATCTTACGCGGCTTATTTCGCAGAGGGCTTTTACAGACAGACTTATTATAGTCGGTATTTATAAAAAACTTAATACCCTCGGAAAAGGCATTCTGGTAGGATGCTGCGCGGCCCTGACGTTAACTTTATTCTGCATAATTGCATATTATACTCATCCGTTAACTGCAGTTATACCGGTTTTCATTGTATTGGGACTATGGATAAGGTTTACATATAATCTGCGCAGACTGGATATGACTCTCAAAAATTATGCGGACGGCATATGGAATCAGAATCCGGACTTCTCACCGCTATTACTTGAAAATATATCCCGCAGCATGGGACTTATCAGTATTTCAATGCAGCGTACAGTTGAGAAAAGCATACGGGATGAACGTACCAAAACAGAGCTTATTACGAATGTCTCCCATGATATCAAAACACCACTTACTACAATTATTAATTATACGGATTTACTTGGCAGGGATAACCTTACCGAAGAGGAGCGTAAACAATATCTTGACACGCTTACACGTTCCTCAGCACGCATGAAGAAATTACTTGAAGATTTAATTGAAGCCTCCAAGGCGGCCACGGGCAATATGGAGCTTAATATAATGCCATGCAATATCAGAACCCTGCTCTCACAATCCGTTGCCGAATATACGGATGTAGCCGTTTTACGCAAACTAAAAATAGTTTCCGACACCGGAATCGATGATATAATAATTCAGACTGACAGTTCAAAGCTTTTCAGGGTTTTTGATAATGTTTTGAGCAATGCCTGTAAATATTCAATACCCGGCTCCAGAATTTATATTTATGTCAGCCGGACAGCTGCCGATGTCCGGATAGACTTCGTAAACATAACAGAGAATGAAATTACAATCAGTGCCGAGGAACTTACTGAACGCTTTGTCCGCGGAGATTACTCGCGAAACTCTGACGGAAGCGGTCTTGGTCTTGCCATTGCAAAGAATATTACAGAGCTGTTGGGCGGTAAACTTAATATTATAATTGATGGAGACCAGTTTAAATTAACTCTTTCTTTTCCAACCGTTTAAAATACAAAAACCGGAAAATCCGCATTGGATTTTCCGGTTTGTTTTAATTATTAATAAGTATAGAAGCAATGATTATTGATGATTGTATAGGAGATATATTTGGTATAATTAGCTCTTCTTACTGATATAAAGAAACACAAATCTCCTATATTATTAACACCTGACAATGCTGTCAATGCCGCATCATATGCTCCTCTTGCATTAAGCTGCTCATTGGACATATCAAGAATCTTCTGGAACTTCTCTGATACTTCTCCGTTTACAACAACTCCCGAGAACTGTCCCTGTGCATAAACAACACCTGCAATTGTATTCTGTCTGAATCTGCTTGAAAGTACTCTGTTAAGAACTACATTGGCTACTGCAAGCTGTCCCTCTGCCGGCTCCCAGCCTGCTTCGTAATACACAATCGCCGCAAGAAGATGAATCTCCTCCGGTGTTGCATTGTAAGCGGCTCTTGTAGTAGTAGCAACATTGGCATATTTCTCCGCTGCTGCCTTCTTGGCTGCTGCTGCGGCTTCATCTGCTGCCTTCTTGGCTGCTGCTGCCTCCTCCTCAGCCTTACGTTTGGCCTCTTCCTCAATCGTAATTGCATTTGCAAGACCATACGAAACATCCAAACCTGATTTAAGGACATATCCATATCCCTCATCAGTATCAATCATTACATAACCGTCACAGCTGTCCATTGTGATGACCTCATCACCCTTGTTCAGGGTCATAAGCTGTGTTGATGTAGAAGCCGCGTCGGCGTACACCGCCAATGAATCAGCACTGACATAGGTTTTTTCTGTTCCGATTATTCTCGCAACTTCCAAAGCCTCTTCGTCAAAAAGTACTGCAACATTTCTGATATAACCCGTTACATCGCCGGAAGTAATCTTGGTCCATTCGTCTCCTCTCTCGATAATCTCGGCTTCGGAGCCTGAATACATAACACCAACAACATTGGATGTTAAGTCCGGCTGTTCATATACGCAAAGTCTGCTGACCGTATATGATAAAATCTTGTTATAAAAATCACCCTTGTCAATATTACTTTCAAACTCATCGACAACCTCTGTTGAAGTTAAATTACTTCTGTATACCACATTAAGTTCTGCGGATACGACTTCTTCTTCGGTGATTAGAACGGCGGCTTCATCATTAACGGCTTCCTGTATTACAGGCTCTGTCTCTGACTCTGCAACAAAGCTGCCAGTTTCCTGACCCTTTGCACCGGCGAAAACGACCTGAACAATAAGTACTAATAAAAGCACTACCGACACGGTCATCTTTCTGCTTTTGAATCTCATATTAACCTCCAAAAAAAACTCAAAAACCAAATTGTTACAAATTTATTAAATTTCGTTAATCAATTGTATCAAAGATATGGTGTTTTGTCAAATCCCACTTAAAAACCTGTTTTTTACAAATTTCGCTGTCTGTAAGCCTCATACAGAATTACTGCCGTGGAAACTGCCGCATTAAGGGATTCCAGTCCTCCCTCCATCGGGATTTTAACCAGTGTGTCAGCCTCCCCGGTAAGTCCGTCAGTCAGTCCGTTGCCCTCATTGCCTATAAGCAGGCCCATCGGGACAGCCAGATTTTCATTATAGTAATCATTATTTCCCTTAAGATGTGCGGCAAACAGCCTTATTCCGCGTTTCTTAAGCTCCCTTACCGTTTCAATTATATCCTCAGCATATAAAAACGGCATTCTGAACAATGCGCCCATTGTCGAACGTATTGTTTTGGGATTATATATATCAACAGTGTCCTTCGACATTATTATTCCGGTTGCTCCCGCACCCTCGGCACTCCTTATTATTGTTCCGAGATTACCGGGGTCCTGGATATTCTCCAGAATAACAATGACCGGAGTTCTCCGTCCGTTTTCCGTAATATCATCAATCGAATATGTAAGCATTTTAACAACGGCAAGTATGCCCTGAGGTGTCTTGGTATCGGACATCTGTGCAAAAACCCTGTCCGATACAAGCTCATAATCAAAGCCTTCAAGAATGGATGAATTATTATTTGCAAAGCTCTCGGATGCAAATACCTTAACAATCCGGTCCCTCGGAATTTCCGTAAACATACGGATTCCCTCAATTACAAAAAGTCCGCGGCTCTTACGTTCCCCGGACTTTTTTAAAAGGTTAATTACGTTCTTAATCTGATTATTTCCTGAACTCGTAATCAAATTATAATCTCCTATCTGCAAAGAAGCTTGCTGACTTCATACATATGCTCGTCAACATCCTTTGTCATTGCGAGAGCTTCATCAATATCATAATCAACGAATGTACCATTCTTATATGCTACAACTCTGTTGGACTTGCCTTCACAGAGAAGGTCAACTGCCATTGAACCCATCATTGAAGCAAATACACGGTCCTTACAGCTTGGGCTTCCACCACGCTGCATATGTCCGAGAATAGTTGCTCTTGTCTCAACGCCTGTAGCTTCCTCAATTCTCTTAGCCATGCTTGAAGAATGTCCTACACCTTCTGCATTGATAATGATGTGATGTTTCTTGCCCTTCTTCTTATTCTCAATAATGCTTTCGATGATTGCCTGCTCATTGAAGTCATACTTGCCAGGGAGAAGAATATTCTCTGCTCCGTTTGCAATACCGCACCATAATGCGATATGTCCCGCATTTCTTCCCATTACCTCAATGATTGAACATCTCTCATGTGATGTAGATGTATCTCTAATCTTATCAATTGCTGACATTGCAGTGTTAATTGCAGTATCGAAACCGATTGTATAATCCGTACAAGCGATATCCAAATCGATTGTTCCCGGAACACCGATTGTATTAATTCCAAGTGCTGAAAGCTTCTGCGCTCCCTTAAAAGAACCGTCTCCGCCGATTACAACAAGACCTTCAATACCATGTGCCCTGCAGATTTCAGCACCCTTCTTCTGATATTCAGGGTCAATAAACTCAAGGCAGCGTGCTGTATAGAGGGTTGTACCGCCTCTGTCGATTGTATCTGAAACACTTGTTGCAGTCATATCAATAATCTCTTCATTAAGAAGACCATTATATCCCTTTAAAATTCCTTTAACGTTAAGTCCTTTTGCTAATGCTGTACGAACGACTGCACGAATTGCAGCATTCATTCCCGGTGCATCTCCACCACTTGTAAGAACACCAATTGTCTTAATTGCTGACATATATATACCTCCTAAAAACAGTAATTAATTTAATTCACAAAAACTATGACTATTTTATGCTATATTACCTTATTTTTCAATAGTTTTTTCTACTACTTTGACATTTTCGGTGCCAAAATGCCGTCTTAATGCTTCCAGCGTTTCAAATGAAGCCAGGATAGTCATTGACGGCGGCAGAACTTTTTTCGCTTTCTCTGCCTCACAATATATTATGACTCTGTCATTACCGTCAGATTCGTTAATAAGATTAAAAAGTACCTTTTCCGAATCGATATAGTGCTGCTTGTCAGGGAATTTAATCCATATATCCCTCGGAATCATATCAAAAGGGATGATTCTGTCGGCTCTTATCTTACCGTTCTCATCAACTCTCTGGTCTACATCTCCCGTAACAAAGACTTTATTATCCTCAGTAATATATTTTCTGTATTCCTGATACGGCTTAGGAAATACAATAACCTCAACGGTGCCGACCAAATCCTCAATTGTAAGATAAGCCATGCTCTGCCCCTTCTTCGTCATCCGGACTTTAATATCAGAAATGATTCCGCCGACAATAACATCCGCCTTGTCCTTTACCTTCATTGCTCCGGTTTCTTCATCTAACTCAAAATCAGATGTCATGTTGGTTATATTTTTTCCCCAAAGCTCCTTATATTCATCAATCGGATGTCCGCTAACATATATTCCGAGAACCTCTTTTTCCATTGCAAGAAGCTCATCCTTATTAAATTCGCCGACATCGGGCACCACAACATCCGCAGGCTTCTCCTCCGGTGCAAACATATCAAAAAGAGACATCTGCCCCGATACGGATTCCTTCTTCTCCTGTGCAACGCTGTCCATAACCTCACCGTAAATTAACATCATCTGCTTACGTGTAAGACCAAAGCTGTCAAATGCACCTGACTTAATGAAGCTCTCAACGGTCCTTTTATTGACCTCCCTGCCCGAAAGCCTGCTGACAAAATCCTTAATGTCGGTAAATCTGCCGTTATTGCTTCGTTCCTCGACAATCGCCTCAATTACCGGTCTTCCGAGACTCTTAATTGCAGACAGTCCGTAGCGTATGCTGTTACCGTTTGCAGAAAATACGCCCTCTCCCTCATTAATATCAGGCGGAAGAATCTCTATTCCCATCTGACGGCTCGCAAGAATGTACTGCGACACCTTACCCGTATTATCGAGAACGCTCGTCATTAACGCCGCCATAAACTCAACCGGATAATAGCATTTAAGAAAAGCCGTCTGAAATGCAACAAAAGCATAACATGCCGCATGGGATTTATTAAAAGCATATTTTGCAAAGTCCATCATTGTATCATATATTTCCGAAGCGACCTTTTCAGGAATTCCCTTTGCAACACAGCCGGGAACATTTTCCTCCTGATTGCCGTATACAAAGTTCTGCCTCTCCTTCTCCATTACCGACTGCTTCTTTTTGGACATTGCACGTCTTACCAGGTCGCTTCGTCCCATTGTATAGCCTGCAAGCTCACGCACTATCTGCATAACCTGCTCCTGATATACAATACAGCCGTAGGTCGGAGACAGAATAGGCTCTAACTCCTTACATGCATAGGTTACGGTATCCGAATTATTCTTGCCCTTGATGTATTTCGGGATAAAATCCATTGGACCCGGTCTGTACAGGGAAATACCCGCAATTAAGTCTTCAAGGCTTGACGGCTTAAGCTCCTTCATGAAGTTCTTCATACCGGCACTTTCTAACTGGAACACGCCATCCGTTCTGCCCGTTCCAATCATATCAAGTACATTCTTATCATTATAATCAATATTATTAATATTAAAGGTTACATTCGCATTCCTGTTAATCAGTCTTTCTGCATTCTGGATAACTGTAAGCGTTCTAAGCCCCAAAAAGTCCATTTTAAGCAGTCCAAGTTCTTCTATCGTAGTCATTGTAAACTGCGTCGTTATAGTGCCGTCAGAAGCCCTTGAAAGGGGTACAAATTCGTCCAATGGCTTTGAACCGATAACAACTCCCGCCGCATGCATGGATGTGTGTCTCGGAAGCCCTTCAAGTCTTTTACATATATCAATAAGATAATGAACCTCATTATCAGTCTCATACAAAGCCTTAAACTCAACATTACCCTCAAGCGCTTTATCAATGGTAATTCCAAGCTCATTAGGAATCATCTTGGAAAGCATGTCCGTCTTCGCATAAGGAATGTCCAAAGCACGCCCTACATCCTTAATAACACCTCTTGCCGCCAGCGTACCGAATGTAACAATCTGTACAACCCTGTCCCTGCCGTACTTGTTCATTACATATTCGATTACCTCAGGTCTTCTTTCATAACAGAAATCAATATCTATATCGGGCATCGACACACGCTCCGGATTCAGGAAACGTTCAAACAGCAGACTGTATTTTATCGGGTCAATATCGGTAATAGCAAGACAATATGATACAATTGAGCCGGCAGCCGAGCCTCGTCCGGGTCCTACTGCAATGCCGTTACTCTTGGCATAGTTAATAAAATCCCACACAATAAGGAAATAATCAACATAACCCATTTCCCTGATAACATTCAGCTCATAATCAAGTCTCTCCCTAAGCGAATCCGCCTCCGCACCATAACGTCTTTCCAGACCCTCATTGCACAGGTGATTGAGATATGTCCATGAATCAAAGCCCTCCGGCACCTCAAAATGCGGCAGCTTTGTCACGCCAAATTCAATTTCAACATTACATCTCTCTGCAATCCTGTGAGTATTGTCAATCGCCTCCGGTGCATACGGAAAAAGAACACGCATCTCTTCCTCGGACTTACAGTAATACTGTCCGCCCTCGTATCTCATTCTGTCCTCGTCGGACACCTTCTTACCGGTCTGAATGCACAAAAGAACATCATGCGGCTCTGCATCCTCTGCATAAGTATAATGAATATCATTTGTCGCAACCAAATCAATATCAAGCTCTCTGTGCATCTTAACAAGGAGCTGGTTAACCATTTTCTGTTCAGGTATACCATGGTCCTGTAATTCCAAAAAGAAATTCCCTTTACCGAAAATCTCCTGATATCTTAATGCCGCTTTGCATGCCTCCTCGTATAAGTTCCTCGCAAGGAATCTCTGCACCTCTCCGGCAAGACACGCGCTAAGACAGATTATTCCCTCCGAATACTGCCTTAACACCTCATAATCCACCCTCGGCTTATAGTAAAAGCCCTCAACAAATCCCTTTGAAACTATTTTCATAAGGTTTGCGTAGCCCGTATTATTCTCTGCAAGCAGAATCAGATGATAATATCTCTCATCACCTGCTCCCTGCTCCTTATCAAATCTTGACCCCGGTGCAACATATACCTCACAGCCCAGAATCGGTTTAATACCGTTAGCTCTTGCCGCACGGTAGAAGTCAATAACACCATACATAACGCCATGGTCAGTTATAGCCATGCTGTCCATGCCTAACTCCTTCGCTCTCGCCGTTATTTCATTAATCTTACTTGAACCGTCTAACAGACTGTATTCCGTATGGACATGTAAATGTGTAAACGCCATGGTATTATCCCCTTGTAAAAAAAACAATATATTCTGATTATACCGCAAAAAGGGACTGTTGCAAAATGAAATTTTGCAACAGCCCCTTTTTTAAGAGGTTGGTTTTATTAACATTCCCATTGTATGCGCAACTCCTTCTGTTTCCTTATCTTTAATGGAAAATTGTAATGCATACAAAGTTAAATCAACATCCTCTTTAAAAATCTCATCGGAAAATACAAGATACACCGTATCAAGTGAAGATGCGTCCTCAAAAATATTACAATCATTTCTCTCAATTGTTTTCTCATAATCACAACTGACTGCCTTTGCGTCACTTACCTGCTCGCACACTTTTAAATCGATAAAATCATTAAATGTATAAGAAGCCAGCTTGATTTCCAATTCAATTATCAAAGCATTATCCTCAATATAGGAATCCTTGACTGTAATATAATTGTCCTCATCTATTTGAAGCGGATAACCGGCATTCTGCATTCCCGGTGTCTTATTCTGAACACAACCTGATAATAATACAATTATAAATAGAATAAATATATATTTTTTCTCACATATTACCTTAGGCTTCATATATTTATTTTGCACTTAAATATTTCTCAATTTCAGCAATTGCAGCTTCTTCGTCATTTCCGGCTGCCGACACAACAACTTCTTCTCCTACATCAAGGCCCAATGTCATCATTCCCATAATACTCTTTGCATTAACCCTCTTTGTTCCAACCTCGACATAAATAGAGCTATCGAACTGGCTTGCTACCTGTACAAAAATCGCTACCGGTCTTGCCTCCAATCCTGTTGGAATCTGAATTGTCATGTTTTTCTTAATCATTAGATTTTTCCTCCTAGACTCTTTTATTCTCTCTTATTTCTTCTGCAATCTGACTGATTTTGCGCAATCTATGGTTTACTCCCGATTTACCTACTGTTGGGGTAAGCATTTCGCCCAAATCCTTTAGAGGTACATCAGGATATTTAAGTCTGACTTCTGCAATTTCACGAAGCCCCTCATTAAGACTATCCAGCCCGATTGTGTCCATAATATAATGTATATCCTCAAGCTGCTTAAATGCTGCCTGTATTGCTTTGCCCATATTGGCAGTTTCGCAGTTGACCTGACGGTTAATGGAATTACGCACCTCTTTAAGAATCCGGACATTTTCCAAATCCATAAGCGAAACATGTGCTCCCATAACATTCAGCATATCTACTATATGCGAACCCTCTTTAAGATATACAACATTGTACCTTCTGCGCTCAACAATTCTTGCGTCAAGTTCAAAAGCATTTATGGAATCAAGTATCTGACCTGCCTTACGCTCCCCTGACGAAACAATCTCCAGATGATATGATTTCTCAGGGTCACTTATTGAACCGCCTGCCAGAAATGCGCCTCTAAGATATGCTCTTTTACAGCACATATTCTGTATAACCACAGTATTCACAAGGGACAAGTCCCTGTTAATGCTGCCGTCCTGATTCATAAGCTTTGTCGCAAGAAGAATCTTAATGGCTTTTTCAGACTCAGTAATCCACATTATGTATGTTCTGTTTTTTGTATCTATGTTATATCTGACCGTTGAATCAGATTCATAACCGAAAATTTTCTTAACAAGAATCTGACATTTATATACTACATTTCTATTCTCGGAAACCACCTTAAAATAATGCTCTCCCCTGTCAGTCGTATATATCCTGCCGCACATCGCCATTATCGCTGCAAGCTCTGCAATCTGACAATGTCTCGCATTTGGAATTATCTTTGCCAGTTCATCCTTGACTTTAAGTGAAAATGACATATCTAAACCTCGTTATTTCTTGGTTTTGGCATCCTTTTCAATATCCCTGTGCTCTATCTTTAGTCCATAGTCCTGATTTACAAGCTGTTCAAATAATTCATTTGCCAGCGTCACCGAACGGTGCTTACCTCCGGTACAGCCGATTCCTATTACCAGACGATTTTTGCCCTCCAGAATATAGTTCGGAATCAGGAATTTAACCATATCTGTTAATTTCTCCAGAAAAACATGGGACTGCTCAAAGCTCATAACATAATCCTTGATAGGCTTGTCATTGCCGGTAAGCGGACGCATTTCTTCAATATAATAAGGATTCGGCAGGAATCTTACGTCAAAAATTAAATCTGCGTCCTCAGGAATTCCGTATTTAAATCCAAATGACAGAATTGTTACCATCAGATTGCAGAAATGCTCATCCCTTACAAAAATCTTCTCTATTTCAAGCTTTAAATCCCTTGTTAAAAGATTTGTGGTATCAATGATATAATTCGCTCTTTTCTTAAGGAAAGCTATTTCCTCCCTCTCCTTAATAATTCCTTCCATGACTCTGTGTTCACCTGCCAGTGGATGATTACGGCGTGTTTCCTTATATCTCTTTACAAGGACCTCATTTTCAGCTTCCAAAAACAAAATTTCATATTTGTAATTCTGACTTTTGAGCGTATCAAGCACAGCTTCGAATTCTCCGAAACCGTCACCATTTCTGACATCAACGCCCATTGCAATATTATGAATATGCTTATTACCGGAACATGCCAGTTCCACAAACTTAGTCACTAACATAACAGGAAGATTATCAATACAATAATATCCTGCATCTTCAAATACCTTCAATGCCGTCTGCTTTCCTGCGCCCGACATTCCTGTTACGACTACAATTCTCATTAAAGGTCCCCTTTCCGGTATATATCGGATATGTTTCATCGACAAAATACTACACAAACCCGACATTTTCTATTATTACTACACATTTAGTATTCCGTCAAGTAAAATTTCCAATTATCCTTACTTCCGGTTCAAGTACGACTCCCGTCCGCTCACGAACTTCAGCTATAACATACTGTATCGTATCATAAATATCCTGTGCAGTAGCATTTCCCTTGTTAATTATAAATCCCGCATGTTTCTCAGAAACGCAGGCATCACCTACGCCCTTTCCTTTAAGCCCCGAATCCTCAATAAGCTTTCCCGCAAAAAGTCCCTCCGGTCTTTTGAAGGTACTTCCTGCATTTGGGAATTCCAATGGCTGTTTGCTTCGTCTCATTGCTGCAAGCTCATGCATTCTTGCCTCAATTACAGCTTTATTACCTTTGTTAAGTCTTATGTCTGCCTGAAGCACAACATAATCCTTATCGAGAAAAATACTGGTTCTGTAGCCCAGCTCAAGCTCATCAGCCGAAAAATCACGAATTATGCCCTCCGGCGTAATTGCTTTAACGCTCACAAGCACATCCTTCAGTTCTCCGCCATAGGCTCCTGCATTCATAACGCAGCCTCCCCCAAGTGTTCCCGGTATTCCTGCCGCAAATTCAAAGCCTGTAAGCTCCATTCCCAATGCATAGCTTCCAATGGCTGACATAAGTACTCCTGCCTCTGCCGTAATCACATCATCCCTAATGCTTAAATTAGACATTTTTCTTCCGATTTTGATTATTATTCCGTTAAATCCATCATCAGATACCAGTAAATTACTGCCATTTCCGATAACATAATAAGGTATGGCATTTCTGCGGCATTCCATTATAAGTGCCGACACCTGTTCTGCCGACTCCGGCGTTACAAGGCAGTCAGCCGCACCGCCGACTCTGAACGTTGTATGCTTATTAAGTTTTTCATTGATAAAGACATTGTCATTACCGACAATGTCTTTTACTAATTCTATAAAATCCATAAAATGTACCTTTCTAAAGTACTAATTTTGCTGAACCATAAATTCCGGCACTGTTGCCAAGTGTTGCAAGCTTGATAGGAGTCTTTCTGCACTGTGTGAATGCCTTCTCAACATAATGCTTCTGAATTGCATCAATAAGGAAGTCGCCTGCCTTTGATACACCGCCGCCGATGATAAATGCGTCAGGGTCAACAACACATGCGATATGTGAAAGTGCAATTCCGATATATTCACCAAGCTTATCAACTGCCTTAAGAGCGAGCGCATCACCCTTCTTCGCCTCATCAAATACATCCTTTGCAGTAAGATTATCGTAATTACGGAGTGCTGAATCCATGCTCTCATTGGCAAGAAGCTTCTTAGTCTCCTTAACAATTCCGGTTGCAGAAGCTACCTGCTCAAGACAGCCTTTTTTACCGCAGTTGCAGTATTCTGTCTCATCATAAACTACTCCCATATGTCCGATTTCACCGCCGGCACCATGTGAGCCTGCAATAATCTTACCATCAACGACAATTCCGCCGCCTACACCTGTTCCGAGAGTAACCATAACAAGGCTGTTAAAACCTTTTCCGCCGCCCTGCCATAACTCACCGAGTGCCGCTACATTAGCGTCATTGCCTGCCTTAACATTAAAACCTGTTTTGTCCTTAAGTGATTCCTCAACAGGTGTATCACCCCAGCCAAGGTTAACACAGCCCTTAACAATTCCGTTTGGAGTAACAGGTCCCGGAACACCGATTCCGATTCCCACAACATCAGCCTCATCAATTGAGTCATTTTCAATTTTCGCACGAATGGATTCGGCTATATCATCAAGTATGTGTGAGCCGTTATCCTCCTTACGTGTCGGGATTTCCCAATCCTGCAAAAGTGCTCCTTCTACTGTAAAAAGTCCCATTTTTACAGTTGTACCACCAAGGTCAACACCAAAACATAACTTACCCATTTATTTTTCCTCCTATAATAAATTATTTACGGTTTATGCTGTTCTGTACTCTGTTATATAATTCCTTTGCCGCATTATAGCCCATCTTCTTCTGTCTCCAGTTAACCGCAGCTGATTCAACAATTACCGCAAGATTTCTGCCCGGTCTTACAGGAAGATTATGACATACGACCTTGTTGCCAAGTATTTCCGTGTATTCCTCTTCGAGTCCGAATCTGTCGTACTCCTTCTCCTTATCCCAGTCCTCAAGATGAATTACCATATCAATTCCCTGAGTTTCCTTAACGCTCTCAACACCGAAAAGTGTCTTAACATCAATAATACCTATGCCCCTGAGTTCAATAAAATGTCTTGTAATCTCAGGTGCCGTACCTATAAGTGTCTCATCACTTACCTTACGAATCTCTACAACGTCATCTGTAACAAGACGGTGTCCTCGCTTAATTAATTCAAGTGCAGCCTCGCTTTTACCGATTCCGCTCTCGCCGGTAATAAGCACACCCTCGCCGTATACATCCACCAGAACGCCGTGTATTGAAATACACGGTGCCAGCATTACCTTCATCCATCTGATTATCTCAGCCTCAAACGAAGAGGTCTGCTTACTTGTCTGTAAAAGAGGAATCTTATACTTTCTTGCAAGCTCAATCATCTCCTCGTCCGCCTCCTGGCTTCTGCAGTACACAATACAAGGAACATTGCAGGAAAGCAGCTGCTCATACCTCTCGATTCTGGTCTCATGTGAAAGTGTAGCCATATAAGCCGCCTCAACACGGCCGATTACCTGTACACGTTCGCTGTCAAAGTGGTCAAAGAAACCTGCGAGCTGCAAAGCCGGTCTGTTAATATCCGGAACCGTAACCGCCTTCCCGGCCGTTTCAATGTCCGGAGTCAGAACCTTAAGCTCCATTTTCTCGATAATTTTGTCAACGTTTAATTCTTCTGCCATTTACGTATCCCCCTTAGGATTATTTTGCGTTTTATGGAAAAAATCATACACACTCTGCGCTGACCTTGCATTCATGGACGGTGCCGTCAAAAGCTCGTCAACGGACGCATTTCTGATTTCCTCAATATCTTTAAAATGTTTCATCAGACCCTTTCTCCTTGTTGGTCCGATTCCTTCTATATCATCCAGTACCGAATGTATCTGTGCCTTACTTCTTAAATCCCTGTGGAAGCTGATTGCAAACCTGTGTGCCTCATCCTGAATTCTCGTAATAAGCTTAAATGCCTCACTGTGCGTATCAATCGGTATCTCCATGTCATTATACCACAAAGCTCTCGTTCTGTGGTTATCATCTTTCACCATTCCGCATACAGGAATATTAATTCCAAGCTCATTCAATACTTCAATCGCCACACCGACCTGCCCCTTGCCGCCGTCCATCATAATCAAATCCGGCAAAGCGTCAAAGCTGTTATCACCAGGCTGCTCCTTGGCATGGGTAAATCTTCTTGTCAGCACCTCACGCATTGAAGCGTAATCATCCGGTCCGACAACGGATTTAATTCTAAATTTACGATAATCGTTACGTCTTGGTATACCATCATTAAATACAACCATTGAACCGACTGACAGAACACCGCTTATATTGGATATATCGAATGCCTCCATCCTGTGTATTCCGTTTATGTCAATTGCCCGTTCAATCTGTGCCACAGCACCCGTTGTCCTTGCTTCCTCACGTTTTATTTTGTCCTTATCCTGAGTAAGCACCATAAGCGCATTCTTCTCGGCAAGCTCAACAAGCTTCTCCTTCTCGCCCCTTTTCGGGATTACAAGCTTAACCGAATGCCCCGTCTTATCCGACAGCCATTTTGCAATAAGCTCCTCATCACGGATTGATTCCTGAAGCATTATTACCGACGGTATATACGGAGTTCCTGCGTAAAACTGCTTAATAAAATCATTTACAACATCACTTCTTGTCTCATCACCGGCAAGCGCCATATGATAATGCTCTCTTCCGATAAGCTTGCCCTGTCTGATAAAAAACACCTGCACAACACAGTCAGTATTATCCATTGCAGCAGCGACAATATCCTTATCCTGCATATCGCTGTTTGTAATCTTCTGCTTCTGTGAAATATATTTCACGCTTTCAAGCATATCCCTGTAGGTTGCCGCCTGTTCAAAATCCAGTCTCTCGGAAGCCTCCATCATCATTGTTGTAAGTTTCTTTGTTATTCCGGTATATCTGCCCTCCAGAAATTCTATCGCTTTATTAATCAGTATAGCATATTCCTCCTTGGAAATATAGCCCTGACATGGTGCGCTGCATTGACCGATATGATAATTAAGACACGGCCTGTCCTTACCTATATCTTTGGGAAGACTTCTTCTGCAGGTTCTGAGTCCATAGGTCTTATTCAATAAATCTATTGTATCATTAACTGCCTTACCGCTTGTAAAAGGTCCGAAATAACGGCATTTGTCTTTTTTAAGTTCCCTGCTTGACAGAATTCTCGGAAAATCCTCATTAGTAGTAATTTTTATAAAAGGATATGTCTTGTCATCCTTAAGCATTGTGTTATATCGCGGCTTGTGGAGTTTAATAAGGTTGCACTCAAGCACAAGTGCCTCAAGCTCAGAATCCGTAATTATGTATTCGAAACGGTGAACATTTGAAACCATCTGCTTTATCTTGGAGCTGTGGTTTCTTGAGGACTGAAAATACTGTTTCACGCGGTTTTTCAGGCTGATTGCCTTGCCCACATATATTATGTCATCCGTCGAATCATGCATAATATATACTCCCGGTTTAGCAGGCAGCTTTTTAAGTTCCTCTTCTATGTCAAAAAAACCCTCGTACACAATTAACCTCTCAAAATCTATATGTATTAATGCAGAAAAGCAGCCTTTTGCGCATATTTCTCCATTAATTCTATATCTTTAGCAGTTATCCTGCAATATTTCTTAATAAAATTCTGTTCTTTTGCAATATTTGTATTGCTGACAGTTCTGTTATCTGTGTTAAGCGTTGCATGAACGCCCCTCTGCAGCAGTTCTTTAAGCGGATATTCCTCCATATCACCAAAAACCCTTGTCTGCATATTGCTTATCGGACATATTTCCAAAGGAATCTCATGTCTTGCAAGGTAATCCACAAGAACATCATCCTCAATACTTCTGATTCCGTGTCCGATTCTTGAAGCACCTAATTCCAGCGCCTTCCATATACTCTCCGTTCCTGCAGCCTCTCCGGCATGAATTGTAAACGGAATTTCATATTTACGTGCAAGCCTGAATTCATCTTCAAATAAATCCGTTGCAAATAAAGACTCAGCTCCTGCAAGGTCAAGTGCACAAACATATTGTCCGAGATATTTTCGTGCTGCCTCAACCGTTCTTATATTATCCTGATGATAATCTCCACGCATGCAGCACAGAATTATTCCCAGTCTCAGCCCCGGATACGCCTTCATCGCCTGAGCAGCACCCTCTATTGCAGCTTCAACAACCTCTTCAATGCCAAGTCCGTTCTCAGTCGAAAAAAGTGGTGCAAATCTGATTTCCGCGTATGTAACGCCCTCTTTGTCCAAATCTTCTCCCAATTCAAAAAAGGCTCTGACTATATTCTCCTGCTTCTGCAATACCTTAATCGGGTAATCAAAAGCTTTCAGATAATCATTCAGATTCTTACAGTCATCACTGACCGTAAGAATCTTTTTAAGCTTATCAGGTTCAGGTGTTTCAAATCCTTCTTTATTAAGCAGTTCAAAAACCGTATCCGGTCTCAGCGAACCATCCAAATGCAAATGTAAATCAATCATCCAACTCAACTTCCTTTGCAGGGCTGTCCGTACCCTTAACCTCATTAACAATCTGCATAAATTCTTTGCCTGTAATAGTTTCCTTCTCAATAAGATACTCGGCAACTCTGTCAAGACACATCAGGTTATCGCCCAACAGTTCCTTTGCCTTGGAATAGCATTCCTTGAGCATTTTATTAACCTCTTCATCGAGGAGTGCTGCCGTTGTGTCAGAACAGTTAAATACCGAACGTCCATCAAGATACTTATTCTCAACGCTTTCAAGTCCCATAAGTCCGAAGGTCTCAGACATTCCGTACTGTGCAACCATTGTTCTTGCCATCTTGGTAGCCCTCTCTATATCGTTGGCAGCACCTGTTGTAATAGTATTAAAGACTATTTCCTCCGCTGCTCTTCCTCCAAGAAGTGTAACAATCCTGGTTATCAGCTCATCCTTGGTAAAAAGATATTTCTCTTCCTCAGGAACCTGCATTGTATATCCGAGTGAACCCATTGTTCTCGGTACAATTGTAATCTTCTGCACAGGCTCTGCGCCCTTCATAAGACAGGTAATAAGTGCATGACCTACCTCATGGTATGCAACCATGCGCTTCTCTTCACTTCCGAGGATTCTGTCCTTCTTCTCCTTACCGGCAATAACAACCTCAACGGATTCAAATAAATCCGCCTGTGTTACGGCCTTTCTTCCGCTCTTAACCGCATTAATTGCAGCTTCATTAATAATATTGGCAATATCCGAACCAACCGCACCCGCCGTTGCAAGTGCAATTTCATTCAAATCAACTGTATCATCCATCAATACATTCTTGGAATGAACCTTTAAGGTTTCTAATCTTCCCTTTAAATCCGGCTTATCCACAATAATTCTTCTGTCAAATCTTCCCGGACGGAGCAATGCCTTATCAAGCACCTCCGGCCTGTTGGTTGCTGCCATAATAAGCACACCCTTGGACGAATCAAAACCGTCCATTTCAGCGAGAAGCTGGTTAAGAGTCTGCTCCCTCTCATCATTGCCGCCAAACTGTGAATCACGGCTCTTACCGATTGCGTCAATCTCATCAATAAAAATAATACACGGTGCCGACTGCTGTGCCTGCTTGAACAAATCCCTTACTCTTGAAGCACCTACACCTACAAACATCTCAACAAAATCCGAACCGGAAAGTGAGAAGAAAGGAACTCCTGCCTCTCCTGCAACAGCCTTTGCAAGAAGTGTCTTACCTGTTCCCGGAGGACCTACAAGCAATGCACCCTTTGGAAGCTTGGCACCGATTTCGGTATATTTATCCGGATTATGAAGGAAATCAACAATCTCTCTTACTGATTCCTTCGCCTCGTCCTGTCCTGCAACATCCTTAAATGAAACACCTGTCTTCTGCTCCATATAGACCTTGGCAGTACTCTTACCTACGCCCATAATTCCTCCGCCTGAGGACATCTTACGGAATAAGAATGCCAAAAGCAGATATACAAACAGAAACGGAACAACATATATCAGAATAAAATCAAGTATTGAAGCCCCCGTGTCCTCAACAGTAACCTTAAGCTCAATATTGTCCATTGCCTTAAGCTTTTCAAATGTATCCTCATCATACATATAGCCTGTATAATAAGTTACACTGATACTGCTGTCCTCCTTCTCCACAGGAGTGATAACAATCTTATTAGAGGTATATTCAACCGCCTTAATCTCATTATTATCAATCATTTCAAGAAATTTGGAATAGCTTATTTCAGTTGTTGTATACTTTGTGAAACAGCTTTTAAAAATCGAATAACCCAGAACCGTAATGACTGCGGCAATTATAAACAGCATAATTATTGAACTGGCCTTAAAACCCTTCTTTCCCTTGTCATCCTTATTGTTCTGATTATCAGGTTTGTTATATTGATTATTATTATCCATTGTGAGAACTCCTCCGCCCATTCGATACAATAATATTATAATTATAATTTTTTCTTTAGTATAAATCAACTGATATAATTCTAAATTTTTAGTGTTAATAATTAAAAAAAAATGAATTTTTTCACTTTCGAAAGTAATTATTCCCTCACATAGGATAAAATATCATTGAAAAAAGTTTTTTATGAGTTTAATATAAACATATATTTACATGTAAAGAGGAAAGTTATGGGAAAATCCAATTCAAATAATTTTATTAAGCATGGCTCAATCCTTGCCATTGCGTCAGTTTTATCAAGAATAATAGGACTTTTATACCGAAGTCCGATGACAGCGATTATCGGAGATGAAGCAAACGGACTGTACAGCTACGCCTTTGAAGTATATTCAATAGCACTGATACTGTCATCATACAGTATGCCGCTTGCCGTTTCCAAACTGCTGTCCGCAAAATTTGCCCGTAAGGAATACAAAAACGGCTATCGTATTTTTAAATTTGCGATGATATTTGCGGCGGTTTCAGGACTTATTATGGCTCTTGCAATATTTTTTGCCGCACCGCTTATAGAGAAGCTGTCCAAATACGACGGTCTTACGCTGCCGTTAAGAGTGCTGTCCCCGACAATTTTCGTTGTTGCAGTTGCCGGTACGTTAAGAGGCTTCTTCCAGAGCCGCAAGACCATGATTCCTACTGCCGTATCACAGCTTGTTGAGCAGATTATCAATGCAATTGTCAGCATTGCCGCAGCAGCAGTTTTTGTCGGTCTGTCAACCTCTGCGATTGACAGAATCAGCAAGGGTGCGGCCGGAGGAACGATGGGAACCTTATTCGGTGCTCTTTTTGCACTTATATTCCTGATTTTTGTATTTTGGGCATACAGACCAAGATTCACAAAGCTTTTCAAGACCGACACGGGTGTGGCTGCGGATTCCACCGGAGATATTATGAAAATGCTTTTCGTTACAATTATTCCGGTCATTCTAAGTCAGGCAGTATATCAGGTAAGCGGTGTAGTCGACGGCTCATTATTCGGAAATTTATACGAAGGAGACAACAACTCTTTTCTGTATGGCTTATACAGCTCCAAATACCGTGTGCTTGTAAACGTACCTAATGCGATTGCTTCCGCCATGGCATCCTCAATGATTCCGACCCTTGTTTCACTGTGGGCAGTCGGCAATTATACGGATTTCCGCGCAAAGCTTGCCACATCGGTTAAGATTAATATGATAATTGCATTTCCTTGTGCCGTTGGTCTTGGTGTTCTGGCAGTTCCGATTATGCGTCTGCTCTTCCCTACAACGGATTACACCATGTCAGGTGCAATGCTCTCATGGGGTGCAGCAGCAGTTGTTTTCTACTCACTGTCCACAATTACCAATGCCGCATTGCAGGGAATGGATAAAATGAACCGGCCGGTAATTCATTCGGCAATATCGCTTGCAATTCATATTGTCCTGGTTGTGCTTTTGCTGAAGTTCTCAAGACTTGGTGTATATTCACTTGTAATCGGCAATGTAACATTTCCGCTTGTGGTATGCATTCTTAACTGGATTTCCGTAGGCAGGCAGGCTCATTACCGTCAGGAAATAAAGACAACTTTTCTGATTCCTGCTGCCGCCTCAATTGCAATGGGAGCCTTATGTTTTGGAATCAGCCGTCTGTTTACGCTTATTCCTTCACGCTCCTATGTACTTAATATGGCGTCAGTTGTCATTTGTATTGTAATTGCAATTCCAACATATTTTGCAATTATATTCCTGTTAAAGGGACTTACACACGAAGATTTACTTAATTTCCCGATGGGACTCAGAATCGAAAAAATTGCGAAGAAATTAAAGCTTATGAAATAAAAATTGCGGGCTGGCAAATCTCTGTTTTGCACCAGTCCGCATTTTTTTTATTGTTTTTAATTAATTCCTGTGGCTCTTATTTCTTCAAGATGTGTTGACGCACCGCTTAATGTTAAATTCTGTGTTGTAAAATCAACGCCTTCAAAGCATTCATCAAAATATGATGTGTCTGTATTAATAACGATGGTTCCTGTCAATCCGGTACAGCCTTTAAACATACATGGTATTCCTTTTATGGCACCCTGAATTTCCGGAACGGTTTTCAAATTAGTACATCCTGCAAAGGTATATGCCAGCATTACTTCTCCGCTCGGAATATTCTGTACTGTTTCCAGACTTGTACAGTTTTTGAAGGTACAATCCAATGAATACATATCATCCGGCAGAACAGGTGTCGTCTTTAAGCTTGCACATTCCTCAAAGGTACTGGTAAGATTGTTAATTTTAGCCGGAAGTGCCGGTGCCTCCCTAAGGCTTGTACAATACCAGAAAGTTCTTTCCATATTACTTACTGAATCCGGTATTGCTGTTGCAGTTTCCATGCTTGTACAAAATGCAAAAGTACAGTACATTTCTTTAACGCCATCCGGTATTACAGGAGCTGCCTTAAGACTTTCGCAGCCGCTGAATGTATATGTTAAATCTACCATTCCTTCCGGTAATACAGGTGCAGTTTCAAGGCTGCTGCAATTTGAAAATGTATACCAAAGACTCTTTATTCCCTCAGGAAGTACAGGTGCTGATACCAGACTTGTACACTGTTCATAGGCATATGACATTTTTCTTACCGTTTCCGGAATTACAGGTGCTTCCGTCATATTTGTACAATTACTAAACGTAAATTCAAGTGATACTATAGGACATTCTGCAATTGTTCCCTGTATTTCCCCATATAATGTTTTTGTTTTATCAACAACTTCTACTTCCCAACCGCTCATTTCCGAATCATATGTATAGACATAATCTCCGGCCTGACATGAATCATCATTTCTTGGTGCAGTAGTTAATATAGCTCCTGCCTCCAATACTTCGCCGCTTGCATTTACGGTATACACAAAACCCTCCGGAATAACATATTCAATCGGAATTATCTCCTCCGTCACTTCTTCGGTTTCAGCTTCACTTGTCTCTTCTGCTGCCGTTGTTGTGCTTTCCTCCATTGCAGCTGTTGTATTCTCTTCTGTTGTTTCCTGAATTTCTTCAGTCTCAGAAACCGAACCTGTGATTTCAATACCTTCGGCACAGCCGAATATAGTCATAAGCATCAGACAGCTTAAGCTAATGCTTAAAATTGTTTTTTTACGCATAAAAATCTCCATTCCGCCGCCTTTCAGTTGGCGGCACAAATAGTAATGAAAGATTTAAAACTTCTTCTCCGTGATGTAAAATAGTTTGTAAGAAGCTATACTACAAAGCACGGTAGGAGGAGTTGTAAAAACTTTCTT
>JBGVLM010000015.1:0-9649 GCA_045124255.1 Butyrivibrio sp. | reverse complement strand
TAGGACGTATTCCGCTTGCTGCAAGTCTTCTCTGCATCCATTCAGGTGAAGGAGCGAGCTTAATATTTTTAACAAGTCTTGCACAGTAGCGTGGGCATAAATCCTCTGCTTCAACCTCTACCTTTACATAATCATTTACATCCTCATTATTACCCGTAGCAGTAACTACAGGTGGTACAAAAGTTTTGTTGAATGTGGCAGCAGCCTCTCTTGCAATACCGAGAACACTGTAGCAGTCAACTCTGTTAGATGTAATCTCATATTCAAAAACAACATCATGAAGTCCGAGTGCTTCAATTGCGTCACTTCCCACAACTGCGTCAGCACCCATATCATAAAGTCCGTTTTCCGGTGCATTAGGATAAAAATCCTTTGATGAACCCAATTCTTCAATTGAACACATCATACCGTTTGATGGCACTCCTCTTAATTTGCCCTTTTTAATTCTGATTCCGCCTTCGGTCTTGCTGCCGTCATGTCCTCCTGCAACCTTACCTCCGTCAAGGCATACAGGTGTTTTCATTCCTTCATATACATTAGGTGCACCTGTTACAATCTGAATGGTCTCAGTTCCGACATCCACCTGACATATAACTAATTTATCTGCGTCAGGATGACGTTCTACCTTAAGTACCTGTCCGACAACGATTTTCTCCAAATCTCTGTCAAGTGCTTCAAATCCCTCAACCTTTGTTCCGGTTAATGTCATTGCGTCAGTATATTCCTGTGCTGTACATTCAAGTTCAGGAACATATGCTTTTATCCATGATAATGCTGTATTCATTGTTAATCTCCTTCCTAGAACTGATTAAGAAATCTTGCGTCATTTTCATAGAGAAGTCTCATATCATCGATTTCGTATTTAAGCAACGCAATTCTCTCTAAACCAATACCAAATGCAAATCCTGTATACTCTTCAGGGTCAATTCCGCTCATCTCAAGTACATGTGGGTGAACCATACCGCAGCCAAGAATCTCTATCCAGCCTGAGTTCTTACAGAAACGGCAGCCCTTTCCTCCGCATTTGAAGCATGAAACGTCCATTTCGGCACTAGGCTCCGTGAACGGGAAATGATGTGGTCTGAATTTAACTCTTGTATCTGCACCGAATAATTCCTTGGCAAATACATCAAGCGTTCCCTTTAAGTCTGCAAAGGTAATATTTTTATCAATTACAAGTCCCTCTACCTGATGGAAGGATGGTGAATGTGTAGCGTCCACCTCATCTGAACGGAATACTCGTCCCGGAGCAATCATTCTTATAGGCATTTTGCCTTTTTCCATTTCATGTACCTGAACTGATGAAGTCTGTGTTCTGAGTACGATGTTATTATTAATATAGAATGTATCCTGTTCGTCCTTTGCCGGATGATTTGCAGGAATATTTAAAGCCTCAAAATTATAGTAATCATATTCGATTTCAGGGCCTTCAACTACCTCATAGCCCATTCCGACGAAAATTCTCTCAACCTCTTCAAGTGCTACTGTATTAGGATGATTATGTCCTACAAGGTTCTTTTTGGCAGGAAGCGTAACGTCAATAACCTCGTCCTTTAACTGCTGTTCTCTTGCTGCATCAGCCAAAGCAGTCTTGACCTCTTCCATTTTCTCTTCGATTGCTGCTCTTGTCTCATTAACCATTGCACCAACCTTAGGTCTGTCCTCCGGTGCAACATCTTTCATTCCCTTAAGCACCTCTGTAAGCTCACCTTTTTTGCCAAGATATGCAACACGGATATCATTGAGCATATCAAGATTAGAAGCTTCAGAAATTTTGGCAATTGCCTGTTCCTTAATCGCTTGTAATTTCTCTTTCATATTAACATCCTTTCAATAAAATTTTCGCATGCTGCCGCACTACGCTGCTCATGTCGGACATTCGTCAACTTATTTTTGTGTGTAAACCGGCTGCTTCGTTTCTTCGAAACTCACGCACCCGCCTCCATTCGCCGCTTTGTGCTGCCGCACTACGCTGCTCATGCCGGACATTCGTCAAATATAAATTTGCTTATATGCAAGCATAACGCAAATTTATATTTGACTCATTGTTTACACAAATAAAAACGCGACTACAGCGTCCCAAGGGACGATGTAATCGCGGTACCACCCTAATTCCGGCATTGCTGCCGACACTCATTATAGCGTAACGTGCCGATACGTCATTTCCTACTGTTAATTCAGAAATGCAGCTCCGACATGAATTTCATTAACTGACTGAACTTAAAAGGGCTTACAGCCGGTGGCCCCTTCTCTCTGAAAGAATTCCGGTTAACTACTGTGTGTCTTCATAGCCTTTAATATTTGAAACTTATATAATTCTAACATAATAAAATATAAAGTCAATATTTTTTTCATAATATAAGATTATCGCAACTAAAATATAATAATTACTTTATTAATCAAAAAGGATATTTATGAAACGAATTCTAATTTCTTTTTTATGCACAATCCTTTTAATAACCGCCCTTCCGGTAAGCATATATGCAGACGAACCGGATATTCAGGCACCCTCTGCAATTCTGATGGCGGCCTCCACAGGTAAAGTTATTTATGAAAAAAATGCGGATGAGGTCCTTGCCCCCGCAAGCATTACGAAAATTATGACACTCCTGCTTATTTTTGACGCGCTGGAGGAGAACAAAATTGCACTTACCGATGAGGTAACAATTTCCGAACACGCTGCTTCAATGGGAGGAAGCCAGGTTTTCCTTGAACCCGGTGAAGTACAGACGGTTGAAACGCTGATAAAATGCATTGCAATCGCCAGTGCCAATGATGCCTGTGTTGCAATGGCAGAATATATCGGCAGTTCTGAGGAGGCATTTGTAAGTAAGATGAATGAACGTGCTGCCGGTCTTAACATGACCAACACACATTTTGTCAACTCCTGCGGACTTGACACCGACGGTCATGTTACAACGGCAAGAGACGTAGCCCTGATGTCCAGAGAGCTTATTACAAAGCACCCGGAGGTTCATAATTACTCAACCATCTGGATGGATTCGTTCACACATGTTACAAGAAAGGGAGAAAGTGAATTTACCCTTTCCAATACCAATAAGCTTCTTAAGCAATACGAATGGGCAACAGGCTTGAAAACAGGCTCAACAAGTCTTGCCAAATTCTGTCTGTCGGCAACAGCCAAAAAGAATGATATCGAGCTGATTTCAGTCGTTATGGCGTCACCAAGCGGTAAAACAAGAGTATCTGATTCAATTACATTGTTGAATTACGGCTATGGTATCTGTCATCTTTACAAAGATGAAAATATGCCAATGCTTACTCCTCTCACGGTAAAAAACAGTACCAAAGGTGTCGTAAACTGCAAATATGCTTCAGGCTTCAGCAATCTTTTTCTTGAAAACATTGATGAAACCCTGATTACCAAGGAACTGGAATTTATAAAAACACCAACTGCACCAATTAATGAAGGGGATGTTATGGGTCAGCTTATTTATAAATATAACAATGAAGTCATTGGAACCGTGGATATTCTTGCAGCAGAAAATATTGAAAAATCAGAATTTAAGGATTATCTGTATCTTCTTTGGAGAGAACTTGCAGGCTGATGGTTTATAAGGCAGAATATTGTATGTCAAACTTTCTTCATATGAATATTTTGACATAATAAAATGCACCTCCAAATGTTAGATTTTTTGTCTAACATTTGGGGCGCACTTCAAATCGGCAGTTCCTTAATATTATCTAGCGCTCCTCAATATTCTCGTATTGTTTTTTCTCCATTACACTTAAATATGCAGGACGGATAATCTTATCTACATTAATCAGCTCTTCTATTCTATGTGCACTCCAGCCTACTATTCTTGCAATCGCAAAGATAGGGGTATACAACTCAACAGGAATATCCAGCATACTGTATACAAAACCACTGTAGAAATCGACATTAGCACTTACACCCTTATAAATCCTGCAGGATTCTGATATTACCTCAGGTGCTACTCTTTCAATCATTGAATACAATGCAAATTCATCATGGCAATGCTTTGCCTCAGCTAATTCCTCAACAAAGCCCTTAAAAATTCTTGCTCTAGGGTCAGAAATTGAATATACCGCATGACCCATTCCATATATCAGTCCGCTTCTGTCAAAAGCTTCCTTATTCAGGACTTTCTTAAGATATGCTCTTACCTCATCCTCATCCTTCAAATCGCGGACATTATTCTTAAGGTCATCCATCATCTTAACAACCTTAATATTGGCACCTCCATGCTTTGGGCCCTTAAGTGAAGACAATGCCGCTGCAACTACGGAATAAGTATCGGAACCTGATGAAGTAACAACTCGAGTCGTAAATGTTGAGTTATTGCCGCCGCCATGCTCCATATGCAGAACAAGCGCTGCGTCCAACACCTTAGCCTCAACATCAGTAAATTCTTTATTAGGACGAAGCAGTCTTAAAATATTCTCTGCAAATGACAATTTATTGTCAGGTCTGTGAATATATAAGCTGTCATCCCTTTCATAATGATTATATGCATGGTATCCGTAAACTGCCATCATCGGGAAAACACTGATAAGCATAAGACACTGTCTCAATACATTATCAATTGATAAATCTGATACATTATTATCATAGGACGCAAGCGTAAGTACACTCTTTGTCAGGGAATTCATTATATCCCCACTTGGAGCCTTCATAATAACATCCCTTGTAAAATTAGTCGGCAGTCTTCTGCTCGCATTAAGCACTTCCGTAAAATCAGCTAATTCAGCAGCTGATGGGAGCTTATCAAACAAAAGCAGATATGCGGTCTCCTCAAAACCAAATCTGTCCTCCTTCTGAAAGCCCTTAACCAAATCAAAAATATTATAACCCCTGTAATATAATTCTCCGTCACAAGGTACACTTTTACCATCAATTTCCTCAGAAGATTTAATTAACGAAATCTTTGTAAGTCCTGAAAGAACACCCTTTCCGTTCTTATCCCTTAATCCTCTCTTGACACCGAATTCATCAAATAAACCAGCATCTATCTTCTGATTCTCCACACATCTTGCTGCATATTCATTCGTAAAATCACTTACTGAATTTCTATTCATGCCACTCCTCCTTTTAACCTAAATATACCTATTGCAGAATTATATCATAAAAATAACTGAAATGGGGATAATTTATAAAAATTTAAAAAAATTTAATATTTATAAAAAAGTAACTCTCACACGTCAAAAAAGGACTCTTGCATTATTATGCAAAAGTCCTTTAAATCATTCTTTAATTACTAAATTATTTAAGGGCACCCTTAACTAAAATAGTAGTTGTAAGTGCGTCAACTGTAATGCTTCCGCTTGCAGTTCCAAGAGACTCAGTTCCTGCCTTATCTCCCTGAACACAAATTGTCCATTCTCCATCCGGAAGGTCAACTGTAACTGCTGAAGATGTTGGATTGTATACTGCGAAAATTCCGTCAGATACTTCTCCGTCAGCCTTTGCTAATTCATAAGCAATAACGCCCTCCGGAAGTCCTGTTAACATAGTGTAGCATGATGTTGCTGTCTCCATCTGTGTTAATGAAGCATGAGCCTTTCTGAAAGCAATCATACCCTTGTAGTAGTTGTATACTGTCTGGTATGTTGAATCATTTAAATCATCCCACTTAAGGCTGTTAACTGCGTCGGATGCATTGTAGCTGTTGTGGTTGAATGTTCCGTCTCCGTTTGGCTTAGATCTTAAGAACTCTTCACCTGCCAGGATGAAAGGAATACCCTGTGATGTATAAACAATGGCAGCTGACATAAGGTTCTGTTTAACTCTGTCTTCTAATGAATCATCCGGATTAGAAAGACTGATTTCATCCCATAACGTTCTGTTATCATGGCATGATGCGTAGTTAATCTGAGCAGAAGGAGTCTTTGACCATGAAACTGAACCTGTGATTGCTGCAGCAATTGCAGATGTCTTTGTGAAGTTTCCGTTTACATAACCCTTTTCTTTCTCTTCAAATACGCTTCCCTTGATAGCGTCTCTGATTGTATCATTGAACATTGCAAAGCCTTCAAGACTGTTGCTTGCTGTCTGATTAGCCATTGTAGCATCTGACTTAGTTACAAGTGTGCTCATTGACCAGCCTTCACCATAAAGGATGATTGATGGGTCAATCTTATCTAATTCTGCTCTGATTTCTTCGATTGTCTGTGTATCAATCAAACCAACAAGGTCGAAACGGAATCCGTCGATGTGATACTCTTCAACCCAGTAAACTACTGAATCAACGATGAACTTACGAACCATTTCTCTCTCTGAAGCAACGTCATTACCGCATCCTGAACCATTTGAATTAGCTCTGTAGAAATATCCCGGAACTAATTTGTTGAAGCAGTAATCTGTATTGTAGGTATGGTTATAAACAACGTCCATTACAACTGAAATACCGTTCTCATGAAGTGTCTGTACCATTTCCTTAAACTCTTTAACTCTTACTTCTCCGTTGTATGCGTCTGTTGAGTATGAACCTTCCGGAACATTGTAGTTCTTAGGGTCATATCCCCAGTTATACTGAGTTGAATCCTTAACAGATTCATCAACTGTTGCATAATCATATACAGGAGTTAACTGAAGGTGTGTAACACCCAAATCCATAATGTGGCTTAAACCTGTTGAAACACCATTTGAATTAGTTGTTCCAAGCTCTGTTAAACCAAGATATTTACCCTTATTGGTAATTCCTGAGCTCTCATCAACAGATAAATCTCTGATGTGTAACTCATAAATAATAGCGTCTGTAGCGTCCATTCCGCTGTTAGGATTCTGGTCATTCTCCCATCCCTCAGGGTCGGTAGAATCAAGGTCGATAACCATTGCTCTGTTACCGTTAACACCTACGGCACGTGCATATGGGTCACATGCTTCGTTAGTTGCTGTTCCGATTGTTGCAGAGTATGTGTAGTATGTTCCGTTAAGGTCTCCATCAACCTTAGCTTCCCAAACGCCCTTGTCACCCATTGTCATGTCAACAGTTTTAATTAAATCATCTGTTCCTTCTGTTCCTGACTTATAAAGGTTAACCTTAACTGTCTCTGCTGTCGGAGCCCATACCTTAAATGTAGTAGAATCCTTAGACCAGACTGCTCCCAAATCATCTCCGTCATATCCATACTCTTCTTCAAAAGCATCTGTTGAGAAGATGTCCGGAACAGTAATGTCATATTCAAGACTTGAATTAAGTACTGCCTTGTATTCACCAAATGGGTCTACTTCTTCTGAAAGAACAATTGTAATTGTCTTTCCGTCAGCATTCATGGAATCATAAGCAAGCTCATTGCCCTTTGCATCCTTAATAACTAATGTGTTCTCATCTGTCCATTCCTGTGAAACTGTAATACCAACTGTCTTATAATCACCTGATAATGCAGCCTTTGTTATGCCTAATCCCTTCACGCAATCGTCTCCTAAATCATGTTCATAACCTTCTACGCCGCTTGTAACATATACCTCAATGGTACCTGCTAAAACACCCAAGCTGGTTAAATCAATAAACTGGTCTCCGTCAAAATCCTTGGCTTCCCATTCATTGAGCCTTACAATGAAACCAATTTTCTCTGTTCCGGCAGGGAATGTTGCTGTAGCAACAACACCTTTGTCATCTGCTTCTGTACCGAACTGGTAAGCAGCGCCATCACCATTTGACGGCCAGAGCCATACGTTCCATCCGTCGTATGTACCATCTTCTCTCAAATAATGGAGATTAATGGTAATTTCTGAAGCGGTAGTGTTTTCAGAACCGCCTGAAGTAGTTGTTTCCTGCTCTACTGTAGATGTAGTATCTGTAACATCTTCACTGCTTGAAGACTTCTGACTACATCCGATAAGAGAGAAAACAAGAGCTGTGGCTAATAAAATAGCCAAAATTCTTTTAAATTTCTTCATACCTCGCACCTTTCTTTCTTATTACATATACAATAATTTTAGCAAAGGCGCATATTTTCGCAAATATCAATTTTCACATATTCATATCATTTTTCTTTGATTAAAAAACCGGTCATGCACCAATATTATTTCCGGTATATAACTGATAGTATTTACCCTTTTGCTCAATTAATTCATCATGTGTTCCTCTTTCAATTATCCTGCCCTGTTCAAGCACCATGATGCAGTCGCTGTTCCTTACGGTGGAGAGTCTGTGGGCAATAACGAAGGTAGTTCTTCCCTTCATTAATTTATCCATACCGCTCTGGACGATTTTCTCGGTTCTTGTATCAATTGAGCTTGTAGCCTCATCAAGAATAAGCACCGGTGGGTCCGCTATTGCGGCTCTTGCTATTGCAAGAAGCTGTCTCTGTCCCTGACTCAGATTAGCACCATCACCTGTAAGCATTGTATTGTAGCCCTCAGGCAGATATTTAATGAAGCTGTGTGCATTAGCTAACTTGGCTGCCGCATAAACTTCTTCGTCTGTAGCATCAAGCTTGCCGTAGCGGATATTTTCCATAACCGTTCCGGTAAAAAGATGTGTATCCTGTAAAACAATACCGAGTGAGTGTCTCAAATCCGCTTTTTTAATTTTGTTAATATTGATTCCGTCATATCGGATTTTACCGTCCTGAATATCATAGAAACGGTTAATCAGGTTTGTAATGGTTGTTTTACCAGCACCTGTAGAACCTACAAACGCAATCTTCTGTCCAGGTTCTGCTATCAGACGAATATCGTGAAGAACCATCTTTTCATCTGTATATCCAAAGTCAACACCATTTAATTCTACATGACCTTTTACTTCCTGATAGGTTGTTGTATTTGTTGCACGATGATAATGTTTCCATGCCCAACATCCTGTATGTTTGTTTGTTTCAACCAGGCTATTATTCATCTTCTTAGCATTTACCAGTTTTACATAACCATCATCCACTTCTGGTTTTTCATCCAGAAGTTTGAAAATACGGTCTGCACCAGCCATAGCCATTACAATACTGTTCATCTGCTGGCTGATCTGGTTAATTGGCTGGTTGAAGCTCTTATTGAAAGTAAGGAAACTTGCAAGTCCACCCAAAGTCAATCCGGAAACACCAAAGATAGAGAATGCACCACCTACAATCGCACAAACAACGTAACTTACATTACCAAGCTGCGCATTGACAGGTCCGATGATATTTGCATATGTATTTGCATTTCTTGAACTTTCATATAACTGATCGTTCAGTTCTTTGAATTCTTTGATATTTTCTTCTTCATGACAGAATACTTTTACTACTTTCTGTCCTTCCATCATTTCTTCAATATAACCGTTTACTGCACCCAGAGACTGCTGCTGTACCATAAAGTATTTTCCACTTCGACCTGCAACAAATTTTGTTACATTCATCATCAAAAATACCATGAACAAACTTACCAGAGTCAGAGGAACACTGATGATCAGCATACTGCTCAATACACTGACAATCGTAATTGCACTGTTTAATAACTGAGGCATACTCTGACTGATCATCTGACGGAGTGTATCAATATCGTTCGTATACACAGACATGATATCTCCGTGTGGATGTGTATCAAAATATTTAATAGGAAGGCTTTCCATATGCGTAAAAATTTCAACACGAAGTTTTTTCAAAGTTCCCTGTGTTACATAAATCATGATACGGCTCTGTGCAAAGGATGCCGCAACACCAACTAAATAAAAGCATGCTACTTTTATAA
>JBGVLM010000014.1:0-8438 GCA_045124255.1 Butyrivibrio sp. | reverse complement strand
TTTGTAAAAGGAATTTGCTTTGTGGTCGTTTCAATCCGTTTGAAATTTTTTCTGAGAAATTTGATAAATCCCGTTTAATTTCATATCCCAATCTGTTATAATTAATCATGCAAAAACACTCCTTTGTTTTATTTATTTTGTCGTGATTTAATTATAACATTAGTGCAGTGTTTTTGCTTTTTTATTTTGGATGTGATTTAGCTTCTGAAAAAATGGGGAAACTCAAAGTAAAGTATAGTTAATAAAGATTTAACATTTTAATCAAATCGGAACGAATGACTCTTTTCATAATTACGCTGCCAGTAGAAATCCAATGCTTTTTCCTGCAAATCATACACAATACTCCATTGTGTAATATCCTCATAAGAAACATCTGACATACATTTCTTAAGTCTGCTGTTGTCTGCATTTCCTTCAATATCTTTGTGAATTGCCGCAAGTCTGTCAAATCGTGTAAAAGACTCCCGATTGTCAACACTCGTTGTATTTCCTGTATAAACCGAATGGTTCGTTACAATCGGAGTCTCCGTCACAATCATTTCATTATCCGCATATTCAATAACCACAGCCCTGCCCGTTGTATCTGTCAGGGCAAGATGATGTGCCATTCCGATTGACGAATTCATGTCACAGTCCTTTAACAACGAAACTGCTTCTTCAACTGAAGCTGCCTTATCCAGAATCAGTCTGATTGCAGAGCCTGTTGTAACGGCAGTTTTTCCGTTATCCTGATGAACCTCTTCTCCGTCAAGACATACCAAATCAGCAACGCATAAACCTTTTTCATTAATTCCGTCCATTGGAACATAGATTCCTGCCAAAGCAGTATATTGTCTTCCCATGCCCTCCGGCTTCCAGCCCTCGCCAAAGCCGAGATGTTCCAGACAGCAGGTGGAATATGATTCATAACCATGTTTCGGTCTGGTATGCATAATCATTGCCGTACACTTCTGCCAGTCATAATTGCGTCCGAAAAGTTTTCTGCCGTTATTACCGTTCACTGCGATTGTGCTGCAGCCAAAATCCTTTGGAGCCTCCTCATATTTAGGCTTACAGAAGCCGTTTGACAGAACCTCGGTAATATATTCTGCCATTTTCCTGTCCGTGGAAGCACCGCCCCTTGCAAGAAATTCATCAAAACCATAATCACCGGTAAATTCCATTGTATATAAGCCCTCTTCAATTTTCCTTACGCTCCCGGCTGCTTTTAACTTGGAACAAAACTTCATTAAAACAATTACCGCAGCAATAAAAGTAAAAACAGTTGTTGCACCCCATATAATCAATCCGATTTTTTCCATATTAATGCTATCTCCTTGTCTGAATGATTTTGTTGATTTCCTGAATCTTGCGGTAAGCAGACAGATAATTAAAAGTCCACGTCAGTGCAAACACAATTATTCCGAAAACCAAAGGTATTACAAATCCCATGGGTGAAATCGGGAATATTTTAAAAACAACCGCACCAAGAAGCATTATCACAATATACATATCCAGAAACTGCACCGCATTATGCAGAAGCTCAGGCTCTATTCTAAACAAACCTGTCAGGAACTGGACAAAAGCGACTCCGAAACACATTGCAAGTATTTGAAGAACCAGTTTATCATTCAGCGGCGAGAAATACCCCAGCATACTGAATACAGGGTATACAATCATCACTGCGGTAAAAGATATTGCAAAGCTGTTTAACATTGGCAGAATCATATTTTTATTGTTCATTATTTTGCACCTCCGATAAATTTATCTCTCAGACCGTTCACATAGTGGCGGCTGACAATCTGACGCTCATTATTTGACAAAAGCGCCTCAAAACGCCCATTAAACTGTGGCTTAATACTTTGAATTCTGTTGATGTTCACAATTACCGACTTGCTTATTCTTGCAAAACACAAATCTGCAGCCTGTTCTTCAATTTCATAGAGCTTATAAGAGGTTTCATACACCTCCACCTCACAGCAGGCAAAAACCTTGTCATCTACACTTTCAAAATAATAGACATCCTCAAAAGCGAGTTTCCTGATTGCACCTTCCTTCTTAACCACAACTGATTCTGTTGTTAATTGCAGCTTATCTATAACTCCTTTAAGCTTCCCATCCACCTTATTACATTTAATATGTATTTCCGGCTCCTGTAACTGCAGCCCTTCTTCAATATAAAGCTTCACTTCACCACTCCTTTTCCTGTATTAATGCCGATTATATCAGTTTTTATGCACAAAAAAACACCCATTCCGGCAAGCTGCCAAAATGGGCGGGTAAGTTGCATTATCATCTTACAACCTTAGTTATCTCATCAAAATTATCCAGTACATACTGCCCCATTATCGGGTCATACATTTTGCCAAGATTCTTTTCTATCTCTTTATAGCAGTAATCAAAATCATGTGCCCTGCGGTAACAGCGGTTCGAGGTTATTGCATCAATAGAATCACATATCGCAATGATTCTTGCTCCGGCCGGAATATCAACTCCTGCTGTCCCCGTAGGATATCCCCTGCCATCAAAACGTTCATGGTGCATTAGTACAATATCGGCAATATCTCTAAGCTGGCTTGATTTGCTTAATATCTCCGCACCTATTACAGGATGCCTCTGTATACAGTAAAACTCTTCATCCGTAAGCCTTCCCTCTTTATTAAGAACTGCGTCAGGAATTCCAATCTTGCCGATATCATGCAGATGTGCCGCAATATGTATTTTCTCTATATCCTCATTCTTCATCCCAATTAACTGGCAAAGCTTTGTCGCCATATCACTTACCCGCTGCGAATGGCCTACCGTATATGGGTCTTTAGCATCCAAAGCACATGTAATACACTCTATTATCTCATGGTAATATATTTCATTATCACAAAATCCGCATTCAACCATAATAAACCTCTCTTTTTGTTTTTATGTACAATATTTTATCATATTAAAAGCCAAAATTAAATATGAAGTATACTTAATCCCCAAAAAGCAACGCATACCCAAAGGGTATGCGCTGCCTGACTTTAACCAACTACGGCAAGGCGGTCAATACCCCTGCCTTTGGAGAAACGGTAACAATATTTATCTGTACACTTTCTGTATTTTGCAAAAAGTCTTTGTGCCCTCTTTACATCGCCGTATACCTTCCATAAACCAACGCATTTATATCCGGCTGCCTTGTTCTCTATGAAGCCCCTGACATCCTCCGGTGGATAACCAAGAAAAAGTCCTATTTCATGCGGAAACTCTCCGCTTTCCTTAAAGCGGCTGATAAGCTCAATTATACATCTGTCGGGAACGTCAGCCGTATAGCCCCTTTCCCGAAGCATGCGGTATGTCATGCAGTCCTTCAAATCCTTTGTAAGTCTCGACGGACGGAATACATATATAAGTGCATTTTGGTCATCAAAACGAAGCGGCAGAACACGCAGTCCTTTCTTCACCAGAAGATTATTCCATTTTCTGATATTTGTAATCATTTCTTTTTCATTGTCAAAAGGACATGTAAATATGCTGCCTGTTTTCAGTCCTGCAAGTGTCGGCGAACAATGCCTGACAATTATTTCATCTGACATCCGATACCACCCCTTACTTTCCTGCGAATAAACGCTTTTTCTCATATTGTTCCTGAGTGATTCCAAGCACCTTATATCCGCCCGATTCAATTGCTTTTCTAAGGGCATTCTCATCAAGCTGTTCTTCTGATATAATCTCCGTCTGTTTCTTTCGATGTGAAGAATTAACTTTTTTGACCTTAAATGCCTTTCTGATTGCATCATTAATATGTGCCTCACACATGCTGCATGCCATTCCGTCAATTTTTAAAATTATTTTATACATAGAACGCTCCTTGATAGTTAGTTATGGCTAACTCTATTCCCAAAAGAAAGAGTTAGTTATATCTAACTCTTTCTATAGTATATCGAGTATCAATTCATTTGTCAATAAATAAATCTTCTGCCATTTGTTCTACGAGAGACTCATCTGCAAATCCGTTTGCGGCACCGTCAAATCCGATTTTGTACGAAGCAAAAATTTCAGCCCTCATAAGTGCATCAATCGGAGATAAACCCTTTGCGTAATAATGTATAAAAGAACTAAACAGAGAATCCCCTGCTCCGACCGTATTAACAACCTCTCCGACCTTAACCGCCGGCAGCTCATAAAACTTCTTCTCTTCCCTGACATACATCATTGCACCCTTAGAACCCATTCCAAGCACAATTATGTCATTGTGATAAGCCTCTTCAATACTCGTCAGAAATTCTTTGCAGTCACCATGTATATTCTCATCACTCAGAAACAATATATTGGCATTCTGCATAAAATCCCTGTTATATTCATCATTAATATCACCAAGCACATGAACGTCCGTTGCAATAATTCTGCCATACTCCTTCGCCTTACTTAAAAGCCTGCGGTTAAAATTGGTATTGCAGGCAATCACGATATCGCACTCCCTGATTAATTCCGGCTCAAAATCAATCTGCGTCTCCTGAACATCCTTTAAATCACAGTAAATCTGTCTTCTGCCCTCCTCGTCATATAATACAACCGAGTTAGGTGTTTCTTTCAAAATACTTTTAACAAATTTGTCAGATATTCCGGCATTCTTAATTGTGTTTAAAACATATTCCGCGCCGAAATCCTCGCCAGTCATCGTTATTAATTTTACGTCATCTCCAAGTGTTTTTAACGCCTTGGCAAGATTGTACGCAACGCCCGACACCCTTGTATTAACTCCGAAAAAAGGATAATCTATCGGATAATATTCTATTGGAAATTTTCTTACTCTTACTGTTGTCTCTGTATTAATCAGTCCTGAAACAAGTATTTTTCCCATGAAAAATCCCTCCTGCAAATATTGTTTACATCTTGCTTTTTATTTTAACACAAGTATAATAAAAACTGTTAGTATTATTTATTATAAAACAAAAGGAGACACGATATTGGATATCACAGAATTTAAAGCTAATCGAAAACACTTTTCCAAGGTAGGACTTATTATGTTCTTCGGAACACTCATTGTGTACGCAGTTCAGTTAGTGGCAATGGCAATCGCTTCACGCATACCGGCAATCGCAAATGACTCAAGCCTGTATTTTCTTTCCATAATGCTGCCAACCTATATAATTGCCTATCCGCCTATTTTCTTAATGTTTAAAGCTATTCCGGCTCAGACGGATGTTGAGAAGAAGAAAATGAAGCCTTCCCATTTGATTATTGCATTTTTAATAAGCTATGCCGGAATGTACATCTGTAATTATGCAGGCAATATTCTGACAACAATCATAGGATTTTTTAAACAGAACAGCGTTGACAATGTAGTTGCAAATTTAACAGGACAGATTAACCCGCTTGTTAACTTCCTTATTCTTGTAGTCGCTGCACCGATTATGGAGGAATTATTATTCCGTAAATTTATCATAAGCAGAACAGCCAAATACGGCGAAGGCGTTGCAATAATGATTTCAGGTCTGATGTTTGGACTGTTCCACGGCAATCTCGGACAGTTTATGTATGCATTTTTCCTTGGAATTATTTTTGGTTTTGTTTATGTTAAAACAAGAAACATTATTTATACAATTATTCTTCATATGATTATTAATTTCTTCGGTGGATTTTTGAGCACGATTATGCTTGATATAAGCGGCTACGCCGAGCTGTTGGAAGCTATAAGCTCAGCTTCCGACCCTGAAGTAATTTTATCAGCATTTGCAGAGCATGCTGTCGGACTCATTATTTTTATGTTATATTCAATGGTTTTACTCGGATTTGTTGTTGCCGGAATTATTCTTTTCTTCAAAAACAAAAGAAAATTCTCGCTAAGTCAGGGTGAGGTCATCATTGAAAAGGGACAGCGTTTCAAAACAATCATTTTAAATGTGGGTATGATACTTTACTGTATTTTCTGGATTGCAATGATTATAATGCAGCTGATACAGTAGATATAGTTTAAAATAGACTAAAAGCCCTTTTGCCGGACATATCAGTCTGACAAAAGGGCTTTATAATTAGATAAATTAATGAAACAGTCCAAGCTTTATGGCTGTCACTATTCCGATTCCAAAAATTCCAAAAACAACTGCAAATATTCCCACAGTAAATTCATTGGCTGTAATGCGTCCGTTCTCATTCTTCTCAAAGAAATGTGTAGGACGGGCCGGATTTATATAAACAAAATATTCCTCGCCAATCTGTGCGGTTACTCCCGTTGAATATGTATAATTGCAGCCCGTGTAATCCTTATCATTATAAGTATATGCAAAGACCGGACAGTACATATATCTTCGTCTGCGATGTTCTGCTCCCGATGAGACCAGTTTTCTTTTCATCTTAATATCAACACATCTGGCACGTACCAGCTCCGTACAATGCTTTTCCGCGGATTTTCTGACAGCTATATTTAACAGACATAAAATTCCTACCAGAAGAACCATACCAAATGCTACATACGGAAAAATATATTGAAAAAATCTGACCGTCTGAGTATCTGCAAACGATAAAATTATTCCATACAACATCATAGCAATTCCGATAAATATAACTATCGTAAAGATTGGTTTAAAATTCTTCTCCCTAAGCCCACTGACCAGTGCCATTATTCCAAAGACAAAAAATATCTGACCAAACACTGCCAGCACCAGCATTCCACCAATCTTCGCCACCGTAGCAGCTGCCAAAATACTTCCGAAAAACCATATAAGGAAAATTGCACCAAGTGCTATCTCACCTTTTGAATACTCATTCTCTTCCAACTTCAATACCTCCGATATATCAAATATAACGACATTATATCATAATCCGGACTTTTTACAAGAAGGATAATAACCACCTTATTTTTATCCCCAGAACAATGTAAAACACAATAACAATGCCGAAACAATAGGTACCGTAATCGTATCCCAGCCTTTTTTCGTAAAGAGTTCCGTCAGTGATGCTATCGGAGCAATCACAAAGGAGAATGCAACGGCTATGTACCAAGGCAGGTCGGACATCATAACCAACACCGGCAACAGACATGCAAAAGAAGTTATTGCCATTCCGACACTGCCTTCTATTGATTTTACGCCCTCTATCATTCTGCCCTGAAGTTTATGTTTTCCAAGAAGCTTTCCGGCAATAGCCGCTACCGCGTCCCCGGAACCCCATGCCATAATCGCTCCAATTGCAATATAAAGATGTTCCCTGCCAAAACCGCCCCAGAATACGGCTAACATAACAGTCATAAGACCAAACAGGGCAACAAAGCTGAGAATAACTTCATGTTTTCCCTTCTCCACAAAAAGACTTTTATAAAATCTAAAGTTCTCAAAGAAATGCAAAGCCGCTACAACAAGAATGAGGAACAATATCTCAACGGCAACCGCTATCCACCATATATCCGTGCATAACGCAAGCGGCAGTATGGATGTGAATGCAACGATATGCAGCAGTTTTCTGAACACAAAGTCCGGAACTTTTGTTGCAAATCTCACCAGTACTAAAACTGCTGCAAATGAGCAGATGTAGGCTGCATAGATACCGAACAGCCGCAGGAATTCCATAAGATACAAAATATTTATTTTATCAAGATTGTTAATTGTGAGCATTGCCAAACCAAGCACAAGCAGGATGGCTCCTGTTACATATCCCACAACCTTACCTTTTACCTTGTTTGCAAACTTCGCACTGACAAGAGAAAACAAAGTTGCAACCACAATTGCTATCAGCAGGAAATCCCAACATTCCAGAATAATCGTTGGCTCAATCAAAATATGGCTGACCGACGCAATCAATGCCGTGAAGGTCATAATAAAGGTTGAAGTTCCCACTGCCGTTTTACGGTCATATCCCAGCATTGCCGTGAAAACAATGAGCATCATCATTCCGCCGCCCGAGCCAAAAAATCCTGTTCCAAATCCAATCGTCAATCCAAAGAAAACGAACACCGATAGCGACACACAAAAACAGCGAAAATCCGCCGAGAACCGTTTGGTGCGTAAAATAGGCTGCGATAGACCCTATCGTACACATCCCGATGATACATGCGGCAATCAGCCATCCGTGTTTAAGATCAATCTTTTTATTTTTCGCATACACTCCTGTGGTAACTGCAGAGCCGAGTATGTCACTCGCAAGGGCAATGGCTGTAGCCATATATGCCCCGTGTTCACCACCGAATGTAGGACAAAGCACAATCATCAACGGAACCATTGCAGTTGCCGCACTGAGTCCTACAAGACCGGTTCCGATACCGGCAAGTGCAGCAGCGAGTGCCACCACTAAATATTCGTATATCATTTTATCCCTCCGTAATAATTTAAGGTAGTGTCAAATTTACTACCTGTTTTTTTCTTTTTAACCTTTATTTTCGGGAGTTTGCAAATAAAAAGAGCATCCCCTCCCGTTTTGTAGTATAATGTCAGCGACCAAACCTTCATTAAAGAAACGGAGACAATGCTCATGAACATTATACTATATTT
>JBGVLM010000013.1:0-41207 GCA_045124255.1 Butyrivibrio sp. | reverse complement strand
AAATATAGTATAATGTTCATGAGCATTGTCTCCGTTTCTTTAATGAAGGTTTGGTCGCTGACATTATACTACAAAACGGGAGGGGATGCTCTTTTTATTTGCAAACTCCCGAAAATAAAGGTTAAAAAGAAAAAAACAGGTGGTAAATTTGACACTACCTTAAAATATGAGGAGGAGATTAAATGAAGAAATTGAAAAATGCAGCTATGAGTCTGCTTATGGCAGGAGTACTGGCATTCTGCTGTACATTCAATGTTAATGCAGCTGCCATGATTGAAACATACTATAGTCCACAGATGTCGACCGGAGAATGGTGGTCCGGATATGATGATGGTGCCATTATAACAATTAATACAGGTATCAGCGGTGATGTATCAGGAGAAGATGTGGATTTAGTATTTAGAAAAGCAGGAATTGGTTTTCCAAATCAGCTTTATCGCTCATCATCAAGGGGAATTAATGTACAGCTTAAGGAGAATGACATATTAAATGATAATGAACTTGCAGGTAAGTACTATACAGAATTTGAAATTAATCCATATACCGGATTTTACCAGCCCGAGGAATATGAAAGAATGTTTACCGGTGGGACAATTGAGACCAACAGTAAAGTAGAATTATATGTAAGAATATTTATTGACATACATGCTGCGGATGTATACAAGGTCATTCCTGAATTGATGGTTTCATATTATTTTGTAGTAAACGAATAATAAAATCCTCAAATTAAAAAAATTTTCGAAAAAGTGCAACAAAAAAATTTTTTTTCGTACTACTTATATAGAGGCATATTTATAAAAATAAATTTTGCATTCATATAAATGTAGGAAAGAGGACAGAAAAATATGAGGATGGCTATTTATAATTTGGATGATGAGGTAAAAGAGTTACACAACTTCATAGATTTATATTCAAAACAACGAAAATTGAATATTGAGGTTGAAGAATATACTTCATGTGAAGAATTTTTGGAAAAATACGAAATAGGCAGGTATACAATTATTTTCCTTTATGTGGAGGACTTGGACAGTGATGGAATGGTAATTGCGGATAAGATTAGAAAAATTCCTGACTATAGTGTAATAATTATTTTTGTTTCGAAAAGTTCTGCATGCATGGAATTGAGCTTTGATGTAAGAGCAGCGCAATTCCTTTTAAAACCATTGGAATATGAAACATTTAAACATAAAATGGATGTACTATTCGAGTATATAATTGAGAGCAGAGACAGAATAATATCATTTGACTCCTGTGGAGTAAGATATGTTATGAATATGTCAGAAATATATTCAATTGAGTCAGAGCAATTAAAAGGAAGTAACAGTAATATTAAAGTTGTACTCAAAGATAAAGAGTTACATATAAAAGGAGTTTTAAAAAATCTCCTGATGAAATATAATGAAAATTTAATAGCGATAAACAGATATGCATTAATAAATAAAAGACAGATTTTTAAATTTGATGGGAATGAAATAGAGCTTAAGAATGGAATTAAATTGATGGTAAGCCGAAGACGGATTAAAGAGGTAAAAAGCATGCTTGACCGTTTAATATAACAAATCGACCGTTGAATATGGGGTGATTGAATTCATTATATTTATGTGATATAACGAGTAATGTAATTAACCCAAAATATGAGGAGGGAATTTTATAAATGAATAATAAACGCTTTATCGCAATTTTATTGGCAATGGTCTTAAGTATTGTACTGTCTGCCTGCTCGGGACAGAAGGATAGCACAGAGGAGTCATGGAGTCCTGATGACTGGGTATTTGCCCAGACCGTTGCCAGAGAGGTAACGGATGATGGCTGGGTGTATTCCTTTGACTTTCAGTATTCGAAGGAGGGTACCATAATAAAAAATACATATCCGTTTACTTTCACCGGTGTTAATTTAAGATACAGATATGACGACAGCTATTACACGGTTACTGTGGATTCGGATGGTGTGGAGCACAAAGAATTAATTCCTATACTTCATCTCGGAACATCGGACTCAGAAGCTATTAAAAATGATATGCTGTATATTCATAAGCTTATAGAGTATGATGGTGAGACCGTTACCAAGGAATCGCTGCTGGCACTGGGACCTGAAGATATTGAATTGGAAGAAATCGATGAGGAGCTGTTTTTAAGGCTGATGCATGAAGCATTAACCGGAGAGCCGCATGAATATGGTCAATATGGTAAATTGCCGACATATGCGTTATTGACCAGTCCGGAATATATTGACGGATATAAATTTCAGATTGGTTTTACAAATATTGTAGGCTGCATAGATGTTATATTCATTGATGTTCTGTATGAGTCAGAGGAAGGCAAATACGGATATGTCCAGTTATCTGACCTGGTCGAGGCTGGCAGTGCGACTGCGGAACAGAAAGATTTATATAATACTATTCAGGAAATTTCCAAGGGAATAGTAGATAATAATGAGCCTATGTATGGATTTGAGGAAAACGGGGATAAAATAATTGATAATGTTAAGTTCTCTGAATTATATAAATTTCTTGAGGACATTTCAAAAAGCAAATTGAACGAGTATGTTATTTATTATTAATTTGTATTGTGATTCCGGTATTCTATAGAATGCCGGAATTTTTTTTAGGTAAAAGAAAATGATAAAATGTAATAGTTTAGAAAAAAGATATGGCACAGAGGTTGTAATTGATAACTTTACACATGAATTTAAGGATACCGGATTTTATCTGCTTTTTGGAGAAAGCGGCAGCGGTAAAACAACTCTTTTAAATCTATTGGCAGGTTTTATTCCTTTTAACGGGGGAAGTGTTACTGTTGATGGCAAGGTATTTTCGGATGTGGTGGACAGAGAAATAATCAGAGACAAATTTGATTATATAACACAGGATACCTTTTTTGCCGAATTCCTTACGGTAGCAGATAATCTGCGATTGATAGAAAATAATAATGATGAGATATTGAGGGTGCTTGACAGAGTCGGATTATCAGGCAGGGAAGAGCAATACCCGACTACATTATCCGGCGGAGAGAAGCAGCGTCTGGCGATAGCACGTTCACTTATGGCTAAGAAAAAAATACTGTTTCTTGATGAGCCGACGGCAGCACTTGATGAGGATAATAAGATAAAGATATTTCAGCTTATGTCTGATATAAAGGATGAAGCACTTATTATCTGTTCATCACATGATGATGAAGCAAAGGATTATGCTGATGAGATAATTTTGTTTGAAAAGAGTGAGAAGGTTTGTGAGGATAAAACAACAGATACTAATATTATAAGACAGGCTAATAAGTCAAAAAAGTCCATGATGCCGGAGAACAAGATACCGATTTCATATTTTATGAGAAAATGGTTTAAATCGAAACGGAGAAACCGAAAAGCAAATATACTTTTCGGGATATTTATGGCAATTGCCATTTGTATATGTACACTTGCGGATACTCCGCAGAATAAGACGGATTCTAATATTGAATATGTGTACAAAATAAATATGTGCAGACTTACAACAGACAGTATGACATGGGAACAGTATCAGAAATTATATGATATTAATGGAATTAGAGAAGTGGTACTGTGCTTCAATGGTTCTTATATAATGAATAATGATGGTGAAGCTGTCAACCTGTCCCGGTCAGGAATTATGTATGAGACTATTCCTTCGGATAAGGACGCATTCGGGCTGTCAGACAGGATTAAATACGGAACATATTTTACGGATAAAAATCAGGTGATTCTTACAATGCAGAAAGCATTGTCAATGAATCCGGATAATCCTGAGAAACTCATAGGAAGTACAATTAATGATAATCTGTTTTTGTTAGGGGATGTTGAACTGGAGGTAGTTGGCATTCTGGATGATTTAAACGATATTGAACAGAAGTACATGGATGCAATTGAACTGTCGGACAGCCGGGGATACTACTGCATTAATAATGAATTGATACAGGAATACGCATTAAATAAAAATTATATTGATGAATTCGATAATATAATGTGTGAATTATATTTTGAATCATATAGCGATATGAAGGAATTTTATGATGAGAATAAAGCAGAGTGGAGAGAGAATGGTTTAATACTTTCGATAGGTTTGGAAAATAGCCTTAATATTACTTTTTATACAATGTTCAGGTTGTTTCTCCCGTTAGCAATATTTATAGCCATATTTACAATTCTTTTTTATGTTAATATCATTAAAACAGAGTTAACATATAACAATAAATTCATATCCGTTTTCAATTATGCCGGATATCCGGTTAAAAAGGTTAAAAACTGTTTTGTTAGATTAAATATATGTAATTTATTATTTGTATGCGGAATTTCCACGATTGCGTCATATCTTATTACTTTTATTGTTAATGCGTTAAACCGTCAGTTTATATTTATAGATTTTCAGATTTTTACATATAACATTCCGATAATTGCAGGATTTGTAGTATTTATTTGTATTGTATCAGTAATGGTTAATAATGTAATTTTACGCCGTTTGAAATTTACAAGCTGGTATGAGAACATAATCAGTCAGCGTGATTTATTATAGGAGTCGGGGATTATGAAGTTAAGATTAGAAAATATAGAGAAAAATTATGACAGACCGGTCATAAAAAATCTGTCATACTGCTTTGAGTCCGGAAAAATATATGTAATAAAAGGAGTAAGCGGCTGCGGAAAAAGTACATTATTTAATATTATTGGTGGGTTGGAAAGAAATTTTTCAGGCAGTATTTATATTGATGATGAAGTCCGCAATAAAGAATCAAAAGATAATGTCGGATATGTATTTCAACAGAGTCTGCTACTGTCCGGAATGTCGGTATTGGATAATCTTCTGCTTGTCAGAAATGATGTGAATAAGGTTATGAATTTAAGCCGACAGATTGGAATCGAGAAGCTGTTGGATAAATTTCCGGAACAAATTTCCGGCGGAGAGAGACAGAGGGCTGCCATAGTAAGGGCATTACTGGCAGAACCGGATATTTTCCTTGCTGATGAACCGACAGCGTCACTGGATAAGACAAATTCCAAAATAACGGCGGGCATAATCAGCGCACTTAAATCTGACAACAGAATTGTGATAGTTGCAACCCATGAAAAATATTTTGATGAACTTGCAGATGAAATTATATATCTGAAATATGGAACAATAGAGAGAATAGAAAAAAATAATCCGTCAGATTTTAACAACGTTAAAAAACATACAGATGAAGAGAAAATTCAATTAAAGCCGGCAAAAACAGGTTCGATAAAATATAATTTAAAAAGAAATAAAAAGATGTTCCATCCTGTGTCATTGCTTCCTTTTATAGTTATGTTTCTGGTTATATTAATGGCTTCTACCATACAAAACAGTTTTTCTGAAGAGTATATAAGAGACAGTGTAAAAAAATATCCAATGGATGCCTTTAATATAACGGAATATGAATTAGGTTGTTTTCAACATCCGGATAAACTGGAAAGATATGATTATTATGTTGAGGAAGAGGATGGCGTAACAGCATTATATCTTTCTGAGAAACCTGACAGTGTTTTGTCAATTGACGGAATGATTCAGTATGGACAATTCCCGGATTCGGATGATGAAATACTTGTTTCTTATGAATATGCGGTTTCCCGGTTTGGTGAAAATGATTTGGAAAAGCATGTTGGAGAAGAAATAACCTTTTGCAGCAGAAAATTTGTAATAAGCGGAATAGTGTATTCATTGGATGAAAAAGTTATGGCAGATGGTAAAAATCCTTCCTTTGAAGAATTTTACGAATCTGATATATATTATATGGATACGGAAGGCTCTATAATATATATTCCTTATAATAATCTGAAAGAATTTGCCGGGTTATCAGTTAAGAAATACGGTTCGGTTCAATTCTGGCGAATGTATTACAGAAATTTGTTTGATGATGAAGTAATGCTGAATGACGCCAGAAATTCATTGATTAACTGCATAAATATTTTTGAGCAGAAAATAAAATATTCACAGGAAATTTTGAACGGAATAATGCTGATATTATCTGTTGTATTCCTGGTGTGCTTTATTATAGCGTGTATATTTATGAATTCACAGATACAGATAGAATTGTTTTACCGGCGAAAAGAACTGGGATTCTTACAGATATTTGGATTAAAGAAAAAAAGAGTCCGCAGACTGGTTTGTATCGGCTATCTTATGAGAATAGTTTTGTCATTTATTTTTGCAGCAATAATATATGCAATAAGTGTAGGTTTATACAATCTTATTTGTAAAAGCACACTGATGTTTAATTGTATTCATATTGCTGTAATTATTGCAGTATTATTTGTGTTCTATTTCATTACGGTTTTGGTTTCAACTAATAAATTTTTACGCAAGGATGTAATTAAATTAATTGTCGAATAAAAATCAAAAAAAGCTTCGCATGAATCACTCACGCGAAGCTTTAAAATTATTAAAGTCTCTTTAAAAGTTCTTCTCTTTCTTTCTCATAACCCGGCTTGCCAAGGAGAGCGAACATATTCTTCTTGTAGCTTTCCACACCAGGCTGGTTAAATGGATTAACGCCGAGGATGTATCCGCTTACACCGCATGCAAATTCGAAGAAGTAGAAAAGTTCACCGAGGTAGAATTCGTTCTGCTCAGGAATGTTAACCATTAAGTTAGGAACATTTCCGTCTGTATGAGCAAGAACTACACCATTCATTGCACTCTTGTTGATGAAATCGATTGTCTTGCCTGCAAGGTAGTTAAGACCATCAGTGTCAACTGATTCCTGCCCCATGATTAATTCTACGGTAGGCTTCTCAACATTCATAATGGTTTCGAACATCATTCTTGTACCATCCTGAATGAACTGGCCAAGTGAGTGAAGGTCGGTTGTGAAATCACAGGCAGCAGGGAAAATACCCTTGTTATCCTTGCCCTCGCTCTCTCCGAATAACTGCTTCCACCATTCTGATACATAGTGAAGACTTGGCTCGTAGTTAGCAACGATTTCAACATTCTTGCCTTTTCTGAGGAGATTATTTCTTACTGCTGCATAGAGAAGTGCGTCATTCTCTTCGAAATCTGATTCAAGAGCGAGCTTTCTGCCTTCGGCAGCACCCTCCATTAATTTATCAATGTCTGCACCGCTTACTGCGATTGGAAGTAAACCAACAGCTGTAAGAACTGAGAATCTTCCGCCTACATCATCAGGAACTACGAATGTCTCATAACCCTCTTCATCAGCAAGGTTCTTAAGTGCTCCCTTAGCTCTGTCGGTTGTAGCATAAATTCTCTTAACGGCATCGTCATGTCCGTATTTTCTTTCAAGCATTTCCTTAAATACACGGAAAGCGATAGCAGGTTCTGTAGTAGTACCGGATTTGGAAATCATGTTAATAGAAAAATCCCTGTCACCAATAACATCAATTAAGCCTGCAATATAAGTACTGCTTATATTGTTGCCGACATAATAGATTTCAGGTGTCTTTCTCATTTCCTTGGAAATATTGTTGTAGAAACCGTGTCTTAAAAATTCAATAGCGGCTCTTGCACCGAGGTATGAACCTCCGATACCGATAACCAATAAAACTTCGGAATCACCCTGAATCTTCTTAGCAGCAGCTTTGATTCTTGCGAACTCCTCTTTATCATAATCAACAGGAAGATCAATCCAACCTAAGAAGTCATTACCTGCTCCTGTTCTGGAAAGAAGCTGTTCCTTAGCATCTAAAGCAAGCTTTTTCATATACTCCATTTCGTGTGGTGCCACGAATGAAGAAGCCTTTGAGTAGTCAAATGTAATTTTTGCCATTATCCTAATTCTCCTTTGTTATACTTTTTAACACTGCAATTAATTATAGTAGATTCAAAAGATTTTATCAACCCAAATATTCTCGTAAAATTTCGTCAATTAACATCCTTTCCTCTGCGGAGACAGTATTTGTAACATTTTCAGCTTTTTTCTCCTCGTCTAAGGACTGGGAAGGCATACCAAAAGCAGGCGGTGCCTCCTTTGCTGCCGCGACATAAAAGCGGTTTTCGAAGTAATCGACAATATTAAGTGTAATTCTTTTTCTTTTGGAAGGAACATCAAGCATTTTACAGGTACCGGTAATTATATACATTGCCAGAAAGCCTGTGAGAAGATATTCCATTGCGTGTGTCCGGTCAATTAATGCACCGCATACGCCGCATACGACACTCATTCCGGCTGTGAAAGCGGATATTTTCTCATAGCCGTGAATACTTATACCGTGAAGCTTGTACTTCTCAAGATATTTTCCGGCAAAAGCCTCAGTGTTGTTGATGGCATGTCCGATTTTGATGTAATTCTCATAACGAAGCTTCATCTGTTTGAAAAAGGAATCGGAGGTAGTGTCAATATGCTCCGTTTCCTCAATCAACTCGGTGGTAATTTTTCGTAAAATATTGTTAACTGCAATACCGGCAAGAAATGCAATACCGGCAAATATAAAGAAATACATTAGCATCCTCCTTTTATTTGTGATAAAAAAATCATATCCATAAAAGAAGCTGCATTAAATATATTTTAATCGAAAATAAATTACAAAATATGACTAAATCTGTCCAATCATTTCACAAAGCAGTTTAACAGAGTTGTCGATTGCCTTGCGTTCAAATTCGCCGTAATCCATTGAAGCACTGTCATCAGCCTTATCTGAAATGGCTCTTATGATTAAAAACGGAATATTGTTAAGGTATGCTGCCTGGGCAATGGCTGCACCTTCCATTTCCGTGCAATAGCCTGCAAAAAGGCTGATAAGTCTTTCTTTGACTGCTTTATCTGTAATAAACTGGTCGCCGCTGACAACCCTGCCCTTAAAGACACCGATTTCAGGAACTGCCGTACTGCATGCCTTCTCTGCAATGTCAATTAAACGTTTATCCGCCTCGAAAACAGAGGTTTTCATTCTTGGAATGATTCCCGGTTCATAGCCGAATCCGGTTGCGTCCATATCATGCTGGAGAGCGTCGGTGGAGATTACGATATCTCCGATGTTGATTTCATTTTTCAATGAGCCGGCAACACCGGTGTTAATTACATAATTTACATTAAAATTGGTTGCAAGAATCTGTGTGCACATTGCTGCGTTAACCTTGCCGATTCCGCTTCTTACAACAACTAAATCCTTATTATTAAGTGTTCCTTTGTTAAAAATCATGCCGGCGGTTTCGGTCGGCTGAACATTGTCCATTTTCTTTACAATCTGGCTTACTTCTTCTTCCATTGCTCCGATTATTCCAATCATTATTAAGACCTCCTAAAAAATTTTTTTAATTATACCACTTTTTACCTTAGTGTGCTATAATTAAACTAATTATGTGTAAAATACTTTTCTGGGAGGACAATTACAATGAATATATATACTACAAGGGGAACCTGTTCCCGTGAAATCAGATTCGAAATCGACGGAGATATAATCAGACATGTAGAGTTTGTCGGAGGATGTTCCGGTAATACACAGGGTGTCGCACGTCTTGTTGAGGGAATGAAGGTCAATGACGCCATCGCTAAGATAGAAGGAATTAAATGCGGTCCGAAATCAACCTCATGTCCTGACCAGCTGGCACAGGCACTTAAGGGATATCTTTTAGAACATTAATTATAAGGAAGTTATTAGTATGAAGAGAATCGTTCTTACCGGCGGCGGAACTGCCGGACACGTTACCCCAAATATAGCACTTATACCCTTTCTTAAGGAGCAGGGATATGAGATACATTACATTGGTTCTACTGAAGGAATAGAGAGAAAGCTTATTTCAAAGCTTAATATACCATATTACCCTATTTCTTCCGGTAAGCTTAGAAGATATTTATCTTTAAAAAATCTGACAGACCCGTTCAGAGTTCTTCGCGGAATTTCCCAAGCGAAGAAATTAATGAAAGAGATTAAGCCTGACGTTGTATTTTCCAAGGGCGGATTTGTTTCTGTTCCTGTTGTTATGGCAGCCGGAAAATATAATATTCCTGCTATTCTGCATGAATCTGATATGACACCGGGACTCGCGAACCGGATGAGCCAGAAATATGCGGCTAAGGTATGCTGTAATTTCCCTGAGACTGTCGATATGATTCCTGATAACAAGGGCGTTCTTACAGGCTCTCCTATCCGAAGGGAATTACTGACGGGCGACAGGGCAGCAGGACTTAAATTATGCGGTTTTAATACTGAGAAGCCGGTTATAATGGTTATCGGAGGCAGCCTTGGTGCACTCCATGTTAATGAGGCAATTCGCGGAATACTCCATGATTTGTTGAGCCGCTATCAGGTTATTCACATCTGCGGCAAGGGCAAGGTGGATGAAACCTTTTACAGTACAACGGGTTATTATCAGTTTGAATATGTTAATGAAGAACTTAAGGATTTATTTGCGGCAGCAGATATGGTTGTTTCAAGAGCGGGAGCAAATGTAATATGTGAACTGCTTGCAATGAAGAAACCGAGCCTTTTGATTCCTCTTCCGGCCAATGCAAGCAGAGGAGACCAGATTCTTAATGCAAGGTCATTTAAAAAGCAGGGCTACAGTGAAGTACTGCTTGAAGAGGACATGACGGATACAACTCTGTTTGAGGCTATTAACAGTGTATATGACAATAGGGAAAAATATATCAGTGCGATGAACAAGAGTGTATTAAATGACTCTATTAATGTTATTATTAACCTGATTAACGAGGTAAGCAATAAATAAAATACAAATAAGAATTGGAGGAGTCGGTATGAAAATTAAGAGGTTATTGGTTTTAGGTTTACTTGCAGGTATTTTTACATGTGCCTGTACAGGCTGCAACGGTGGCAATGGTTCAGAGAATGCTTCAGCGGATGTCGTGTATAAAGGGAACGGCTTAACCGTTAAGGAGGTTGAAAAACTCAGTGAGGTTCAGTACAGAGAAGCTGAGTGGGATTCTGTTACATTGGATGATGCTCTTATTGAGAATGACGCAATTTTTGAAGGAATAATTACCGATGTTAAGGAAGTTGAAATCAGTGGCAGCGGACGGGGTCAGATTTACAGTACACTGGTTGAGGTAACTGCCAAGAATGAATTAAAGGACCGTGACAATAAAATTATTTACAACAAAACAGTAACTATTGCGATACCTGTTTCATCAAGGGAGTATGACGCGTTTGTTCCTGATTTTGTAGAAGGCAAGACCTGTCTGTTCCTCGCAAAATATGCTGACAATGTAACGGATTCTGCGGTTGATTACAGCAAATTCTGTGATGTGGTGGTAACAACTCCGGTTGAATATGTTATTCCTGTAATTGCAACAGAGGTTTATCAGATAAGAGATATGTTCTGCGAGCTGTTTGACGATTCGGAGAGTTATTTTTTATTAAAAAGTTTAATTAACAGCAGTTCTTCATACCATGAAATTTCAGAATGCATATACAATGATAAGGAAATTGAGGCATTTAAAGCTGAGATAACCGTTACAGATAAAATGAGCATTACAGTAGACGGCAAAGAACTTTTGTGGAGTTTTGTTAATAAGGAATATGCCGAGCAGGATGATTTCATCCTTGAAATTGAGAAGCTGCATTTAACATCTTCAACAAGCTTTGCAAATGCAGTGAATAAATATATCGAAAATAAATAATAAACTGTGAGGAGGATTTTAGTCCTCCTCTATTACGTGTATTTCAAGATAATCAAAATCTACCTGTTCAATAAAATTATCCGCAAAGAATCTGGCTTTGTCATGACGCTTAAATTCGGCAATAGTTGAGTCAAGCCATACGGGCACTGCCAAATCCATTGCATGACACGCCTCATTAAGACTGTCAAGTACTTTGGCGGTTCTGGATTTATCAGGACTGTCCTGAACAATAACAGTATCCTGTAAAAGATGGTTATCCTTAAAAATTTTACACCACATACGGAACATACGAATACCTCGATATACTTTCTCTTTTATTATGGAGTTAGTATATTTTTTTTATTGTAAAAAGTCAATCGATTGAATTGACGAAAAGTTTTTTTCTGCCTATAATTACAATGATATAATTCAAATGACATTATTATAAAAGAAGTTTTTCGGAGAAATGATATGAACGGAATAAAAAAATATCTTCACAGAGTATTTATAGATGGTCTTAGCGGAATGGCAATGGGACTTTTCGCAACATTAATAATCGGAACAATTGTGGGGCAGATTGCCGGATTTATTCCCGGTGTTGCCGGAAAATATATGACATATCTTGCAAATATTGCAAAGACGCTTATGGGTGCCGGAATAGGCGTCGGCGTTGCCGGCAAATATAAGGCTTCACCATTGGTAACGGTATCTGCTGCAGTGGCAGGACTTCTCGGAGCATTTCCTTCAGCACTTGCCGGAGGCTCATCGCTTACGCTTGGTGCACCGGGTAATCCTTTAAGCTCATTTATAGCTGCTTACATAGCAATCGAGGTCGGGCTTTTAATTTCAGGAAAAACACCTGTGGATATAATTGTTACGCCTGTGCTTTCAATTGGTTCGGGTTCAATAATTGCATTTCTTACAGGTCCGTACATTGCCAAATTTACGGTATGGCTTGGAAATCTGATTAATATTAATGTTGAAGCACATCCTGTTATTGGCGGAATTGTTATATCCGTATGTATGGGAATGTTCCTTACGCTTCCAATCAGTTCGGCAGCAATCGGAGTTATGCTTGGACTGGACGGAATTGCAGCGGGTGCCGCAACAATCGGCTGCTGCTGTCAGATGGTCGGATTCGCGGTAATGAGCTATAAGGAAAACGGCTTTGGCGGACTGATATCACAGGGAGTAGGAACATCAATGCTTCAAATGCCGAATATTATTAAGAATCCGAAAATATGGATTCCGCCGATATTGTCCAGTGCAATTCTGGCACCCCTTTCAACTTTGGTATTTAAGATGAGCAGCAATGCAGTCGGTTCGGGAATGGGAAGTTCAGGTCTTGTCGGACAGTTCTCTGCTTACGGAACAATGGTTGCAGAGGGCAGGGACCCGGTACTTGTGCTGCTGTTAATACTTTTAATGCATTTTATTCTGCCCGGAGCAGTTACGTTAGGAATTGCCCAGGGAATGCGCAAAGCCAGATGGATTAAGGACGGAGATTTAAAACTCAATCTTTAGAAAATACTTGTAGGATAAGTTTAAATAACATATAATTATATTGTGTGTTACCAATGATTATCGAGGAGGATTATAAGGTGGAGGCAAATAATATTTTAGCAGGAGATATTAATGCGCTGAAAGAATTCCGGTCATTAGTTGAGAACTACAATAATTCAAGGGAGCTTAATGAGCAGGCTGAAGCTGAGGAGAAACGTCTTGAGAAGGAGCTTGCAATTAATAAAAAGAATCTTAAGGATGATATAGAAATTACTGTTAAGAAGCGAAGAAATGAAGTTTCTGACAAGTTCGACAAAGAAATTGATAAGGATGAGGATAAGCTTAAGAAAATCCGCAATCAGAGAAGCAAAGCAAAGGACAAGGGTGTTAAGGAACGAATTAGTGATGAAACTGCTGATTTAAGAGAGCAGAACAGGGAATTACGTGCCGGAATCAAGTCCTCACTGAAGGAGGAGAAGCTTCCTGCATTCTGTGGCTGGGGATATTATTTTGTACTGTATTTTACAAAGGGATTCGGAGAGGTTTTTCTCTGTGCACTGACAATTATAATTATGTTTCTTTTACTGCCTACGACAGTATATATACTTCTCCCGTTTGAGAAGGTTGCACAGGAATATCATGTTTTTTTATTTGCGGTAATATTTTTTGTCATATTTCTCATTGTATTTTTTACATATAAGATTATCGGAGACCAGACCAAGCATAAGCATAAGGATGCATTGCAGTCAATCCGGTTTTTAAGGGACCAGATATACAGTAATAACAGACAGATTCGTAAGATTTCCCATTCAATCCGCAAGGACAAGAATGAGGAGATGTATAATCTTGGCGATTATGATACCAAAATTCAGGAGATTGAAAATGATATTTCAATCATAACCCAGAATAAGGCTGATGCACTTAAGTCATTTGATGAGACAACGAAGCCTGCGATTATTCAGGAGATTGAAGGAAGGGAATTGCCGAGAATTCAGGAAATCGAGAATAAATATAATGAGCTTTCGGCAAGGCATGCGGAACTTGAGGACACTGTTAAGCAGCTGGGAATCAAGATTTCCACAGAATATGAGAGCTACCTGGATAAGAACTATACGGATACGGCCAAGATTGACGAATTGATTTCGATTATGGAAACCGGTGGTGCCAATACTATCGGAGACGCTATTCAGGTTTATAAAAACAGGGCACAGAAATAGAATTTTTTAAGGAGCTTTTTGAACCATACAGCAGCGGTTCATCAAGCTCCTTTTTATATATTTGTAAAAAATAAAGAGAAATGAATTTACAGGTGGAGGTATTCGGTAAGGGCATACAGCAAAGCCTTTGAAATGGTATCAGCAAGCTGCATAACCATGGAAAGTCTGGTGGTCTGGAGTAAAAGCCCCTCCATCATTCCTGAAAAATTAACAATTCCCGTAATATGAATGTCACCGACGTCCGGTAATTCCTTGTTAACACCCAGACCCGGCTTAAGAGGGCCGTTTCCGAGGGTAATGAAACCGATATGGTCCCTGCTTCCCAAAGAAGCGTCGATTGCCAGCACAAAAGGGTTGTTTGTGTCAGCTGAAATTTCTGACAGGCGTTCTGACAGATTGGCGGCGTGTACGGGATTCTGCAGGGTTCCTCTTATAGTGACTCCCGGAAGTCTGTATTTTTCCAGTTTATAGCCTATGAGCGGTCCGAGACTGTCGCCTGTTGAACGGTCACTTCCGACGCATAGAATTACAATTTGTTTTGATTCAATTTTATGTTGTTTAAATAATTGAATTAAAGCATTTTTTAACTCAAAGGAGGCTCTTAATGCCTCCGCATTAAAATAAGAAATGGATAATTGTGATTCTTTAAGCAATGCCTGTGGCTCCTTTGCTCTAATGTAGCCGGAATTGTAAAAAATGCCGGCTATATAAGTTTACGTATAAATAGAACAATTTATACGTCGGCGTTTTCTAAAAAATCTGACAAAATATTCTAAAAAATAGATGAATTTACCGACAGAAAATGATAAAATGAAGCTTGATATTGTGATATGATATGTTAGAATAAAGTTTATTATAAATGGAGGTGTTATTGTGGAGGTTGTATATCGTAATAACAAACAGGACAAAATCAATCTGCCTAATAATGTCAGACAGATTGGCACTGAACAGGGAAACAGAAGAGTTTACATAGAAGACTATGCATATTCTTTTATTAAGGATATTGTAGTTGACGAGGATGAAGACGGAGCAGTCGGTATTCTGCTTGGAGACACGCAGGAGGCTGACGGAATTACATATATTTTTATCAAGGGCGTTGTTGAGGTAACTAATGCTGCCGTTTTTACGGACAGGATTGCATTTACCGAGGAGACATGGCCTGTTACCAGAAAATACATAGAGCGTTATTTCAGGGAGTTTAATATCCTTGGCTGGTATTTATGTTCTTCCAAAATTACGGATAAGAATATGGATATCATTAATGAAGCGGACAGCAACAGCTTTAATGAGAAGGATAATGTATTTTTTATGGTTAACAGCGGTGCCGGAGATGAAGTGTTCATGGAGAAGGGCGAGAAGGGACTTTCGCCTCTTACCGGATATACTGTTTATTTTGAAAAAAATAACTCAATGCAGAGATATATGAAGGAAATCCAGACCGAATATGATGAGAAATATTCGCAGAAGGATGCCGAAACTGAGGCAGAGGCAGCAGAGACAACCGTGGAAGGCGGTAAATACAGAGACCTTGTTAAATCAGAAAGCAGCTCAGGTTCAATAAAAAGAAATCTTACTTTTATATATGCACTCAGTATGCTTGTGATAATAATTGTTCTTATTATCGGTGTTAACAAAATTAACAGCTATGATAAGATGAAGGGGTTGGGCGATAAGGAGACGCTTGAAGCAAATGCAGCACTGCCGACTGAGAATACCTCAAAGACTCCGGTAACTACACTTGAGGGTAATGTGACCGAAGAGGCAACTACAGAGGAGCCGGCAACCGAACCTCAGACCACGGAGTCCGAGACAACCACGGAGGAACCTACAACCGAAGAACCTACAACTGAAGAACCTACAACCGAGGCTGAGAAGTTTGAGGTTTATGTAATCCAGAAGGGTGATTCAATGTGGGCAATCTGTACTAAATTTTACGGGGAATATACACCTGAGGCTGCTGAGAGAATCATAGCATACAACAATTTGAGTTCAGCAGACGAAATTCAGCAGGGTGCTGAAATTAAAATACCTATGGATTAAGGAGTAAGCTTTTGTCAGGAATAAGAGAATACCGCAGGGAAAAACAGAAAAACGAAGCTTCACAGGATAAATCTGAGAAAACACAAAATGATTATGACCGTAAGCTGCAGGCACATAGAGCAAGAACCTATGGCATTATCCTTGGTACTGCCATACTGCTTATAGGAGTAATTGTTGCTGTTATTGTTGTAAGGACGCAGAACAGCTATTCCAAATATGTAATAGAGAATACCATCCGCAGAACTGACAGCGGTTATGCGGAATATTTCTGCTATGAGGACGGTTATGTACGGTGCAGCAGGGACGGTGTTGCATATTATAGTTTTAACGGAACACAGAAATGGAATAAACCGCATGAAATTAATAATATGTCAATTGTTCAGTGTGACGGATATTTTGCTGTGGCCAATATAGGCTCAAATGAAATTCATATTTACAGCAAAAGCGGATATATTAGTACAGTAAGCACTAATCTTCCGATTGTAAGAGTCAGTATTTCCAATCAGGGACTTGTCGTAGCAATTCTTGAGGATAAGGAAGCCGATTATATAAATATGTATAATCAGAAGGGTGAGAAAATATATACTATTAAGACGACGGTTGCGAGCCACGGTATACCAACGGATATTTCCGTTTCACCTGATGGCAAGAAGCTGGCGGTTGCATTTACTTCGGTAAAGGGACTTGAGCTTGCAACAAGTGTTGTTTTCTATAATTTTGATGAGGTAGGCCAGAATGAGAACGAGCGAATTGTGGGCGGCTTTGATTCCTACGAGAATCAGCTTATCGGAGAGGTACATTTTCTGAATAACAAAGATGTTGTTGCTGTTGCAGAGAATGTAATCAGCTTCTATACGGTTAAGGAATATCCGAAGCTTATAAAGAATCTTGAGCTTGAATATGAAATCAACCAGATATTTTATTCCGATACCGGTTTCGGATATGTATATACTGACAGTGAGAATAAAACAGAGGTGCTCTGTGTTTATGACACTAACGGAAGTAAGCTTTTTGAAAAAGTAATTGACAGTAAGTACAGCAGTTTTTGTTTTACAGCGTCCGGAATTATGGCGTATGGAGATAAAGATTTCCTGTTGATTAACAGTAAGGGAAAAGATGTTGCCGCAATGGAATTTGAAACGGAGATATCCAAAATAATTCCTGCGGAGGATAACAAGAACTATCTTTATATAACCACTGATAAAATTTACAAAATAAAATTCAAGTAAGGTGCAATATGAACCCGACATTAATAGTTGTAATAATTGTCCTTGCAGTATCCTCAATTATAGGACTTAAGCAGGGAATTCTTAAAATGCTGCTTCCGCTTGTGTTTGCGGTGGCGGCAGTTATTGTAATGGTTTTTCTGACACCGTGGATTACACAGAAGGTCAGCGAGGCCACTGACTGGGACGAACAGATATATGAAGCAACAGAGAAGTATTTTGAGGAGAAGGGACTTCTGTTAGATGACAATACGCTTAGCGAAACGGAGTTGATTCCTGAAACCCTTCGTGAAAATATTGACGAAACAGCAGGTGAATATCTGCAGATGGGTTATGACACTTATAATTCATATGTTGTGGCTAAGGTGTCGGACTCTATTTTCTCCGCAGCAGTAATGGCAGGCGTATTGCTGATAATGCTTTTGGTGTTCATAATTATAAGGCTTATTGTTAATGCAGTAGGCAAAATGCCGGTAATCCGATGTGTAAACCGTTTTGCGGGAATGCTGGCAGGACTTTTGCTTGGCTTTATAATAATTGCTTTTATGTTTGTTGTGCTTATGATTTTTAATAATACACCGCTTGCAATTTCGGTTAATAAGGATATTTCAGAGAGTGTATTTCTGACTTTTATATATAAGCATAATTTGCTGCTTACAACAATTACAAAAATATTTTAAAATAGTGTTGACGAAATAAAATATTCTTGCTATAATATAAAAGCTGTGGCGAGTTAGCCAAGTGGTAAGGCGTGGGTCTGCAACACCCTGATCGCCGGTTCGAATCCGGCACTCGCCTCTATAGAACGCTTGAGATTATGTCTCAAGCGTTTTCTATTCTATATAAAATTAAAATCCGTTTAAGGAGGCATATTGATGGAATACAATGTTGGGGATATCGTTAAAATGAAGAAACCACATCCATGCGGAAGCAATGAATGGGAAATCCTCCGTGTCGGAGCGGATTTCAGACTGAAATGCATGGGCTGTGCACATCAGGTTATGTTGGCAAGACCGCTTGTTGAGAAAAACACAAGGGGAATCCGCTCAAAAGAGCAAAAAAACCAATAAAAATCCGAAAAATGCTTGCAAAATATATTTTAATATGATATCATAACTCTTCGTGATATATAGATTTATATTCCTTGCTCCTTTTAACAAAGGGGCCACAAGACCAGAAGGAGGTGCAGTACAGCATGAATAAGTACGAATTAACAGTAGTTGTTAACGCAACTGTAGAGGACGATGTGAGAGCAGCAGTCATCGAGAAAGTTAAAGAGCTTATTACCCGTTTCGGTGGTACTAATACCGAAGTTAAGGAAGAGGGTAAGAAGAGATTAGCTTACGAGATTCAGAAGATGAATGAGGCTTTCTATTATTTTATTCATTTTGACGCTGAGGCTACTTGCCCGGCTGAAATGGAAGCTCAGCTTCGTATTATGGACAACGTTCTTAGATACTTGTGTGTTAGAGTTGAAGAGTAATTCTAGGTCGGCTTTCTGAGCCGAGAACGGAGGCAAGTATGAATAAAGTTATCTTAATGGGAAGATTGACCAGAGATCCGGATGTTCGTTATTCTACCGGAGAGAGACAGATGACTATAGCCAGATATACTTTGGCAGTAGATAGAAGACGTCGTGCTAACGATGGAGAGCAGACAGCAGATTTTATCTCCTGTGTTGCTTTTGACAGAAATGCTGAATTTGCTGAGAAATATCTCAAGCAGGGAACCAAAATTGCAGTTACCGGAAGAATTCAGACAGGAAGTTACACGAATAAAGATGGACAGAGAGTCTATACAACAGATGTTGTTGTTGAAGAATGCGAATTTGCAGAAAGCAAAGCCGCAGCAGGAAATGGTGGATTTACACCGGGAAGACCTGAACCTGAAACCGCTGTTGGGGACGGATTTATGAATATCCCTGACGGAGTTGAAGATGAAGGTTTGCCATTTTAATTAATGAGAATATGATAAAGGAGGTCATGTAAATGTCTAATCCAAGAGATGCTAAGAGCGATTCTCCAATGAGAAAGAGAATGGGCCGCAGAAGAAAAAAAGTTTGTGTATTCTGTGCCGATGCCGCTAACAACGTTATCGACTACAAGGATGTTAATAAATTAAAAAGATATGTATCTGAGAGAGGTAAGATTCTTCCTAGAAGAATTACCGGTACATGTGCAAAGCATCAGAGAGCACTTACAGTTGCAATCAAGAGAGCAAGACACATTGCACTTTTACCTTACACATTAGATTAATTTTAATTATTGGCGCCGGTGTTATACACCGGCGTTTTTTTTTATGGAAAAAAATAAGTAATCATGTTATAATAAAGGGACCTTTGGATAGGAGAAAGCGTATGAAGAGTATTTTTGGAAAAATAAAGGGACCGTTTCGTACAATTTTATATTGGCCTTTCTTTACGATTGCTTTTTTTCTGGTAATTGTTATCGGGTTGTTTTTTATAAATATCAGGGCAGGTGTGTTCGGACTTGTTGCTTTGATAATCTATTCTTTGGCACTGCTGATTTTTTTCCTGCTTAAGCATGGAATGATGACACAGAGTATGGTGGAGTTCGCATCGGGCTATGCACAAATGCAGAAGCGTCTGCTTGACGGATTTTCGGTACCGTATGGACTTGTTGATGAGAATGGCAGAATTATATGGATGAATATTACCCTTGCAGGACTTTTGGGCAAAGAGAATATTAATAAGAGTCTCTCCGCTGTTTTTGACGGACTTTCCATTCCTGATAAGATTGAGGAAGGTGCGGCGATTGAACTTCATATTACATACGGCAAAAGAGATTATAAGCTCGTAATTGAGAAGGTTAATCTTGAAGGAATCAGCATGGAGACCAATCTGATTGTTTCTGCTTCCGAATCTGCTATTTTTGCAATGTATCTTTTTGACGAGACAGAGATTAATGCATGCAAGAAGGAACTGCGTGATGAGAAGATTGTTACTGCATTAATTTATATAGATAACTATGATGAAGCTTTGGAGAGCATTGATGAGGTACGACGTTCTCTTCTGATAGCACTTGTTGACCGTAAGATTAACAAATATGTCAGTGCCGGTAACGGTATTGTTAAAAAGCTTGAGAAGGATAAATATCTCGTAATAATCAGATACAGATTCCTTGAGCAGTTGAGAGAGGACAGATTTTCAATTCTTGAAGAGGTTAAGTCAGTTAATATCGGTAACGAAATGTCAATTACTTTAAGTATCGGTGTCGGAGCCATGAATTCTACTTATGAGAAGAATTATGAGATGGCACGAGCTGCAATTGACCTCGCACTCGGACGAGGCGGTGACCAGGCAGTTGTCCGTGAGGGCAATAAGGTCACATATTACGGCGGTAAATCCAACTCTATTGAGAAGAATACAAGAGTTAAAGCAAGAGTCAAGGCACACGCTTTAAGAGAACTTCTCGGCAGTACTGACAACGTGCTTATCATGGGTCACAAGATTAGTGATGTTGACGCAGTGGGAGCTGCAGTGGGTATTTTCGCTGCGGCAAGAGTTTTTGACAAGAAAGCAAATATCGTATTGAATGAGGTCACAACCTCACTTCAGCCGATTGTGGATTTATATAAGAATAATTCCGACTATGACAAGGATATGTTTGTAACAAGTGAGGAGGCTTTGGCCAAGGTAACAAATAACACGCTTCTTGTTGTAGTTGACGTTAATAAGAAGAGTTATACGGAATGTCCTGAGCTGTTGGGCAAATGCAAGACTACGGTAGTGCTTGACCATCATCGACAGGGAAGTGAGCCGATTGAGAATGCAACACTGTCGTATATTGAGCCGTATGCCTCATCTGCCTGTGAAATGGTTGCAGAGATATTGCAGTATATTGCTGATAATATCCGAATTAAATCAATTGAGGCGGATACAATTTATGCAGGAATTGTAATAGATACGAATAATTTTACAAATAAGGCAGGAGCGAGAACATTTGAGGCGGCGGCATTTGTAAGAAGAAACGGTGCTGATATAGTAAGAGTCCGTAAGCTTTTAAGAAGCGATATGACGGAGTATAAGGCAAAGGCTGAGACTGTAAGGCATATGGAGATTTTCCGTGACAGCTATGCAATTTCCGTTTGCCCGAGTGCAGGTCTGCACAGCCCGACAATTGTTGGTGCACAGGCTGCCAATGAGCTTTTGAATGTAGCGGGAATTAAGGCTTCTTTTGTACTGACCTTCTATAATGATGAGATTTATATCAGTGCAAGGTCCATTGATGAGGTTAATGTCCAGATTATTATGGAGAGACTTGGCGGCGGAGGACACATGACAATAGCAGGTGCCCAGCTTAAAGAGGTCAACATGGAAGAGGCAATTGATATACTTAAGAAGACAATAGACACAATGATTCAGGAGGGTGCAATTTAATGAAAGTAATTTTAATACAGGATGTAAAATCCCTTGGTAAGAAGGGACAGACAGTTGATGTAAGTGACGGATATGCACGTAATTTTATTTTGCCTAAGAAATTGGGAATTGAGGCAAATGCGCAGAATATTAATGATTTGAAGCTTCAGAAGGCACATGAAGATAAGGTTGCAAAGGAGCAGTTAGAGGAAGCGAAGGCACTTGCTGCAAAGCTTGAGACACTGAAGGTGGAGACAGTGATTAAATCCGGAAAGGACGGAAGAACCTTCGGTTCAGTTTCTTCCAAGGAAATTGCAGAGGCATTGAAGAAACAGCATGGAATAGAGGTTGATAAGAAAAAAATCAGTCTTGACGAGCCAATCAGAACACTTGGAACAAGCATTGTTACCGTCAGACTTCACAGAGAGGTAAGTGCAAAGCTTACCGTTCATGTAGGAGAGGCATAGAAATATGGATGAAACGCTTATTAAGCGCGTAATGCCGCATAGTCCGGAAGCGGAGAAGGCTGTTATCGGCTCCATGTTAATGGATAGGGATGCAGTAATTGTTGCAACAGACACACTTACTAAAGAAGATTTCTATACAGGACAATACGGAATTTTGTTTGAAGCAATGGCACAGCTTGAGAAGGAAGGCAAGCCTGCTGACCTTGTTCAGGTTCAGGAAAGGGTCAGACAGAACGGAGCACCGCCTGAGATTGGCGAAATGGAGTTTATCAGGGATATACTTTCAACAGTTCCGACATCCGTTAATATAAAACATTACGCAGAGATTGTTAAAAATAAATCGACATTGAGAAGGCTTATCCGTAAAGCACAGATGATAGAGAATTCCTGCTATGAGGAAAAGGATGATATTAATAACATTCTTTTTAATGCAGAGAAGGAAATTAATGATGTTACGCAGAGCGGCGGAAATGATGAATTTCAGCCGATTGGAGAGGTCGTCAGGGAGGCGCTGGACAGAATGTCCGCAGCAGCAAGAGCAGGCGGTAAGATTACGGGTATCGCGACAGGCTTTACCGATTTGGATTATAAAACCTCAGGGTTGCAGAATTCGGATTTTATTCTGGTGGCGGCAAGACCGTCAATGGGTAAGACAGCTTTTGTTCTTAACATAGCTCAGTATGTATCGGTTAAGCATGAATATTATACAGCTATTTTCAGCTTGGAAATGTCAAAGCTCCAGCTGGTTAACCGTATCATTTCGATGGAATCGAGAGTTGATTCCAAGAATATCCGTACAGGTGATATGAGTCCGTCAGAATGGGGCAGTGTGGCAGAAGGTGCTTCAAGAATCGGTAATTCACATCTTATTATTGATGATACTCCGGGTATTTCAATCGGAGATTTAAGAAGCAAATGCCGTAAGCTTAAGAATGAGAACCGCCTTGATTTGATTATGATTGACTACATCCAGCTCATGTCGGGCGGAGGTAAGAAAAATGAGTCAAGACAGCAGGAGGTTTCTGATATATCAAGAGCATTAAAGGGACTTGCAAGAGAGCTTAATGTTCCGGTAATTGCTCTTTCACAGTTAAGCCGTGCGGTTGAGAGCAGACCTGATAAGCGCCCGATGCTGTCGGATTTGCGTGAATCGGGAGCGATTGAGCAGGATGCCGACGTTGCGATGTTTATATATCGTGACGAATATTATAATAAGGACAGCAACCGTAAGGGCGTGGCGGAGATAATCATTGCCAAGCAGAGAAACGGTCCTGTCGGAACCGTAGAGCTTGCATGGCTGCCTGATTTAACGAAGTTTGCAAACTTAAGTCTGGACAGACAGTATAACCATGAAGAATAATTATGCCGTAATCAACTGTTAATGTTGATTACGGTGTTTTTTTGTCCTAATTCGTCGACAGATTCAATGCTCATAATGTATATTAAGAATTTATAATATCCTCAAAACAAAGAATAAAGGGGATAATCATGGAAAATAAACGTTACATAATTTCTGAAGCAGCTCAAAAAACAGGACTTGAACCCCATGTTTTAAGATATTGGGAGGATGAATTAGGACTTGTAATTGAGCGAAATGAGCTTGGACACAGATATTATTCGGGAGAGCAGCTGGAACTTTTATGCAGGGTAAAAGAACTCAAACAGAAGGGGTTCCAGTTAAAAGCCATTAAATCGGAGCTTTTGGAGAATAAAGAGCTTCCGGCAGTAAGCAGCTGTAATAATACGCCTGTCCGTACGGAAACAGCACAGGTGGACAAGATGGAGCAGTTTAAAGCTATAATCGGCGGAATTGTTGCACAGACCTTAAGGGAAAATAATGTGATTCTCGGTCAGGAAATCTCACATACGGTCGGTAATAAGGTAATTAAGGAAATGGATTATCTTCTGAGGGTAAAAGAGGAAGCAGAGGAGGAACGATACAAAAGACTTGATGAGACAATCAGAAACTGTCAGAAGGGTAATAAAGAGGCCGCCGCTGCAAAGGAGCCCAAATTTAAAAAGAAGAAAAAGAAGTTTTTGTGTTAGAAAATACAGTTGTAACCTTTGAGTTTCTCTAATGTGGGCAGCTCTACAAAGTTGTTATTATATGGTACCTGCAAAAACTCGCTTCGCTCAGACAGTTTGCAGGCACCATAACATTTTGTTTCGCTGCCCACATAAGAGAAACTACAAAGCTTCCAAAAAGTATTTTCTAATACAAAAATATTTTTAAAATAATAAAAAAAGACTGTGGCAAAATAAAATTTTGTCTACAGTCTCTTTTTGCATAAGCTGTTATTTAATTATTCAGCTGAGATTGCGCCTACAGGACAAGTTGTCTCACATGCTCCACAAGAGAGACAAGCATCTTTGTCGATTTCGTAGTGTGCATCACCAGGTGCAATAGCACTTACAGGACATCCTGATGCACAAGAACCACAGCTTACACAACTGTCAGAAATTACATATGCCATATTGATTTACCTCCTACTATGTATGCTAAGGTAATTATAATCTATTATTCGGTAGATGACAAGAAGAAAAAAATGTATTATAATCATAATGCACAAGAATAATGGCAATACTGTTACCAATAGGAGGAAAATAAAATGGCACAGATTAATAAAAGTATGATTATTCACGATATTATTCAGATTGACGCTGAGATAATTCCGATTCTTCTTGATGCCGGAATGCATTGCGTAGGATGTCCGTCAGCACAGGGTGAGTCTCTTGAGATGGCAGCAATGGTTCACGGAATCAATGCAGATGAATTAGAAGCAGCAATTAACAAGTTTCTTGCAGATAAAGAGGCAGCACAGGCTGAATAGTTAAATGTATAAGAAGTTTTTCCTAAAGAAATCGTCAAATACGGAGGGTACAACCTTTGGATGGACGGTTGCCTCCGGAATTATATATTCCCTTTCTTCCCTTGTGTTTCTGATGGTTGTAACCAATGTTTTGGGAGATTTGAAGGCTAACACGTATTCTATCGGAATGATGGTTGCCCAGCAGATGTTAACGGTGGGAAGATTTTCTGTAAGAAATTTTCAGGTTTCAGATGTGAAAGATAAATATTCCTTTCAGGAGTATTTATCTTTTCGTATAATTACATGTTCTCTCGCAGCAGTTATAACTGTGTTGTGGATTCTGATTGGAGGCTACACGGGAGAAACTGCAATTGTTATTGCAGCATTTACAATACACAGAATTTCGGAAAGCTTTTCGGATTTATTTGAGGGTCTGTACCAGCAGAAGCTTCGACTGGATGTGAGCGGCAAAAGCCAGTTCGTTAAGAATCTTGTTATGCTCCTTACCTTCTGTGGAATGATTATAGTAACACGAAATCTGACATTTTCAGCAGTATTTCTTGCTGCAGAATCCATAGTTCTGCTTGTAGTTGTAGACTTACCGCTGATAAAGTATTTTGCCCGGTTTGGCGTAAATTTTAAAATTAAATCAATGGTGCAGATTGGAGCGGCGTGCTTCTCTCTTTTCTTGAGCTCTTTTTTACATGCATATATTAATAATTCTCCTAAATATGCAATTAAGAATTATCATGGCGAGGGAAGTGAGATTGGTGTCGGCAGATTCAGTATGCTGTTTATGCCTACGTTTGCTGTCGAGCTTCTGGCAGGCTTTACAATGCGGACCTGGCTTTCCAAAATGGCTATATACCATGATGAGGGCGATAAGAAAAATTTCAAACGTCTTATCATGAAGCAGCTTGGAGTTGTGGCTGTAGTTACATTGGCCGGAATGGTATTTATGTATTTCCTGGGAGGCTGGTTTTTGTCCACAATCTATGGTGTGGATTTGTACGGTTATGAGGTTGTAAATGCTTTGCTGATGTTCAGCGGAGGCCTTGTGGCGGCATATACGTTGTTTGAGAATGTGGTTATTATATACAGAAGACAGCATTTCAGCATTATTATTAATGTGCTGGCAACGATTGCGGCTGCGATTATTGTACCGATATTAACTAACGGAGGATTTATTCTCGGAGCAACTATAGGCTATGTCATAGTCAATATGATTAGAACCATGGGATATGTAATATTGTCAGTTATCTGCATGATTAAAGATAGGAAATAAAAAAACGGGACTGCGGCAAAATCATTTGAAGCAGCCCCGTTTGTTGTTTTATTTACAGAATTAAGAAAAATACAAAATATATTGCATAGCTCAGAAGCATTATTATACCGCCGATTCTGCCAAGCTTCTTATTTTTAAGAACACATAAGAACAGAAGAACGGTGGCGATTAATGCCATAATGTTGTCAACAATAAATGCATTAGCATAATTAATCGGTGAGATAACTGCTGTTAAACCAAGGATGAACAGGATGTTAAAAATATTACTTCCTACAACGTTACCTATTGCGATATCGTCATTCTTCTTGATTGCTGCAAGAATAGAGGTAATCAGCTCCGGAAGTGAAGTTCCGAAAGCAACAATTGTAAGACCGATAAGTCTTTCGCTCATTCCGAAGTATTTGGCAATCTCTGTTGCGGAATCAACAGTAATCTGACTTCCGAAAATAATTCCTGCACCACCTACGAGAATGAACAGAATCATCTTCCACACAGCCATTTTCTTAACCGGAGCTTCTTCTTCGGAAGGCTTTTCACTCTTGGAAACAAATACAAGATATACCATGAAAGCACACATAATAACGAGAAGAATAATACCGTCGATACGGCTTATGTCATGTCCTAAAAGTCCCAAACCAAGTAAAAGAATTGTGATTACGGCAACAAAAGGAATTTCATATCTGAAGGTGTTTTTCTTGATTGCCAGTGGAGTAATAATTGAAGCAATACCAAGAATTAACAGGATGTTTAAAATGTTGCTTCCTAAAACGTTACTGATTGCGAGGTCAGGACTTCCCTGCATACCTGCGGTAATACTGACAGCTGCTTCCGGTGCACTTGTACCAAATGCAACAATTGTAAGACCGATAACAATCTGTGGAATACCAAGTCTGCTTGCGAGTGCAGAAGCGCCGTCTACAAACCAGTCGGCACCCTTCATAAGGAAGAGGAAACCGATGACCAAAAATAAAATTTGCACACCCAAAGGTACGCTTGCAATAAATTGTTCTAACATAAGAATCTCCTTTTTCTTCATTGTGAAATTGCGAGGGGCAGGCTGTTTTTGCAATTAAAAAAGACGCACATATAGCCTGACTGCTATACATGAGTCTCATCAATTAAGGTAAACCAGAGCGTATGGCTCGGGACTGTTGGTTCACCACGCATTCACGCTGACTACTCCCTCAGTAAACACTAGTGTTATTCTACGATAACATATAAAATATGTCAACACAAAAATAAGGCGGCACCACCGTGCCGCCTTAAAAAAAAGAGGGGAGATCAATGAAAAAGAAGTTCTATAAAATTTCCGGTTGCCCGGAAGGATATAGTCGTCTTTCACGATTTCAGTATAGTTCTACTTTATGAATAAAATATGAACAATCTGAGAAGTCTTATTTAAGAATTTGTTAAAATATTGTCAAGAATCGCGTTCGCAACGTCCTCCTTGGACATAATTTCAAGCTCCTTCATTGAATTCCTTGTTATAATTGTAACAACATTTGTGTCAGTGCCAAAGCCTGCACCGTCAGTCTTAAGATTGTTCGCAACAATCATGTCAGCGTTCTTCTTATCCAGCTTGGCTCTGGAGTTTTCAAGCATATTTTCCGTTTCCATTGAAAAACCGCAGATAAACTGTCCCTCCCTCTTGTGCTCACCGAGATACTTCAGTATATCCTGAGTTCTTTTGAGCGGAATGGACATATCATCGTCTTTTTTCTTGATTTTCTCGTCAGCAGCCGAAACAGGTGTGTAATCTGCAACAGCAGCGGCTTTGATTATTATATCATTGGCAGCGGCATTTTCACTTACGGCATTAAACATATCCTCTGCACTCTTAATGTTAATTGTCTTAACAAACGGTGGGGGAGTTAATGCAGTCTCTCCTGAAATAAGAGTAACATTCGCACCCCTGTAGGAAGCCATTGTTGCAAGCGCATATCCCATCTTGCCTGTTGAATGGTTTGTGATATAGCGTACAGGGTCGATTGCCTCCTGCGTGGCACCGGCAGTAATAAGTACATTCTTACCTTTTAAATCCTTAGGGTATGCAATTTCCCTGAGAATATATTTTACAAGCATGTCAGGAGCAGGAAGCTTGCCCTTGCCTGAGTCACCGCATGCCAGATGTCCGTCGGCCGGCTCGATTATCTGATAACCGTAATGCTTAAGGCGGTTTATATTGTCAGTTACAATCGGATTATCATACATATTTGTGTTCATCGAAGGCGATACAAGAACCGGACACTTACATGCCAGAATTGTTGTTGTCAGCATATCATCAGCAATTCCATTTGCAATCTTACCGATAACGTCAGCAGTTGCAGGGGCAATAAGTACCACATCAGCAGCCTTTGCAAGAGAAATATGCTCAACCTTGAAATCAAAATTGCGGTCAAAGGTATCTACAATACATTTGTGTGATGTCAGGGTTTCAAATGTAATCGGATTGATGAAATTAGTAGCATTGCGTGTCATTATTACATGCACCGTTGCACCGAGTTTTACTAATGAGCTTGCGACATCCGCCATTTTATATGCCGCAATTCCGCCTGTTACACCTAATAAAACTGTTTTATTTTTTAACATAAGAACCTCCGGTTTAAGCCTCGTCAGCTATTTTATCAAGAAGTCTCTCTGTGTCTTCCCAGCCGATACATGGGTCGGTAATTGATTTGCCGTAAATCATGTTATCACAAATCTTCTGAGTACCCTCTTCGATATAGCTTTCAATCATAACTCCCTTGACAAGCTTTTTGAAATCCTCGTTATATCTTCTGCTGTGGAGAACCTCGCTTGTGATACGAATCTGTTCCTTGTATTTCTTATTGGAGTTGGAGTGGTTAGCGTCAACAATTGCAGCAGGGTTTTTGAGATTCTTTGCTTCATATAATTCATGAAGTCTTTCTAAATCCTCATAATGGTAGTTTGGAATACATATACCATATTTATTAACACCGCCGCGAAGAATTACGTGGGCAAGGTCATTGCCGCTTGTATTAACGCTGTAGCCTCTGTAAATAAATTCATGTGCACTCTGTGCTGCAATTACGGAATTAAGCATTACACCGAAATCACCGCTTGTAGGATTCTTCATACCGACAGGAATGTCCATTCCGCTGGCAGTCAGACGGTGCTGCTGGTTCTCTACTGAGCGGGCACCGATTGCTTCATAGGAAAGCACATCGTCCAGATAGCTTCTGTTCTCCGGATAAAGCATTTCATCAGCACAGGTCATGCCTCCGACCGTAATTGCCTTTATATGCATTTTGCGGATTGAAGCAATACCTGCATAGAGGTCCGGCTCCTTGTTAGGGTCAGGCTGATGAAGCATTCCTTTGTAGCCTTCGCCTGTGGTTCTTGGCTTATTGGTATAAATTCTCGGAATAATTATAAGCCTGTCCTTAACTTTTTCATTAACCCTGGAAAGTCTTTCAACATAATCGCATACTGCGTCCTCTCTGTCGGCAGAGCATGGGCCGATAATTACAAGAAATTTATCTGACTGACCTGTGAAAACATCTCTGATTTCGCGGTCTCTTTCTTCTTTTAATTTAACAAGTTCCGGAGTCATTGGGTATTCCTGTTTTAAAACCTCGGGCTCCGGAAGTTTTTTAAAATAATTCATTGACATAAAATATTACCTCTTCTTTCAAATGAGTCTCCTCAAATATAACACTTTAAAGTGCTAAAGTCAATAGCGTATTTATTTACTTAAAAGTATAAAATTTATAAAAAAATAATAATTAAGTTATATATTTTTTAGTTTATCATGGTAGAATACAAAATATAGAAATTTTGTATTCATTTATCAGATATAGGAGATTTTACCATGGGAAAGATTATCGGAATCGATTTAGGTACTACCAACAGCTGTGTTGCTGTTATAGAGGGCGGACAGCCGACTGTCATTGCCAATGCGGAGGGAGCAAGGACAACTCCTTCTGTGGTGGCTTTTACGAAGAAGGGGGAGCGTCTTGTGGGTGAGCCTGCGAAGAGACAGGCGGTTACTAATTCGGACAGAACCATTTCATCAATCAAGCGTGAGATGGGAACTAATTATAAGGTAAATATTGACCGTAAGAAATATACACCTCAGGAGATTTCTGCTTTTATCCTTATGAAACTTAAGAAGGACGCAGAGAATTATCTCGGAGAGAGGGTTACTGAGGCCGTTATTACGGTTCCGGCTTATTTCAGTGATGCACAGCGTCAGGCGACTAAGGACGCCGGAAGAATTGCAGGACTTAAGGTTGAGCGAATTATTAATGAGCCTACGGCGGCTGCACTTGCGTATGGACTGGATAATGGTGACGCACAGAAGATACTTGTATATGACCTGGGAGGAGGAACCTTTGATGTATCGGTTATCGAGATAGGGGACAAGGTTATTGAGGTTCTTGCCACCTCAGGAGATAACCACCTTGGCGGAGATGATTTTGATGAACGTGTAGTTAATTATCTTATATCCGAGTTTAAGAAGGCAGAGGGCATTGACTTATCCAAGGATAAGATGGCATTACAGAGAATCAGGGAGGAAGCGGAGAAGGCGAAGAAGGAGTTATCTACTGCAACGACCACAACGGTTAACCTTCCTTTTATTACAACTACAAAGGGCGGTCCTAAGCATTTGGAGGTTACAATTTCAAGAGCCAGATTTGATGAGCTTACGGCGGACCTCGTTGAGAGAACCGCGGTTCCGGTGCGTAATGCTTTGCAGGACGCCGGCATAAGTGCCTCCGAATTATCCAAGGTGCTTCTTGTAGGCGGTTCAACAAGAATTCCGGCAGTACAGGCGAAGGTCAAACAGCTTACCGGGCTTGAACCAAGCCGTAATATGAATCCGGATGAATGTGTTGCACTTGGTGCCTCAATACAGGGGGGCAAGCTTGCGGGAGACGCGGCGTCTTCAGAGATTCTGTTGTTGGATGTTACCCCGTTAACGCTTTCCATAGAGACTGTCGGAGGTGTTGCAACCAGACTTATTGAGCGTAATTCAACAATACCTTGTAAGAAGAGTCAGGTGTTCTCCACAGCAATGAACTACCAGACCTCTGTAGAGATTAAGGTTTTACAGGGAGAGAGACAGTTTGCAAGGGATAACAAGCTTCTTGGCAATTTCCGGCTTAACGGTATCAGAAGGGCACCGGCCGGAGTTCCTCAGATAGAGGTAACATTTGATATAGACGCGAACGGAATTGTTAATGTATCTGCCAGAGATTTGGAAACAGGAAGGGAGCAGGGAATTACAATAACAACAAGCTCCAACCTGTCAGAGGCAGAAATTGAGCGTGCAATGCGTGATGCAGCCGAATATGAAGCTTCGGACAGCACAAGAATGAATGCCTTTGAGACAATTAATGAAGCAAGAGTGACAATTGATGACGCGCAGCAGAAGCTTAAGACTGATAAGAAGGTGCTTGACAAGTACCAGAAGCAGAGAATAAGAGAGGAGATTCTTGCCGTTAATAAGCTTTTGCGTAAGGCTAAGCCTGAAAAGATGACAGAGAGTGAAATTGATGAGTTGAAATCTGCAACTGAAAGGCTGAAAATGGCTTATTCTGCCTGATTCTCATTGACTTTATCCCAAATGCTTTTTATAATATTAATATACGAACAGGAACGCGGTTACGTTCCTGTTTTGCCATTATAATAACAGGAGAGATGATAGTATGGATATGAAAGAGTTGCTTGCAAAGTGTGACCATACTTTGCTTAAGCCAAATGCCACATGGAACGACATTAGAAAGTTATGCGATGAAGGAATGGACAATGGATGTGCTACCGTCTGTATTCCTGCATCCTATGTCAGACCGGTTGCAGATTACCTTAGAGATAAAGAAACCAAGCTTAAGGTTTGTACGGTTATCGGTTTCCCGAACGGATACAGCACCACAAGAGTTAAAGTGTTTGAGGCTGAAGACGCCGTATTGAATGGTGCGGATGAAATAGATATGGTTATTAATATCGGATGGCTCAAGGATAAGAGATATGATGATATTCTCAATGAGATTAAGGCTGTTAAGGAAGCATGTCATGGAAGAATACTTAAGGTTATCATTGAGACCTGCCTGCTCACTGATGAAGAGAAGATGACCATGTGTAAGATTGTAACTGATTCCGGTGCGGAATATATTAAGACCTCAACAGGCTTTGCAAAGACAGGTGCAACACCTTCTGATGTTGCAATTCTTAAGGCAAATGTCGGCGGCAATGTTAAGGTTAAGGCAGCGGGCGGAATCTCATCACTTGAGGACGCAGATTTGTTCCTTAAATTGGGAGCTTCAAGACTTGGAACAAGCAAGATTGTGCAGTTGTTCAAGCAGTTGAAGGGTAAATAATGACAAATAGCTGCTAGAAAGCAGCTAAATAATCTAATGCTCCGGGTGGCGTGTCAGTTCCTTTTTCCAAAAGGCTGATGAGTGCCCGGAGTGTTTTTTCTATTTCCGCAGGGGTGCCCGGTGCAAGTGTATTATCCAGTTTTACGGAAAGTACGATGAGTACAATTTCTGCCAGTTCCTTTGGATATTCAAAATTGATATCGCCTTGGTCAATTCCCTGCCGGATAATTTCGGAGAGTGCGGGCGTTAATTCTGCAATGAGATGCTTTAAAAATTTCTGGTGCATATATGCCTGTTCCTGTGCAGTTTCCGGAATGTTATTTTGGCTGTGGGTATTCTCTCCCTTCTTAAGAAATTCTATGGAAGAGTTACGGCATGCCTGAAATATCATAGCCATTCTGGTAAATGATGATATGTGGGTCTGTTTTGCAAGATTTCCGGCAGTTTCTAACGGCTTCTTATAGCTGCGTTCAATCAGTGCGTCCACAATAGCGTCTTTGGAGGAAAAATAGTAATATATACTGCCCTTGCCGATTCCTGCCTGTCTGGCAATTTCACTTACTGATATTTTCTGAATATTCTTATTTTGCAGAAGTTCCTGTAATGCGTCCAGGATTTTATCATATTTTAAAGGTGTATCCATCTGATTTCCTCTCATAAAGTGCGATTTAAAATAGATTATATCATACTTTTTTCTTTGTGTATATCATTTAAAAATCACTAAAATTGTCTTCCCAAAATTGTAAGAAATGTAAATTGACCACTGGTCGAAAGTGGTGGTAACATTATTTGTGTAAAAATTGACCGCTGGTCGAATTTTGTAAAAATGGAGGATGAATATGACTTATTCGGAATATTTTTCAAGTGTAAAAACAAAATTTATGGGAGCAGATGTCAGCGATATTAAAGAGCACCTGGCATATCAGTTTAATGTAACGGGTGAAGAATCAGGAATTTTCTATGTGGAAGTAAAGGACGGACAGTTATTTATTGAGCCGTATGAATATTTTGACAGGGATGCAATGTTTACTGCGTCAGCCGAAGTATTTAATAAAATTATGGATGGAAAAATGGACCCGGTAGCGGCATTTACTCTTCAGAAATTAAAAGTGGAAGGTAATTTTGAAAAGGCTTTGAAGCTGCCGGAATTAATTAAAAGAAAATAAGAGGATTAAATATGAGTGCAGTACATATTATAGGAGGTGTTTCTCTGGCGGTGGGAGCAGCGGCTCTGGCCGAGTTGGGAATATCAGCCTATTTCTATAGAAGAACGATGACTCGTAATAATGCTAAAACCGAACGCACGATTAAGATGGCAGGTACGGACTGGAATCTGCACATGGATTTTATACAGAAGCGTAAGAAATTTATGATGTCACAGCCGCATGAGGATAAATGGATTCAGTCAGATGATGGTTTGAAGCTGCATGCGACATGGTTTCCTCAAGGTAATCAGAAAAAAATAGTTATCTGTTTTCATGGGTATACCAGTCAGGGAATGAAGGATTACATAGGTCTTTCGGGATATTACCTGAAGCAGGGGTATTCCATGCTGCTTGTGGACGAAAGGGCACACGGGGAAAGCGAAGGCAGGCATATCGGTTTTGGCTGTCTGGACAGAAGGGACGCTTTACGCTGGATTAACATGAGTATAGAGGAATTCGGAGAAGATGTACAGATTTTGCTGCATGGAACTTCAATGGGCGGAGCCACTGTACTAATGACAAGCGGACTCGATTTGCCTGAGCAGGTAAAGGGAATTATTTCAGATTGTGCTTTTACCTCACCCAAAGAGGTGTTTACTCATGTTTTAAGAAAAATGATACATCTTCCGTCATTTCCGATAATGCAGATATCCGATTTGATGAACAGAAAATTTGCAGGCTATGCTTTGGATGAATGTAATGCAGCGAGAGAGGTGCAGAAGGCAAAGGTGCCTATACTCTTTATTCACGGTTCGGCTGATACATTTGTGCCATGCCGTATGTGTGATGAAATATATGAGAATTGCAGCTCAGAAAAGCAGAAGCTGATTATTGAAGGTGCAGCGCATGCAGAAAGCTATTATAAAGATACAGAAGCTTATGAAAATGCGTTAAATAAGTTTATTGGAGGTGTTGTAAAATGATGAGAAGCAGAAAGGGTTATAAAGTATATCCGTTAACGGTAGCTCAGAAATTCCATATTTATTATCAGAGTTTTTGTCCTAAAAAAGAAGTTGTAAATATTGGAACAAGTCTTACCATTGGTACGGAAGTGGACTTTAATGTTTTAAAGGAAGCGATTTATAAAGCGTATGAGCGCTGCGATTCAATGCGTCTTCGATTTGCAATGGATAAGGAAAATAACTGGTATCAGTATATTGTGGATAAAGAAGAGCGTGAAATAGAATATGTGGATTTTACCGGAAAGACAATGGAAGAGGCCGGTAAGATTATGACCGAATGGACACAGGTTCCGTTTAAGCTTACGGATGCACCTCAGAACAGAGTTGTTATGATTACGACACCGGATGGTTTTCATGGTGTATATATGCTTGTGGGTCATTTGACAATGGATGCACAGTCATTAATCTGCTTTTTAAGGGATATTATTGAGCTGTATTGCCATACCATGTATCCAAATGATGTGCCATATCCGAAAGAGATGTGCTCATATCTAGAACAGCTGGAAAAGGATTTGGAATACGAGGCAGGAAGCAGGGCACAGCAGCGTGACAGAGAGTTTTTCCAAAATATTATTGACTCATCAGAGCCTATTTATAATGGTATAAGCGGTGCAGGACAGCTTCAGGCAGAACGCGACAAATATAACGACCCACAGCTTCGTGCAGCAGTTAATGCTTCATCTGAGGTGGATTCGGCACTTGATATTTTTCATCTGGAAGCGGAACCGACCAAAAGACTTATGGATTTTTGTGAGAAATATCATGTTTCTCTCGTATGCCTGTTAATGATGGGACTTCGCACTTATTTTCAAAAAGAGAACGGAAATGATGATGTTTCAATTAATACGGCGATTGCCCGCAGGGCAACACTTAAGGAAAAGAAATGCGGAGGAACAAGAATTCATTCTTTTCCATTCAGAACCATAATCCCGAAGGATAAGACATTTATAGAAGGCATATATGAAATCAGGGATTTACAGAATGAATATTTTCGTCATGCAAACTATAATCCGACGGAATATTTTGCATATCGCAGCCGGAAATATCCTCATGCACCGGGACAGACCTATGAACCGATGACACTTACCTACCAGCCGCTGACATTAAAGGAAAAAGGACTGGATAAGCTTGGAGAAATTAAATATAAAACAAAATGGTATCCAAACGGAGCAACCACACAGGCAATGTACTTAACGGTTATGCACCGCCCGGACGACAATGGACTGGATTTCAGCTTTGAGCATCAGGTTGCGTCAGTATCAAGAAAACAGCTGGAATATATGTATTATTATTTATGCAAGATTATGTTCAAGGGTACTGAAAATCCGGATTTAACAATCGGAGATATTATTAATTTAATTTAGAGTTTAAGGAGAATAGCATATGTTTGAAAAATTTGTTGAGATTATTTGTAATTATGTAGAGGTAGACGCTGCGGATGTACATATGGAATCCAGATTTGTGGAGGATTTGGGATTTACTTCTTTTGATTTTATGACAATGTTAGGAGATTTGGAGGACGAATTTGATATAGAAATAGATCAGAAGGAAGTAGCAAATGTACGAACTGTAGGAGAGGCTCTGGATTATATGAAGGGGCTTGGAGCAGAGTAGTTAATGATAGGAGGAAAGTCTATGTTGTGTAGTACTATTCGCGAGATTCTTGTACAATCAGAATTAAAGTATGGAGCGGAGGATGCTGTCCGTTACAAAAAGGGAAAAAAAGAAATTGAATCGAAATCTTACAGTGATTTAAAGCATGACAGTGAATGCTTTTCCAATGCATTACAGAAATTGGCAGAAGAGGGCGGACATATTGCAATGACAGGTGCAACCTCTTATGGCTGGATTGCAGCTTATATGGGTATTGTAAACAGCGGCAGGGTTGCGGTTCCGCTTGATGTATCCCTTCCGGTTGAAGATATGTGTGAACTTATTGACCGCTCTGACGCTGCGATATTTGTGGCAGATGATGTCCGTATGGATGTACTTGCCGTGGTTAAAAAAAGCTGTCCGAAAATTAAGTATATTATTTCAATGTCACATGATGAGCACAGTGAGGAAATGCTTTCTTTATGGCAGTTAATAAAAGAAAACGAAGGCACTTGCGATTATGAACCGGAGCCTGAGCAGCTGGCAACGATTATGTTTACCTCCGGCACAACCGGAAAGAGTAAGGGTGTTATGCTTACGCACCGCAATCTTGCGGAGAATGCGACATGCCTGGATATGAAATTTCCTGCGAGAAGCGTGTTATTGTCAGTGCTTCCGATACATCACGCATATTGCCTTTCCATGGATATTTTAAAAGGAATCTCCTGCGGAAGCATTATCTGCATTAACGATTCATTGATTCGTATGATGAAGAATATCAAGGTATTTGAGCCTACAATTATTTTAATGGTTCCGCTTATGATTGAGACTGTGGCAAAGAAGCTTGAAGATGTGGCAGCACTGCCTCCGGAAATTGTCAAAAAAGAAGTATTCGGAGAACAGCTGAAGTTTATATGCAGCGGAGGTGCTTATATGCCTCCTGCCATGATTGATTTGTTTGCAAAATATGACATTAAAATTTTACAGGGCTATGGAATGACGGAGTGTTCTCCGGTTATCAGCACAACTCTCGGATGGAATATCAGAAAGGGCTCAGTCGGTCAGCTGCTTCCGAACTGTGAGGCGAAGGTGATTGATGAAGAACTGTGGGTTCGCGGAAGCAGTGTTATGCAGGGATATTACAAAATGCCTGAAGAAACGGCAGAGACACTTGTGGACGGATGGCTTCGTACAGGTGATTTAGGCTATGTCGACGAGGAAGGCTTTGTATATCTGACAGGCCGTAAGAAAAATCTGATTATTACCAAAAACGGAGAAAATGTATCTCCGGAAGAGCTGGAAAACAAAATAGGAGAACAGCGTCTTGTACAGGAAATTCTGGTAAGAGAGAATGAAGGCTTAATTGAAGCGGAGATTTTTCCGGATTATGAATATGCACAGAAAGCCGGTATTGCTGATATGAATGCTGCACTGCAGGAAATAATTGATACATATAATACCACTGTTCCGGCATATAAAAAGGTATACCGTTTAAAGGTAAGGGAAACAGAGTTTCCAAAGACCCCTTCAAAGAAAATAAAAAGATATTAATTAAAGGTCTTCTATGACATAAAATCATAGAAGACCCTTATTTTATTCTTCAATCCATATCAGCGATTTATTGTAGTATAATGCCAGATGCTGGTTGCGCCAGTCGTATGGGTCGGAGGTTATATCCGAATGGAAGATTACCTCAGGTGTGGCGCTGAGCGGTTTAAGTGCGACCTCGGAAGACGAAGTGCCGGCCAGATATTCGGAGCGCTCGGTCATTTCGATATCATAGGTTTTGGCGTCATTGGTTACAAGTGAGTATACGGCACTTGCACCGGCAGGAAGGCCGCTGAATGCAGCACTGCCGTGTTCAGCCTCAGATACCTGGCAAAGACCTATACTTCCGACTGCAAAAAATATGACTCCGCAGGATAAAATAATTTTTCTTAATTTGGCACTGTCATATATGCACTCAAATTTCTTAAGAAGTTCTCTGTCGCCCCATTTTCTGTGAATCCAGCCCATCAGGTAGATTAAGTTCCATGTCATAAAGAAATAATAGCTGAAATATATAATATTCATCATCCTGTAAGGCATTCTTAGTCCCTGTGCATAGAAAACGGGAGTTCCCTGTGAACAAAAAATTCCAAATGTAAATACAAGCATTAAAAGCGGATAGCGGAAATTTAGTTTGCTGCCTGCTGCGATACGGTAGAAAACGGGGAGCAGTACAACCCACAGTACGGCAACAGGAAAGGTTGTTGATGATGCTATATTGTAGCCGCCGTATGCAAAGGAGTACAGCAGTGCCTTAATTACGCCCGGTCCTGCCCCGACGCTCTCCTGCCTGATTGAATTGCCCGGAGCAAGCATGCTTATTGCAAATGAAGCGAGCATTACCATGGTAAGGAGCGTGACAGGGATTATACGTGGATTTTTTTTGTAAATAAACCATGCAATCATAACGACCAGAATGACCGCCGTTACAAGTGCAGTGGCATAGTTGCCGCCTCCAATAATAAAGGAAAGAAAAAGTCCCGCTATAAAGGCAGTGACGATTGCCGGTCTGCTGTTGCTTTTTAATAAAACTGTTACGGTCAGGAACAGAAAAAGCATTAGTGAATAGAAAAAAGTGTAATAAATTGAGCCATTGTACCAGTAAAAAGAATCTGCCGGCACATGCGTAAAATGGAGTGCACAAAAGGTTATTGCAACTGCCGAGCCAAGCGAAGCCAAACGGCCGGCATTAAACCATTTCCTGAGAAAATAATAGAAAAAGCACAGCATTGAAACAACAAAGGTGGTAATCAAAATAACCGGTGCAAGCACATAATATTCCTCTCCGAAAATCCCCGGCTGTAATCTCATAAGGAAAATAGCAGCAAAATTACCCTGCCAGTTCTCATAGGTGTCAAGCATAAGGGAATAGGATTCTTTAATTACTTCTGTTATTGAGCCCGTTTCCTCCCATACCTGCGAGGTTTCAACCCCGTAGAAATAATCATCCACTGCAGGGTGGGCATAGCTGCCTATTATATATAGTGGAATAATGGAAAGGATAAATATTGCAATTAAAATATAAATATAGGATTTTTTTGTTTTCATATTAACCTCGTAAAAATATGTTTTGCTGATAAAATGACCGACATATTACACCGAAATCAGTCGCTCCCGTCATCAAGCCTGCTCTCACCTGTTGCATAATCTATGATAACACCGGGCTGTACATTATAGCAGTATACATTAAATAAAATTCCTTCTCCGTCATCCTCAACGGATCTGGCTTCCATAAGTACACCATCTGCAACAAGGTTATCCCCGTCAAAAATAGGGGTGACCCTGTACATAACATGGTTTCCTGTTTCTTTTACATAGTCCGCAACCATATTTTCAAAAGGAAGCATCCCGTCTACGTTGAGATACCTCGTACCCGTAATTAAGTTGCATTCATTGGCATTTTCGCCTGTCAGCTGAAATCCGATAAGATGGCAGCGGTTGTAGAGATATTTTCCGTTCACACAGTCATATTTTACCGTATGCCAGCCTGTAGGCTTGACATTTCCGATATTGCCCCGTTCCTCAGTCGGCATTATATCCTGACCAATGCAGGCAATTGTATATCCGCACCTGTCCAAATCATCAAGTTCACTGTAAAACTCATAGGATACAATGGTAAGCTCATCGTCAGTAAAAAATGGCACGTTATTGTTAATTATCGTATAAGGTGTTCCTGTGTAATCTGACACAAGGTTTACAGTAAAAGTATTTATGCCCTGACTTATAATTATTTCCCCGGTGTTACCGGACATGATATTGGACTGTCCGGTTGTTTCTTCTGAACCGGATTCGGTTGAAGCGGAAGTGCCTGCTGTATATTCATCCTGAGTCGATGCTTCGGTCCTGTGTTCAGTTGTATGAGTCAGTATATTATCCTGTACCTGTGGCATGTAGGTTGAGCAGCCTGCAAAAATAAAAGCAGTAAGCGTGATTATTCCAAATAATCTGAAAATTTTTTTCATTATTCATACACCTCTTTTGTTATTTTATCATGGGAAGAGCCTTGAAAATCTTCTGTTAATAAAATTTTCCTGTCAGAAATATCCATGTTAAAAAATTGGTCCGCAGGGTAATCCCTGTTCCAGCGGTAAATTATAATTCTGTCAGCAGTTACTCCGACTAAATCGTCAGGATTCTCAACAAAACAATAATCGTTACCGGAAGCTTTCTGAATAAAATTATCGCATACCTCTATGGCAGGATTTCCTTCAGTAAACTGTTTGGAAGAATAGGAATTCATCCATAGCTTACTGCCTGTTATTGTCTGAAAAATATTCTGCCGCAGAATGGAATCGCTGCTTAATCTTCTGTTATTAAACATCATTCCGTTACGATTATCAACACATACAATAATGTTCAAGTCAAACACTTCTTTCCGGGCTAAAAATTATATTTATTAATATTCAAGTATTGTAACAAAATTAACAGAGGTTTTCAATATTGTGGCAGGATTTGAGTTTCCCCATTTTTCAAACCGCTACCACTTGAAACCCAATCCAGCAAAGCATTCAGCCAGTGTCAGTTGTTGTGATTGTTCTTTTTTCAAAAGGAAACCTTTTATGCCTGAGTGTGTTCTGGCAAGGACACGCTC
>JBGVLM010000012.1:0-6139 GCA_045124255.1 Butyrivibrio sp. | reverse complement strand
CATGGCTTCAGCAATGAACTCGTCCATTGTTACTTCATCTGGATTATGTTCCTGTTCTTCAAAATAGTCATAGTATTTACTCATAAAAAACCTCCTAAACATTATTAGAAATTTTCATATTTCAATATTCGTGCTTGAATTTTATCGTCCATAGAAAGCTGGTTTCTTACCATGGCCCAATTGGAAACCGGACGACCATTCCATTTTTTATAAAGTTCTGTTATTCTCAAATACAATGCCTTAACTACAGCATCCTCACTTGGAAAAGAACCTTTCTTGGTTACTTTGCGAAAACTTGAATTAACGGATTCTATGGCATTGGTTGTGTACATGACTTTCCTCACAGCACTTCCGTAGTTAAACAACTGCTCCACATATTTCCAGTTCCGAACCCATACATCAACAGCTCCCGGATACTGATTCCATGCCTGTTTAAAACGCTCGAATTCAGCCTCGGCTGCCTTCAGACTGACGGCTCCGTAAACTTTCTTCAATTGTGCTGTATAGGCCTTATAATCTTTGGACGGAATGTACTTAACAGAGTTTCTGATGAGATGGACAATACACCTCTGGACAGTAACCTCTTTAAAAATAGAACGTGCGCCTTCTTCCAGGCCAGACACACCATCCATGCTGATAAATAATACATCTTCCACACCACGTGCTTTGATTTCATCACATATCTGCATCCAGTAATGCTTTCCCTCAGCTTCTCCAATCCAGAGACCTAAGATATCTTTGATACCATTAACATCATAGCCAAGGATCACGTAAACTGCACAGCTTTTTGTTTCCATTTCTTTGCGGATAGAAACATAAAGGCAGTCCACAAACAGGAATGTGTAAAACTTCTTAAGTGGGCGGTTCTGCCATTCCTCGGCAGTTTCAATTACACGGTCTGTGATGCTGGAAATGGTTTCATGAGAAATTTCAAATCCATAGATATCCTCGATCGTATCAGCTATATCACGCTGGCTCATTCCCCTGGCATACATGGACATAACCTTGTCCTCAATGCCACTGACATCACGGGTTCTCTTCGGAATTACCTGTGGCTCAAAAGTTGCCTGGCGGTCACGAGGAACATCAACCGGAATCTCGCCATAGGCAGTTTTTACATTTTTGGATATGTATCCATTTCTGCGGTTATCTGTATCCTTATAACCATGGTCGTTCGCTTCATAGCCAAGGTGGGAATCCATTTCTCCCTGAAGCATTGCTTCAAACATAGGACCAAAGATATCCTTGATAGCTTCCTGCATATCCTCTTTGGTCTGTGGCTGATACTGTTCTAAGATTGCCTGAGCAATAGCTGCTCCTTTAGTGTTACGTTTCTTTCTTGGTGCCATAAGTGCTGTACTCATCCTTTATCATTTCCTTTCGATAGTGTATCGCACTTTCACATAAAAATAAAGTGCGTAAGTTTTGTTACCGGTAACTTACACACTTTATTTTACACTCTCGCTTTGGGTTTACGATGATGATGATAAAAGGAGTATATATACCTTGCATTGTTTTTGCGTGTGTATGGATATTTCATATCATTTATTTCTTTTTCGGTGTAAAAACACTTAAAGCAGAATAGGTCATAAAAAAGAAAAAGTAGCTTATGCGGAAAGCTACTTTTCTTTTTTATTAATTAGATAAAACTTTATTGCTCTTCGTGCAGTTTTTTCTGTGCTGTTGAAAGCATTAATTTAATTCTATTAAGCTGATTAACCTCACTTGCACCTGCATCATAATCAACTGCAATGATGTTGGACTGAGGGAATGCAAGTCTCAGTTCTTTGATTACTCCTTTTCCTACAATATGGTTTGGAAGACATCCAAACGGCTGACAGCAGACAATGTTTGGAACTCCCATATGTATTAATTCAACCATTTCGGCAGTTAAGAGCCAGCCCTCACCTGTCTGGTTACCATCTGATACATAAGGAAGGGCTAACTTCATCATGTCTCCGATAGAAGATGGTGCAACAAAACGTTTACTCTTCTTTAAATATTTCCTTGATGACTTTCTGAATAATTCAAATACCCATATAACTATATCGGATATAAGCTTTGACTTCCTGGATGCTCCAAGATGTTCAGTCTTAAAGTGACTGTTCTGTGCACAATACAGGAAGAAACCGATAAAATCAGGTACAACAGCTTCAGCACCTTCTTTTTCCAATAATTCAACAATCTGATTGTTGGCAACCGGATGAAATTTAACAAGAATCTCACCGACTACGCCGACTCTCGGCTTCTTAATATCCAAAAGAGGAAGATTATCGAAGGCTTCAATCATTGCTTTTATATCACTGTTGAACTGACGCATTGAAAGGTGCTTCTGCGCAAGTGATTTCATGCAGCGATCCTTCATCTGCGCAGCAAGCTCATTGGCTGAACCCGGTACTGCTTCATAAGGTCTGGTTCTGTATAATACATTCATATATACATCTCCGTATTGAAGTGCCATTAACGCACGTTTAAGCACCTTAGGAGTGTATTTAAAGCCTGAGTTAGTCTCAATTCCGCCAACACTTAAGGAAACAACCGGTATATGCTCAAGACCTGCCTTTTTGAGAGCTCTTCGGATGAATCCGATGTAGTTGCTTGCTCGGCAGCCACCACCGGTCTGTGTAATAATTACGGCAGTTTTATTAAGGTCATACTTGCCGGAGAGCAGTGCTTCCATAATCTGTCCGGTAATAATGATTGATGGGAAGCAGGCGTCGTTGTTAACATATTTAAGACCCATATCAATTGAGGATTTCTCCATGTTCTGCAACATAACGACGTTATAGCCGCATACATTGAGTGCAGGCTGCAGGAAGTCGAAATGCAGAGGAGAGAGCTGCGGACAAAGAATTGTGTAATTCTGGTCACGCATTTCCTCAGTAAATTCCACACGCTTATATGCACTGGAATGAACCTTGCGGACATATTTATTATTATCTCTTACCTTGAGTGCGGCTATCAGAGAACGGATTCGGATTCTTGCAGCACCAAGGTTATTAACCTCATCAATTTTTAAAACAGTATAAATCTTGCCGCCGGAAGAGAGAATATCGTTAACATAATCTGTAGTTACGGCGTCAAGACCGCAGCCAAAGGAATTGAGCTGAATCATGTCAATATCATCTCTGGTCTTAACAAATGTGGCAGCAGAGTACATTCTTGTGTGATATGTCCACTGGTCCATTACAATTACGGGACGTTCAATCTGTGCAAGATGTGCAATACTGTCCTCTGAGAGTACGGCAATTCCGTATGAATTAATCAAATCAGGAATACCGTGATTGATTTCAGGGTCAATGTGGTAAGGACGGCCGGCAAGTACGATTCCTCGTCTGCCCGTCTCCTCAAGGTATTTGAGAGTTTCCTCACCTTTGGCACGGATGTCTCTCTGACACTGCATCATCTCTTCCCAGCCGGCTTTACTGGCTTCTGTAATCTCATCAGCAGGAATATTGAATTCTTTTGTAAAAACTTTAATAAGCTCGTTACGGGCTGTTTCCTCGCTTGAGAATGAGATGAACGGATTCATAAAATTAACATTATGTTCCTTCAGTTCCTCAACATTGTTCTTAATATTTTCTCCGTATGAGGTTACGATAGGGCAGTTGAAGTGATTGTTACAGCCCTCACTTTCACAACGTTCATAAGGAATACATGGATAGAAAATAAATTTAATATCCTGTTTAATTAACCAGGAAATATGACCATGTACAAGCTTTGCAGGATAACATTCTGATTCGCTTGGAATGGATTCAATTCCTAATTCATAGAGCTTGCGGCTTGATGGAGGGGAGAGTACAACCCTGAAACCAAGCTTTGTAAAAAATGTATGCCAGAACGGATAGTTCTCATACATATTAAGGCATCTTGCAAGTCCTACAACACCTCTCGGAGCCTTATCCTCATCAAGAGATTCATAGCCGAAAATTCTCTTGTTCTTATATTCATATAAATTAGGTACCTTGTCTTTGTTCTTCTCTTTGCCGATTCCGCGTTCACATCTGTTGCCGGAAACAAACTGTCTGCCGCCCGTGAATTTATTGATTGTAAGGAGACAGTGGTTGGTACAGCCCTGACATCTTGTCATTGAGGTTGTATATTCAAGGGAATTAATCTGCTCAATTGAAAGCATTGAGGTGTCCTGACCCTCATATCTTTCCCTTGCAATTAATGCGGCACCGAAAGCACCCATAATTCCGGCAATATCAGGACGGATTGCCTGAACACCGGCGATTTTCTCAAAGCTTCTGAGTACGGCGTTATTATAGAAGGTTCCGCCCTGAACTACGATATTGGCACCTAAATCCCTTGCGTCAGAAAGCTTGATAACTTTGTATAAGGCATTTTTAATTACAGAGTATGCAAGACCTGCTGATATATCATCAACACCTGCACCCTCCTTCTGGGCCTGTTTAACCTTTGAGTTCATGAAAACAGTACATCTTGTTCCCAAATCAATTGGGTGTTTGGCAAAGAGGGCAGCCTTTGCAAAGTCCTGAACGGAGTAGTTAAGTGATTTTGCAAAAGTCTCTATAAATGAACCGCATCCGGATGAGCATGCCTCATTAAGCTGGACTCCGTCAACGGTGTGGTCTTTAATCTTGATACATTTCATGTCCTGGCCGCCGATATCAAGAATGCAGTCAACATCAGGATTGAAAAATGCAGCAGCATAGTAGTGGGATACGGTCTCTACTTCGCCCTCATCAAGCATAAGTGCTGCCTTAATAAGTGCTTCACCGTAACCTGTTGAACAGGAGCGTACAATTCTTACGCCTTTTGGAAGCTTGCTGTAAATCTCCTTGATTGCTCTTATTGAGGTAGCAAGCGGGCTTCCGTTATTATTATCATAGAAGGAATATAACAATGTTCCGTCTTCGCCTACAAGTGCAACCTTGGTTGTTGTGGAGCCGGCGTCAATACCCATATAACAGTTGCCCTGATATGCGGATAAATCTCCCTTCTTAACACATGCCCTGTTATGACGTTCGGAGAATTCATTAAATTCCTCTTCATTATTGAAAAGCGGCTCCATGCGTTCAACTTCAAAGTCCATCTTGATATTTGAAGAGAGCATGCTGATTAAGTCATCAAGCTCTGCCTGCCGGTTCTCATCATAGGTCATTGCTGAACCGATTGCAGCAAAGAGATGAGGGTTATCCGGAGTAATTATATATTCATCAGTAAGATTAAGTGTTCGGATAAATGCATTTCTAAGTTCTGATAAAAAGTAAAGAGGGCCTCCGAGAAAAGCAACGTGGCCGCGGATTGGCTTACCGCAGGCAAGACCGCTGATGGTCTGGTTAACTACTGCCTGAAAAATAGATGCGGATAAATCCTCCTTGGTTGCGCCTTCGTTAATTAACGGCTGAATATCTGTTTTGGCAAATACACCGCAGCGTGCAGCAATAGGATAAATTGCTTTGTAATTCTTTGCATATTCATTAAGACCTGCGGCGTCAGTCTGAAGAAGAGATGCCATCTGGTCGATAAATGAACCGGTACCTCCGGCACAGATACCATTCATCCGCTGGTCAATACCATTGGTAAAATATATAATTTTAGCGTCTTCGCCGCCAAGCTCAATCGCAACATCTGTTTCAGGAGCATAGAAGCTTAATGCTGTTGAAACGGCAACAACCTCCTGATTAAATGGTACATTAAGATGGTTGGCAAGTGTCAGACCGCCTGAACCGGTAATAACAGGGTGAACCGTTACCGGACCCGTGATTTCCTTTGCTCTTGTCAATAACATTGCAAGTGTTTCCTGAATATTTGCAAAATGACGCTCATAATCTGAAAACAGAATGTTGTTGTCCTTATCAAGTACTACAACTTTGACGGTTGTAGAGCCAATGTCAATTCCTAATTTAAACGTATTGTTCATAATGTGCGGCGAACGCCGTACCTCCTTATCTCTTATAAGTTAACCAACATATTATATATTAAGGAAGAAATTATTTCAATATGCTATAAAATTAAATGTTATTAACTTAGTTACTGTTCAGACCCCAGCCAAAAGCCCTATCTCGTAACCATATTTTATTTATAAAAAGCCTCCAAAAATCCTTGAAAAATGGCGCTTTTTCGCCATTTTTTCATTGCATTTTGTAGTGTTATGTGTTATAATAAACTT
>JBGVLM010000011.1:0-3709 GCA_045124255.1 Butyrivibrio sp. | reverse complement strand
AATTTTCATGCACTTAAGTCCATTAATCTTGATATTGCAGACAATGAAATAACCGCTTTCATCGGACCTTCCGGATGTGGTAAATCCACGCTGCTTAAATCCTTAAACAGAATGAATGATTTGGTTGAGGGCTGTAAAATTACAGGAAAGGTACTGCTTGATGATGAGGATATTTACGGAAGAATGGATGTGAATCTTCTCAGAAAAAGAGTGGGAATGGTATTTCAGAAGCCGAATCCTTTTCCGATGAGTATTTATGACAATATTGCTTTTGGACCGAGGACCCATGGAATCCGCTCCAAAGCAAAGCTTGATGATATCGTGGAACGTTCACTGAGGGATGCGGCAATCTGGGATGAGGTTAAGGACAGACTTAAGAAATCTGCACTTGGTATTTCAGGAGGACAGCAGCAGAGGTTATGCATTGCAAGAGCACTGGCTGTTGAACCTGAGGTGCTTTTAATGGATGAGCCTACAAGTGCGCTTGACCCGATTTCAACTGCCAAAATAGAGGAACTTGCGATTGAACTTAAGAAAAAATATGCAATTGTAATTGTAACGCATAATATGCAGCAGGCAGTCAGAATTTCTGACAAAACAGCGTTCTTCCTGCTTGGCGAGATAGTCGAGTTCGGAGAAACTGAGCAGTTGTTCTCCATGCCTAAGGAAAAAAGAACAGAGGACTATATTACAGGGAGGTTTGGCTGATGAGATTAAAATTCGACGAGCAGCTTAATGAATTAAATAAGGAGCTTATTATTATGGGCTCATTCTGTGAAAAAGCAATTTCACTGTCCTGCGAGGCACTTACGGACGGAAATCCTAAGCTTGCTGCTGAGGTTCCGAAGCTTTCCGAGCAGATTGATGAGAAGGAAAGAGAAATCGAAGCAATGTGTATGAAGCTTCTGCTGCAGCAGCAGCCCGTGGCAAAGGATTTAAGAGTTATTTCCTCAGCACTTAAAATGGTTACTGATATGGAACGTATCGGCAGACAGTCCGCTGATATTGCGGAAATTATAACTCTGGCAAATATTTCTGCAAATAACGACACATTTAATATTGACATTATGGCAGAAACTGTTATTAAAATGGTAACAGAAAGTATTGATGCTTTTGTAAAAAAAGATGAAGTAATAGCAGCCAAGGTTATTGATTATGATGATGTTGTGGATGAATGCTTTGACAAGATTAAGGAAAGTCTGATAAAGCAGTTTTCAAATCCTGAGCTCGATGGTGAATATGCGATTGATTTGCTTATGATTGCAAAGTATTTTGAAAGAATAGGCGACCATGCGGTAAATATCGCCAAATGGGTTCTTTTCTCAATAACCGGAAATTTAGAGGGATAAGAATGATTTATTGTGTAGAAGATGATAACAGCATAAGGGATTTAATGATTTATACGCTTAAAGCCTCAGGTTTTGAGGCAGAGGGCTTTTCGGAAGGCGAATCTTTTTTTGAGGCACTTGGCAGAGAGAAGCCGGAGTTAGTAATGCTTGATATAATGCTTCCGGGAGATGACGGACTTACAATTCTTAAAAAGCTCAGGGCTAATTCCGTGACCTCCAATATTCCCGTAATTATGGCTACGGCAAAGAGTACGGAATATGATAAAGTTATCGGACTCGACTGGGGTGCGGATGACTATCTTGCAAAGCCTTTCGGAATGATGGAAATGGTATCAAGAATTAAGGCGGTTTTGCGAAGAACTACCAGGGAAGAGGTCAAAAAGCTTACGCTTGGAGAACTCGAATTAAATCTCAACGAATATACGGCAAGTGTTTCAGGTGAGCTAATCCGTCTCACGCTTAAGGAATATGAATTGCTGCGTCTTTTTATGGAAAACCCAGGTAGAGTGTATACAAGGGACCAGCTTCTTGAGAAAATCTGGAATGCAGATTATCTCGGGGAGACCAGGACTGTTGATGTACATATCGGAACGCTTAGAAATAAGCTTTTAAAATGTGGCGATTATATTGAGACGGTAAGAGGTGTTGGTTATCGTATTGTAGCGAGGTGACATTTATAATGAAAAAAAGAATTTTTGGAGCCATTTGTGTTTCATCAATGACCACGCTATTGCTGGCATTGGTGGTCATAATGTGTTTTTTGTATGATTATTTTTCAAAGCTTCAGCACACACAGCTTAAGAATCAGACTCTTCTGGCAGCGCAGGCGGTAGAAGATGAAGGCATTGAGTATCTTGAGGCATTGAAAACAGGCGATTTCCGTATTACATGGATTAATTCTGACGGAACGGTTCTTTTTGACAGCAAGTCGGATTCAAATGATATGGAAAATCACATTGAAAGAGAAGAAATTTCTGAGGCAATGAGCAAGGGCTATGGCGAAAGCTCACGTTATTCCTCAACTTTAATGGAGAAAACGCTTTATGCGGCACAGAAACTTTCTGACGGAACGATAATCAGGCTTTCGATAGCACAAAGCTCGGTTGTTAAAATTTTACGGGGAATGATAATTCCTGTTGTATTGGTAGCGGCAGTTGCTGTGGGTCTCGCAGTCATGCTTGCGAATTTGTTATCTAATAAAATAATTAAACCATTGAACGGAATCAATCTTAATGAACCGCTGACCAATCAGGGCTATGATGAGCTTGCAGCGTTTTATACCAAAATAGAGAGCCAGCGACGGGAGATTAAAAGCCAGGAAGCCGAGCTGAAGCGTAAAAAGGATGAATTTAATACCATTACCGAGAATATGAACGAGGGTCTGATTCTTCTTAACAGGAAATGGGAGGTTATCAGCATAAACACCTCTGCAACACATTTTTTTGACTGCGACATGACCTGTGTCGGCAGAAATATTCTTGAAGTCAACAGAACCTTAGAGGTGCAGAATCTTCTTGACAGAGCGGCAGAGGGAGAGCGTTCAGAGACAGTTGTGAGCTTTCCTATCGGCGAGCTTCAGATAGATATAACGCCCGTTGTGTCCGATGGTGTTGTGTCCGGCGCGGTAATTCTTATTTTCGACGTGACGGAGAGAATTAAATCCGAACAGATGAGAAGGGAATTTACGGCAAATGTTTCCCATGAATTAAAAACACCGCTCCATTCTATTTCCGGATATGCAGAGCTTATGAAAAACGGAATGGTGAAGGCTGACGATATTAAGAGCTTTTCGGGCAAAATTTATGTCGAAGCACAGAGAATGATTCATCTTGTCGAGGATATTATCAGATTATCAGGTCTTGACGAGGGCTGTGGCAATATGGAATATGAAGATATTAATCTGTATGAAACCGCCAAAGAGGTGATTCACAGTCTGTCTGGGGAAGCCGAGAATAAGGGCGTAAGAATTATGCTTGGCGGAAATCCTGCCAATATAAAAGGAATACCGCAGCTTATTAAGGGCATCGTCTTTAATCTGTGTGACAATGCTATTAAATATAATAAGGATAACGGAAAGGTGGAGGTTGAAGTCAGGGAAGAGAATAATTCCGTTACTCTTTCAGTGAAGGATACCGGTATCGGAATACCTCCTGAGCACCTTTCGCGTGTGTTTGAGAGATTTTACAGAGTGGATAAGAGTCATTCAAAGGCCGTGGGAGGAACAGGTCTTGGGTTGTCCATTGTAAAGCATTCAGCCCAGATTCACAATGCAGTAACTGACATTAAGAGCGTTCCTGAACAGGGCACGGAAATTACAGTTAAGTTTAAAAAGTAATATGGTAAAAATGAAGAGGCTGATA
>JBGVLM010000010.1:0-21114 GCA_045124255.1 Butyrivibrio sp. | reverse complement strand
CAAACTTGGTGGCTACCACTTAGGCGCTGCACCATTCCTAAGAACCTTTATGCAAGAGATTGCAACTTTGTCCAATTTGGACATGCAACAATGTCCATTTTTGCTTTGCAACTTTGGGTAATTTTATTTTACAATAAACATTAAAGGGATTAAATTATTCCAAATATGAGGAGGGAATAAAATGAATATTATAATTTGTGTTGATAATACCGAATTTTTTGACAAAATTAAGAATGAAATTAATAAGGAAAGCAGAAATATTATTGTTTTAGATGTTGACTCACAGGATGAAGTCAGATTAGAGAATGCAATCAAGAAGATACATTCTTTGTATGAAAAAAATGAAGAGGAAGTTATTTTAATTAAAAGTGAATCCGGTCTGCATAGAGTAAAACAAAGTGAAATATATTATTTTACAATTGTTAAACGAAAATTGAATATTTGTCTTACTGATGGCAGAGAGTTGAGAGCATGGAAGACAATTAAGGAATTTCAGGAAGAATTAAATGACAGTAGTAGTACTGGCAATAGCAACAGTATATACCGGAGGAACACTCGGAGTAATCCTTGCAGGAGCCTTCTGGGGAGCACTGTCAGGAGGCCTGATAGGCGGAGTAAGCAGCGGAATAGCCAGTGTAAGAAACGGAGGCTCATTCCTTGAAGGACTTGCAGACGGCGCATTTGAAGGAGCAATATCCGGAGCATCTTCCAAATCGCCGTCCCTGTTAAATGCCCAAACTGCGGTAAGCGGTTAATCCGCAGACACGATAGCCGATGCAAGATACAGCAACGGTGGATACAGACAGCGAAAGTCCGGATACAATGATGAGCTTTGGATGTGTGGGCGGAACAGTTGCAGAGACCTCTGAAATAACAAAAATGTACTCTCTTGGTGATGCACTAGGTATGTTGTCCGAAAGCATTGGAAGCAATTCGGTATATGATGTGTATGGAGTTGAACTGGTATATAGAAATTGTGAAATTCCGGAAGAAAATCTCAGCGAAATTGATGATATTCTTGAGCCAAAATGGAAGATTATTACAGTTAATCAGAACGATGACAAATATACGATTTTCTATGTTGATGTCGTAACGGGCGAAATTACAGAAAGATTTGAGTATTATTATGAGTAGTATTTTGTTCCTAAAAAGAATTTTTTCTGACAAAATTTATTGGATGTCGGTAATGGCGGCACTGCTTCTGTTACTCTGCTCAATTGTGTATACCGACAATCTGACAGGACAAACATATACATTCATAACACTGTTTTATGATGAAACAGCGAAGGAAGCACTGCAGTATGGGGGAATTTCAATGCAGAATATTCTTTTGGGCTATGATAACGGCTATCTGTGGATGTTTTGTCCGATTATTGCCGGCATACCCTGCGTTATAACCCGAAAAACAGAGCGTCTCGTTATGTTCAGAATGGGCAGGAATAAATATGTTTTTTCAAAATATTTTTCCAATATTGCGGCGGGCGGAGCAATACTTTGTATTGCATATTTTTTGTATATGTCTGCCGCAATGGCGGTATTGGGGGGAAATATATGGGATATGAATCTTGTCAAAAAATTAATGTCGGTATTTTCTTGGGGTGTTATGAATGCAGTCCCCGGAATTATTCTGTCAGAATTTATAGAAAATAAATATCTGATATTATGCATTCCGTTTGTTTTTAACTATTTTATATGCATTTTTATTGTAAAAATAATTCCGTATGACGTTTGGAAATATATATCGCCATATAATTATCAGATTCTGTTTCTTAACAGCAGAAAAATGATTATTACCGGAATGATTTTTTTGATTGGAATGCTTGCAGTGGGAGCGGTAATCAGAAAAATTATTTTTGAAAGAAGGTGTGATTGTGGGCAGCGGTAAGATTGTATATGTGGCAAAAAATGAATACATAAAATGGATTAGAAATCCTAAGATGATTATTCTTCCTGTAATGCTTATTTTTGCTTATGATTATGTAATCACACAATTAACGGAAGCAGCAGACAGGATGGGGGAACAATTACAGATGTTTGAAGGCTTTATCGGAATTTCCAATTCACAGCTTTTATTGATGATTATTCCGATTGTTTTTGTCGGACTCATTGGGGATTTTCCAAGGGTTGACGGTAATGCGATGTTCTATATCCACAGGGTCGGAAAAACAAATTGGTTATTCGGTCAGATTTTGTTTGCAGCAATGGCAGCAGGAACATACCTTGCTGCGTTGTTGTTTTTTTCGATGATAACGCTTGCCGGCAGGTGCTTTGTCAGTAATGTTTGGAGTGATGTTACTACAAAATACTATCTTTTTGCACCGGAGGATTATATGGGTATGGTTGCAAATCTGACAACCGGACGGCTCTATAATAATATGCTGCCGCTGGATGCCGCCCTTAATATTATAGGATTGATGTTTTTATTTCTGATGCTGATTGCAATGCTTTTGCTGACAGGCTTTGTGTGCAGGGCGCGAATTGCAGGAATTGTGACGGTTACAGGTATTCTGTGTCTTGGAAATATACTGGCATATATGGGGAACGGTATCAGATGGATTTTTCCTACATCACATGCAATTCTTGAAATTCATTTTGATGAAATATATAAAAAGCCGGTCGTGGATATTCGGCTGTCATATTTATACTATATTGCGCTGCTGATTATCCTGTTTATAATTGTTTTTTTATTTATTGATAAATATGATTTTTCTAAAATACAGGAATTGGAGGAGTGATATGATATACATTAATGATTTAAGTCTGGAAATCAAAAATGATACGATTTTATCCGATATTAATCTTCATATAGAAAAGGGGCAGATTACGGGACTTGTGGGCAGAAACGGCTGCGGTAAAACAATGCTTATGAAATGCATTACAGGTTTTGTTAAGCCGACATCGGGTGAGGTTATTTTTGCCGGCAAAAAAATAGGACATGATACGGATTTTCCTGCTGATACAGGAATTATAATTGAAACACCTGCTTTTATACCATATTATTCAGGACTTAAGAATCTGGTTGAGCTTGCTTCTCTTCAAAAAAAAATCGGGAAAAAAGAGATTGAAGCAGTGCTTAAGAAGGTAGGTCTTTATGAGGCACGCAGCAAGGCGGTCAGAAAATACAGTCTTGGTATGAGACAGAGACTGGGGATAGCGCAGGCACTTATGGAAAATCCTGACACACTTATATTGGATGAGCCAATGAACGGGTTGGATAATGAATGCGTTAATCTGGTAAGGGATATTCTGGCGGAATTAAGGAATCAGGGGAAAACAATTCTGCTCGTAAGCCATAACACGGAGGATATTAAGGTGTTATGTGACAGCATTTATGAGATGGATAAGGGTAAGCTGATAAATTAAGGACTGTCAGAATTATATTTTTCCGGCTGAAACGTGTGAGTGATTACTGCTTTACAATGAAGATGACTGTGTTGTATAATATTCGTAAGAAATTTTGCAATGGAGGTAAATCTTTTGAAATCTAAATTTAGTATTGTCAGCAGAGTAACAGCATTTTCAGCTGCTGCAATTATAGCACTAAGCGGTTGCAAAAACAGTGCGTCCGGGATTGATAATTCATCAACTGCTGCACAGGCGGAGACTACAACGGAGGCCGGAACACCTGCACCATCAGAGCAGGTACTGCTTGACGAGGAGCTTACATTAGTTGTAACTGCAGATACGATTTCTGTGCTTGAAGAGTATCCTAATCTCAAAAAGGCGGACCTGACAGGAAGTCTTTGTTATGACGCTATTCTGGATTATATGGAAAAGCACCCGGAGGTAAATGTGATTTATACCGTATCAATTGGTGCCACGGATATCAGCAATGACGTTACTTCTCTGGAGCTGACGGATGAGCAGTATGATTATGAAGTGCTGAAGGAGAATTTGAAATACCTCCCTAATGTTGCAGCGGTTACTTTTAATAATACAGGTCTGACAGAAACCCAGATTACAGAACTTAGAAATACATATACGGAGCTTGCAGTTAAATACACTGTTCCTGAGCCTGAGACAGAGGCACCTACACAGGCACCGTCAGAAGCACCGCAGGTAATAACTGATACCAAAATAGCGCTTGATTCAAGCTGGCCGGTTTATGACTGGACGAATATTGACTCTTCACAGATTGACAGTGCAGCTGCTGACGCAAAGGCACTTTCCGGAACCTGTGTTGTTAAGCTTAGCAGCAGTCTGACAAAGGCAGATGTTAAGAAACTTCAGCAGGCAGCACCAAATGTAATCTTTGACTATTCTTTTACATTATATGGAAAGACTTTATCGACATTGAGCAATACCGTCTCATATGTAAATGTAAGTATCGGTGACGGCGGTGAGCAGGCTGTCAGGGAAGCTCTTGATATTCTTACAAAATGCACATATTTTAAGCTGGATGCATGCGGACTCAGCAATGAAGTTGTTGCAGGAATCAGAGATACATATGCAGGACGTACAGAGGTAGTATGGCGTATTTATTCATGGCAGAGAAGCTGGCTTACGGATACTACGGTTTTAAGAGCGGTATATCACGTTGATGACAGTAACAGCGGTCCGTTTAAATATCTTACAAAGGTTAAATACGTTGACCTCGGGCATAATACGGATATGAAGGACATCAGTTTCCTTGGATATATGCCGGATTTGGAAATTGCAATATTGTCAGGAAGCCCGATTACAGATGTTTCACCTCTTGCAAACTGTAAGAAACTGGAGTTCCTTGAACTTGCATGGTGCGGATGGCTTACGGACATTACTCCGCTTGCACAGTGTACGGGACTTAAAAATCTGAATCTCGGACACACAAGAGTAGCAGATTTGTCACCTGTTAAGAATCTTTCTCTTGAACAGCTCAGTTATGTTAATTCGGGAAACCGTGTCGGCTTTACAGCGGATGACTGGGCAAAGATTAAGGAGCAGCATCCAAATTGTATTGTTACCTATGAGCCATTGGCTGATAATGAGGCAACACCATACAGTATCGGATGGAGATATAAGGCAGAGGGCGGCTATACGGCCTGTTACCGAAAAGTTCGTGATGTATTCAATTATGACGAAATAGACAAACAGCTTCAGAGCGGACAGAGCTGACAGCTTTAAACAATAAAAACAAAGCAGGTAGTAGGTGGTTTAAAAATATGCACTTCGGCTAAAATATAATCAGAATATAAATCAGCCGAAATAAACTTGAGTTTTTGTTTTGTTTCGGCTAAAATATAATCAAAATATAAATTAGCCGAAAGTGGGTTGAGAATATGAACTATATTAAAAGAAATTTGGAGAATGTAGTAAGTCAGGTGACGAAGGAATACCCAGTGCTCCTAGTCACGGGACCAAGACAGGTGGGTAAGACGACGATGCTTCAGAAACTAATGGCAGGAACGGAAAGAGGATATGTAACGCTGGATGATTTGAATGAAAGAAATATTGCAAAAACGGATCCGGAATTGTTTCTGCAGCTGCATAAGCCTCCTGTGTTGATTGATGAAGTTCAGTATGCACCCGAATTATTTACTTATATAAAGCTGCATGTAGATAAAACTCACGAACCGGGAGCGTTTTGGCTTACCGGTTCTCAAGTGTTTAAATTGATGAGAGGTGTGCAAGAGTCCTTGGCAGGAAGGGTAGCTGTACTCTCACTTACATCCTTATCACAGGCGGAAATATCCGGTGGAGAGATGGAACCGTTTACAATTGAAATGGATGCTTTAAATGAAAGAAAGAAGGAAAGAGAAGAGGCTGATACAAGAGGGATTTTTGAACGAATATATCAAGGTTCCATGCCTGCAATTGTAAGTGGTGCTAACAGTAATAGTCAGATTTTCTATAGCAGTTATTTGTCTACTTATATTGAGAGGGATGTAAAAGAATTATCAGATGCTATAGATTCACTTAAATTTCTTAAATTTATTACGGCGGTAGCTGCAAGATGTGGTCAAATGGTTAATATGGCAGAAATCGCTAGAGATGCAGATATTAATCAGGCTCAAGCAAAGAATTGGTTGGCTGTTTTAGAAACATTGGGTATTATTTTTTATCTCCATCCTTATTCTAATAATTTATTGAAACGTCTTGTAAAAACACCAAAGTTATATTTTTACGATACGGGATTAGTGTGTTATTTGACGAAGTGGAGTAGTGCAGAAACATTAGAAAGTGGAGCTATGAATGGTGCAATTCTGGAGAATTATGTTGTAGCTGAGATTATGAAAACTTACTTGAATTGTGGAAAAGAACCATATTTGTACTACTATCGAGATAAGGATGCCAAAGAGATTGATATCGTTCTTGAACATGATGGTGTTTTAAATCCAATTGAGATTAAGAAAACTTCAAATCCGGGAACTGAGCTGGTAAAGGTGTTTGATTTGTTAGATAAGTCATCAACACCTCGTGCGAAAGGAGCCGTTATTTGTATGAAACCAGGACTTAGCGCAATTGACAGAGATAATTATATTGTACCGATTTGGATGATTTAAACATAAAAAATGTAGTGCGCATGTTATAATTAAAGAATTTCCCTTCTTGACATATTGAACGGTTTCATGTGGGCGGAAGCCACAGAAGAACCCGAAAATGTTAAAATAATATCTGAAATAATCATAAAGTGTGTAAGTTACCGGTAACAAAACTTATGCACTTTATTTTTATGAAAAAGTGCGATACACTAATCGAAAAAAATTAAATTAAAATTCAACTAATACTATGTTAATGCAGAAAAATATGTTACAATCTCAATGTTAAGAATTATTGCATGGGGAAAAGGTATTTATTAATGAACAGAGAAAAATTAGGCAGCAGATTAGGTTTTATTTTACTTAGTGCAGGCTGTGCAATCGGAATAGGTAATGTATGGAAATTTCCTTATATAGTGGGTCAGAACGGAGGAGGTATTTTTGTATTAATCTATCTGTTCTGTCTTGCAATTCTTGGAATTCCTATTATGACAATGGAGTTTGCAATGGGACGTGCAAGCCGCAGGAGTCCTGCCAAAATGTATCAGGAATTGGAGCCGCCGGGAAGTAAATGGCATATTCACGGAGGCTTTGCAGTAGCAGGTAATTACATTCTTATGATGTTTTATACATCAGTATCAGGCTGGATGCTGAAATATTTTGTATCAACTGCTAAGGGTGATTTTGAAGGACTTGATACCACTGGGATAAGCAATTTCTTCAGTGATATGCAGGCTGATACGGTAACAATGGTTGTATTTATGGCAATAGTCGTTATTATAGGATTTCTGGTATGTTCTTTTGGACTGCAGAATGGTTTGGAGAAGATAACCAAGGTAATGATGATTGCATTAATTGTCATAATGATTGTTCTTGCAGTAAGAGGATTTTTTGCACCGGGAGCCGCAGAGGGGCTTAAATTCTATCTTATGCCTAATGTTGACAAGATTAAAGAGGTCGGAATTGTCAATGTAATCGTTGCGGCGATGAATCAGGCTTTTTTTACACTGAGTCTCGGAATGGGAGCCATGGCAATTTTCGGAAGCTATATAGGCAAGGAACGTTCGCTGATGGGAGAGTCAATTAATATTGCTCTTCTTGATACATTTGTTGCATTTTCATCCGGATTAATAATATTTCCGGCATGCTTTGCTTATGGAGTTGAGGTAAACAGCGGACCTTCACTTATTTTCCTTACTCTGCCAAATGTGTTTAATAACATGCCTCTTGGCAGACTGTGGGGAAGTCTGTTCTTTGTATTTATGTCATTTGCGGCTTTATCAACGGTACTTACAGTATTCGAAGGAATTATTGCAAGCACAATGGATATGTTTAACTGGAGCCGTAAGAAGGCATGTGTAATTAACGGAATTCTTATGCTTGTATTGTCACTGCCTTGTGCACTTGGATTTAATGCTCTGAGCTTTATTAAGCCTTTTGGAGAAGGAACAACGATTATGGACCTTGAGGATTTCATTGTATCTAATATACTTCTTCCTATCGGTTCAATTATATTTGTTCTGTTCTGTGTGTCCAAAAAGGGCTGGGGCTGGGACAATTTTGTTAAGGAAGCCAATGAGGGCAAAGGTGTTAAGGTTAAGGGCTTTATGAAGGGATATTGTACCTATGTAATTCCTGTAATTATTATTGTTATTTTTGGACTTGGATTATATAATTATTTCAGGTAGCAAACAGGGGTAACAGACCGGTTACAGAGAATGAATACTTAAAAAATACAGGAGATAATAATTATGTCTAACGAATCACAAAGTTTAATCAATTCACAAATTCAGGTTTTGGAAGGTAATATTCAGACTGAGGTTAACCGTTCCAAAATGAACATGGTAAGGCTCATACTGCTTGGAATACTTGCAGGTATGTTTATTGGAGGTGGTGCAGCAGCGAGCAGCGTTGCAATGCATGCGGTATCCAATGTCGGTGTTGCAAGGTTTATCGGAGGAATAATCTTCCCTGTCGGACTTATGATGATTGTATTTATCGGCGGGGAGCTGTTTACGGGTGACTGCCTTCTGATACTCGGTGTACTTGACAGGAAGGTAAAGATAACAAGTATGATAAGGGTTCTGCTGATTGTATTTTTCAGTAATATGATTGGTGCGGTTCTTGTTGCACTTCTTGTATACTTTGGCGGACAGTATAACTATTCTGACGGACTTTTGGGAGCGTATACAATTAAAGTTGCACTTTCAAAGTCTACAATGTCGTTTGGTTCAGCGTTCTGTTCAGGAATTATGTGTAATATTTTTGTATGTGGTGCGGTTCTTATGGCAGGTGTTGCAAAGGACGCAGGAGGTAAGGTTTGGGCAATATTCTTCCCTATTCTTGCTTTTGTAGTAAGCGGTTTTGAACATTGTGTGGCCAATATGTATTACATACCTGCCGGAATTATTGCAATGAATAATGATAAATATGTTCAGGTTGCAATGGAGAAATACGGATATTCGGCAGAACATCTGGCAGAGCTTAACTGGCAGAGCTTTTTTGTGAACAGCTCAATTCCGGTAACTCTCGGAAATATTGTCGGAGGAATGGGACTTGGACTTGTCCTGTACCTGATTTTTAAAAAATTACCTGCGAACCGCAAGGGAATAAAGTAGGAAACTTATGAAAGCCTTTTGGGAAGTATGTTTTATCTGTGTAAGATTTAAACATAGTCTCCAAAAGGCTTTTTAAATTATTTCAAGAACATTCTGATTAATTTCATATTGAATTTGGTATATGGCTTGTATCTCATTGGAAGGTCGAGCCATGTTTTTTTGTCCACAATACTCTTTTTGTGGGAGAAGGCGTTAAAGCCATCCCTGCCGTGATATGAGCTCATTCCGCTGGCACCAACGCCTCCGAAGCCCATATTGGACGTTGCGAGATGTATTATTGTATCATTGATACAGCCGCCGCCGTAGTTGCAGGAGTCAGTTACCATTCTGATGTGCTGTCTGCTGCCGGAGAAAAGGTACAAAGCGAGCGGATGAGGCTTGGAATTAATTGTTTTAATTACATCTTTAATGTCAGTGTATTCCAATACCGGCATAAGCGGTCCGAAAATCTCTTCACACATAACAGGAGAATTCCAGCTTACGTCAGTAAGTACGGTTGGAGAAATCTGACAGGTGCTTTCGGAAATCTCTCCGCCATGATATATTGTTACATCCTTCATTAAGCCGCAGATTCGCTCGAAATGCTTCTGATTGATGATTTTTCCGTAATCAGGGTCGGATAAGGGTTTGTCACCATGCTGTTTTTTTATCTCTTTGACAATTTCATTAAGAAGCTGCTCTTTAACTGAAGAGTGGCAGTAGATATAATCAGGTGCAACACAGGTCTGACCGCAGTTTAAATATTTGCCGAATACAATCCTTTTGGCAGCGAGAGGGATGTCGGCTGTTTCATCAACAATGCAAGGGCTCTTTCCGCCAAGCTCCAATGTAATCGGAGTAAGATTTCTGGAGGCATGCTCCATAACCATAGGCACTGGGCTTAATAATTGCTGTATTGCCTGCGGCAAGTGCGTCAACTAACGGGTCAAGCGTCAGCAGAAACGGATAGTTCCACGGACTCATTATCAGAACGGTTCCGTAAGGTGATGGCTTGACATAGCTTCTTGACGGAAACTGTGCTATGGGTGTTGCAACCGTATGCTCCTTTGCAAAGCCCTTGATATGCTTTAACATATAAGTTATTTCGCTGAGTACAAGTCCGGTTTCACACATATAGCTTTCGGAGGCACTTTTGCCAAGGTCGGCTTTCAGTGCTGAATGAATTTCGTCCTGATATCTGATAATATTTTCCTTAAGCTTTTTCAGTGCGGCAATTCTGTTCTTGACAGGAAGAGCTGCATTCGTTGAAAAATAAGTCTTTTGGACATTTATTTTATCAATTATTTCATTTGCTGTCATTTTAAAATTCCTTTCACATTACCTTATAATAGAATTGTTCAAGTTCCTTTGCCGTCATGAGCACCGGAACAGGGTATAATGGGTTGGCTTCTTTTTCGGCATATCTGGCAAGACGGGCTATGTCCCCTTTCTTAATTCCTTCAAGCTTATCAGGTATATTTAAATCTGATTTCAGCTGTTCAACTGCGTCAATAAAAGCAAGTGCTGCAATACTTTCTTCGGTATCCTTGCCGGCAATATTGATTGCTCTTGCAAGAACTGCAAGCTTCGGGTAAATCTTATCACCATAGCTTCTTAATACATGAGGAAGAATTACGGCATTGGCAAGTCCGTGTGGTGTGTTGTATTCTCCGCCGAGTGAATGTGCTACTGCATGAACATAACCTACATAGGATTTGGTAAAAGCACTTCCCGCAAGATATGAGGCATAGAGCATTTTACGTCTTGCAGTCATATCGTTTCCGTTTGTATATGCCCTTCTTAAATATCTGAAAATAAGGGATACGGCCTTAATTGAATCATTACGGGTTCCATGTGTTGTTGAACCGCCGATAAAAGCTTCAATGGCATGGGTAAGTGCGTCCATTCCTGTAGTTGCAGTAAGGGATGGCGGAAGGGTGCGTGTTACCTCGGGCTCAAGAACAGCATAGTGCGGAATCAGAGGAAAATCATTAATCGGATATTTATGTCTTGTTTCAGAATCAACGATTACCGCAGCAAGGGTGGTTTCACTGCCGGTTCCTGCTGTTGTAGGAATTGCAATAAGCGGTGGCAGCTTGTGGTGTATTTTAAGTATTCCCTTCATCTGGGAAAGTGACTGGTTAGGTTTAACGATTCTTGCTCCGACAGCTTTTGCACAGTCGATTGAGGAGCCGCCGCCAAAGCCTATTAATGCCTGACATTCATTTTCAATATATAAATTACGTGCTTCTTCAACATTGTCAGTTGTCGGATTTGCAACGGTTTCATCATATACTGTACAGTGTATGCCCTCTGAGGCAAGAAGACGTTCAAGAGGCCCGGTTATGCCGAATGAGCGTATGCTCTTGTCGGTTACGAGGAGCACTGAGTTGATTTCCTTCTTACGAAGGAGCTCAGGAAGTGCGTTGATTCCGTTCAGACGCTTTGGCTTGCGGTATGGCAGAAGCGGAATTGCAAGTCTGAATATTTTCTGATAGGTACGGCAGTAAAGTTTTTTAATTGCGTTCATGTTAGTTATCCTTTCAAATAAGTTTCTAAATTTTCTGATATATGATTTAATGCTTTATAAAAAATTTCCCGTTCTTCTTCGGTAAGACCGTCGCCGCCGTTTAAAACGGCATTGCAGACCATTTTATCTATTTCAACGGCAATTTTTAATCCCTCATCCGTCAGAAAAAGCGGTGCGCGGTATTTTACATTTGTATCGCTGCAAATCAGTCCCCTGCCGGTAAGCTCCGTTACAATCCGTGACATTGCTGCTTTATCCTCACAGCATAACGCTGCGAGCCTTGTGAGAGTAAGACCGTCAGGATTGTGGTAAAGCTTAAAAATACACATTACATGTATTCCCTTAAGCTGAAATTCCGTCATTTCCTGATTTTTAATTCTTTGAAGATTGCGGTTGATTCTGGCTATATGCGTAACAAAGGTATCAAAACGCTCCAGCATATTTTTCATCCTTTCATTGAGATGTTGATTTGTCAACAATTATATTATCACACACTTTTTTAAAGTCAATAAATTAGCGGAAAAATATTACAAATCGGCAAATTTATGTTATAATTTCAAAAGATAAGCTGGTGAGGTGAACAGAATGAAAATAATTGACGTTAAACGTAGTATTTTTGAGGATAATGATAAGGACGCAGAGCTTTTAAGACAGGAGCTTAAGAAAGAGAAAACTTTTCTTCTTAATGTAATGTCATCGCCGGGCAGCGGTAAGACAACGACTCTTATACAGACGATTAACCGTTTGAAGGATGAACTCAGGATTGGTGTTATGGAGGCAGATATAGATTCGGATGTGGACGCCTTAACTGTTTCATCGCAGACCGGAGTAAGGACAATACAGCTTCATACGGGCGGTATGTGCCATCTTGACGCAGATATGACAAGGCAGGGAATTAAGGAGCTTCATACTGAGGATTTGGATATTGCCGTTCTTGAAAATGTCGGTAATCTTGTGTGTCCTGCGGAATTTGATACCGGAGCAGTGAAGAATGTAATGATTCTGTCAGTTCCCGAAGGACATGACAAACCTCTTAAATATCCGTTAATTTTTACGGTGTGCGACGCATTGATAATAAACAAAACGGATGTGCTTCCGTATTTTGACTTTGATATGGACAAGGTCAGGGAATATGCACTTGCGAGGAATCCAAAGCTTGCAATTTTTCCTGTTTCGGCAAGAACCGGAGAGGGAATTGATGAATGGTGCAGCTGGCTTAAGAAGGAAGTACGGGTCTGGCAGGATAAGATATAATCAATACACAGTTGAAAAATTTCAAAAATAATATATAATATATCTTAAAATAACAAGGAGGAATACTCTAATGAAGAAAATGATAAAGAAACTTGCTGCCGTTATTATTGCAGCATTGGCGGCAGTTGCTGCAATACCATGCACAAAGGCTGCTGCGGCAGATACATTTACCGTGTATACGGATGTTCCTGATTCATGGGGCAATCCGAGCATTTGGGCATGGAATAATGTTGGAAATATTTTTGACAGTTCATGGCCGGGAATGTTAATGGAGGAAGCTGAAAACGGCTGGTACAGCTATGAAGTTCCTTCAGGTGCAACAAATATTATTATTAATGACAGTCAGGAAAACGGAACAATTAAAACGGATGATTTAGCAATTGACGCTGTTGATATGTGGATTATCGTCGGAGACGATGCAAGAGCAGAGATACTTTATGAAGCTCCTGAGGGAGCACCGGGAGCAACAGAGGCTGAGACCCCTTCTGATACATCAGCTCCTGTTGATGAAACACAGAGTACGGCGGCTGATAACAGCAGTGAGGGAAGTGCAGTTATATTTAATCCTCTTACAATTATTATTCCTGCCATTTGTGTTACTGCAATTATTGTTATTCTTATTGTATCAATATGTACCAATAAGAAAACAGATGAAGAATAATTTGATAATTCCGACCGGGTGTATGGCAATACATCCGGTTTTTTTCTTGACTAAATTATCAGCTTAAAGTAAAGTATTTAGTGGATTATTTATATACTATCGGCAGGAGATAAGCATAATGGAGAAGTTAAATGAAATTTTAAATTCGATTGATAATTTTGTATGGGGAATACCGCTTGTGGTTCTGATACTTTCGACAGGTCTTTTTCTGACAATAAGACTTAAGGGCGTTCAGTTCCGTAAGCTGCCGCACGCATTTAAAAAGATGTTTGCAAAGGATTCTGATGCGAAGAACGGTGAGGTGTCAAGCTTTGGTGCCTTATGTACGGCACTTTCGGCAACCATAGGAACCGGTAATATTGTCGGAGTTGCGACAGCGATTGTGTCCGGAGGTCCCGGAGCACTGTTCTGGATGTGGGTTGCGGCGCTTGTCGGCATGGCAACCAAATATTCCGAATGTCTGCTTGCGGTTAAGTTTAGAAAGGTATCGGATGACGGACATATAATAGGGGGTCCTTTTTATTACATAGAAAACGGCATGGGTCATAAATGGAAATGGCTTGCAAAAGTATTTGCTTTCTTTGGCGTCGGCGTAGGACTTCTTGGCATAGGAACCTTTACACAGGTTAACGGAATTGCCAGTGCCGTTAATAACTTCTTTGATTCGGATAATTCGTGGACGGTTAATATTTTTGGAAATGAGTATTCATGGACGGTTGTCATTGCTGCGATTGTAATTACGATTTTTGTTGCGCTTGTATTAATCGGAGGTTTAAAGAGAATTTCATCCGTAGCACAGGTAGTTGTTCCGTTTATGGCAATTACATACGTTCTTGCAGTTGTTTTAATACTTATTTTCAATATTGAAGCAGTACCGGGAGCATTTAAGACAATTGTTGAAAGTGCGTTCGGACTTCGTGCTGTAGCCGGAGGTGCCCTTGGTGCAATGATTGTTGCAATGCAGAAGGGTATTGCAAGAGGAATTTTTTCAAATGAGGCGGGACTTGGAAGTTCTCCTATTGCAGCAGCGTCAGCCAGGATTGAGGAGCCTGCACAGCAGGGACTTGTTTCAATGCTTGGAACCTTTATTGATACAATTATAATCTGTACAATGACCGGACTTGCAATTGTTATTACAGGCTCATGGGATATGGGACTTGAAGGAGTTGCGGTTACAACCAAGGCATTCCAGCTCGGACTTCCTTTCCCGGATGTGGCTGCGTCATTTATACTTATGCTCTGTCTTGTATTTTTTGCTTTTACAACCATTCTCGGATGGGATTATTACAGTGAGAGATGCCTTGAATATCTTACAAATGGTAATATGAAGGCTGTTAAAGTATATAGAATTGTTTATATTTTGTGCGTGTTCTTTGGTCCGTTCATGACTATTTCCGCAGTATGGACAATAGCGGATATTTTCAACGGTCTGATGGCAATACCTAACCTGATTGCACTGCTGGCACTGAATGGCGTGGTGGCTGCAGAGACAAAGAAGTACCTTAACAAGCTGAAAACAGATAAAAAATCAAATGCCGGCTGATTTTAAAACGGCAGTTAATTATAATCAACCTCTACAAGGCACAGACCGCATGCCGGAGCAGTTGCACCGGCAAGGGCTCTGTGCCTTGCTTCTATTAATCCGGTCATGCTTTCAGGTGTTCTGCTGCCATAGCCGACCTCCAAAAGCGTGCCGGTAAGAATCCTTACCATATATTGCAGAAAACCGTTTCCATGATAGGTAAAGGTAATATAGCTGCCATCGGCTTCTATGTCAATCCGGTCAATGTTTCTTACAGTTGATTTCTTCATCCGGGCATTGCCGCAGAAACTGGCAAAATCATGCGTTCCGATAAGATATGAAGCAGCCTTTCTCATATTCTCCAAATCAGGAGAGGCTTCAAGCACATAGACATATTTACGGTCAAAAAGAGGTTTTAATGCACCGTAATAGCAGGTATAGCGGTAGGTCTTGCCAACGGCATTATATCTGCTGTGGAAGCGTTCGGCTGCCGGACTTACATCCTGTATGCATATATCCTCAGGAAGATATTTATTGAGATAATCGCGAAGTTCAATCGCAGAAAGGGAGGTATCAAGAGAAAAATTTGCAACCATTCCCAGGGCATGAACTCCTGCGTCGGTTCTTCCGGCGGAGGTCAGCCGTATTGCTGTTTTTGAAAGTCTGGCAAGTACATTTTCAATTCTTCCCTGAATCGTCATATCATTGCTTTTGTGGCTCTCCCAGCCCGAATATTTTGTTCCGTCATAAGCAATAACAATTTTGTAATTCTGCATGATTATCCCTCGCTTAAAATAAGTAGTGATACCATTGTAACATTTTTTTGGAAGTTTAGAAAGTTTTGTGTTAAAATCAAATAAGCATGTTTAATACAGAGGTTGGAAATGGACAAAAGAAAAGTAGAGAATCAAAGAGTTAAGAAAAGCATAACAGATGCACTTCTGGAGCTTATGCATGATAAAAGTATTTCACAGATAACAATTACAGAAATTATAAATAAAGCAAATGTAGCGAGAGCGTCCTTTTACAGAAATTATGAATCCAAGGATGATGTACTTATGACGCTGGTTGACGATATACTTGAGGATTTCAGGGACAAAGCAGATTATGACCTTGCTGACTGCTATACCTATAAGCATTCGGTAAGATGTTTTAAGTATTTCAAGCGTTTCCGCCGCTATGTTATTGATTTGTATGAATTCGGTTATGGGGTCGGACTGCTGGAAAAGCTTAATGAATTCCATATAGCAAATGCAGAAATTATTTCCGGTGATTCTGTTGAAAAATACAGATTATATATTTTTATCGGAGCGTTATTTGATACTGCCATTATATGGCTCAAAAACGGAGCTGTCGAGAGTGCCGAGGATATTGCAAGGGTATTCTGTCAGGGATTAGGCGTCAGAGAGCTTTAACAGCGAATTAATTTTTTACGTTTTTTTTACAAGTACTGCAATTCCGATTTTACATCCATGTTTTATTATAGTCTTGCGGATGACAGAGAATGTATCCGAGATTATGGCCGGGTAATACACCCGATAAATATGGAGGAATAATATGAGAAAAACAAAAAAAGTAGTTGCAACCGTGCTTATGGCGACTATGGTTGCAGGTTTGGTAATGGGTTCAACTGAAGCGTATGCAAGAAGCTCAAAAAGAGCGGCATGGAATGACGCGTCAAGCTCAAAGACAACCCCAACAGCAGTAAAGGATTTGTGCTATGCTGAGGATGGTTCGGAATCAGAGGAACATACGGTTTACTCAAATGTATATGCTGACAGTGATGAATGGAACGAGTACAAAACAGAGTGGGACAGCATAAAGAATAATTATGAATACGCAGCACTTACTCCGGGTGAGGATGCAACACAGTTAAATCTGGCATGGTATTCATTAAGAGAAGAAACACCGATGGTCAGATTAATGGATTCTGATAAAAAGGTAATCGCAACCTTTGACGGTACTCAGGACTTGGATAATATTGAGACTTTTAATAACGGAACGGATGAGATTAAATTATATCCTAACAAGGTTACAATAACCGGACTTGAGGAAAATACCTCATATAAATATCAGTATTATGTTGACGGTGCGTGGTCAGATGTATATGACTATGAAACAAAGTCAACCGAAAGTTTTTCGGTAATGTATGTCGGAGACCCGCAGATTGGTGCTTCAAAGGGTCAGACCACGGCAGGAACCGGAAACACTGAGAGCAACGAATATTATGCAATGAATGACGCTTATAACTGGTATCATACACTTGAGAATGCGGTTGAAGCACATGATAATCTGAGCTTTATTCTCTCAGCAGGTGACCAGATTAATCAGACAAGCGTATCAAGCAATGCAAATAAGCTTCAGCAGCAGATTGAATATTCAGGCTTCTTAAGCCCAAGCGTATTGAGAAGTCTTCCGATTGCAACAACAATCGGTAACCATGACTCAGCGTCAATTAACTATTCAAATCATTTTAACTACCCGAATCTTCAGACAAGCACTGAGAATACAGAGGGCAGAACAACAGCAGGTACGGACTATTATTTCAGATATGGCAATACATTATTTATCAGTATTGATACCAATAACTATAACTGTGCAACACATGAGAACGTAATTAAAGAGGCATGTGAGAACAATGAGGATGCAGTATGGAGAGTAGTTATGTTCCATCAGGATATCTATGGCTCAGGTTATGACCATTCAGATAGTGACGGTATTCTGCTTCGTACATCACTCACACCTATTATTGATGAATATGATATTGACGTAGTGCTTCAGGGACATGACCATACATATTCAAGAACCTATCAGTTATCTTCAGACGGAGAGACACATACAACCTACACAACATATCCTAGTACATCCTCTGATGAGTTTACAGCTTATACTGAAGAAAATAACTGCTATGATATACTTACAGGAACAGCTGACGGAACAAAGGTAATTGACCCTGAAGGAACAGTGTATTTCGAGGCAAACTCTTCATCAGGAAGTAAGTTCTATCAGTTAATGGGAACACAGCAGGATTATATTGCAGCAAGATGTCAGAGCTGGAGACCTACATATTCAGTAATTGATATTACGGAAACCACTCTTACGGTAAGAACCTATGATGCAGCTACCAACGAGGAGCTTGTGGCAGACGGCGGAATTGAAACGGCATATACGATTGTTAAATCTGCTGATAAGGAGGCTCTGAAAACACAGCTTACAACAGCCGATAATGCTTATCAGGCAGCAAAGAAGGCAGAGAATTATACAGAAGAATCATTGCAGAATCTTTTGAGCACAATTGAAGCAGCACAGAAGGTTTGCGATAATGCCGAGTCAGATACAACGGCAATTTCAAGTGCAATTACCTCTTTGCAGGACGCAGTAAAGGCATTAGAGACCAAGTCAGTAACTAACGACGACAAAGATGACGACAGCGGTGATAATGACGTTAGTGACGATAACGATGATAATGACGTTAGCAGCGACAGCGATAACAGTAACAGTAACGGTAATGGTAATGGCAGCAGTGGCAGTGATGTTGGTGCAGGTACAAGTCCAATTCCTGTTATTGCATGGTTCTCAGTTGCAGGCTTATCATTAGCAGGAGTAGCAGGACTGGTTATTTCAGAGAAGAAGAGAAAGGTAATTGAATAAATATATGTCGGATAAGAGAAAAATAATTATCCGTCTTATAGTAATAATAGCCGGAGTGGCTGCTCTTGTTGCAGCAGTCATCCGGTTTTATTCTATTGAAAAGACGGAAATGGTATCAACAAAGGGCTATTATTATGAATCAGCCAGAGTCACGGAGGTTGTTAAGGATAATCTGAATTCCGATGGAGTCAGAGTCGGATATCAGCTTCTGAAGGTAAAAATACTTTCCGGAGAATATAAAGGAGAGGTGCTTGAAGCAACAAGTGCGGAAGGAAATCTGTTTGGTGCGGTATGCGGGGAGAATGACAGGGTTATCGTAACTTTAAGCGTATCGGGTGATACGAAGAATGTGTCTGTTTATTCAAAGGACAGAACCATACAGGTGGGGGTATTTATCGGAATTTTCCTGCTGCTTGTATGCATTATAGGAGGAAAGAACGGAATTAAAGCGGTTGCAGGACTTGCATTCACGGTTGTTGCAATTATATATGTATATCTGCCAATGATTTATCAGGGCTTCTCTCCATTCTGGACAGCCGTAATTATTGCGACCGTAACAACAATAGTGACAATGTATTTTATCGGAGGCTGGTCCGTAAAGACCCTGTGTGCAATTGTCGGAACAGTTACCGGAGTTCTTGCGGCAGGCGTAAGTGCATGGCTTTTCGGCATTGCTGCAGACATTGACGGCTATAATGTTTCAAATATTGAAACATTGGCATATGTGGGACAGAATACAAAAATACAGATAGGCGGTCTTCTTTTTTCGGGAATACTGATTGCTTCTCTCGGTGCGGTAATGGACGTTGCAATGTCTGTTTCTTCAGCAATTTGTGAAATAAAAGACAAGTCGCCTTCCCTTACATGGCAGCAGCTTTTTAAAAGCGGAATGAATGTCGGAAAGGATATGATGGGAACCATGTCCAATACGCTGATTCTTGCCTTTGTAGGCAGCTCTGTAAGTACCCTTGTAATTAATTATGCTTATGACCTTCCATTCAGACAGATAATTAATTCCTATAATATTGGTATTGAGATAATGCAGGGAGTTGCGGGAAGTATCGGAGTTATCCTTACAGTTCCGATTGTGGCAATCATAACTTCGGTTATGCTGTCTTTTAAGAAAGAAAAAAATAATTTAAAATAAATTAGCACTCACCTCTTGACAGTGCTAACAGCAAGTGTTATATTACAACTAGAACAAAGAAAATTGTTCAGATGGAAAGAGGTGTTAATTTATGAATATCCAGAAATTTACTCAGAAATCAGTTGAGGCATTACAGACATCAGAGAAGCTGGCTTATGAATATGGCAATCCTGAGGTTGACCAGGAGCATTTATTAATGGCACTTTTGCAGTTGGATGACAGCCTGATTCGAAATCTTTTGGAGAAGATGAATGTCGATATCAACAGCTTGGTTAAGCGTTGTGAACAGGCTCTTAATAATAAAACAAAGGTGTCAGGCGATATACAGCTTCGTATAAGCCAGTCGCTTAATAAGGTAATGCTGTGTGCAGAGGATGAGGCACATGGCATGGGAGATTCCTATGTATCGGTTGAGCATATTTTCCTGACCCTGATAAAGTATCCTAACAATGAAGTTAAAGAAATATTTAAAAATTACAGGATTGACAGAAATGGCTTTTTGCAGGTACTGCAGAGTGTAAGGGGCAATAAGAGCGTAACCACTGATAATCCGGAGGCGACCTATGATTCACTTGCCAAATATGGTGTGGACCTTGTCGAAAGGGCTAAGGAGCAGAAGCTTGACCCTGTAATCGGAAGGGACGGAGAAATCCGTAATGTTATAAGAATTCTGTCCAGAAAGACAAAGAATAATCCTGTGCTTATCGGTGAGCCGGGTGTCGGTAAAACTGCCGTTGTTGAAGGACTTGCCCAGAGAATTGTCAGAGGAGATGTTCCGGAAGGACTTAAGGATAAGACAATCTATTCACTTGATATGGGTGCACTTGTTGCAGGTGCAAAATACCGTGGAGAATTCGAGGAGCGTCTTAAGGCAGTACTTGATGAGGTCAAGAAAAGCAATGGAAAGGTTATTCTGTTCATTGATGAGCTTCATACAATTGTCGGTGCAGGTAATTCCGATGGTGCAATGGATGCCGGCAATATGCTTAAGCCAATGCTTGCGAGGGGAGAACTGCACTGTATAGGTGCAACAACTCTTGACGAATACCGCAAATATATTGAAAAGGATGCGGCTTTAGAGCGCCGTTTCCAGCCTGTCATGGTGGATGAACCCACGGTGGAGGACACCATTTCCATCCTGAGGGGGTTGAAGGATCGTTATGAGGTTTACCACGGCGTGAAAATCCTGGACAACGCGCTGGTGAGCGCCGCGGTGCTCTCCAACAGATATATTTCGGACAGGTTCCTGCCCGACAAGGCCATCGACCTTGTGGACGAAGCCTGCGCGCTGATC
>JBGVLM010000009.1:0-22730 GCA_045124255.1 Butyrivibrio sp. | reverse complement strand
ATCACCCTCTTATATTATAACACTATAGCACTATATATACAAGGGTTAAAAAATATTTTTGTCAAGTTTTCAAAACAATAAAAAAAGCCAGCAGATATGCTGGTTTCACCTAAGTATGATATTAAGTTACTCCAAAAGAATTATAGTGCTAAATCCTAAAGACGGGGATCAGGCGCAGTAGAAAGAGCTTAATTTGACAGATGAAACCGAGGGCTTAATAAACCTTCGGTTTTTTTATTTTAAAATATTAGTTCCATTTTTATATAAAATAGGTTATAATAGATAAGAAAAACTATATTTCTAGGAGGAACTGACTATGAAGGGACATATTGATAATCAGTATGGTGAGATTCATGTTGATAATGACGTGATTGCAAAATATGCCGGTGCTACAGCAGTTGAATGCTTTGGTATTGTTGGTATGGCAAACATAAGTGTTAAAGACGGAATTGTTAAATTATTGAAGAAAGAGAGTCTCACACAGGGTATTAATGTTACGGTTGATGCAGATAACAGACTGATAATTGATTTTCATGTTATCGTTGCTTATGGCGTAAGCATTTCTACAGTAGCAGATAATCTTGTTCATAATGTAAAATATAAATTAGAAGAATTCACCGGTCTTAAGGTCGGCAGAATTAATGTATATGTTGAAGGTGTCAGAATCATCGACTAATGTTAAGGAGGATCTAAGAAGTGGCAACAACGAAAATAGACGCTAAGGTATTGAAGAGACTTTTCCTTGCCGGCGCGGCTAATCTTGAAGCAAAGAAAGAATGGATTAATGATTTGAATGTTTTCCCTGTACCTGATGGTGATACGGGAACCAACATGACTCTTACAATTATGTCCGCTGCCAAGGAAGTTAACGGACTTGATAACCCTACAATGGAATCACTGGCTAAGGCTATTTCAGGTGGTTCGTTAAGAGGCGCAAGAGGTAACTCAGGTGTTATTCTTTCACAGTTACTTAGAGGTTTTACAAAGGTAATCCGTGAATATGATGAAGTGGATGCTGAGGTAGCAGCAGATGCATTCCAGAAGGCTGTTGAGACTGCATACAAGGCTGTTATGAAGCCTAAGGAAGGAACTATTCTTACCGTTGCAAGAGGAATGGCTGAGAAGATTCAGGAACTTGCCGGAAGAGAGAAGGACCTTGAGAAATTAATGGATGCCGTTATTCGTCATGGAGACACGGTTCTTGCAAAGACTCCGGATATGCTTCCTGTTCTTAAGCAGGCCGGCGTAGTTGATTCAGGCGGACAGGGTCTTATGCAGGTTATGAAGGGTGCTTATGACGCACTGCTTGGCAAGGAGATTAATTTTGAAGCAGTTGAGAGCCAGGGCAGACCTGCGGCAGCTTCAGATGTTTCTGCACAGGGTGTAGAAGAGGTTGACATTAAGTTCGGTTATTGTACTGAATTTATTGTAATGATTGAGAAGGAATATAATGCGGCCAAGGAGGCTGAATTTAAGTCATATCTTGAATCAATCGGTGATTCAATCGTACTTGTATCGGATGATGAGATTATTAAGGTTCATGTTCATACCAATCATCCGGGCCTTGCTTTTGAGAAGGGACTTACATTTGGTTCACTTACAAGAATGAAGGTTGATAACATGAGAGAGGAACATCATGAACGTGTTATCGCTAACGCTTCAAAGATTGCAGAGAAGAATGCAGAAGAGGCACAGAATACCGCAGCTGCTGAGGCTGAGGCAGAGACTGTTGAGAATAAGAAGTACGGTTTTATTTCAGTTTCGGCAGGTGAAGGACTTAGTGAGATTTTCACAAGCCTTGGTGTTGATTATGTAATTGAAGGCGGACAGACAATGAATCCTAGTACTGAGGATATGTTAAACGCCATTGATAAAGTTCATGCTGATAATATATTTATTTTCCCTAACAACTCTAACATAATACTTGCTGCACAGCAGGCAAAGAGCATTGTTGAGGATAAGAATATTATCGTTGTTCCGACAAAGACAGTACCACAGGGAATTTCTGCACTCGTTGTATTCTCAGAGGGTGCCGAGCCGGAAGAGAATCTTGAACTTATGACAGAGGAGCTTGGTCATGTTAAATCCGCTTCCGTAACCTATGCTGTAAGAGATACCGAGATTGATGATAAGGTAATCAAGCAGGGTGACATCATGGGAATCGGTGATAAGACAATCCTTTCCGTTGGACCTGAAATTGCTGATGTAACTGTTGATTTGGTTTCACAGCTTATTGATGATGAATCAGAATTAATCAGTATTTATTATGGTGCTGAGGTTGAAGAGACTGCAGCTAATGCAGTTGCAGAAGCGTTATCAGCATTATATCCTGATGTGGATGTTGAAGTAAATTATGGCGGACAGCCGGTTTACTATTATATTTTATCAGTGGAATAGAGAGTATGAATATTCGTGAATTAAAAGGTATTGGAGAGAAAAGCGAGCAGCTTTTTCATAAGCTTAATGTATACAATACTGATGATTTGCTGAAATTCTATCCCAGAACTTATGACGTATACGAGGAACCGGTTACGGTCAGAAGTATGACGGAGGATAAGGTATATGCACTAAGGGGAGTTGTGGCCTCTCCATGTGAGCTTAATGCCAGAGGAAGATACAGGATTCTTACCGTAAATCTTGCAGATGAAGAGGGCGGCAGAATACGTGCAACATGGTTTAATATGCCTTTTCTGAAGAATCAATTAAAGCTAGGATATAGATATATATTCAGGGGCAAGGTTGCTTTTAGGGGCAGCCTTGTTTTTATGGAACAGCCGATTTTGTATACATTGGAGGAATATGGGCAGAGATTAAATTCAATGCAGCCGGTTTATCCGCTGACAGCCGGACTGACCAATAATCTTGTAATGAAAGCAGTTAAACAGTGCCTGGCACAGACAAAGGGGTGTCCCGAATATCTTCCAAAGGAGCTTTTGGAGCACAATGGCCTTATTTCATATAATGAAGCAATAGAGAAAATACATTTTCCGAAGAATTTGGACGAGCTTGCAGAAGCAAGAAAGAGAATTGTATTTGATGAATTTCTTCTTTTCTCACTTGGAATAAGAAACAGAAAAAATGCAAATCTAATTGCAGAAAATAATATTTTAATACCGAAATCAACATATTCAGCAGCAATACTTTCAAATCTTGGTTATGAGCTGACCAATGCACAGAAAAAGGTCTGTGAAGAGATTAGTAAGGATATGACCTCACCACATGTAATGAACAGACTCGTACAGGGAGATGTAGGTTCAGGTAAGACAATCGTTGCACTTCTTGCAATGGCTGACGCAGCCGCCGCCGGCTATCAGTCGGCATTAATGGCACCTACGGAAGTGCTTGCAAAACAGCATTATGAAGCATTCTGTGAAATTATTGCTTCAAACGGACTTAATATTAACTGTGTTCTTCTGACCGGTTCAATGACTTCTTCTGCAAAGAGAAAGGCACATGAGGATATTGCAGAGAAAAGAGCGGATTTTGTAATAGGAACACATGCGGTTATTACCGATAAGGTTATTTTTGAAAGACTAGGACTTGTAATTACTGATGAACAGCACCGCTTCGGCGTACTGCAGAGGGAAAAGCTTCATAAGAAGGGCGAGAATCCCCACGTTCTGGTAATGAGTGCAACTCCTATTCCAAGGTCACTTGCAATTATTCTGTATGGCGATTTGGATATATCAATAATTGATGAGAAGCCTTCAAACAGACTTCCGATTAAAAACTGTGTTGTTGATACGGGCTACAGGGAGAAAGCATACAGATTTATTCAGGCGGAGATTGACAAAGGACATCAGACATATGTTATTTGTGCAATGGCAGAGAATAATGAGAACAATGACGATGACGGCATGGAGCTTGAAAATGTAGTTCAGTATGCTGACAAGCTTCGTAAACGTTTCGGAAATGCCATAAGAATAGAATATCTGCATGGCAAAATGAAAGCCTCCGACAAAAACAGAATAATGGAGGAATTTGAAAAGGGTGACATAAAAATTTTAGTGTCAACCACAGTTGTAGAGGTAGGAATCAATGTTCCGAATGCTACGGTTATAATGGTTGAGAATGCGGAACGCTTCGGACTGTCAGGGCTCCACCAGCTCAGGGGAAGAGTCGGAAGAGGCAGTGCCCAGTCATACTGTATTTTTATGAGTGATACGAAGAATCCTCTCACAAAGGAAAGACTTAAAATTCTTAAGGATAGTAATGACGGCTTCTATGTCGCAGAACAGGATTTGAAGTTAAGAGGTCCGGGTGATATGCTCGGAACAAGACAGAGCGGTGATTTTAATTTTGCATTGGCGGATATTTATGCAGATTCTGCCACACTTAAAACAGCCTCCGCTGCGGCCGGGAAACTGTTGGATGAGGACCCGCTGCTTGAAGCCGGAAAACATACAGGACTTAGGGACAGGCTTAAGGCATATATGAACTGTGAAATGGGAAATCTTAACATTTAGGAGTTTGAAATGGAATTATACATTATACGACATGGTGAAACTGCATGGAATAGTGAGAAAAGATTACAGGGCAGAAGCAATACCGAATTGAATGAATACGGAATCGAACTTGCAGAAATAACAGGCAGGGCATTGCAGAATGTTACTTTTGACAGAATTTTTTCAAGTCCGCTAAAAAGAGCATATCAGACGGCAGAGCTTATAAGGGGCAGCAGGAATGTTCCGATTGAAACGGATGACAGACTTATGGAAATTGCATTTGGTGAATATGAGGGTGTTCCGATGTCCAAACTGCCAAATGAATTTTCGAATTTTTTCAATGCTCCGGATAAATATATTCCTCCAAAGGGCGGCGAATCCTACGATGAGATTGTTGCAAGAGCCGGCAGTTTCATAGAAGAGGTTATTGTTCCTGAGTCAGATAAGCTTGAAAGAATGTTAATCGTTGCACATGGCGCACTTAATAAGGCTTTGATGCTTAATCTTAATCATCAGCCGATTAAAGAGATGTGGTCGGGAATTTTTCAGCGTAACTGCTGTGTTAATATCTATGAAATTAACGGACATGATTTTAAGCTTATTCAGAATGGAAGAATATATTATGAAGAACAGGAAGGAAAGAGGTACAAATAATGAGAGTAATTGCAGGAAGCAGAAGAAGTATGCCGCTTAGGACTCCGGCAGGGCTTGATACAAGACCTACCCAGGACAGAACCAAGGAAACTTTATTTAATGTTTTGCAGAATAATATTCCGGGCTGTGTTTTTGCAGACCTTTTTTCGGGAAGCGGCGGAATCGGAATAGAAGCATTAAGCAGAGGTGCCAGACATGCATATTTTGTTGAAAATGGCAGGCAGGCAATTTCATGTATTAAGGATAATCTTAATTTTACAAAGCTTCAGGATGAAGCAACATTGATGGAATGTGACGTTCTTTTTGCATTGGAAAAGTTAAAATGTGAAAAGGAAATTGATATAATTTTTATGGACCCGCCTTATAAGTCAGGGCTTGAAGCAGATGTTTTAAGAGTACTTTCAGGTATGCCGTATGTAACGGAGTATACAGACATCATTGTGGAGTCACTTCTTGATACGGATTTTTCTTATCTTGATGAAATAGGTTTTGAAATATACAAGGTAAAAAGATATAAAACCAACCAGCATGTATTTATCAGAAGAAGTTAAAAAATTTTTATTTGCCATTACAGCATTTAAGTGGTATCATAAATAGGTGTATGAAGTTTGAACAAAATGGATATATCGAATGGAGAGTTGAATATGAGCAGGATTGAACAGATTATTAGCGAAATTGAGGATTACATTTCAAGCTGTAAGCCGATTCCGCTTTCAAGCACTAAGATTGCAGTTAATAAAGAAGAAATTGATGAGTTAATCAGGGAGCTTCGTCTTAAGACACCTGATGAGATTAAGAAATATCAGAAGTTAATCAGCAATAAGGATGCGATTCTTGCGGACGCCAAGGAACAGGCGGACAGAATGATTGCTGAGGCACAGGTACATACAGAGGAGCTTATTAATGAGCATGAGATTATGCAGAGAGCTGTTGAGCAGGCGAACGCAGTTATAGCAGACGCAAGCGCAAAGGCTCAGCTGATTGTTGATAAGGCAGTTGAAGACGCAAGCAATATCAGACTCGGAGCAATTCAGTATACTGATGATATGCTTGCAAATCTTCAGATGATTATTGAGCACTCAATTGAAAATAACCGTTCTAAATATGACGCATTACTTGCTTCACTTAATAAAGATTTGAACATTGTCGTATCCAACCGTAAGGAACTTCGCCCTGAACCAGAAGAGGTTGCAGCAGAGGAAGAGCTTGCTGCCAATGTGAAGGAAGTTATGGACGACGGCGAAGAGGAATAATTAAGAAATTATTTTAAATACATATACAGCGAGATAAGTTACAACAAGGCTTACAATGCCGGAAAGGATTTTGCTGTATATGTATTTTTTTGTGTCAATAATTCCAGAGGAATCAATTCCTATTGTCTGAAAAATTCCTGAAATCCCACCAAAGGACAGCATTGGCATAATTATTATCAGAATTGTTTTTATATCGGAAAATGTATTGCAGACCGCAGTTATTCCTGAGGTTATTTCCAGTAAAGGCGCAATTATTGTAATTTTATCAAATGGTATTTTTAACAGATATTCTATTAATATTGAGAAAATAATAACATAGCCCCCTAAAACGGCAATATTAATAAGTGCCGTTTTTATTGATGAGGTCAGAATGCTTTTATCGGAAACTTTTGCCGCAAAAGAAGTATCGTTGTTCACTGCCTTCATTTTTTGAAAAAATAATATTCTGATTAAAAAGGTTGACAATAATAATGATATGTAAAACAAAACAAATATTTTTGGAATAATTGCACTGTTATTAAGTGTGCCGATACAGAAGAAGCCCATTATAAAGCCGGGACTTAAATTATTAAATGCACAGGCACAGAAGGACGCGGTTTCCCTGTCAAGCTGTTTTTCATTCACAAGTGTTATTGCATTGGCGGCACAGGCAGGATAGCCGAAAAAAATGCCTGACAGAATACAGTAGGAGGCTTTCGGATTAATTTTAAGCAGTCCGGTCAGTGGATAGGTCAGAAAAGACAAATCCATTGACAGCCCCGATTTAATTACAATATTACTTAAAATCATATATGGCAGTAAGGCAGGTATTAACGCCTGATACCATAGAGTGAGTCCATTTCGTGCTCCGTCAAGTATTATTGACGGAGTAAGTATTATAAGGAGTATAATTGCAAAAGATAATATATATTTAAAAATGTTTTTCATATTTAAATGTATTCGTGTTTTTGACGAGTTATTCAATTGATTTTTGACAGTATTTGTGGCAATATAGTATTTGGGTGTGATTGTGCCTTCATATAGGCACAAAATGAAAGGATTATAAATATGAACAGAGTTTTAGAAGGCTTGAAGCCTGAATCGGTTTTTAAATTTTTTGAAGATATTTGTAATATTCCGCATGTTTCCTATCATACAAATTTAATCAGCGGCTATTGTGAGCAGTTTGCCGTTGACAGGAAGCTTAGATATATAAGGGATGAACTTGGAAACATAATTATATATAAGGAAGCATGCAAAGGCTATGAAAATGCCTCTGTGACAATTATTCAGGGACATCTTGATATGGTTGGTGCAAAGCGTGAGGATTCATCACATGATTTTCTTACCGACCCGCTGAAATTGTTAATTGAGGACGGTTATGTTACTGCCGACGGAACAACACTTGGCGGAGATGACGGAATTGCAGTCGCAATGGCACTTGCAATACTTGATGATGATACAATTAAACATCCTGCACTTGAGATTGTTCTTACGGTTGATGAAGAGGTCGGCTTGTGCGGAGCAGAAGGTATTGACCCGTCCAATCTGTCAGGCAGATTCTTAATTAATCTGGATTCTGATGATGAAGGTATTTTCCTTACTGGAAGTGCCGGAGGAATTGGTGCGGATTTAAGTCTTAATGTTAATATGACGGATTACGAGGGTGTTTTATTACAGTTAACAATATGCAATCTTACGGGAGGGCATTCCGGTGCAGAAATTGGAACGGGAAGACCGTCAGCCAATGTATTAATGGGAAGACTTCTTAAGAATATTGACGCAGAAGCGGATTATTATATTTACGAAATTAAGGGCGGAGAGGTTGATAACGCTATCTGCCAGAAATGTATTGCGTATATTGTTGCGGAATCTGAAGAGATTCCTCAGATTCAGGCTGTATGTAACAGGGTTATGGAGGAGCTTCGCCGGGAATACAGGGGTATCGATGATAATATAACCATTCTGTGCGAAGAGAAGTCAGAGGGCAGCTATAATGTCTGTGATGATTACGGCAGGGAGAAAATACTCTGTCTACTCAGAAATCTGCCTTATGGTGTCATGGCAAGAAGTGCCTATGATGTGAATCTGGTTGAGACCTCTCTTAACCTTGGAATACTTACCTTTGAAGCAGGTACCTTTAAAATGGTGTACTCTGTAAGGAGTTCAATTGAAAGTGCAAAAAGGGAGCTTGCGGACAGACTGGAATATCTTATAGAGTTTCTTGGGGGAACCTATGAGGAGTCGGGGGACTATCCGGCGTGGACGCATAATCCTGATTCAGAGTTAAGGAATATCATTAGTTCAACATACGAGGAGCTGTATCATGTTAAGCCTGTTTTTACAACAATTCATGCAGGGCTTGAATGCGGTATTTTCTCCGATAAGCTTCCGGGTGTTGACATCGTTTCTTATGGGCCTGATATGAAGGATATTCATACCTTTGACGAGAAGTTATCAATTGAGTCTGTTGAGAGAGTTTATAATTTTACTTTAAAATTACTTGAGAATATTCGCGGATAGTATGGGGCTGTCCGCTCTGATAAATAATTTTGGGATTTTTAAAGGAGAAGGTTATTATGGAAATTCAATTATGGAAGGAAATTCTTACGCCGTATGAGCTTGCGGTGGAGGAATTGCTGGTAAAATTTAATCACATTATTAAAGATTATAAGGCAAGGGGGCTTTATTCACCTATCGAAACGGTTACGGGCAGAGTTAAAAGTATTTCAAGTATTCTTGAAAAATGCCACAAGAAAAATATTCCGATTGAACAGCTTACCGTTACCGATAAGGTGGAAGATATTGCAGGAATAAGAATTATGTGTCAGTTTGTAGAGGATATCTACACTGTAGTTGAGATAATCAGGGGCCGCAAGGATATGGAGATATATCAGGAAAAAGATTATATCAGCAAAGCAAAGCCGAGCGGTTATCGAAGTTATCATCTGGTAGTTACCTATGATGTTGAAACGCTTGAAGGAACTAAAAAGATTTATGTAGAGATACAGATTAGAACACTCGGAATGAACTTTTGGGCAACAATCGAGCATTCACTGCAATATAAATACCGTCATAATATTCCTGAGCATATTACAAAAAGGCTTAATGCAGCAGCACAGGCAATTGTAAGGCTTGATGAGGAGATGTCATCAATACATGATGAGATTATGGACGCACAGAGTTCTTTTGTAATACAGGCTAATGTAATTTCTGAGATACTTAATAATATTCAGAATTTATATAAGGTTGCCAACAAAAGAGAGGTTGCCAAAATACAGGATGAATTTTTTGAAATATACAAAGAAAATGACCTTGAACAGCTCAGAAGCTTTGCAAAGCAGCTGGATATAATTGCAGAGGGCTACAGAGCACAGAGCAGGGGTTAGAAAGAGGACAGAGGATGCAGTTACCTGACAATTATCTCAATAACATGAAGGAGTTATTAGGAGAGGAATTTGATAATTACATAAACAGCTTTGATGAGCCAAGACTGTATGGCTTAAGAGTTAATACGGCAAAGATTTCAGTGGAGGATTTTCTGAAAATAAGTCCGTTTAAGCTGAAGCAGATTCCGTGGATTCCTAATGGCTTTTACTATTCGGAGGAGGATAAACCTGCGAAGCACCCGTATTATTTTGCAGGCTTATATTATCTTCAGGAGCCGAGTGCAATGACTCCGGCATATGTTCTTCCTGTTAATGAGGGTGATAAGGTTCTGGATTTATGTGCGGCACCGGGCGGCAAGAGTACCGAGCTTGGTGCAAAGCTTAACGGCAGCGGTTTGTTGGTGTCGAATGATATCAGCGCTTCAAGAGCCAAGGCACTTCTTAAGAATATAGAAGTATTCGGTATAGGCAATGTACTTGTAACATGTGAATATCCTGAGAAGCTTGCCGAACGTTTTCCTTCATTTTTCGATAAAATACTTGTTGATGCACCATGCTCCGGCGAGGGAATGTTCCGTAAGGATAATAAGCTTATTAAAAGCTGGGTTTCTCAGGGACCGGAGTTCTTCGCTCCGATACAGAAAAATATCCTTAATCAGGCAGCAGTTATGCTTAAGGAGGGAGGATATCTTCTGTATTCAACCTGTACCTTTTCAAAAATGGAGGATGAGGATAATATAAGTGAATTCCTTGAGTCACATGATGACTTTGTCCTTGAGCATATATATGATTATGAGGGATTTACAAGAGCCTTCAAAATGGAGGACGCAGTCAGAATCTTCCCTCATAAAATGCAGGGAGAGGGACATTTTGTTGCACTGTTACATAAGAAGGGTGAGCTTGTAAGAGAAGCATATCCTGTCGGACGCTCAGGCAGAATACCTTCTGAGATTCAGGAGTTTGTTAAGGAATTCACAAGCGGTTTTGATTTAAGCAGGCTGGAAATTCAGGGGGAGAAGGTGTATATTCTTCCACGTGAAACGGATAATCTTAAGGGAATAAGGACATTAAGAACCGGCTTACTGTTAGGTGAGCTTAAGAAGAACCGCTTTGAACCGAGTCAGGCACTTGCAATGACAATTAAGCCTGAGGAATACTCAACAGTAGTTGATTTTGCGGCCAACAGCCAGGCAGTAATCAAATATTTAAAGGGAGAAACTGTTGAGACAGAGGACGGAATATTAAGAGGAAATTCCAAAAATGTACTGATTACGGTTGACGGATATCCGCTCGGCTGGGGCAGACTTAACGGAAACTCAATTAAGAATAAATATCTTCCGGGCTGGAGATGGATGTAATGAAACTTAGAATAGATAAGTATCTTTCTGATATGGGAATCGGTACAAGAACTGAGATTAAAGCCTACATCAGAAAAGGACTTATAAGCATTAACGGAATAATAGTTAAATCCCCGTCAGAAAAGGCTGATACTGTTGGAGATAATGTTATTTTTAACGGCAGGGAGATTCCATATCTGGAATATGAATATTACATTATTAATAAACCTGCCGGAGTAATCTCTGCTTCGGAGGACAAAAAGCAGCAAACAGTAATAGATTTAATAAAAAACAGACAAAGAGAGGATTTATTTCCTGTCGGAAGACTTGATAAGGATACAGAGGGACTTCTTCTGATAACCAATGACGGAATGCTTGCACATAATCTTTTATCCCCTAAGAAACATGTGGAGAAGACCTATTATGTTGAAACAGACGGAGTTCTTACTGATGAGCATATTACAATGTTTGCCAACGGACTTAAGGTTGATGAGGAGTTTACTGCACTGCCTGCCCGATTGGAAATATTAAGCAGCATTGACGGAATATCCAAAGCACTTCTTACGATTAAGGAGGGCAAATTTCATCAGGTAAAAAGAATGATGGCAGCAGTCGGTAATGAGGTTACCTATCTTAAAAGACTCAGCATGGGGCCGCTTAAATTACCTGAAGATTTAAAAACCGGTGAGTACAGAAAACTCACAGTTGAAGAGATTAATATGTTAAAGGATTTGGATAATGCTAAATAATATAAATGCCTGTTTTTTTGACATGGACGGAACAATAATTGATTCCATGTGGATGTGGAAAAATATTGATATTGAATTTCTCGGAGAAAGGGGAATTGCTTTACCGCCTGATTTACAGAAAAGAATCGAGGGCAAAAGCTTTTCCGAGACAGCGGTTTTCTTCAAGGAGGAGTTTAAGCTTAAGGAATCTCTTGAAGAAATTAAAAAAATCTGGAATAATATGGCAATGGATAAATACAGAAGTGAGGTTCTGTTAAAGACCGGAGCACGTGATTTCTTTGAAAGGCTTAAATCAAGTGGCATTAAAATGGGAATTGCAACAAGTAATTCCTATGAACTTGCCAAATGCTGTCTGGACTCATTGAAAGTTACTGATTATTTTGATGTGATTACAACCTCATGTATGGTGGGGGCAGGTAAGCCTGCACCTGATATTTATTTAAAATGTGCGGATGAATGCAGGGTTCAGCCTTCAAACTGCCTTGTATTTGAGGATATTCCTGTCGGAATTGAAGCGGGGCATAATGCAGGAATGAAGGTATGTGCGGTATTTGATGAATATTCAATGGATGTGGATGATATAAAGCATCGAGAAGCCGATTATTATATAAATAACTTTAATGAAATATTGAATTGAAAGGAATATTCTATGAAAATTGCAGTTGTAACAGGAGCGTCATCGGGAATAGGAAGGGAATTTGCGGTTCAGATTTCCAAAAGGTATGGTAAGCTTGATGAAATCTGGCTTATTGCCAGACGTAAGGAGTTAATGGAGGAGTTAGAGTCACATTTAAGAGTGCCTGTTCGTATTTTTGCGATGGATTTATGTGATGAGAATGATTTGAACCAGTTTAAAGAATATCTTGAGGAACTTAAGCCGGATATTAAACTGCTTGTCAATTCGGCAGGTTTTGGTAAAATAGGAAGAGTTGATGAGCTTGATGTGGTTGAACAGTGTGGTATGATAGATGTTAACTGTAAGGCATTGACAATGTTTACAGGATTATGTCTGCCGTATATTTCAACACACAGCCGAATTATTAACCTTGCGTCAGCAGCAGCTTTTTCGCCTCAGCCGAATTTTACGGTGTATGCAGCAACAAAAGCTTATGTATTAAGCTATTCACGGGCTCTTAATGTTGAATTGAAGAGCAGGCAGATAACTGTTACTGCGGTATGTCCGGGTCCTGTAGATACGGATTTCTTTAATGTTGCAGGTGATTCAGAGGGCAATTCTTTCAAGAAAAGCTTCAGGGCGGATGTTCATAAGGTTGTTAATCAGGCAATTAAAGATGCTGCACTCGGAAATGATATAAGTATTTACGGCACAGCAATGAAGATGGCAAAGGGTGCTGCAAAGGTACTTCCGCAGAAAGCGATTATGACAATATTTAAGAAGTAAAGGTGTTTTATATGAGAAAATGTACTAAAGGTGAACCGGGATATTTCAAATACAGAAAGGTACAGCTTGGAATTATATCCCTTGTCGGCTTTTTAATTATTTTTGGAATTTATTTTACCGGCTATATAATATGGGGAACTCCAAAAAATTACATTACGATTCTTGCTGTTTTGGCGGTTCTCCCGACAATGAAGTTTTTCGTACAGTATTTAATGATTCCTTGGAAAAATTATGTTGATGAGAAGGATTATGAGGAGCTTAATAATAAATCTGAACCTCTTAAGCTTTACAGTGAGCTGATGATTACAGCGTCTGAGAAAAGATTTCAGATTTCCTATCTTTTAATTGACAAGGATGATAATATTATTGCATATACTCCCGATGAGAAGGCTGATATACAGGCTTTTGAGAAGGGTGTTACGAATTTCCTTAACTATTATGATTTTAATTCAAAGGTTAAGCTTTATACCGATTTGAAATCCTATACAAAACGCTGTACAGAGCTTGGAATAAGAAACAGGGACATAACAGAAGAGGAAAAGGAACATATATTATATGTATATGAGAAAATCTCTATTATGAGTGTCTGAAAGAGGTTGGCAAATGAGAGATTTTGTTATAGGTCCTAATGACGCAGGACAGAGAATTGATAAATATCTGTTTAAGCTTCTTAAAAATGCGGGAACGGGACTTATTTTTAAACAGCTCCGCAATAAAAATATTGTATTAAACGGTAAAAAATCCAAGGGCAACGAGCTTTTATCCGAAAAAGATGTTGTCCGGATTTTTATGTCTGATGAAACAATTGATAAATTTACAGGATTAGCACTGAATAATTCTGATATTAAAGCAGAGGACCGCCTTAATATTATTTATGAGGATGATAATATAATACTGGCTGATAAACCTGTCGGAGTCCTTTCACAGAAGGCCAAGCCTGAAGATGTTTCAATGAACGAATATATTCTGGCACATTGGGAGTCACGCGGACATGAAAAGGAGCAGACCTTCAAGCCTGCATTCTGCAACCGTCTGGACAGAAATACATCCGGCTTAATGGTCGGCGGAATGTCACTTAAGGGGCTTCAGAAAATGTCCGAGATTATTAAGGACAGAAGTATTCAGAAATATTATCTGGCAGTTGTTGTGGGAAGACTTGAGGGTTCACAGGTTCTTAACGGTTATCTGTATAAGGATGAAAAAAGCAATCAGGTAATTATTAAAAACCATGAATTCGATGGTGCACAGCCCGTTCACACAGAATATGAAAGTATTGCATATAATAATGGTTTAACACTGTTGAGAGTACATCTTATAACAGGTAAGACTCATCAGATAAGAGCACATCTGTCACAGCTTGGCTATCCGATACTTGGGGATTCAAAATACGGCAATTCAGATGTTAATAAGCAGTACAGGGCAAAAAGACAGCTGCTTCATTCCTATGAAATTATATTCCCTGATATGACGGGAAATTTTGAATACCTGTCGGAAAGAAGGTTCCATACGGAATATCCAAAGGATTTTGAAAAATATTTTACAAAAGCTGTTTTAACAGGTTAGAGGAGTGTCCTAAATGGCAGGAACAAGAGGACTTCGAGGCTCGGTACTTGAAGAGATGATTAACAGAACCAATTTAACCTACCGGGAAAAGGGGCTTGCACTGATTCAGAAGGTTCCCACCCCGATTACCCCGATTAATATAGACAAAGAAAGCCGGCATATTACACTGGCTTATTTTGACCAAAAAAGTACGGTTGACTATATCGGGGTTGTACAGGGAATTCCCGTTTGCTTTGATGCAAAGGAATGCAACACTGACAATTTTTCTTTACAGAATATTCACAGACATCAGTACGAATTCATGTCGGATTTTGAGAAGCAGGGCGGAATTGCGTTTATAATTATATATTTTACCAATAGAGAAGAGAAATACTACATACCCTTTACCGATATCAAGAAATTCATTGAGCGGGCTGATAACGGAGGGCTCAGACATTTTAAGTATGCAGAGCTTGACCACAGCTATATAATACATGGCAGAGGTAATGTGCTTGTACATTATCTTGAACAGCTTCAAATGGATTTGGACAAGCGTTAAATATTACTTGACACAGCAGTTTGACTGTGATATATTTTAGCAAATTAGTGATTTACCATGGTAAAGTGAGAAAGGACAATATATGAAAAATCAGTTATTACATACACCTGAGGGCGTAAGAGATATATATAATGGTGAATGTGAGGAGAAATTACATATTCAGAATTGCCTGCACAATGTGATTAAAGGATATGGCTACCATGACATACAGACGCCTTCTTTTGAATTTTTTGACATTTTTAACAAGGAGAGAGGTTCGGTAGCTTCGAAGAACATGTTTAAGTTCTTTGACAGGGAAGGAAACACATTGGTATTAAGACCGGATATGACACCTTCAATTGCCAGATGTGCTGCAAAATATTTTGAGAACAGTGATGAGCCGATAAGGCTCTGTTATATCGGGAATACATTTGTTAATAATTCAAGATATCAGGGCAGACTTAAGGAAACCACTCAGGCAGGCTGCGAATTAATCGGAGATTCTTCAATAGGTGCGGACGCCGAGATGATTGCGATTCTTATTGAATCCATTTTAAGTTCGGGACTTAAAGAGTTTCAGGTTGAGTTAGGACATATAGGCTTTTTTAAGGGAATTGTTAAAGAAGCAGGACTTAGTCAGGAAAGTGAAAATGAATTAAGAGAAATTATCAGGGAGAAAAATATTTTCAGAGTTAAGGAAATTCTTGACAATGAGAATATTTCCAAGGATAAGGGCGAGAGCTTCTATAAGCTTCCAAAGCTTTTCGGAGGTGTCGAGATTCTTGACAGTGCAAAGGCACTTACTAATGAGCAGTCAGCACTTAATGCAATTAACCATCTTGAGAAGGTTTATGAACTTCTTAAGGTATACGGCTTTGAGAAATATGTTTCCTTTGACCTGGGAATGTTAAGCAATCTTGATTACTATACAGGCGTTATTTTTCAGGCATATACCTATGATGTCGGTGAGCCGGTTGCTAACGGAGGACGTTATGATAAGCTTATAGGCCAGTTCGGCAGGGATATGGCTTCAATCGGTTTCTGTATTACAATTGATTTGCTGCATCAGGCATTAAAGCGTCAGAAAATCGAAATTCAGGCAGAAGCAAATAGCAAGCTTCTTGTATATGATGATGAAAATATAACAAATGCGATTAAGCTTTCAACATATTTCAGAAGTCAGGGTATTAAGGCTGTAATGACCATGAAGCAGCCCGCTGATTCGGATGAATATGATGAGGTTATTGCAGTAAATGCCGCAGTTTGTGAAAGGTATGGTATTTAATTATGAGATATATTACATTTGCCCTTGCAAAAGGCAGACTTGCAAAAAAAGCAATGGAAATGCTTGAACAGATTGGAATTACCTGCGAGGAGATGAAGGATGAGAAGACCAGAAAACTCATTTTCGTCAATGAGGAGCTCGGACTTAAATTCTTCCTTGCAAAGGCTTCGGACGTACCGACCTATGTTGAGTACGGTGCAGCCGATATCGGTATTGTAGGAAAAGATACAATCCTTGAAGAAGGAAGAAAATTATATGAGGTATATGATTTGGGTATCGGCAAATGCAGAATGTGCGTATGCGGTCCTGAAAGTGCCAGAAAGCTGCTTAACAGCCATGAGCTTATCAGAGTTGCTTCCAAATATCCTCATATTGCCAAGGATTATTTCTACAATGTCAAACATCAGACCGTTGAGATTATAAAATTAAACGGCTCCGTTGAGCTTGCACCGATTGTAGGCTTGTCAGAGGTTATTGTTGATATTGTTGAAACAGGCGCAACCCTTAAAGAGAACGGTCTCGGAGTTTTAGAGGAGATATGCGACCTTTCTGCCAGAATTGTTGTAAATCAGGTCAGCATGAAAATGGAAAATAAAAGAATTAATGATATAATTGATAAGCTTAGACAGATTAATGAGGAATAGGAGGAAGACCTATGAGAATACTTGAATTAAATGAGACATCCAAGAAGGATATTTTATCCAACTTATTAAAAAGAAGCCCTAACAGCTATGGTGAATATGAGGGAAGGGTTAATGCAATTATTGAGGATATTAAAGCCCGCCGTAATGAGGCAGTATTTGAATATACCGAGAAATTTGACGGCTATAAGCTTACAGCCGGTAACATCGTAGTTACGGATGAAGAGATTGCGGCAGCTTATGAAGAGATTGATGATGAACTTGTTGAAATTATCCGCAGGGCATTGGTTAATATCAGGGATTATCATGTTAAACAGAAGAGAAACAGCTGGTTTGATGCACAGCCTGACGGAACAATCCTCGGACAGAAGATTACACCTTTATCAAGAGTCGGTGTATATGTTCCGGGTGGAAAGGCAGCATATCCTTCATCAGTTCTTATGAATGTAATGCCTGCAAAGGTTGCCGGAGTTGAAGAGATTATTATGTGTACTCCTCCGGGAAAAGACGGCAAAATCTACTGCGGAACCTTAGTTGCCGCTAAGGAGGCAGGAGTTGACGTTATATATAAAGTCGGAGGCGCACAGGCGATTGCGGCAATGGCTTATGGTACTGAATCAGTTCCTAAGGTTGATAAAATCGTAGGACCGGGCAATATTTATGTTGCCCTTGCCAAAAAAGCAGTGTACGGACAGGTTGGTATTGATTCAATTGCCGGACCTAGTGAGATTATGGTACTTGCAGATGAAACCGCTAATCCAAGATTTGTTGCCGCTGATTTACTTTCACAGGCAGAGCATGATGAGCTTGCATCGGCAATTCTTGTAACAACCTCAATGGAGCTTGCAAAGAAGGTATCGGATGAAGTTGACGGCTTTGTTAATGTTTTATCAAGAAAAGCGATTCTTGAAAAATCACTTGATAATTACGGATATATTCTGATTGCTAAGGATATGGATGAGGCAGTTGACGTAGTTAATGAAATTGCTTCCGAACACCTTGAACTGGTTACTAAGGACCCGTTCCAGACAATGACCAGGATTAAGAATGCAGGAGCCATTTTCCTCGGAGAATACAGCTCAGAGCCTTTGGGAGATTATTTTGCAGGACCGAATCATGTACTTCCTACTAACGGAACTGCCAAATTCTTCTCACCTCTTGAAGTGGACGATTTCATTAAGAAATCAAGCATTATTTCATATTCAAAGAGCGCTTTGGAAGGAATTCATACTGATATTGAGAAATTTGCCAAGGCTGAGGGACTTACGGCTCATGCAAATTCAATTGCAGTACGTTTTGAATAATATTTGCCTTATACAGGCGGAATGGAGATAATTATGGGAAGATGTGCGACTGTTGTAAGACAGACCAAAGAAACGGATATTGAGATTACAATTAATCTTGACGGCAGGGGTGAAGCCGATATCAATACGGGAATCGGATTTTTTGACCATATGTTAAACGGCTTTGCACGACATGGTTTTTTTGACCTGACGGTTAAGGTTAAGGGAGATTTAAACGTTGACTGTCACCATACAATCGAGGATACGGGAATTGTTCTTGGAGAAGCAATTAAAAAGGCCCTTGGTGATAAGAAATCAATCAAACGATATGGCTCATTTCTGCTTCCTATGGATGAGACACTTGTGTTATGCGCCGTAGACCTTTCAGGAAGACCGTATCTTGTATATGACGCCAAATTCAACGCAGAGCGTGTCGGTGATTTTGACACGGAGATGGTTAAGGAATTTTTCTATGCTGTGTCTTATTCGGCAGGAATGAATTTACATATTAAAGAGATGTATGGCGAGAATGCACATCACATAATAGAAGCAATGTTCAAGGGCTTTGCAAAAGCCATGGACGAGGCTGTGACAATTGATGAAAGAGTGGACGGAATTCTGTCTACGAAAGGAGCTTTATAATGCAGTTATACCCGGCGATTGATTTAAAGGACGGTAAATGTGTCCGTTTAAAACAGGGAGAATTTAAGGATATTACAGTTTATTGCGAGGAGCCGTTTAAGGTTGCACGTTATTTTGAGGAAAATGGCGCCAGCTTTATCCACCTTGTGGATTTGGATGGCGCACTTGAAGGTCATTCTGTTAATGAAGAGACAATTAAGAAAATTGTGTCTTCCGTATCAATTCCATGTGAGCTTGGCGGAGGAATCCGTACAATGGAGGATATTGAAAGAGTGCTTTCCTACGGCATTTACAGGGTCATTATCGGAACTAAGGCAGTTAAGGAGCCTGAGTTTGTAAGAGAGGCAGTTAAACGCTTTGGTGCAGAGCATATTGTAGTAGGCGTTGACGCCAAAAACGGAATGGTTGCAATTGAGGGCTGGGAAAAAGTATCTGACAGTACTGCACTCAGCATGTGTCTTTCAATGAAGGAAATGGGAGTACAGTCAATTGTATATACCGATATTTCCAAAGACGGAATGTTAATGGGTCCTAATGTGGCAATGACGCAGGAATTAACGGAAAAGACAGGACTTAACATAATTGCCTCCGGCGGTGTTTCTTCAATGGAGGATTTGAGGAATCTGAACAATGCAGGCATTAAAGGTGCAATTGTCGGCAAGGCAATATATGAGAATCGTGTAAATGTTCACGAAGCAGTAGAAGAATTTGAGAAATAGGGAGACTTATTATGTCACAGAAGAAATTATTTACAACAATTTTTGTAAAGGATGAAATTGCATATACTGATATTACGCTTAAGGTTCCTGTTAACAAGGATTTATCAGTTAAGGACCTTTGTGTAAAATTTAACGAAAACGGAGCAGACGCAATCGTATATGTGGATTTATCTTATGATGATTATTCACATGAACAGGCAATTCTTAACCTCAGACAGATTTGTAAGGAGGTTGACATTCCTGTGTATGCAACCGGAAATATCAAACGTGTTGAGGACGTTAAGAAATACCTTTATGCCGGTGCAAAATGTGCGTTGTTAGAGGCATCCAAGGAATCCAATCTGGCAATGATGACGGAAGTGACAAATCGTTTCGGTAAGGATAAAGTTGGTATTCTTATGTCAGAGAAAAATATATCCGATGATGTTGCTTCTCTGATTAAAGATAATGAACTTGAAAATATTTTTATCGCAGGAAGCAGAAATGTTGATGAATTCAAGAAAGCTGCACTTATGATTGGCGGCGAAGTTACGGATGAAAGCCATGCGGTTTCTTTTTCCGATAAAAGAGGTATCTTTCTGATTACAAACGAGGTATCCAAAGCAATTTTAATGCAGGAGGCCTGCAATGGCATGTCAGCCCTTGTTTTTTCCGAGGCAGATTATGATTATATGTCATTAAAGGCTGAACTTATGAATGACGGTATAAAGGTTAATACTTTTACAAGTGCAATTCCTTTTTCGGAATTCAAATTAAATTCTGACGGGCTTATTCCGGTTGTTGTTCAGGACTATGCAACGGATGAAGTTCTTATGATGGCTTATATGAATGAGGAATCCTATAATCTGACTCTTAAAACAGGAAGAATGACCTATTACAGCAGAAGCCGCCAGGAAATCTGGTTAAAGGGACTTACCTCAGGACATTATCAGTATGTAATATCACTTGCACTTGACTGTGACAATGATACAATTCTTGCAAAGGTACGTCAGACAGGTGCAGCCTGCCATACAGGCGCACATTCCTGCTTCTTCAAGGAACTTGCAAGCAAAGAAATGAACAAAACCAATCCTCTTAACGTTCTTAAAGATGTTATGGCAGTCATTGAAGACCGTAAGGTTAATCCTAAAGAGGGTTCATATACAAACTATCTTTTTGATAAGGGAATTGATAAGATTCTTAAAAAAGTCGGAGAAGAGGCTACTGAAATTGTCATTGCAGCCAAAAATCCGGACCCTGTCGAGGTCAAATACGAAATTGCCGATTTCTTATATCATGTAATGGTATTAATGGCAGAAAGAGGCCTTGACTGGGATGAAATCATGGAGGAATTAGCTAACCGTTAATGAACCATAAATATATTATTACCAAATACCGGAATTTTACAATTGGAATGCTCATTGAGAATAATAAGGAAATGCGTATTGAAGTATATAATGAAGAGCAGCCTTATTACATTGATGAAATATATGTTGGCAGAGTAAAAGATGTTGTACCGAATATTAACGCTGCATTTGTTGAAATCAGACCTCAGACTGTATGCTATATGTCCCTTACTGAGAAATTCGAGCCCATTTTTTTAAACCGCAAGAACAACAATAAGGTATGCCAGGGTGACTTACTCCTTGTTCAAGTCAAAAAAGAACCCGTAAAAACCAAAGCAGGTGTCGTATCCTGCGGAATCAATCTCTCAGGCACAAATATCGTGCTTACACGGGAAATGGCAGGAACGGTAGGTGCTTCAAGAAAAATCACCAATCAGGCGCGGATTAAAGCAGTCAAGGAATTGATTACACCATTTGTTACCTCTGATTACGGTTATATAATCAGGACGGACGCAGAAACTGCTTCAGATGATGATATTATATCCGAGCTTAATAAATTAACTCTGGAGTATCAGGAGCTTATAAGAATTGCAGCTACAAGAACGGCACATACGCTTATGAGAACGGCAATGACGCCCGTTGTCAAGGATATCATGGATTTCCATCCTGATGAATCGGATGAGATTGTTACTGATTTGAATGACATATATGACAGCCTTATTGCCTCCGGCATTCCGAATATAAGATTATACAATGATGATATGCTTGCTCTTTCCAAGCTCTACAGCATTGAAAGCAGAATTGAAAATGCCCTCAGTAAGCATGTATGGCTTAAAACGGGCGGATATCTGATTATTGAACCAACGGAAGCCATGACGGTAATTGATGTCAATACGGGCAAATTTGACGGCAATGGCAGGGACAGGGAGAAAACCTTTTTCAAAATCAATTCGGAAGCCGTAACAGAGCTTGCAAGACAGCTTAGACTCAGAAATCTTTCAGGAATCATAATTGTTGATTTTATAAATATGGAGGATGAGAACAACCGTAAGGAACTTCAGAAACTTCTTGAAAAAGAGCTTGCAAAGGACAGCGTCCGTACGGCGTTTGTGGATTTTACCGGACTCGGGCTTGCGGAAATAACAAGAAAGAAGATAAAAAAGCCGCTGCATGAGATATTGAAGCATACTTTGGATTGAGTGGGTCTTGCATGAGCAGGACCCTTTTTCTAAATAAAAATATTGATATTCGAATGTATGTTTGGTAAAATGTAATTACGGAAAGTACCCATGACAGGGTGGTAACCTCCCGAGTTTATGAAAACCGGCTTGCCGGAATACATAGGAAGGGAGGTGGCGCCGATGACAGCTTATGAAATCGTTTCGGTTTTTATAGGAATATTGGCATTGCTGATGTCCTTTGGTAGCTTAATTGTTGCGTTGCTTGCCTTTCTCGATAAGAGAAACAAGCGAAAATAAAAATGCCTATCCTGTCTGATCCACAGGATAGGCGTTGTCCGTAAGGACAAATATTAGTCTAAACTCGGA
>JBGVLM010000008.1:0-65121 GCA_045124255.1 Butyrivibrio sp. | reverse complement strand
AATGACAAGAGTTTATTACTAATCAATGCAGGTATGGCACCTTTAAAGCCATATTTTACTGGACAGGAGATACCACCAAGAAAGAGAGTTACAACATGCCAGAAGTGTGTTAGAACTGGTGATATTGAAAATGTAGGTAAGACAGCACGTCATCTTACATTCTTTGAGATGCTTGGTAACTTCTCATTTGGTGATTACTTTAAACATGAAGCGATAGCATGGTCATGGGAATTTCTTACAGAAGTTATAGGAATGGATCCTGACAGACTTTATCCATCTATTTACGGAGAAGATGATGAGGCATATGACATCTGGACTAAGGAAATAGGTGTACCCGGAGAAAAGATTACACGTTTCTATCGTGATGAAAATGGTGAGTGTGATAACTTCTGGGAGCATGGTGCAGGTCCTTGTGGTCCATGTTCTGAGATATATTATGACCGTGGCGAAAAGTATGGCTGCGGCAAGCCTGATTGTAAAGTCGGCTGTGACTGCGACAGATTCATGGAAGTCTGGAACAACGTATTCACACAGTTTAATGGTGACGGTCATGGCGGATATGAAGAACTTGAAAATAAAAATATAGATACAGGTATGGGACTTGAAAGACTTGCAGTAGTTGTTCAGGATGTTGATTCAGTATTCGATATTGATACAATGAAGGCAATACGCGACCGCATCTGTGAGCTCGCTGGTGTTACCTATCAGACAGATGATAAAAAGGATGTTTCAATACGTCTTATTACCGACCATATCCGTTCAGTAACATTTATGGCTTCTGACGGAATTATTCCGTCCAACGAAGGAAGAGGATATGTGTTCAGAAGACTTTTAAGAAGAGCGGCAAGACACGGAAGAACACTTGGTATTGATGGTTTGTTCCTTGCAAAGCTTGCACAGACTGTAATTGACTGCAGCAAGGACGGATATCCTGAACTTGATGAGAAAAAGGAGCTTATCCTTAAAGTTCTTACAACTGAGGAAGAGAATTTCAATAAGACAATTGACCAGGGACTTAAGATTCTGTCCGATATGGAAGACGCTCTTGTTAAGAATAACAGCAGAACCCTGAATGGGGATGATGCATTCAAACTCTATGATACCTATGGATTCCCTATTGACCTTACAATAGAGATTCTTGAGGAAAAGGGCTTTGCGGTTGATATGGATGGTTTCTCAGCTGCAATGGAGAAACAGAAGGCAACAGCAAGAAGTGCACGTAAGGAGACTAACTATATGGGTGCGGACGCAACCGTATATGACCTTATTGATACAAGTATTACATCTGAATTTACAGGCTATGATAAATTAACCTGTGATTCGGTAATTTCGGTTCTTACCACTCAGACAGAGTTGACGGATGAGTTAACAGAGGGCATGGAAGGAACAATTATTGTAGATTCAACACCTTTCTACGCTACAATGGGCGGACAGCAGGGTGATACCGGTATAATTACAGCCGGTGAGTCAGAATTTGAGGTTGTTGATACAATCAAATTAAAGGGCGGAAGAGTAGGACATGTCGGCAAGGTTACAAAGGGTTCATTTAATGTCGGAAATACCGTAACATTAACCGTTGATTCAGAACTCAGAAGTCAGACAGCCAAGAATCACAGTGCAACACATCTTCTTCAGGAGGCATTAAGAATAGTTCTCGGAAGCCATGTTGAACAGGCAGGTTCACTTGTAACACCTGACAGACTTCGTTTTGACTTTACGCATTTCTCTGCAATGACTCAGGATGAACTCGACAGGGTTGAGAAGATTGTTAATGAAAAGATTGCTGAAAGCATTACCGTAGAGACGAAAGTTCTGTCTATTGAAGACGCTAAGAAAACCGGTGCAAAGGCACTTTTCGGAGAGAAATACGGTGATGTGGTAAGAGTTGTATGCATGGGAGAATTTTCCAAGGAATTCTGCGGAGGTACACATGTAGGCAATACAGGAAGCATTGCGGCATTTAAGATTTTATCAGAAGCAGGAATTGCTGCCGGTGTAAGAAGAATTGAAGCTTTAACCGGTGAAGCTGTATTTGAATATTATAAGAACCTTGAGAAGCATTTCAATGAGGTATGCAGACTTATGAAGGCTACTCCGGCTAATATTGATGAAAAGCTTATTCACCTTCAGAATGAGGTTAAGAACTTAAACTCAGAGATTGATTCTCTTAAGAGTAAGGCTGCCAATGACGCTCTCGGTGATGTTATGAATAAAGTTGAAGAGGTTAACGGCGTTAAATTCCTCGGAATCAAGCTTGACGGAGTTGATATGAACGAACTTCGTAACCTTGGAGATAATCTTAAGGCACAGCTTGGGTCAGGCGTTGTTGTAATAGCTTCTGCACAGGGTGCTGACAAGGTTAACTTAATTGTAACAGCGACAGATGACCTCGTTTCAAAAGGTGTTCATTCAGGCAATATTATCAAAGCAGCTGCACCAAAGGTTGGCGGCGGCGGTGGCGGACGTCCTAATATGGCACAGGCAGGCGGTAAGAATCCTCAGGGAATTGACGACGCAATAGCGACAGCGAAGGAAACACTTGCTTCACAGATATAATTAATAAAATATTTTTTCAAAAAACATTGACGAATTCCGATAATGTGTTATAATAGTAGTCGTGCAAGTCGGCAAGACAGAGTTCTTGCGGCAATTAATACCCAAACAGTTGTTTTGCACTAATCTTACAACTGGAGGGAGGTCAGGTGTGAAATGTCAAATGTAATCGTTAAAGAGAACGAATCATTGGATAGTGCATTACGCAGATTCAAGAGAAACTGTGCAAAGGCAGGAATCCAGCAGGAGATTCGTAAGAGAGAGCATTATGAGAAGCCAAGCGTTAGACGCAAAAAGAAATCAGAGGCTGCTAGAAAACGTAAATATAATTAATTTACATGAATTTAATCCGGAATACCGGAGCTTTAGGTACATACATTTTGTATGTACCTTTTTTGTTTGCCGGGAAATTCTATTTTATAATTTTGACACATATATTTAATAAAAAATCTTTTTATCTATGGGACATCAAATAATAAATGAATTTCGGGAAAATTATTCCATAATTACACTGCATGGAAATAAAGAAATATATATAGAGAATTTTATTTCGATTATTGAGCTCACGCTTGAAACTGCCAAAATAAGAGCAAAAAAAGAAATAATAACAATTAACGGTACCAAGCTTGTAATTGAATATCTTAGCAAGGATGATTTGAAAATAAGCGGGCATATAAATACCATTGGTATAACGGAGGTAGAAGAATGAAATCCGGTAATATCAGGGGTACAATACTTATTGAGATAACCGGACTGGGTGCAAAAAGATTTATTAATATATGCCACCACCATAATATTTTCCTGAAAAAAATAATTTGGGAAAATAATTCCTTTAAAGCAATTATGAAGGCGAATGACCTTTTGAAATGTAAGGAAATTATAAAAACTACAGGTGTTAAAATCCGCATTCTTCAGAAAAGCGGACTTCCTTTCTGGCTGTTTAAAAACAGAAACAGATATTATTTTGTAATTGGGGTGGCTTTTTTTCTTGGAGTTGTTATTTTTCTATCAAACTTTATCTGGAAAATAAAGGTAAACGGCAATTTGTATTATTCTGATGAAACAATAATAGAATTCCTGTATGATAATAATATTTCCGTGGGAATGCAGACGGGAATTATAGACGAAAACAGTCTGGAGGAATTAATCAGGGAGAAATTTGACAGAATAATATGGGTATCGGTATCCGTAAACGGAACAAAGCTTACAATTGACGTTAAAGAAAATAATACCAATCCGATTATGGATGAACAGGATGCGGTAAATGACATTATTGCCACCTGTGACGGCGTGATTGAATCAATAACGGTTAGAACCGGAACACCGATTGTGTCGGTTGGGGATGAGGTAAAAGCTGGGGATGTTCTTGTAACCTCCAAGGTGGAATGTACCAATGAAAGTCAGGAGGTTATCAAAACCGTTTATACGAATGCGGATGCGGATATATTAATTAACACGCAGACAGAATACAAGGACACATTGTTAAGAAATTATCAGGCAAAGGAATACACTGGAGAGACAGAAGAGAAGCAGTTTACAAGAATAGGGGATAAAATAATAGAAAATAAGTCATTTAAATGTTCATTTGAGCATTATGATACGGTTGTTGATTATAAACAGCTTGCAACGGATGAAAATTTTATTTATCCTATTTATTATGGTTATATTTACTACAGAGAGTATAAGCTTGTTGATAAAAGCTATTCGGATGAGGAAATTCAGGCGATTTTGGAGGAGAATCTTACAAATTATCTCAATAAATTACAAGAAAACAGTATTCAAATTAATGATAATAGTGTTAATATAGAAATATCGGGTTATTCGGGAACTGCAAGCGGTATTATTAGTACCACCCAGCCGGCAATCGGTTATCAGGCACCGATAATTATTGATGAAATAGAAAAGTCAGAAGGAACAGAACAATAATGAGTTTAACTGAAAGCATAATTGATATTCCGTTGGAACACAGCAGGAATATTTTTGGAAATTTTGATTCATATATTAAGAAAATAGAAAAGACTCTGAAGGTCACAATTGTTATGCGTGATTCACAGATGAAGATTATAGGCAGCGACATTGCGTGTGAGAGGGCATGTTCGGTTTTTAACGAATTAATTACCTTATCCAAGCGCGGCAATACAATAACCGAGCAGAACGTTGATTATGCACTGGCTTTGTCAATGGAGGGCAATACGGAGGTTATATCGGAAATCGATAAGGACATTATCGCAAGAACCATTACCGGTAAGCCGATTAAACCTAAAACAGTCGGACAGAAGCAGTATATTGATTTAATCCGGAACAGAATGATTGTATTCGGAATAGGACCGGCAGGAACGGGTAAGACCTATCTTGCAATGGCAATGGCAATTCAGGCATTTAAGAACAATGAGGTAAGCCGTATTATTCTGACAAGACCTGCGATTGAAGCCGGTGAGAAATTAGGTTTCCTTCCGGGAGATTTACAGAGTAAAATAGACCCGTATTTAAGACCTTTGTATGACGCTTTATATCAGATTATGGGTGCAGAGAGTTTTCTTCATAATTCGGAGAAGGGTCTTATTGAGGTTGCTCCATTGGCGTATATGCGAGGAAGAACCCTTGATAATGCATATATAATTCTTGATGAAGCACAGAATACAACTCCGGCACAGATGAAAATGTTCCTTACCAGAATTGGTTTCGGTTCCAAAGTCATTATAACCGGAGATTTGACGCAGAAGGATTTACCGAAGGATGTTACATCGGGACTTGATGTGGCACTTAAGGTTCTGTCGGGAATTGATGAAATAGGAATCGTTAAATTGTCAAGTCAGGACGTTGTGAGACATCCTTTAGTACAAAAGATTGTAAAGGCTTATGATGATTATGAGTCAAGGACAACACGTTTGGATAACAAAACATCACATTCAGATATTAAAAGAACCAATCCTAAGAGAAAGGCGGACAAGCGATGACAATAATTCTTGAACAGGAATATGAGAAGGATTTGGGCATTGATTATTATGCCATAGCCGATAAGGTTATCAATTATGCCCTTGATTATGAAAAATGTCCGTATGAGGCGGAAATAAGCCTTACATTAACGGATAATGAAGGCATACATGCCGTTAATAAGGAGTTTCGTGATATCGACAGAGCGACGGATGTACTGTCATTTCCGTTAGTTGAATATGCCAATCCGGGAGAATTTGATTTTCTGGAGGATATGGATGAGTGCTTTAATCCCGAAAGCGGAGAATTAATGCTCGGTGATATTTTGATTTCTTTGGACAAGGTTAAGGAGCAGGCAGAGGAATACGGACATTCGTATCTTAGGGAATATGCTTTTTTGATTGCCCACAGTATGCTCCATTTAATGGGCTATGACCATATGGAGGAGAATGAAGCAAAGGTCATGGAAGCTAAGCAGACGCAGATTTTGGATGAATTGGGAATAACCAGACAGGGTGATTGAATGAACAGGGAAGAATTGATTAATAAAGCGTATGAGGCAATGGAAAAGGCGTATTCGCCGTATTCGGGCTTTAAGGTAGGCGCGGCACTTCTTACGGATAATGGCAGTGTATATACAGGCTGCAATGTTGAGAATGCTTCGTTCGGTGCCACAATATGCGCGGAAAGGTGTGCGGCACTTAAAGCCGTAAGTGACGGACAGCTTGTTTTTAAACAGATAGCGATAGTAAGCTCATCACATGAGTTTACCTATCCCTGCGGAATCTGCCGCCAGTTTCTTGCCGAGTTTTTTGCAGAGGACGGAACTGTTATTCTGCATGATGATAAACAGGGAATTGAAGAATTAAATTTTTTTGAAGAAATTCCACATACTTTTACCAAAAACAGTATAAAATAATCCGTTATGGGTAAAATACAGATATTATGAAGAGAATTATTTTACCCATTTTATTATTTTTCACAGGAACAGCCTCTTATGTGACAGGGTATGTATATATTCATATGACTAACGAGAATCCGATTATAGTTGAAAGGGATTATGTTATGAGTGAAACGATTACTGCTGCACAAGAGAAAACTGCAGAAGAGAAGCTTATTGAAGATGAGCCAATGTATATACTGTACCCAATGTATGGTGAGGTCTGGATTTACAGGTCTGACGGGGCTTTTTATGACTATACGGGAATTATGCTCTATGATTTGCCAAAGGACTTACAGATAGCCATTTTAAACCGCAGACAGCTGCTAAATGATGAGGAATTACTGGAATTTATAAATTCCTATACATCTTAGAAAAGGAGTGCCGGATATCCGGCGTTAAATATGAAATATAACACAGCAATAATCGGTGCAGGTCCTGCCGGGATGATGGCGGCAATTACGGCTGCCTCTAAGGGGCTTAAGGTCTGTCTTATTGAACATCAGGACAGGGTCGGTAAGAAGATTTTGTCCACAGGCAACGGCAAATGCAATTTAACAAATTTAGATATTAGTCCGGATTGTTATCACAGTAATTCCAATGCGGATTATTTTTCTGTGATTTCCAAATTTCCTCCAAAAGCAATTATCGAAAGCTTCCGGTCAATGGGAATGTTAACCATGAACAGAAACGGATATGTATATCCGCGTTCGGAGCAGGCGTCCGTTGTGCTTGATACCCTGCGTGCAGAAATAGAGAGACTCGGAATAAATGTTATTACATCGGCTGACTGTGATGTAAAATATATTAACGGTCAGTATGTACTTACATATGGCGGACAGGCTGTTACGGCGGATAAATTAATAATCGCCTGCGGCTCAAAATGCGCCCCCAAAACAGGCTCGGACGGAAGCGGCTATGCTTATGCAAAACAGTTCGGTCATTCAATAGTTAAAGTGATTCCCGCACTTGTACAGCTAATCTGTAAGGAGAATTTCTATAAGGAATTGCAGGGCGTTCGTGCTGACGCGGCTCTTAGTGTAACAATTGGGCATGAGAATATTGTCAGCGAAGCAGGAGAATTGCAGTTAACCGCCTATGGAATTTCAGGAATACCTGTTTTTCAGATAAGCAGAACGGTCAAAAGACTTATTGATGAGAAAAAGAATCCTATGATACATATAGATTTTGCAAGGGAATATGATGAGAAAACATTATATTCTTTTCTTGCAAAGGCTGTCAGGGAGCATGATAATATGGAAATCAGTCAGGCTGTGTCGGGACTTCTGAATAAAAAGCTTGCAAATGTTATTATTAAGGAATGTAATATGAAGCCGTCCCTTAAATGCAACAGTCTGACCTCTGAGAACATTAAAAGAATAATTAACAAAATTAAAAATTTCATCGTTATTCCAAAGGACACGAACGGCTTTGACAATGCACAGGTATGTGCAGGAGGCGTAAATCTTGATGAAATTGATTTGAATACAATGGAATCCCGTTTGCAGAAAAAGTTATATTTTGCAGGGGAAATACTTGATGTTGACGGTAAATGCGGGGGCTATAACCTTACATGGGCATTTGCTGCCGGCAGATTGGCAGGAGACAGTCAATGATTAGAATTAACCAGTTGAAACTCAGTATAAAAAGCTCCGAGGCTTCGCTTCGTGACAAAATAAAAAAAGCATTAAAATTAAATGACAGTACGGTTTTTGATTATGAAATCGTGAAAAAATCAATTGATTCCCGTAAAAAAGAACAGTTGATGTACATATACAGCGTGGATGTTGTTTTAAAGAATACCAATGAAACAGCAGTTGTTAAAAAACTTCACGATAATAATATTATGTTAACTGATAGGGCGAATTATGAATTTCCGAATGTCTCTGACAGCACTCAGAGGGTTATTATTGCAGGCAGCGGTCCTGCCGGACTTTTCTGCGGTCTGTTTCTTGCCAGAGCAGGTTTTAAGCCCGTTATTTTTGAACGGGGTGCCAATGTGCATGACAGAACGGCTATAGTTAATGCGTTTTGGGAGACGGGTGAGCTTGATATTAACACCAATGTCCAGTTTGGAGAGGGTGGTGCCGGAACCTTTTCTGACGGAAAGTTAAATACCGTTGTTAAAGAGAAGGCAGGAAGAATCCGTAAGGTTCTCGAAACCTTTGTTGAGTTCGGTGCGCCAAAGGAAATTCTCTATGATTCCAAGCCTCATATCGGAACGGATATTCTCAGAAATGTTGTTTTTAACATCCGTAACGAGATTGAAAGACTTGGCGGAAGTGTTCATTTTAATTCGACAATGACGGATATTTATACTTCGGACGGAAGGATTTCGGGAATCTGCATTAATAATTCTGAGGATTATGAGTGCGACAGGCTTGTGCTTGCCCTTGGACACAGCGCAAGGGATACCTTTGAAATGCTAAGGGAAAGAGGTCTTCCAATGGAGCCGAAGGCTTTTGCGGTAGGAATGCGTGTTGAACATCCTCAGAGTCTTATCAATAATTTTGCTTACGGTACTGATGATACCTGCGGACTGCCTGTTCCGTCATATAAGGTTACTGCCAAAGCGGATAACCAAAGGGGTGTGTATTCGTTCTGTATGTGTCCGGGCGGTTATGTGGTTAACGCCTCGTCAGAGCCGGGAAGAACCTGCGTAAACGGAATGAGCTATTCAAAGAGGGACAGTAACAACGCTAACAGCGCGATAATAGTTACCGTATCACCGGATGATTTTTACAGGGATGATGTTCTGGACGGAATGAAATTTCAGAGGATGCTTGAAGAGAAGGCTTATATTGCAGGAAAAGGGGCGGTTCCGTACCAGCTTAATGAGGATTTTGCCAGGGGAGTTCCAAGTAGTGCATACAAAAGTGTGATTCCTCATATTAAGGGAAAATATGCTCCTTCCAATCTAAGGGAGGTACTTCCTGAATTTATATGCGAATCTGTTATTGACGGAATGAAATCTTTTGATAAAATGATAAATGGATTTAATATGCCCGAAGCAGTTTTCTCAGGAGTAGAGAGCCGCACTTCCTCACCTGTCCGTATGACCCGCAATGAATATATGGAAAGTATCGGAATAAGCGGAATATACCCATGCGGAGAGGGTGCAGGCTATGCGGGCGGTATTACCTCGGCTGCGGTTGACGGAATCAAAACAGCCGAAGCGATAGCAATGAAATAATATTGGAGATTATTATGGATAAATACAGAGAGTTACTTAAAGATAAAAAGAAAATAGTTGTTAAAATCGGTTCCTCATCAATTACACATGAAAGCACGGGCAATATTAATTATAAGAAACTGGAACGTCTTGTGCGAATTTTATGTGATATTAAGAACCAGGGTAAGGATATTGTGCTTGTGTCCTCGGGTGCAATCGCAGTCGGCAGACAGACTGTCGGACTTACTGAGAAGCCGAAGCTTCTTTCTGAGAAGCAGGCATGTGCAGCAATTGGACAATGCCGTCTGATGATGACATATCAGAAGCTTTTTGCCGAATATAATCAGACTGCGGCACAGGTGCTTATGACCAAGTATACATTGCTCCATGAGGAAAGTATTATCAACGCCGGAAATACTTTTGAGGAATTATTCAGATTCGGAGCTATTCCTGTTGTTAATGAGAATGATACCGTATCTACATATGAAATAGAATTTGGCGATAATGACAGACTGTCGGCGCTTGTATGTGCATTGATAGGAGCGGATTTGCTGATTCTTCTGTCAGATATTGACGGTCTGTTTACTGATGACCCTAATATTAATCCTGACGCAAAATTTATTGAGCTTGTGCCTGAAATAGATGATGATATCCGCAAAATGGCTAAGGAAACAGCAAGCTCGGTCGGAACGGGAGGAATGTCTGCAAAGCTTGCTGCGGCAACAATTGCAACGGACGCAGGTGCGGATATGGTAATTGCCAACAGTAAGGATGTTTCCGTAATTGAGGATATCATTGAAGGAAAACAGGTCGGAACATTATTCCTTGCGCATAAGGATGTGGATTTCAACATAACTGACTTTATTAAATAGAAGGAGGCTTTTATGGAAAGAAGAGATAAGAATAATTATTATCTTGATATTGCCGAGGCTGTATCACAGCGCGGAACCTGTCTTCGTAAGCTGTATGGTGCAGTAATCGTTAAGAATGATGAAATTATTTCTACAGGTTATGTAGGTGCACCCAGAGGACGCAAAAACTGCTCCGATTTGAATTACTGCGTAAGAGCAAAACTTGAAATCCCAAGAGGTGAACGCTATGAGCTGTGCAGAAGTGTTCATGCGGAGACCAACGCGATTATCTGTGCGTCAAGAGCGGATATGATTGACAGTACATTGTATCTTGTAGGATTTGAGCTTCCGTCAATGAAATATGTTGAGAATGCAAACTGCTGCTCAATGTGTAAGAGAACTATCATTAATGCCGGAATTAAGACAGTAATCATAAGAGATAATAAAACAGATTACAGAATAATAGATGTCAGCACATGGATTGAGGATGATGAGTCGATAATGGGAGAATTCGGGTATTAATATGACGGATAAAAATAAAGCAAGAGAATATGTCAGAAAACTTCGCAATGAAATGTCAGCAGAGGATAATCAGAATTTGAGTCAGATTATCTGCAACAGAATTTTTGACATGCAGGAATTTAATGACTGTCCGGATGTGCGTTCATATATGTCCTTTCGTAATGAAGTAAATACAATCCCCCTTTTGGAGAAATGCCTTGCAGACGGTAAAAAACTTTCTGTTCCGAGGGTTGAAGGGGAGAATATGGATTTCTGTCATATTAACGGTATGTCAGAGCTTGTTAAGGGATATATGGGAATTATGGAGCCCCTAAAGCCGCTTCCGGTTGCGGATTCGCATGCAGGAATAATAATTGTCCCCGGTATGGTTTTTGACAGAAGGGGCAACAGGGCAGGCTACGGCAGAGGTTTTTATGACCGTTATCTTGCAAAATTTCCGGAATTGATTAAAATAGGAGTTGCGTTTGATTTTCAGCTTGTTGATGAAATCGAAACAAATCCGTTTGATATTCCAATGGATTATGTTATAACAGATAAAGAGTTAATCAGAATTTTTTAAAATCATACAGAAATGAGGTCAGAGCATGACAGAATTAGAGAAAATGGGAATGAATGCGGTTGACGCCTCAAGGGAAACCGCAAGACTTAATATTAAAGATAAGAACAATGCGCTGCTTGCAATTGCCGACGCAATTGTGGATAACACAAAGGAAATCCTTGAAGCTAATGCTGTTGATATGGAAAACGGCAGAAATCAGGGGATGAAGCAGGGACTTTTGGACCGTCTTAAGCTTACTGAGGACAGAATCGTACAGATGGCCGAGGGAATACGTCAGGTAGTAACTCTTGATGACCCTGTGGGCGAGGTTATCGGTATGTGGAAGAGACCTAACGGTCTTACAATCGGACAGAAAAGAGTTCCAATTGGCGTAATCGGAATTATTTATGAATCAAGACCTAATGTAACCCTTGACGCCTTCGGACTTTGCTTCAAAGCAGGAAATGCAGTTATTTTAAAGGGCGGAAGCGACGCAATTAATTCAAACATTGCGATTGTTGAGGTTATTCAGAAGGCTTTAACAGACTGTGGAGTTAACCCTCTGTGCATACAGCTTATTAAGAGTACCGACAGAGCCGTTACTACGGAATTCATGCATTTGAATGAATATGTTGATGTGCTTATTCCAAGAGGCGGAGCAGGACTTATCAAAGCAGTTGTCAATAATGCAACAATCCCGGTAATCGAAACCGGAACCGGTAACTGCCATGTATATGTTGATGAAACTGCAGATTTTAATATGGCACTTGATATTATTGAAAATGCCAAAACACAGCGTATCGGTGTATGCAATGCCTGCGAGTCTTTGCTTGTACACAGGGCTGTTGCAGATGAATTTATTCCTCTGCTTGCAGAAAGATTATTCTCACATAATGTGGAAATCAGGGGAGATGAGAAATCCCGTGTAATCGTTCCGGCATTGAACGCAGCAACAGAAGAGGATTACGGTACGGAATACCTTGATTATATTGTTTCGTTAAAGGTTGTGGATGATATTGACGAGGCAATTGCCCATATTAATAAATACAACACGGGACATTCGGAAGCGATTGTTACTAAGGATTATGATAATTCACAGAAGTTTTTGGATGAGGTTGACGCTGCCGCAGTATATGTTAATGCTTCAACAAGATTTACCGACGGCTTTGAATTCGGTTTCGGTGCTGAAATAGGAATAAGCACACAGAAACTGCATGCCAGAGGACCAATGGGACTTAAAGAATTGACGACAACCAAATATATTATTTACGGTAACGGTCAGATTAGATAATCAGAAAGGATTCTTATGAACCAGAGTATAAACAGCATTCCGGTTAACGAACCGGAAAGACAGTACTATTATATTGAACAGCTTAAAGCCCTGATTCAGGAAAAAGCGGATAAGAAGGGAAAAGCCCTTACCTATCATATTCAGACCTTCGGCTGTCAGATGAATGCAAGGGATTCAGAGAAGCTTGCAGGAATTCTGGAGCAGATTGGATATGTAGAGACAGATTCAGAGCAGGCGGATTTTGTAATATATAACACCTGTTCGGTAAGGGAGAATGCAAATACAAGAGTATACGGAAGGCTTGGACATCTTAATGTAATTAAGAAAAAAAATAAAAACATGCTTATAGCAATGTGCGGCTGTATGATGCAGGAGCCTGACGAAATAGAGAAAATCAAAACAACCTACAAATTTGTGGATATTGTTTTTGGAACTCATAATATTTTTAAATTTGCGGAATTGATTTATGACAGACTGCAGTCCGACAGAATGATTATTGATATCTGGAAAGATACCAATCAGATTGTTGAGGACTTACCAAATGTGCGTAAATTTTCTTTTAAATCGGGTATTAATATTACCTATGGCTGCAATAACTTCTGCAGCTACTGCATAGTTCCTTATGTAAGAGGAAGGGAGCGAAGCAGGGAGCCTAAGGATATTATCCGGGAGATTGAACACTTTGTAGCGGACGGAGTTAAGGAGGTAATGCTTCTTGGCCAGAATGTTAATTCCTATGGAAAGAATCTTGATAATCCGATAAGTTTTGCAGAACTGCTTACAGAGGTTGCTAAGATTGAATGTCTTGAACGAATCCGTTTTATGACACCTCATCCAAAGGACTTATCCGATGAACTTATTGAGGTTATGAAGACAACTCCTAAGGTGTGCAGACATATTCACCTGCCGCTTCAGTCAGGAAGTTCAAGAATTTTACAGCTTATGAACCGCCACTATACCAAGGAGGATTACCTTTTGCTGGTTAAGAAAATCAGGGAGGCACTTCCTGATGTGGCACTTACAACGGATATTATTGTAGGTTTCCCGGGTGAGACGGAAGAGGATTTTGAAGATACAATTGATGTGGTAAAACAGGCAGAATTTGACAGTGCCTTTACATTTATATACTCAAAGAGAATTGGTACACCGGCGGCATCAATGGATAACCAGGTGCCAGAGGAGATTACCAAACGCAGATTTGACAGACTTTTGGAGGTTGTTTCGGAGGGTGCCTCAAAGCGCTGCGGAAGGGACGTTGGTAAGGTAATGACCGTTCTTGTTGAGGAGGTTAATGAACAGCACCCTGAGCTTGTTACGGGCAGACTGTCCAATAACACATTGGTACATTTTCCGGGTGACGAGAGCATGGTCGGTCAGGTTGTTTCTGTTTTATTAAAGGAGAGTAAGGGATTTTATTATATCGGCGAATTACAGTAATTCGTTTTACGGGTGTGGAATTTAGGAAGAAGAAGGACATAAGAAATGCATGATTTAAAACCAAAGTTGTTTTCTGTAATGAAAACATATTCTAAGGACCAGTTAATTAAGGACATTATTTCAGGAATTATTGTGGCAATTATTGCCCTGCCGCTGTCAATTGCACTTGCGATTGCGTCGGGAGTAAGTCCTGAGAAGGGTCTTTACACCGCAATAATAGCAGGCTTCTGTATTTCGTTTTTCGGCGGAAGCAGGGTTCAGATTGGCGGACCGACAGCAGCATTTGTTGTTATTATTTACGGAATTATTGAGCAGTATGACGTAAGCGGACTTGTTGTTGCTACGATTATGGCAGGTATTTTTATGATTATTTTCGGACTCTGCCGTGCCGGAAATCTCATTAAGTTCATTCCGTATACAATTACAACGGGCTTTACCGCAGGTATTGCAGTAACAATTGCTGTAGGACAGCTTAAGGATTTTATGGGAATTGACATGGGAGCGCTTCCGTCGGATTTCATTGATAAGGTTGTTGCAATCGGTAAGAATATCACTAAGCTTAACTGGATTGCCCTTGCAATCGGCGCACTTGCACTTGTTATTCAGATTGTATGGCCTAAGCTTATGGGACTGCTGCCTGAAAAATTAAAATACGTTAAGGCAATTCCGGGCTCACTTATTGCCATTATTATAACAACCGTTCTTGTAAACTGTATCGGACTTCCGGTAAATACAATCGGAAGCCTTAATTATGATTTGTCAGCCAAGCTGCCGGCAATTTCCATACCAAAGGTTAATTTTGAGATGATTAAGGAATTAATCAGCCCTGCCTTTACAATTGCAATTCTTGCAAGTATAGAATCACTTCTGTCAGCAGTAGTTGCGGATGGAATGATTGGAAGCAAGCACCGCTCCAATGCAGAGCTTATCGGACAGGGTATCGGTAATATTTTATCAGGACTTTTCGGCGGAATCCCTGCAACGGGCGCAATCGCAAGAACTGCTGCCAACATTAAAAACGGCGGACGTACACCGATTGCAGGCATGGTACATTCAGTTGTGCTTTTAATCATTCTTTTATTATTAATGCCTTATGCGTCATGGATTCCAATGCCTACGCTTGCCGCAATTCTTATTATGGTAGCATATAATATGGCAGGTATCGGAAACTGCGTCCGTCTGTGCAAAAAAGCACCAAAGAGCGATATACTTGTATTTGCCTTAACATTTGTTTTAACTGTATTTTTCGACCTTGTTGTTGCAATTGAGGTAAGCATGATTGTTGCGGCTGCTTTATTTATGAAGAGAATGGCAGATACATCGGATGTTAAGAGCTGGAAATATGTTCAGCCTGATGAGGAGGATGACCCTGATAACATCAGACTTAAAGAGGTTCCTTCCAACACACTTGTATACGAAATCTGCGGACCGATGTTCTTTGGTATGACTGATAAATTCATGGAGCTTACCAAGGACACGACAAAGGATGTAATCATTCTCCGTATGAGAAGCGTACCGTCAATTGACGCAAGTGCCTTACATTCATTGTACGATATTTTACATAAATGTCAGAAGGACAAAACAACACTTATTTTCTCGCATGTTAACGAACAGCCTATGAAGATGATGAAAAAGGCTAAATTTGATGAAGAAGCGGGAATCGAGAATTTCTGTGCCAACATTGACGAGGCAATAGAAAAAGCAAAAGCAATTGCTGCTAAATAAATTACACTATTAGAAGAGAAGGTTACTTACATGGCAGAATTAAGCCCAATGATGCAAAAATATCTTGAAACAAAGGAGGAGTACAAGGACTGTGTACTTTTCTACAGACTCGGCGATTTCTATGAGATGTTTTTTGATGACGCAATAAATGTTTCAAGAGAACTTGAACTGACCCTTACGGGAAGGGACTGCGGACTTGAAGAGAGAGCACCCATGTGCGGAGTTCCGTTTCATGCCGCAGATACATATATTAACAGACTTGTTCAGAAGGGCTATAAGGTGGCAATCTGTGAGCAGGTTGAAGACCCTAAGACAGCTAAAGGGCTTGTTAAGCGTGAAGTAATTAAAATAGTTACTCCGGGAACTAATTTCAATCCCGGAGCCTTATCTGAGGACAGAAACAATTACCTCATGTGCATTGCCTATATGGGCAACGCAATAGGACTTGCCTCATGTGACATTACAACGGGTGAGTTTCTTGTTACCGAGGTTACAACGGGCAGAGAGGTATTGGATGAGATTAATAAATTCTCACCTTCCGAAATAATCTGCAATGAAGCTTTTAGTATAAGCGGAATTGATATTTCTGATATAACGGAAAGACTTAATATTGCGGTTTCTGAAATGGAGCCGTGGTATTTTGATGACATTAGTGCCAATAAGATTTTAAAAGAACATTTTCATATCAATCAGTTAGAAGGACTTGGACTTAAGGACTATCCGACAGGCATTATTGCAGCAGGAGCCTTAATGAATTATCTCTATGAGACGCAGAAGAATTCGCTGCCTCATCTGACAAGAATTACCCCTTATGTTACGGGTAAATTTATGATTATAGACAGCTCCACAAGGCGTAATCTTGAATTGGTGGAGACAATGCGTGAGAAGCAGAAAAGAGGTTCGCTTCTGTGGGTACTTGATAAGACCAAGACCGCAATGGGTGCAAGACTTCTTCGTAAGATGATTGAACAGCCCCTTATTGTTAAGTCTGATATCGTTAAGCGTCAGGACGCAATAGGCGAGCTGATTGACAGCTATATCGACAGGGAGGAATTAAGAGAATATCTTAATCCTGTATATGACCTTGAAAGATTAATCGGAAGAATAAGTACCAAAACAGCAGGTCCGAGGGAATTGGTATCATTTAAGACATCAATAGAAATGCTTCCGCATATTAAGTCAATCCTTATGGGAATGAAATCGGAGCTCCTTAAGGATATCTATCAGAATTTGGATACACTTACCGATATTTACGAATTAATCAATAATTCGATTGTTGATGAGCCGCCGATAACGCTTAAGGACGGCGGTCTTATCAAGGAGGGCTATAACGAAGAGGTTGACCGCCTTCACAATGCCAAAACAGAGGGCAAGAACTGGCTTGCACAGCTTGAAGCGGACGAGAAGGAAAGAACCGGTATCAAAACCCTCAAAATCAAATTTAATAAGGTATTCGGATATTATCTTGAAGTAACCAATTCTTTCAAAAACATGGTTCCGGACGATTATATCCGTAAGCAGACCTTAACCAATGCCGAGCGTTATACAACTCCTAAATTAAAGGAGCTGGAGGACATAATTCTCGGTGCGGAGGACAAGCTGTTCTCTCTGGAATATGATATTTTTACCGAAATTCGTGACAGAATTGCCAAAGAGGTGCTTAGAATCCAGACAACTGCAAAGGCTGTTGCGAATGCAGATGTTTTTGCTTCACTTGCGGTTGTTGCGAGTCAGAATGATTATGTCAGGCCTTCAATTAATGAAAAGGGTGTAATCAAAATAACGGGCGGAAGACATCCGGTTGTTGAAAAGATGATTTCCAACAATATGTTTGTTGAGAATGACACATTTCTTGACAATAACAAGAACCGGATTTCCATTATTACCGGTCCTAATATGGCAGGTAAATCAACCTATATGAGACAGGTTGCATTAATTGTGCTTATGGCACAGATTGGTTCATACATTCCTGCCAAAGCTGCAGATATCGGAATAGCCGACAGGATTTTTACAAGAGTCGGTGCGTCGGATGATTTGGCAAGCGGACAGAGTACGTTTATGGTTGAGATGACCGAGGTTGCAAACATCCTTCGCAATGCTACAGCCAACAGTCTGTTAATCCTTGATGAAATCGGAAGGGGAACAAGTACCTATGACGGACTTTCAATCGCATGGGCGGTTGTTGAGCATATAAGTAATCCAAAGCTTTTGGGAGCCAAAACTCTTTTTGCCACACATTACCATGAGCTTACAGAGCTTGAAGGAACAATAGATTCCGTTAATAATTACTGCATTGCGGTTAAGGAGCAGGGGGATGACATTGTATTCCTGCGTAAAATCGTAAAGGGCGGTGCTGATAAGAGCTATGGTATTCAGGTAGCAAAACTTGCAGGTGTGCCTGATAATGTAATTCAGCGTGCAAAAGAAATTGTTAAGGAGCTTGCTGATAACGATATTTCGATGAAGGCAAGAGAAATCGCAAAGCTTGGCGTTCCTGCGGAGTCCTTTAAGATTCCGGAGAAAATCGGCAAGGAGGAATATGTCCAGATGTCCTTATTTGACGCGGTTAATAATGATGATATTATTAATGATATCAAAGAGATGGACCTCACAAGAATGACGCCGATTGACGCACTTAATGCATTATACAGAATTCAGGACCAGATTAAAAACAGGTGGTAAAATAAATGGCCATTCATATTTTGAATCAAAATACGATAAATCAGATAGCAGCCGGTGAAGTAGTTGACCGGCCTTCTTCTGTTGTAAAAGAGCTTGTTGAAAATGCAATTGACGCCGGCTCCACATCGATAACCGTCGAGATTAAGGAGGGTGGCATATCCTTTATAAGAATTACCGATAACGGCTTTGGAATTGCCAAAGAGGATATTCCGGTTGCATTTCTCCGTCATTCCACCAGCAAGATAAAAGACGCTGCCGACCTTGTCAGTATATCTTCACTCGGTTTCAGGGGTGAGGCACTTTCGAGCATAAGTGCCGTTGCACAGGTGGAATTAATTACCAAGACAAAGGATTCACTTTCAGGAATACGTTATGAGATTGAGGGCGGTAAGGAGAAAACCTTTGAAGAGGTTGGCGCACCTGACGGAACGACCTTTATTGTAAGAAATCTTTTTTACAATACGCCTGCAAGACGTAAATTCCTTAAAACGGCGGCTACTGAGGGTGGCTATATTAATGCGCTTATGGAGCATTTGTGCATGTCACATCCGGATATCGCATTCAGATTCATACAGAATAACCAGCCAAAGCTTCAGACCTCAGGAAACGGCAATCTTAAAGACGTAATATATGCAATTTACGGCAGGGAGATTACGGGTGAATTAGTTGAGCTTGAAGGAAGCTATGAACATTTCACGGTTAAGGGCTATGTTGCAAAGCCCGTTGTTGCAAGAAGCAACCGTAATTTTGAAAATTATTATATTAATGGCAGATATATCAAAAGTGCAATCATTATGAAAGCAGTTGAGGCAGCTTATGCACCGTTTATGATGCAGCATAAATATCCTTTTACCGCTTTTCATATTACAATAGAGCCTGACCAGCTGGACGTTAATGTACATCCGTCCAAAATGGAGCTTAGATTCTCTAACGGTCAGTACATTTATGAATCACTTACCGACTGTATTACAAAAGCACTTACCAAAAAGGAATTGATTCCTGAGGTTTCAATTGAAGAGAAGCCGAAGAGGGTAATTAATCCTAATATACAGCAGATAAAGCAGCCGCAGCCTGTAATTACAAAACAGACAACCGAATGGATTCCTAAAGCACCGTCGGAGCTTAAAATAAAAGAACCGGAGATTGTATATTCTCCAAAGGAACGGGAAGAAGTTAAACAGACTGCCGTCAGGGCGCCTGAGCCATTTGAGGTAAACAGAATTGCTAATCAGGAACAGCAGAAGCCTTTACAGGAGAATACAAATCAGGAAGAAAATAAATACGAGCAGTTACAGATGTTTCCTGAATCAAAGCTTCTCAAAGAAGAGCATAAAAAGGATATCAAAATAATCGGACAGGTCTTTGATACATATTGGATAATACAGTTTGAACAGAATATGTATATAATTGACCAGCATGCGGCACATGAAAAGGTTCTGTATGAACAGTTTATGAAAACCTATGATGAACGGAAGATTTCGACTCAGTATCTGAATCCGCCGGTAATAATTGAACTGACGGGCATTGAAGAGACTGTGCTTAAGGAGAATTGGGAATATTTTGAAGGCTTTGGTTTTGAAATCGAGGAGTTTGGCGGAGATTCCTATGCGATAAGAGGCATTCCTGCTGATTTTACCGAAAGCAGTCCCAAGGAAATGCTTTTGGAAATCCTTGATTCCCTGACGGAGGATTCATTTAAGAAGACGCCTGAGTCAATTAAGGACAGAATTGCCACAATGTCATGTAAGGCAGCGGTTAAGGGAAATAACCGACTGAGCAGTCAGGAGGCGTCGGAGCTTATTAATAAGCTTATGATGCTTGAAAATCCATACAACTGTCCTCATGGCCGTCCTACAATGATTAAAATGAGTAAATATGAATTAGAGAAAAAATTTAAGAGAATAATTTAGTATATGAACAGAAAACCATTGATTATTTTAACGGGACCCACCTCAGTGGGCAAAACAGAATTATCGATATCACTTGCAAAAGCAGTTAACGGAGAGATTATAAGTGCCGATTCAATGCAGGTATACCGTAAAATGGATATCGGTACAGCCAAAATAACACGGGAGGAGATGTCAGGAGTAGCACACCACCTGATAGACGTGCTTGACCCTTCCGAGGATTTTAATGTATTTTTGTTTCAGGAGCTTGCCAAAAAAGCAATCGAACAAATATATTCAAACGGACATATTCCGATACTTACGGGCGGCACGGGCTTCTATATCCAGTCAGTTCTGTATGATATTGATTTTAGTACGGATGACGGGGATGATTCCTACAGAAAGGAACTGGAGGCACTTGCAGCAGAAAAGGGTGCGGAATATCTGCATAATATGCTTAAGGAAACTGACCCTGAATCAGCACAGGAAATACATTGCAACAATGTAAAAAGAGTGATTCGTGCTTTGGAATATCATCATCAGACAGGAGAGAAAATATCCGCCCACAATAAGGAGCAGCGTAAGAAAGAATCACCATATAATTTTGCTTATTTTGTCTTAAATGACGAAAGAGAGCAGATATATGACAGAATTAACAGACGTGTTGACATCATGCTTGAAAACGGTCTTGTAGACGAAGTAAAGGCACTTGTTAATGAAGGCTATACAAGGGAGCTCGTTTCAATGCAGGGACTTGGCTATAAGGAAATTATTGATTATCTCAATAATGAAATAAGTCTTGACGAAGCCGTTTACAGAATTAAAAGGGATACAAGACATTTTGCCAAAAGACAGCTTACATGGTTTGGCAGGGAACGTGAAGTAATTTTTGTCAACAAAAATGAATTTAAACAGGATAAAAAGGCAATTCTTGATTATATGCTTGAATGTCTTCAAAATAAACAGATTATAAAGGATATTAACAATGAACAACAGTAATTATGAAATGTATATTGAATCAGGTATTTCACGTAAGGTACTTGATTACTGCAGTGAAATAGAAGAACAGCTTTATCCGCGTTTCAGAAAAATTGATGAGGCTGCCGAATACAATCAGTTAAAGGTAATCCGTGCAATGCAGAAGAATCAGGTAAGTGAGGCCCATCTCGGTACATCGACCGGCTACGGCTATAATGACCTGGGAAGGGACACGCTCGAACAGGTATATGCAGATATTTTCCATACGGAGTCGGCTCTTGTACGTTCACAGATTACCTGTGGGACACATGCACTGACAATCGCACTTGCAGGCAATGTAAGACCGGGAGATGAGATTTTCTCGCCGGTAGGACTTCCGTATGACACCTTGCAGGGAGTAATCGGAATCAGACTGGAGAAGGGCAGTCTTGCGGAATATGGAATTACATACGCACAGGCAGATTTGCTTTCGGACGGCTCATTTGATTATGAAGCAATAAGAAACGGAATTAATGACAGAACAAGGCTTGTAACAATACAGCGCTCCAAGGGCTATGCAAGCCGTCCGACTCTTTCGGTGGAGAGAATCGGTGAGCTGATTGCTTTTATTAAAGGAATCAAGCCGGATGTTATCTGTATGGTTGACAACTGCTATGGTGAATTTGTAGAGATAATCGAGCCGTCCGATGTCGGAGCGGACTTGGTTGTCGGCTCACTTATCAAAAATGCCGGAGGCGGCCTTGCACCGACCGGAGGTTATATATGCGGACGTAAGGAATATGTTGATAATGCAGCCTTTCGTCTTACTGCACCGGGACTTGGCAGGGAGCTCGGAGCCTCTCTCGGAATCAACTCCGCATTCTATCAGGGCCTTTTCCTTGCTCCGACTGTAACGGCAGGAGCATTAAAGGGAGCAATTTTTGCTGCCAATGTATATGAGAATTTAGGTTTTAAGGTTATTCCGAATAAGACGGAGGAGCGTTACGATATCATTCAGGCAGTTGAATTATTAAAACCTGAATATTTAATAGCTTTCTGTAAGGGGATTCAGGCAGCAGCACCTGTCGACAGTCATGTTACGCCGGAGCCGTGGGATATGCCGGGCTATGACTCACAGGTAATAATGGCAGCAGGAGCATTTATCTCGGGTTCATCAATCGAATTATCGGCTGACGGACCGTTAAGAGAGCCTTATACGGCATACTTCCAGGGTGGTTTAACATGGAATCATGCCAAATTCGGTATAATGATGAGTCTTCAGAAATTATTGGAAACAGATTTTAAATTTTAGTGAAATTTGTATACATTAGTTTTTTGATGTGATAATATAAGTAAGTAAAAGACTGACCTTTCCGCTTTCGAATGGATTTAAAGGAGGTCTTTAATGGCAAAACTTAATACGGAAACAACGGATTTACCTTATGAGAAATGTTTAAAATACGGTCCTTCGGCACTTTCTGACGCCGAACTGATTGCCGTAATTCTAAGGACAGGAACAACGAGACATAATTGTCTGGAGGTTGCACGCAGTGTTCTGGAGCTGTCAAGGGGAATGGGATTACTGGCACTTAAACATCTCAGTCTTAAGGAACTACAGGAAGTTGAAGGGATAGGCAGGGTTAAGGCTGTAATGCTTGCCTGTGTCGGGGAGCTTTCCTCAAGAATATCAAGGGCTGCGTTACCGGACAGACAGCAGTTTGTAACGGCGGCAGCAGTCGCAGATTACTATATGGAGGAATTGAGGCACAAGGAAAGAGAGCAGTTTTACCTAATGCAGCTGAACAATAAGTGCAGATTAATTCATGAATCATTATTATCTATTGGCACAGTAAATCAGACCTGCGTCAGCGCCAGGGATATTTTTATTGAGGCATTGTGCAATAAAGCGGTTTACATAATTATGGTTCATAATCATCCGAGCGGAGACCCGGCCCCGAGCCGCGATGACATACAATGCACGGGAGTAATCGCACAGGCAGGAAAGCTTCTCGGAATACCTCTTGTTGACCATATTATTATCGGAGATAACCGATATTTTAGTTTTAAAGAACAGGATTTATTAGGAAAGGAATAGATTAGAGAATGGCACGTAATATATATGGCCTTGATATAGGTACCAGCAATATTAAAATATATTCCAAGGATAATGATAAAATTTTAAATGAAAAAAATATAATTGCAATAGCAAACAAAACAGAGCTGTATGCTTTTGGAGATGAGGCGTTTGAAATGCATGAGAAGGCACCTTCCACAATTAATGTATCATTTCCGATTAAATATGGCGTAATTGCCGATTTTGATAATATGCAGAGACTTTTTACTGAATTTATCAGAAAAATCAGCCGCCAGTATAAGAAAATAGCACCTGCGGATTATTACATTGCTGTTCCGACAGGAATAACAGAGGTTGAGAAACGAGCATTTCTTGAGCTTATAAAGGATTCCAAAATCCGTGCAAGGAAAATAATGGTAATTAACAAGCCTGTTGCCGACGCACTTGGAGCAGGAGTTGAGGTGACCCAGGCAAAGGGTATCATGGTTGTCAATATAGGCGCTGACACCACAGAGATTTCAATTCTGTCTCTGGGCGGAATTGTACTCAGCAAAGCTGTCAAGTTTGGCGGCAATAAACTGGACGAGGCAATTATTTCAACTGTCCGCAAGCATTATAACCTTGTTATAGGTGCCAAGACTGCCGAATACATCAAGTTTGAATTAGGTAATGCAATTAAAGAGAAGGAGCATTTTGTCAGTGTTTACGGAAGACATATTGTAACAGGGCTTCCTACACAGTGTACAATTTCTTCTGATGTGGTATATGACTGCCTGATTGACTTTATACATCAGATTATAGATTCGATGAAAATAATACTTGAACGTACTCCGCCTGAATTATCAGCAGATATCATTGATACAGGTATTTATCTTACGGGTGGTTCATCAGCAATTAAAGGCTTATCAGAGCTTATTAATTCACAGACCGACCTTCACGTAAATATTACGGAAAATCCGTCCGAATGTGTGGTACGCGGTATCCGCAAGATAATTGCAAATCCGAAATATAATGATATTGCATATGTACCTAAGACAAGAATTATTGAATAAGCAGCGAAGGATTATATATGAAAAAGAAATTTAAAAATATTTTTTCATCCAAGACATGGCTTACGATTCTTACCGTAGTATGTATTCTTTTTATTGCTTTGACGGTTTTTACGGATGTTCTGACAAATCCTATGCAGAAAGCGGCCGCCAAAGTAATCGTTCCATTACAGAAGGGTGTTAACGGAATCGGCTTATGGCTTACTGAGAAAAGTGAACTTTTAAATTCAATAGAGCAGCTTCAGGCAGATAACAAGGCTCTTCAGGAACAGATAGATAAGCTTTCCGAGGAGAAACTGCTTACTCTTAAGGACCAGGTTGAACTGGAACAGTTAAGGGAGCTGTATCAGCTTGACAATGCATATTCTGACTATGAGAAAATAGGTGCCAATGTTATTGCAAGAGGCTCCAACAACTGGTACAGTACCTTTACAATCGATAAGGGCTCAGCTGACGGAATTAAAGAAGATATGAATGTTATTGCGGGAAACGGACTAGTCGGAATCGTTACAGAGGTATCCGAGAACTACTCAATTGTCCGTTCAATAATAGATGATTCCAGCAAGGTAAGTGCAATGCTTCTTAATACCTCCGATGTATGTACCGTAAGCGGTGATTTAATGCTTATGGAGGATGGATATATCAGACTGCAGTATCTTGACGGCTCCGTTACAATTAAGAACGGGGATATGATTATTACATCAAATATCAGTGAGAAATACCATGAGGGCTTGCTGATTGGCTATGCCAGGGATGTTACAATGGACAGCAATAACCTTACCCAGTCAGGCTATGTAGTGCCTGCCGTGGACTTTAAGCATATAAATAAGGTTTTGGTTATTCTGGATTCAAAAACAGAAATTAAGGAATAAGGTGCTTTTACTTTGAGAAGATTTATTATCAGTTTCTTTTCAATTATATTATTATATGTTTTGCAGAGTACTGTTTTCGCTACTTATTTCAGCATAGGCAGTATTGCACCCAATCTGATTCTTATGTTTGCCTGCATTGTAGGCTTTATGAGAGGAAGAAGGTCGGGAATGCTGACCGGATTTTTCGGCGGAATGTTAGTGGATATAATGAATGGAGGTATTGTTGGCTTTACCCCGTTAATATATCTTTTATCCGGTTTCTTTAACGGATTTTTCCACAAGGAGTATAATAAGGAGCAGCTTCTGCTTCCTATCGGACTTGTGGCACTTTGTGATTTTGTATACGGATTATTGTTTTATTTTTTCAAGTTCTTATTCAGAAACAGGCTGAATTTCGGTTATTATATTTTAAATATAATATTACCTGAGGTGGTATATACTGTAGCAGTAACAATTTTTGCTTACATTCTTGTATATTACATTAACAGAAAGCTTGATTATATCGACAGAAAGAGGCTGGCAAGAAATGTTCACAGAAACAATTCGTGATATTTTAAAAGAAATAGGTGTTGGACTTAAGAAACTTGTTAACTCCAGGGTCATTCCATTTGTAATTGTGGCAATGGCTCTTTTTGGCGTTTTGATATACAGACTTTTTGTGCTTCAGATTGTTAAAGGTGAGGAATATGCGAACAGCTATACAATGAAGGCTGAGAAGACAATAACAATCAACGGCGCGAGGGGCAATATTTATGATTCTGAGGGAAGGCTTTTAGCCTACAGTGAGCTTGCTTATTCGGTTGTAATTGAGGATTGCGGATATTATGAATCCAACAAAATAAGGCATGCGGCATTAAATACAATTATCAGTAAAATGGTAACAATTATAGAAGATAACGGCGATGAAATTGACTATGATTTTCCGATTGAATATGTAAACGGAAGATTCAGCTTTACAGTTTCTGACAATACACTTTTGAGATTTTTAAGAGATATCTACGGACATTCAAATATAAGCCAGCTGACGGATGAAGAGCGTAATGCAACGGCAGAGGATGTAGTTAATTATCTTATGGAACGCTATAAAATAAATCAGGAGCCGGATAAGAATGACACGGGTGCTGATGTAACAATGTATGAAGATGAAATGGTGCTTAAGATTATTTTTATCAGATACAATCTGGCTGCCAATTCATACAAACGATATATTTCATTTACAGTTGCCACTAATGTTTCACCAAAGACCATGGCATCAATTCTTGAGAATTCCGATGTTTTGACAGGTGTTACTATTGAAGAGGATTATATCCGAAAATACAACTACGGAACTTATATTGCCCATATTGTCGGTTATACGGGCAAGGTAAACAGTACTGAGCTTCAGGAACTTCAGGCGGTTGACCCAACCTATGAATCAACGGATATAGTCGGTAAGGCAGGTATTGAATCAACCTATGAAACGCTGCTTGCAGGCAAAAAGGGTTATAAAACCATGCTTGTTGATAATGTAGGACGTGTCCTTGAGACAATTGATACAGAGGAAGCAACAGTCGGCGGAGATGTATATCTTACAATTGATGTTGAGATTCAGGAGAGATTATACAATCTTATGGAGCGCAGACTGGCGGAAATTCTTGTTGACCGTATTGTTAATTCGGACAGTGACAGGGCCGGTACGGAAATTGTAATACCGATTTATGAGGTCTGTGCCGCACTTATCAATAATAACAAAATAAGCATGGATTTAATTGAACAATCCGATACGGCAGCCGCAGCTGCTTCGTACAGCGCTTTCTCACAGAAAAGGGAGCAGCTGCTGGTACAGATAGAGGAACAGCTGGCAGGAACAACGCCTATGAATTCTCTTTCTGAGGAACTGCAGGAAGCTATCAAAATGATGAGAAGCAGTCTGTTTGAAACCGACATTCTTAATTCAGATAAGGTTTCTTCAACTGACCAGTTACAGAAGGACTGGAATTCAGGAAATATTTCTTTCAGGGAATATCTTGAAGGTGCTATTGAAAATGACTGGGTAAACATTTATAATCTTGATGTTTCCACAGAATATCCTACATCCGATGAAGTAACTGACAGTATAATAAAAGAAGCTATATCATTAATCTCAAATGACAGGGATTTTGATAAAATGATATACAATGATTTGATTCTGTCCCATAACATCTCTATTAAGAATGTTTGTCTGATTCTTATGGAGCAGAATGCAATCAATTATACGGAAAGTGAATATGTAACAATTCAAAACGGTGGTTCAGTGTATAATTTTATTATTAATAAAATTAAAGCACTTGAAATTACTCCGGCAGAGCTTGCGCTTGACCCATGCTCAGGCTCATGTGTAATGGAGGACCCTAATACCGGCAATATTCTTGCAATGGTAAGCTATCCGAGCTATGATATTAATTATTTTTCAGGCTCAATTAATGCAGAATATTATGCAAAGCTTCTTGATGATGACTCGACACCTTTGGTAAACAGGGTTACCCAGACCAAGATTGCTCCCGGTTCAACTTTTAAGCCGTTAATTGCGGTGGCAGGACTTAATGAGGGACTTATTTCTTCATACAGTACGATTCTGTGCAATGGTATTTATGACGAGGTTGTACCTAATATTAAATGTTCCGTTTACCCTAATTCGCATGGATATCTGGATTTGAAATCGGCAATTGCCGAATCCTGCAATGAATATTTCTGCGAAATAGGTTACAGATTGAGCCTTCAGTCAGATGGAACACTGAATTTTAATTACGGTCTTTCACGAATACAGAAGTATGCGGAATTACTCGGAATATCTACAAAGACGGGAATTCAGATTTCTGAAACGACACCGCATGTAACTGATTATAACCCGGTTGCTTCTGCAATCGGACAGGGTACCAATGCATATACTTCACTTAATCTCGCACGTTATGTATCAACACTTGCTAATCATGGAACCGTGTATAACAGCTCCATTGTTTCCAAAACCGTGGATGGCGTAACGGGAGCAGAGGATATTTATGAGCCGGTTGTTTCTCATACAGTGGATATTGACCCCGCAATATGGAATGCGGTTGCAGATGGCATGAATGAAGTAGTTAACAGAGCATATAAGGCTATTACGACCAATATTCCTGCAAAGCTGTATGCGAAGTCGGGAACAGCGGAGGAGGATAAAAACAGGGCCAACCACGCTTGTTATATTTTGTACTCAAAGGACGGGAATGACAATCCTGAAGTTGTAATTACGGCTATGATACCTTATGGTTATGCAGCTGCCAATGCCGGTATTATGACATATTACGGAATGTGTGCATATTACGGTGTTGAGCCGCCTACAGAGATGTATTTCCACCACGACACAGGATTTGAAATGATATATTAGGAGGTTAGGTATAATGAATAATTCAGTCGTTATCAAAGGCAATAAATACGGCATTGTTGTTCAGATGGACAAGAATATTTCTTTTGCACAGCTCAAAGAAGACCTTGCTGAGAAATTTAAAAGTGCTTCAAAATTCTTTGATAAAGCAAATATGGCAGTTTCTTTTGAAGGAAGAAGACTCAGCAATGATGAAGAAAGAGAGGTTCTTCAGATTATTGCGGATAATTCCCAGTTAAACATTGTCTGTGTAATTGATACTGATGAGATGAAGGAAAAAATGTTCAAAAAAGCTGTAGAGGACAAGCTTGAGGAGCTTTCGGCACATACCGGACAGTTCTATAAGGGAACACTGCGTTCAGGACAAATGCTTGAATCGGAAAGCAGCATAATAATACTTGGTGACATTAATCCGGGAGCAAAAGTAATAGCAAAGGGCAATATTATTGTCCTCGGTTCATTAAAAGGAACAGCCTACGCTGGCGCAAACGGCAACGAGGACGCATTTGTCGTTGCACTTGAAATGGCACCAATCCAGATTAGAATCGGTGATACAATTGCCCGCTGTAATGACAGCGGAACCAAGATTAAGCCGATTGGTCCGGATACAATGATTGCATTCGTTGAGGATGAGAATATCTATATCGAACGTCTTGATAAGGATGTATTGGATGATATCAAGCTTTAATTGAAAAAAATTACAAAAATTTATTGATTTAAAGCACAAAAACTTGCATAATATATATGATTATTTAAATCGGAGGATTAAAAATGAGTGAAGTAATTGTTGTTACATCAGGAAAAGGTGGAGTAGGAAAGACCACTACATCTGCAAACGTAGGAACAGGTCTTGCAAAATTAAACAAGAAGGTAGTATTAATCGATACAGATATAGGACTCAGAAACCTTGACGTTGTAATGGGACTTGAGAATAGAATTGTATATAATCTTGTGGACGTTATTGAAGGCAACTGCCGTATTAAGCAGGCATTAATTAAGGACAAGAGATATCCTAATCTCTATCTTTTGCCATCTGCACAGACTAAGGATAAGAATGCAGTATCTCCAGAGCAGATGAAGAAATTAACAGAAGAACTTAAGGAAGAATTTGATTACATAATTCTTGACTGTCCTGCAGGTATTGAACAGGGCTTCAAGAATGCGATTGCCGGTGCTGACAGAGCTTTGGTTGTTACAACACCTGAGGTATCAGCAATCAGAGATGCAGACAGAATTATCGGTCTGCTTGAAGCAAATGAAATAGGCAGAACAGACCTTATCGTCAACAGAATCCGTATGGATATGGTTAAGAAGGGCGATATGATGTCAATTGAAGATGTTGTTGATATCCTTTCAATCAATCTTATCGGTGCAGTACCTGATGATGAGAACATTGTTATCTCAACCAATCAGGGTGACCCGTTAGTTGGCTCAGATACAATGGCAGGTAAGGCTTATATGAATATCTGTAAACGTATTCTCGGCGAAGAAGTTCCTATCATGGATTTGAATGCAAAGCAGAGCTTTTGGGCAAAATTATTCAAGAAAAATTAAGGGGGAATCATAATGGGTTTATTTGAAATGTTCAAAAAGAAAAATTCAGGAAATGTTGCAAAAGACCGTTTGAAACTCCTTTTAGTTTCAGACAGGGCAAACTGCTCGCCTGATGTTATGGAAATGATTAAAAATGATATCATTAAAGTAATTACCAAATATATGGAAATTGATGTTGAAGGTCTTGATATTCAGATTACACAGACTGAATCTGATACCAATAACGGTACAGTGCCTGCATTATTTGCCAATATTCCTATTAAAGATTTAAAGGGAACAAGAAAATAAATATTTCGGGTAGTTATGTATGCTCAAACATTTTAATTTCAAAATTAAATATTATAACTGGAGACTGCTTCTGTGGGTGTTAGCCCTGTCGCTCGTTGGCGTTGTTGTAATAGGAAGTGCCGTACCGGGGGCAGGCTACCAGTCCAAACAGATTATCGGTCTTGTGGGAAGTATAGTATTTATGGTTATATTATCTGTAATTAATTATAATTCCCTGCTTAAACTTCACTGGTTAATCTATGCTGCGTGTATCGGACTTCTGATTTCAGTACTTTTATGGGGTAAGAATGTAAACGGAGCAACGCGATGGATTGAAATAACAGATTCAATCAGTGTGCAGCCTTCAGAGTTTGCCAAGATTTTATTAATTGCCTTTTGGGCATGGCTTTTGGGGCATAATCCGGATTTCATTAAGAAATGGCGGAATTTCTTTATTGCATGTGCATTATCTGCAATACCGCTTTTTCTTATTGTATCGGAGCCTGACTTATCGACAACAATTCTTACAACCTGTATTTTTATCGTTGCATTATTTGTTTCGGGCTTAAGCTACAAGAAAATCGGCATTATTCTGGCTGTAATTATTCCGGTTGCGGTTGCAGTGATTATATATATACAGACACCTAATCAGAAGCTTTTGCAGCCGTATCAGTTAAAAAGAATTATGGCGTTCATCAATCCGGATGAATATGATGACGCAAGATATCAGCAGGACAATTCCGTACTGGCGATTGGTTCAGGCCAGTTAAACGGCAAAGGACTTTATAATGACAGTCCTGACTCCGTAAAAAACGGTAATTATCTTGCAGAACCACAGACAGACTTTATATTTGCCATTGTCGGAGAAGAAATGGGATTTGTAGGAAGTCTTGTAGTTCTTGCACTAATGTTTTTGATTGCAATGGAGTGTGTTATTACAGGCTCCAGGGCACCTAACCTGTCGGGGCGCATAATATGCTTTGGTGTTGCAACAATTGTTGTTTTTCAGACCTTTATTAATATCGGTGTTGCTACTGAATTATTGCCTAATACAGGTATTCCGTTACCTTTTGTCAGCTATGGGCTCAGTTCCCTTGTATCTATATATGCAGGAATCGGTTTGGTTCTAAGTGTAGAAATCGACAGAAAAACTGCTTTGGAGGGTAAAAAATATGAACATAGGATTAATCGCACATGATTCCAAGAAAAAATTAATGCAGAATTTCTGTATTGCATATCGGGGAATCCTTAACAAACACACATTATATGCGACAGGCACAACCGGCAGACTTATTGAAGAGGTTTCAAACCTTACTGTTCATAAGTATCTTGCAGGACATTTGGGCGGAGAGCAGCAGCTTGGTTCCGAAATTGAAACCAATCAGATTGATATGCTCATTTTCTTAAGAGACCCACAGTCTCCGAGCTCACATGAACCTGATGCGGGCAAGCTTTTTAAGCTTTGTGATATGCATAATATTCCATTTGCAACTAACCTTGCAACGGCAGAAATGTTAGTCAAATCCCTTGATCGTGGGGACCTTGAATGGAGAGAAATTTTTAAATAAGAGGACGCAATGAGAAAAAAACTTATTATTCCATTAATCATAACAATTTTTATGTGTTCAGGCTGTAAACAGGAGCCTGAGGTGTTAAACGAATTTAAAATCGAGAATAACAGCTCAATTTCCTATATAACTGACAATGAATTAAGCTGTGCAAAAGGTTTTGCAGCGGATTTGTCAGTTGTACCTGCCGATTCCGCCAATTCAGCTGACAGTAATAAGGTTTATGCCGAAGCGGCACTTTTGGTTGACATTACCACCAATGAGGTGCTTTTTCAGAAAAATGTTCATCAGAAGGTATATCCTGCAAGTACTACAAAATGTCTTACATCATTAGTTGCGATTAAATACGGAGATACAACCTCTACAAGAGTTGTAGGAGATGAAATATACTTTAATGAGGACAATGTTGTTATATGTGATTTCAGAGAAGGCGATGTCGTTTCATTTGACACGGCACTGCATGGTGCACTTATTAAGTCGGGCAATGACGCAGCTTCAGTGCTTGCACTCTTTGCAGCGGACAGTATTGAGGAGTTTGCCAAATTAATGAATAATGAAGCATATTCACTTGGTGCGACTAATTCACATTTTGTCAATCCACATGGACTGTATAATGATGACCATTATACAACCGCTTATGATATGTATCTTATTTTTAAAGAGGCAATTAAATCAGATTATTTTGTAAGTGCTTTATCTGCTAAATCATATGTCGGCACATTAAAGAGAACAACGCCATATAATACCTATGATATCGGCTGTTCATATACAACCACAAATCCGTTTTTTACCGGATTGGCAACGGCCCCTTCCCATGTTAACGTTATATGCGGCAAAGCCGGTTACACGGAAGTGGCAAGAAGAAGCTATGTGCTTCTGGCAGAAGGAGATAACGGACATCAGTACATTGTGTTAGTTATGAAAGATGATAATTACGATTATATGTGCACTGATTTATCATATTTGGTTTCACTTATACCTGAATAGAGAAAAACCGGCAGTTAATTAAAACTGCCGGAATTTTTTATTCACCAAATCTGCGAATTCTTCCGAATGTTGTAATCATGTATATACCACAGATACCAACAACAGCATAGATAATTCTTGTTAACACTGTCATTGAACCAAACAGGAAGGCAACGAGGTCAAAATCGAAGAATCCGATTAAACCCCAGTTAATTGCACCTATAATGGTTAAGATTAATGCAGTATAATCCAATATTTTTGAAATCATAATATGAATCCTCCTTAAAAGATTTTCATATTGTTAGGATTTTCTTTATTGATGTATTTTATAATGGTATTTTTATGAAAAAAATGTTATTATAGATATGCTTGCATTTTTATAAATAAAAGAGGGTGATTATAGATTGGCAAAGAAAAGAAATAATGTTGTACGATTTACGCGTAAACCGGATATTAATATCGGATTAATTTTATTTATAGTTATTTTTGTATATATAGTTATTTCAGTGCTCATTTTTGTTTTTTCAAAAAAGACCACAATTTATGAGGTTAATGCCGGCTCACTTGCCTATGATAATTCTTTTACCGGATTTATTATAAGAGATGAGGAGATAATAAAATCCGACTATTCAGGTAATGTTAATTTTTTCTTAAACAACGGTCAGCGTGCTTCAATCGGAACAGTAGTGTATTCCGTTGATGAAACAGGACGTGTTTATGAGAAAATCAAAGCAAGTATTGATGATGAACTTAGTTCGGATGAAATGACTGAGATTAAGGATATGTTAACTGATTTTTCCGTATCCTATTCCAAATCGGAATTCTATAATGTATATAGAGTACGTGAACATATTACTGACAAAATATATGAATACCAGGCTTTTGATATTGCGAAACATCTGGAGGAATATATTACCGACACTGAAAGCACGGATTTCTTCCATCCTGTAGAAGCTGATAAAACAGGTATTGTTTCATATATAATAGACGGATATGAATCAACCGGTGAAAGTGCTATAACGGACAAGCTTTTTGATATGACTGATTATACCTCGACTAATTTACAGAATACCGAGCTGATTAACCATGGAGACGCAGCTTACAAACTTGTAAAAAGCGATATATGGTATATATATATTCTGTTGGATGATAATCAGGCGGCGGCACTTGCAGATTCTACAAGTATTAATATTAACTTTATTAATAATGATATTCAATGTGTTGCTGATTTTTCACAGATTGTTTCAGACGGCAGGACATACGGTAAAATAAAACTGTCCAAATATATGGTTAATTTCATTGAGGATCGTTATGTTCAAATTGAAATAAGCGAAAATAATATAACGGGGCTTAAAGTACCTGTATCAGCAGTATTTAATAAAAGCTTCTATACAATACCTAAGGAATATCTGACTCCGTCAGGAACATTTATCCGTAAATATTATAATGAAAACGGTCAGATTATGACAGAGGCAATTGATACTACAATTTACGAAGCAAATGATAAATATTATTATGTTTCAATGGATGACTTTAAAAGCGGTGACATTCTGATGATGCCTGATTCCGATGAGACCTATATTGTGGGTACAATGAGTGAATTAACAGGCGTATATTGTATTAATAAAGGCTATGCAATTTTTAAAAAAGTTGATATTCTTGAGCAGAATGAGGAGTATTACATAATCCGCAAGGGAACAACTTACGGCCTTGCAATATATGACCATATTGTTCTGGATTATACGACGATTAAAGAACATGAAATTATAAACTAGGAGGTTTATATGTTAAGCAGTAATCTTAATTTAGTACAACAGCAGATTAATGAGGCAGCATTAAGAGCAGGACGTAAGCCTTCTGACATTACGTTAATTGCTGTCAGCAAAACCAAACCGGCAGAGATGATTTCGGAGGTATATGACTGCGGAATAAGAGAATTCGGAGAGAATAAGGTACAGGAAATACTTGCCAAGAGTGAGGTGCTTCCCGGTGATATTAACTGGCATATGATAGGACATTTACAGCGTAATAAGGTTAAGCAGGTTATATCAAAGGCTGTCCTTATTCACTCGGTAGATTCCTTAAGACTTGCACAGGCAATCAGTGATGAAGCTGTTAAACAGGAACTTACTGTTTCGATACTGTTAGAGGTAAATGTTGCACAAGAGGAGAGTAAATTCGGTTTTACCATGGAAGAAACCCCACAGGCATTAATTGAAATATCAAAGCTGCCAAATATTATTGTGAGGGGATTGATGACCAGTGCCCCGTTTGTGGACAATCCTGAGGATAACAGAGTATATTTTAAACAATTAAAACAATTATGTGTTGACTTAAAGGCAAAAAACATTGATAATACAAGTATGGATTTTTTGTCCATGGGAATGACCAATGATTTCCAGGTTGCCATTGAAGAGGGTGCCACACATGTAAGAGTTGGCACGGCTATTTTCGGCGAGAGAAATTATACAATATAAGAAAGAGGAGAATATTATGGGTTTTATTGACGGATTTCTTGACAAGATGAAATTTGGTGATAACGATGATGATGACGATCAGGTATGCGACGGCTATGATGATGCAGACGATGAAGAGGAAATTCCGGCTGCAAAAGCTAAGAAGAAGGATAGAACAGAGAATACTTATAAGAGTTCAGAACCTGAGGAGGATTATGAAGAGCCGGTTAAGCCTGTTTCCAAACCAAACAGATTTTCACGTTCATCAAAGCCATCCAGACAGACCTCAAGTTCAAGGGTTGTAAGAATGGGAGGCTCTACACCTATGGAAGTATGTGTAATTAAACCGGCAAACGTTGAAGACGGAAGAGAAATTGCCAATACCTTGCTTGACGGTAAGGCTGTAGTACTTAATCTTGAGGGAATTGAAGTTGAACTTGCACAGCGTATTATTGATTTTACTTCAGGTGCATGTTTTGCAATTAACGGCAATTTACAGAAGGTATCCAACTATATTTTTATTATCACACCGGAATCAGTTGACATTTCAGGTGATTTTCAGGGATACATAACTACTGAAGGCTCTTTTGCACAGGATTTAAGATTTTAATGAAGGATGAAGAACGATTAATTTGTAACCGGTTATTGGATATGGCGAATAATTGCTATTATCGTAATATTCCGGTTACAACTGATTTTTTGGATTTAAACAGCCAGTCACTTTTTCACGGTATTACATCCGGCCTGCCGGATGTTAAATGGATTATGAACGGCGGCTACGATATGGCAGAGCGGAAGGTCATTACGTTTCTTCCGTCATATTGTGATACCGATTCTGCACCTCGCGGATATTCCATTATTCAGATTCAGCCCGTTAACAGAAAATTTTCCGAAGAGCTGAATCACAGGGATTATCTCGGGGCAATACTTAATCTTGGTATAACACGCAATAAAATAGGAGATATTCTTGTAACAGAGGATTCAGCTTATTTTTTCTGCATGGAAGGCATTCAGGAATATGTTCTTGAGAATCTGACCAAAGTTAAGCATACATTTGTGCAGTGCCGGATTATAAATGATATGGAATTTGACTATGAACCTGAATTCCGGGAAATACGCGGCAGTATTGCATCATTGCGTCTGGACAGCGTAATTGCCCTTGGCTTTAACAGTTCAAGAAGCCACCTTATTACTTATATAGAAGAGGGTAAAATATCCGTAAACGGGCGTATAATCACTTCTAACGCCTATAATATCAAGCCGGGTGATATTATTTCAGTCCGCGGACTTGGTAAGATTAAATTTATATCAGAGCTTTCATCCACCAAAAAAGGGCGTTTAATGGTTTTGATTTACAAATATATTTAAAGGAATTTAATATGAAAAACAAAAAAATACTAATCAATATTACAAGCTTTATGTTATTTGCCATTTTAATTGCACTTGACCAGATAACAAAGGTTCTTGCCGTGCAGCATTTGAAAAATCAGGAGCCTGTTGATATAATTGACGGAGTTTTGCAGCTTACCTATGTTTCCAATCCGGGAGCAATGTGGGGAATTATGCCGGGCAGACAGCTTTTTTTCATTATAATAACGTCAATTATGTTTATTGCGATTGTTTTTATGTTTATAATCACACCAATGCAGAAGAAGTACAATCCGCTTAAGTTTGTGCTTGTTGTTCTTGGTGCCGGAGCAGTGGGAAATCTGATTGACCGTATTATGAACGGCTATGTCCACGATTTTATTTATTTTAAAATTATTGATTTTCCTGTTTTCAATGTGGCTGATATATGTGTTACATTATCAATGGCCGCTTTGATTTTACTTATAATTTTTAAATATAAAGATAATGATTTTAATTTTATTAAAGAATTTTTCAGCAAAAATAAGAACAATAAAGAGAGTGTAGAAAATGCTCAGTAATCAGTATGAGGACATTATTGAAATTAATATTGAGGAAAACGGAGTGGGAGAGCGTATCGATAAGTATATATCCGATATGCTTTCTTCTTATTCACGCTCATATATTCAGAAACTGATAACAGAACAGCTTGTTTTGGTTAACCATAAAAATATTAAGTCAAACTACAGACTTTGTCAGGGAGATGAACTGACAATAATGATTCCCGTTCCGGAGGAATTGGAAATCCTTCCGGAAAATATTCCGCTTGATATTGTTTATGAGGATGAGGATGTAATATTGATTAACAAGCCAAAGGGTATGGTTGTTCATCCGGCGGCAGGGCATTACTCGCATACTCTGGTAAATGCACTAATGTATCATTGCAAGGATAATCTTTCGGGCATAAACGGTGTTTTAAGACCGGGAATAGTACACCGTATTGATATGGACACTACAGGCATTATAATTGCATGTAAAAATGACAATGCACATATGTCCCTGAGTGAACAGCTTAAGGAACACAGTATAACAAGATATTATTATGCAATATGTCATAATTCTTTTTCTGAAATGCAGGGAACGATTAATGCACCAATCGGCAGACACCCAATCGAGCGGAAGAAAATGGCAGTTAATTATCGCAGTGGAAGAGAAGCAGTAACACATTATGAGGTGATTGAAAATCTCGGTAAATATGCTTTTATCCGTTGTAAGCTTGAAACCGGAAGAACTCATCAGATAAGAGTTCATATGGCAAGTATAGGACATCCTCTTCTTGGAGATGATGTATATTGTAATGCAAAAAACTCATTTAACCTTCAGGGGCAGACACTACATGCCGGTGTTCTCGGCTTTGTACATCCAAGAACCGGAGAATATATGGAGTTTGAAGCTCCCTTACCGGAATATTTTCAGAAATTATTGAATAAATTAAAATAATTGTTGGAATTTTCCCGATGAATATTTATAATTATAGTATAAATAAGTCATCAGGGAGGCGGTTATTATGAAACAGCATTTTGTTATTACAATCGGACGTGAATTTGGAAGTGGCGGAAGGCAGATAGGTATGGCATTGGCGGAACGTCTTGGCGTAAAATGCTATGATAAGGAATTGCTTACACTTGCAGCCAAGAACAGCGAAATTTCAGAGGATTTATTTAAAAATTATGATGAGAAGCCAACCAACAGTTTTCTGTATTCACTGGTTATGGATACATATTCAATGGGCTATTCAACCTCTTCATATATTGACATGCCACTGAATCAGAAGGTATTTATGGCCCAGTATGAAGCAATCAAGAAGCTTGCACAGGAGGAATCCTGTGTTATAGTCGGAAGATGTGCGGATTATGCTTTAAAGGATATGCCTGACTGCTATACGGTTTTCATTAAAGCGGATATTGATGCCAAAATCAAACGTATTATGCGTATTTACGATATCTCTGAGGATAAAGCAAGGGATATGATTATTAAGACTAATAAGAAGCGTGCCAATTATTATAATTTCTATTCCAATAAGAAATGGGGCGACTCAAGAAGTTATGATTTATGTGTTGACAGCGGAGAACTGGGAATAGACGGTACGGTTGAGCTTATTATGTCCTATATTGAATTACGATTTAAAACAGGTGATAATAAAGGAATCTAGCTATGGTTTACAGGTCAAGAAGGAGAAAATTTAACGATTTTGTTCGTACAGGTAATTGGAAGTATTATCTGATTTTTCTGGTTATTTTTATTACAATAGTAGTAACAGTTGTAGTACTTGCAGTTAAATCCGGTAATTCTGATATTCAGGGCAATACTGAAAATGTGACTTCTTCCTCCGAATCGGAATCCGATACAGAAGAGGCCACCGTAAATGTTAAAGGTAAATACCTGATAAGTATAAACAAATCCAATAATATTATAAGTATTTACGAATGGAATTCTGATACGGAGAAATTTTCTTCTGTACCTGTTAAGGAAATGCCGGCTGCCCTTCCTGCAGATATGGCAGAAGATGAGTACAGTTTCAACAAAGACGATTTAACTAAATCAGTATGGCAACAGGAGTCGGGAGCAGAATTTTACAGATATCATACGGATTTCGGAGGTTTGTTTAAATTCCACTCAGCAATGTACAGAACGAACGGCAACAAGAATTCCATTGATTTGGACAGCTACAACAGTATCGGTAATTCAATTTCTTCCAATGGTATTTTGTTATTATGTTGTGACGCAAGATGGATATATGAGAATTGTTCGTATGCTTCAGAAATTGTTGTGATATCAGATGAAACAGCGGATACATCCGCCGTTGACTCCATTATTCCGATTCCGGACGGTCTGTTATGGGACCCTACAGATACATCGGAGGATTCTCCGTTCTGCCAGACAAGACTTAAGGAATTTAACTGTACGATACAGTATTCATATGCATATGTCGGTGACGGAATAGATTTTCTTACCAAATTTGTTAAAGCCTACGATGAAAGCGGCCAGGATGTCAGTTCATATGCCTATACCACATGGAATGGCGTATTTCCTGCCGAAGGCTGGTATGAAATCCCATATTATATTGCTGATATTTATGGAAATATTATGACTGATTCAATCAAGGTAGAGGTTAAGGCGGCTGAGCCTGAGACAACTACATCTGATGATGAAGAAACACAGGAGACGGAAACATCTCAGTCAGGTGAAGATTCACAAAAGGAGAGTACTTCACAGGAAACTACCGTAGATTCGGAAACATCAGCTCCACAGAATACGGAAGCTGCTTCGGAATCTTAAATACAAATATTAGAAGGTGTCTGCAAAACTCATTGCTTCAAATAGTTGATATGCTCAAGTTTGCAGGCACCTTTAATTTATTCTTTATCGGATTTCTCTCTTAATTTTACAATATTTCTTGCCATGTATTTCTGGTTGGTGTCAATCGCAGCATAATGCTTCTTAGTTGTATTAACATCATTATGTCCCAAAACATCGGCAACCAGATAAATGTCTCCTGTTTCCTGGTACAGATTTGTGCCATAGGTACTCCGCATTTTATGAGGTGTGATTTTCTTAAGCGGAGTAACAATTGACGCATATTTCTTAACCATAATTTCAACATTTCTAACGGTAATACGGCTGTTCCTGTTGGATAGAAAAAGAGCGTTTTCATGCCCGGTCACGGGTGTTTTTGCCTTACGTTCAATAAGATATTCATCCAATGCCTCAGCAACCTCATCACCAAAATATACATAAGCTTCGTAACCGCCCTTGCGAACAACCTTTATACGGCTTTTATTAAAATCAACATCATTAACATCAAGTCCTACACATTCAGAAATACGGATTCCCGTACCCAACAGGAGAGTGAGTATGGCCAAATCCCTTATTTTAAGCTGGTCATGTCTTTCTAACTGCTTCTTGGTAAGTCCGTCCCCGGATTCAACTGTATCCAGTAAATCAGCAACCTCATTGGGGTCAAGTCTTACAATTGCTTTTTCATGCAGCTTTGGCATATTAACCTGCAAAACAGGGTTTTCATTAATTACTTTGTTCTTATGGTAATAGTTATACATTGAGCGTAGAGCAGAGAGCTTGCGTTTAATTGCCCTTTCATTATTGGTATAGGTTTTTCCGTCTTTTTCATAAAGTTTTATGTAGTCAAGATATTCTTCGATATCATAGGATTTAATCTCTGACAAAATTGAAATGGGGAAATCGTGAATATCCATATTTTTGCATTTGGAATTATTGTCATGCATAAATTCAAAAAAAGTCTTTAAATCAATTGCGTATGCAATAATAGTTCTTGGAGCATTCATATATTCAATTCCACGAAAATAATCCATTAGAAAAGCCGGCAGTTCCTTCTGAAGCTTTCTTAATTTGATTACAGCCTGTTGTTTTTCCTGTTCATGATAGGTTAATTCTGACATAAAAATACTTCCTTCGTACTAAAATTTACTGAAATAATTTTATCATAATAATTATTAATTGTCATTTCATTTGTAATTTGTTATTATTAATAAAAAGAATACCTTTGGGAGGATAAAATTATGGAATTTGACAGAACTTCACGCGGCGACTGTTTTTTCTGCTGGGCATGGAATCTTGAATCAATTCTTGATACATTAATTGACTATGGCTGTGATATTACCAGTGTAACACCTGTAACATATATTTGGCTGCCATTTTTTACTTTTGCATTAAGATATTCAATCACATATACTCAGCCATTATATGATTTGGACGAGGCTGATGTTGACACGGATGCTGCAGCTGCAGAAACATCTGAAGAATAATTACATTTAATTAATTAAAACCTGAATGTTTATTGAACTAAGCATTCAGGTTTTTTCTAAAAATATGCTGATGTGAGAGGGTAAATGCTCCAGTAACAATTTCGCTAAACTCACGGCGGTTTAACGATGTTATATTTGAACCGGTTTTTTTTATACTCTCTCGTTCTCCGGTACTATCAAATATAATTTCGTTAAATAAGCAGTTTGGCGAAATTGTTAAGTAGATTTGTATCACAAGGAAACTTTAAATCTTCTTAACTTGAATGTTACATCTGTAATAATCAAGTTAGGAGGATTTTTTTTATGTTGAAATGGCAGGACAGCGACACCGGTTAATTGGTTCCTGAATCAGGAATCAATAAAAAAAGAATTGAGGTGTAATTATGGCATGTAGCTATAAAGGTAAAAGTGTTTTATATGCGCTTTTGTCCGATTTTTGTAAAGTGCATGAAGTAGAACTCGGTTTATTGAAACGATGTGTATATGGTAAATATCGTGGTTCCGAGTGGCTCAAATATTCGTTTTATCTCGATGATATTTTACATACTGTGGAGCTTCATTTTTTGCCTTGTTATATATCATTTGAGTTGAAGTTTCATTTGGAAGAAGATGACGTGCGAATTAAAAAATGGCGATATGTTTTTTATAGTATGGATGAATTATATCGGCACATTGAACAAAAAAAACAGATTATGGAGGATTAAAAAAAATGAAATCATTTACAGAATTAGAATTTAGAGGATATGAGGAGAAACCGTATCAGATAGCTGACGGCGGTAGAATTATAAGTGGTGTTAGTAAGTCACTGACTTTCCTCGATGAGGATATGCAGACAATTAAAGTTGCTGTTCCTAAAGATTGTACAGTTGATTTTTCGAAATTGAAGGAAAAGGAGAATTATTCGGTTGAATTAAAGCATAAGATGACTCCGGTTGTTACCGGAAACGGCAGGATTGTAAGTCAGAAGCAGTTTACTGTGTATTACGAAATCCTGAATATCATGCCGTTCAATCTTAATAATTCAGTTGGTGCAGCTTCTCCGGCAGATACTCCGGTTACTGCTCCGGCTTCCACAGCTCCTGGAGCACCAAAGCAGGAATCACTTAAGAAGGGCGGTAAGACTGATGAACGTTTCTAAAGATGTTAATGAGGCTTCAAAATTAGATAAAAAATTTGAATCTTTAAGTGACCAGTGTCATTTGTTTAAAGATGTGGTTAATGATATTATTTCGCTTTATATGATTGAAAATGGTTGGCTTTTTGAAATATTTGCTATGCTTTTGTCTGAATTGGCTGCTTCGTATAAAGTGATGGCTGAACTCAGGGATGTTGCTATGTCGGACTTGGAATCGGAGGATGATGAAGAATGATATTTTTTATATTGATAATACTGTTTCAGCTAATCGACACCGTGTTCCTGTTCCAGCTCATCCGGCTGCTTAAGAATAATGCCGCTAAAAATAGTGTGTATGTTCCGGTAGTTAACCCAGTTGTCCGGGAACCTGAACCAACTCTTACGCGTGAAGATGTAATAACGATTCTTGCTAACGCCGGAATCGAATTGAATAAAAGGGGGTAGTGATTATGAGTGGAAGAAGTCTTACATATTCGTTTAGCATTTCTCCGGAATTGGTTAATCTGATTGAGAATGCACGTAAGCATCATCAGTTGCTGTATGGAGAAACTGGAATTAATTCAACGTTTGAATTATTTTTCGCTCACATGATTGGGTTGTACATTGATGATGATGATAATGAGTTTGTAGATGACGCGTTAATTGATTTGTGTACGCATTACAATTTTTCTTACAATGTTGATGATGATTCATTTGAGAGTGCTCCGTCACCTGATTCGGATATTGTCGGATTCCTGAATGATTAGTGTAGAGGTGGAAGATGAACGAAAAATGTTTTAACTTCAAAGTTTGTGCGTCCGACCCTTATGATTGTGTCATTGATTTTGAGGTTGTAGCTTCTACAATTAAGTCGGCATGTGATAAGGCTGTTGAGTATCTTACAGGATGTCCGGATTTTGAAGTTGTCACTTTAAGTTTAATGCTTGTATAAGATTGTCAGTTTAGATTTAATCAAAAAGCCACTTAGAAAAACGAAGGGAAGAAACAACAGGTGGAATCGCTGTTGAGCTGCTATAAAGGCTTTCTGACAATCCTAACTTGTTCCCCTCGGAGACAGGAACTCTGAGGGGATGTTTATAAGTAGATAAATAATTCCGTGGGTTGCCGTGCAACCCGCGAACGAGCTGAGCGAGTTGATGACCTCAAACTTTCCTGATGTATAAACGGAAATAAAACAGACCGTACACGGATGTACGGGCGTCCTTCGCGGAAACAACGTTCCCGTAGCACAACTGGGATTCGTGTTTGTCAATGGATATAAGCGTGTAAGAGTAAATTAAAATATATGTCCCGGTTTAATGATGAACAGGGAAATTTCTTAAAATATAAGGTTAATTATTGCGAAGATTAAAACTACGGTTAAGAAAAAATCTATCATTCCTAAAATTATGCTGTGTAGTATTTTTAATGTGATGAAATGTCCTTTTGGAACTTTTTTGTTTATTTTGCCAAATATGAATTTGTTATATATGTAAGTTAGCATATTATTTTACCTCCTGTAATTGCTTAGATTATATCTCAGTGAATCAGGAACCGCAAGAGGAGGTTTTTATGAATGTAAAATTAATTAAGAAAATTGCATATTGTGTGACCTCTCTTGTGTTAGTAGCAGCTGTGTTGTTGCAGGTGTTGGTCGTTCCAGTTCGGGCGGCTGAGATATCATCACTTCCGGCTGATGTGGGAGTTGAGGTAACTTATGATAGTGGGAATGTATACCTTACTTACGAGGGTGAGACATTCACAATAAGCAGGAGTACATTGCTTAACAGCAGTGCACCAACAGAGTATTCATATCCGGTTTCATGGGCTAAGACCTGCGAAGTTGACCATTATGGGTATTGGATTCCTTGCAGTTATTGGTTTTCGCCGTCTGATAAATGTGTGTATATAATGACATCTAATCGATTCGCTGGGAACAGTCAGTATACGTGGATGTACGGAACTGATTATTGTTATACGATTCAGTCTTATTCCAGTGGTTCTTTTTATATGACGGCTTCTTATGTCCATTCATCTAATAAAAAACGAATTGTAGGTTATAAGCTTAATCTGTCTGATATGTCTGTATCGTTGTACGGCAATGTGTATGATAAGGATGGTTCGTCTGTAATAACTTCAACCGGATATCCTGAGGATTTAGTGTGCATATTCAGCAATTATGAAATCTCCGGATTCTGGGAGTCGACAGTAGCGGACACTTGTTATACACCGGATTACTATTTCAATTACCAATATTTGTTTTATACGGAAGATGTTGGATATACTTTCGTAGATTCCGCTAAACCGCTTGTATCGATAACTAATCCTGACCCTACACAAGCATTGCTTACCTTCAGCGAAATATGTAATAAACACGTATACACGTCCGTAGACGGAATTGATTGGACGGAGCAGTATTCAGTTTCCGGAATGTATTCGACTAACGCAAGTGTTGCTTACAAATGGTTCTATGATTCTGCTGGAGGAACTACTGTATATAAGTTGGTCTATGCCAATGATGAATCATTCGGTGAAGAACCTATTATTAAACCGACGTGGAATGAGATTGAGGATATATCTGATTTGCTAAAGAATTATTCTTTTGATGAAATATATGAAGAATATATTCATGAATCCAGTATTGAAATTGGTGGTGATGATTATACAATCGCTTCTATTTTAGGAAATTTGTTTACTGGTAATGCTAGTGGTACTATCGACGCTATTAATCAGTTAATATATGGTGACGGTGTTTCTGTTGATGATTTTGCAGTAGATTATTATTTTGCGTTAAGTTCTCTTTTATCTGAATTTATAAGTGATAATGCTAGTTTGTCATATATTGATGATGATGGATTTTTGCACGAAATAACACAAACTTCTATTCGTACGTATATAAAATCATTGGTTAATAATATGGATGATTTAATTGTTGAATTAGATTTATTAACTAATGTGGTACATAACGATTTGAAGTCTGTTTTTGACAATATCTCCAATACCAACTTGTATTTGGAGAAGCTCAATGAAGCTGTTAAGGATATTGATATTCCGGATTACAACTATTTTGACAAGCTTAACGAGTTGATACGATTGTCGGCTTCTGAAATTGATGTTGTCATTGGAATTAAACAGGTGCTTTTTGATATTCAGTCAGCTTTGGAGAGCGATAGTGACTCTTCATCCGGCTCGGTGTCTTTTGACGATAGTGCTATTTTGGAGCAGCTTTATGACATTAATCTTGATTTGGATTCTTTGAAGGGAACGCCGGATATTGATTCCATGCTTGATTTCTTTGATGACTTGGATTCTGACAATGATTGGGATTATGACGAAATTCCTGATTTTATAGATATGGTAATTTCCGGATTGTCGGGAGAAGCTGCCGCCGGAGATATTGCGGTTCCTGTACTTGAGGATACGCTTTCTTTTGATTCTGAGGTAGTGAGCGGAGCTGCATTCCTTAATACAATCGTTATGAAATTTTGGGATGTCATGGGGCCATTGCAGACGGTAACTCTTTTAGGGGCTTCGTTCTTCGTAATGCACATGGTAATCAGGAAGGGGATGTTTTAAATGGGAAATAAGATTTATTACGTAATTCTCGGTGGGGTTCTGCTTGTCATTATTGACATAATTAACGGACTGGTTAACTTCATGCCTGATTTCATAATGCCTTTTGTGTACGTTGTATATGGTTTAAGTATATTGTATATGTCGCGTTAGGAGTGTGTGTATGATTGATTATTGTATTGATTATCTTGTAAGCCTTTTTGATAAGCTTCTTGATTTTCTCTCCGGAATGGAGCTGTTGCCAGGAGTTTCGCTTCTCGGTGTACTGCTTGCCGGGGTTGTGGTTGTACTGTTAATTACGTTTGTGTTTAACTTTAGAAAGTGAAGGTGAATTATTGTGTTTTGCACATTTATTTTGTTTATGCTTGCATTTGCAGTTATTGGTTTTCTAATTTTGGAAGCTAAATATATTATTGATAATCGTTATCATATTTCTTTAATTTTGGGATTTGTTTTGGCTTTTTTTATTGGCTGCTGGATTGTTGTTGCTTTTCTTTATGATAGCGATGTATATGCCGCCGCAAGTGGAAATGTTGTGGCTCAACAAACATCCTGCAATAATATTGACTACTATGATTTGATTTATGATAGTGCGGGTGATGTTGTTGCTGTCCGTGTTGTTAATGATGACGGAAGTCTTAGCGAAATAACAGGAGATTCTTTATCTGTTGAATATAATGTCAATTATTGTGAGCCTGTTCTTCATCAGGAAGTTTATGAGCCATGCGGTATATTTAGTTATATTTTTTGGCTGCCTGAGGTGACCGTATACAAATTATATGTTCCAGCAGATTTTTAACGGAGGTGTGTTTGTGAGTTATTCCGATATGATTTTAACGCTGATTTTGGTTTGTCAGTTGTTTAATGGAATTATCTTGATGAGACAGGAGAGAAGAGGTGTTAAGTAATGATTGAGCTTGTTTTGGATTTCTTAGGTATTGATTATGCGATTGTCTGGAATGATTCTCTTATGGAATCTGTTCTTCCGGTAATTGTGGGTCTATGCTGCGTGTTTGCTTTTTACCTCTTTGTAAGCTTCTTTGAGTTCCTCAGGAGTGTTTTGAAGCGGAGGTGATGTTTATGGATGTAACGGACATTACCGGAATGACAGGAGAAGATTTTTTCGGTCAGATGAATCAGATAAGTGATTTTATATTTGGTCTTTTTGCTGATGTGTGGGTTGTTATAAGCTCCAACTGGCTTTTAATGCTGTCATTTTCAATAACCATTGTATATGTTGTCGTTGTGATTTTCCAACGCATTAAGCATATAAAATAATTAAGGAAAGGAGAGTTGCTCTATGTTATTAGCAGAAGCAACAACAAGTGCCATGACTGAGTTTTTAGGTACAATGTCAGAGGTTGCAACATGGCTTTTCGGACAGGTTACTACTGTTGGTAGCACTATTATGGATACACCGTATCTGCTTGTCGGAACAGGAATCTTTCTTGTTGGTGGTGCAATCGGAATTTTTGGACGTTTATTGTCCAAGCACTAATTTTTTTTCTCTGAAAACTTCTTTCCGGACATGCTCCGGAGAGAGGTTTTTAAAGTTGAGGTGATTTTTATGAAATTTTTAAATAGAAAGGTTTATATGTTTTTGGCTGTAATGTTATGCTGTTCTGTTTTTCTTCTTCCTACGAGGGTGGAAGCTGCTGAACCGGATGAGCTGCCAATGCTTCCTACGGATGTGTACGGTCATCATTATTTTCTTTATCATACTGATAATAATAATGATGATGATTCAGATGACTGTTATTATCTGTATATCATTAATGGTGACCCCGGAACATTGTCTACTTATGTGTCATCATCCGGAGATGATATGCTTTATATCAATTCAAGCTATTCCCTGCATTATTATATCTATTCCAGCTCTAACGGTTGGGTGTATTCTTGTACGTCAGGTGGTTCATTTAAGTTCATTGATAATTGGACTATTGTGTCATCAACGCTTGATGTCAGGGATAAGGATACAGATGAGCTTGTTTTTGCCGCTAATGCTTCCGTTTTAACAGAAACATCGTTAAAGCTTGATAAAATCGGAAACCTGCTTTTGGGTTCTGTTGGTTTGTTTGATTCAAGTCTTTTGGGTGTTTTTCCGTTTTGCTGTATGGTCGGAGGTGCTGTTTTTGAGTTGATATACCGTATGTCTAAGAGGAGGTTTTGATTATGGTTGTTTTGAAAATAATGCTGTGGATATTGCTGTTTTTGGCTGTTTTTGTGCTGCTTACTCAAAAATATTACAATCCATATAAACTGATTATGATTTTCGGTAAAAAAGGCAGCGGTAAATCAACAACGCTGACTAAGTTTGCCTTGCAACACATCAAGAATAATTGGACTGTCTATTCCACGGAACGGATTCCCGGAACTTATTATATTAATCCGGATTGGATTGGATTTGTGCAGCTTGAAGATTTTAATTATAAACCCTTTAATCCGGATGAATATAAGGGTTTAATCAGGCTGCTTAAAATTATCAGGAACTGGATTTTTCCTTACAGACCTAAAATTTTATTACTTGTTGATGAAGTCGGCATGATTTGGGACAACCGCAATTACAAGAATTTTAAGCCCGAAGTCAGGAACTTTTTTAAGCTCCAGCGTCATTATAACGTTAAGTGCGTCCTGTTTTCTCAGACATTTGACATTGATAAGAAACTGCGTGATTTAACAGACCAGATGTTTTTGGTCTGTAATTTTGCCCGTGTATTTACTTACGGAAAAAGAATTCGTAAATTCATAACGATTAAGGACAGTCAGACGGACGATTCCAGTTCTCTTGCTGAAGGATTGGAGTTTGATTCCTTTTTGTGGTTTTGGTTGGGTTCCCGGACTTTAACCTTTATTCCGCGTTGGAGTAAATATTTTAACAGTTTTGAAGCTCCTGAATTGCAGAGGGTGGACTATGTCCAAACGCCGTTTGTGCATGAATGATTAATTGTGCGTGCGGATGAGCGACCTGCGTCAGCTTTTAAACTTGATGTGTGAGAGGGGAAGGGATTAGGCTTGTCGCCGGGAAGGCTATAGCAGACGCTGCCATAAGCGAAGCGGCAGCGTGCTATGCCTTCCGGCAACAGCCTTCGAGAATCCCTTCCCGGAGGCTCACATGTCAAGTTTAAATTTTATCAATTCAGCGAAGCTGAAATCCGCCAATATCTAATAGGCGGATTTCAGTTAAAATTTTAAATAAATAATTATTAAACAAAAGTTGATTTTTTTTAATCAATTTTATTTTTTACAATTTTTCAAAAATAATTTTTTAAAATAATTAAAACCCCAATAACGGCGAAAAAGTGTCTTTTTTTTGGGGGTGGAAAAGAGGGATTTTATGGCGATTAAATATTTTATGCCGATAACGGACGATAATCATTTTGTCCATTCGATTGACATGGTTAAGATTTTTTATTCCTGCTATTTTGACAAAAAACGGATTTTGGGACGTTTTGAGGAGCTTGCACAAAGGCTTAATCTTGGCGGTAAATATTATGCAAATCTTGATAAAGGACCTTCTGTCAGGTGGAATTACTGGCAGAATCATATTCATCTTGATTACATTTACATACGTCTTGGGAAATATGCCCGAAAAAAGTACGGGAATGCTGAAATCGAATATGATTATTTTGATGTCATGACGTTGGAAGTTAACCCGAATAAGCACTATGAGGATGAACTTTTTGTGGAAGTAATGAAGATTATTGACGATGAAAAAGGTGAGTCCGGATGTGCCTATCTCAGCAGTGTGGATTATGCCATAGATGTAGCCTGCAACATAGATGATGTGGTGGTTCTTCGTTCCCGGAAGCTCCCCGGACTGTACAAGGGTACGCGTTATTACGGAATCAGAAGTCAAAACGGATTTGTTAAGATTTACGACAAGGCTTATGAATCTGGATTAACCTATCCTCTGACGAGGATTGAGACTTTTTACAAGGTTGGTGAAAAATTCAGCAGCGTGGATTTTGGAATTATTAACCATAATCAGGAAGCAGGAGAGAAGCTCTCCAAAAGCACCGGACTAATCGTTGACATGCTCAAAGAGCTGCAGCTCCTTGGAAGCGATAACGTCGACACTTATCTTGACAGGATGATATATCACACACGTAAGCAGGTCATCGACAAGCTTTCCGGCACAACAACAAAGTATCTTTACGATAACACGATTTTGCTCCAGCTTCTCAGCCAGGTCAAGGAATTTTTCGGACTGACTGACAATCCGAAAGAAAAACATCGCTTGTTGGAGGTTGATTCGAACGGATTCCTGACGCTCGATGAGGATGATGAAGATATACTCCCGTTTTGTTAACTGTTTTTGAGTTCTTCGCCGTCGGTGTACACTTCGGAGCATTTTTTTTGTATGTTGTCAAGGGTGACGGAAGCTGCCACAACTTATGATTTAGGTTTAAGGAAATTTTTTTGATAAACTGGATTTTAAAAACAAATTATCGTTGTCGGCAAAAACGTATAAAAAGTCACAAGCAAATTAATCATTAATTAATCATAACGAACCGCGTCGGAAAAAAAGTATTCTGGGAAATAATGTGGGAAATTTTAATTTTCCATATTATTCTCGGAAATACTTTTTTTGTTTGCTACGACCAACAAAGTAACAACGCCCGGTGGCGTCATATATTTTTATACGACCACAAGGAAATTTTAAATTGTAAATTAGTTGATACTGTGATATAGTTATAAATAGATTATAAGTGGAGGTATAATAATGGCAACTAATAAAAAAGCAGCGTATGATTATATTAATAAGTATCAAAAAGAGAAATATGACAGAATAACAATTTTGAGAAAGGCCGGTGAAAAAGAGAGACTTTTACAAATTGCAAAAGATGAAGGTTGTGATAGTCTTACTGAGTTTATAAATGTTTGTATTGATGAAAAAATAAGTAGACTTAAGATATATTTATAAATATATTGAGTATAGGCATTGACATAGTTATAATTATGTAGTATAATAATAATTGTCAAGGGGAACTAAGACAATAGCCAATAGGCAGAGAGGAGAATTATGGAAAATATCTTCTTGGAATTAAAAGTCACATGGAAATTTTCTTGTTGACAAAGTGGCTGAGGGGTGGTATATAGTAAATAACGGATGTAACATTTTCGCTAAACTCAGGTTTAACGAAATAACATAGCGGTATTTACGCAATTTCCCTCAAACCACTCTCGACAAAGGCAATTTAATCAATATCATACATATAAGAAATTAATATGCATACAAGGTCATTATTTACGAACAATCTGTCCTTTATAAAGTTTCTTCTCTAATAGATTAACTGAAAATGTTTTACGTATACTTTGAATATATTTCAATTCTGACTCAGTAATTATTGAGGCACAGATTGATTCCTGGCCATTACGTCCGCAGCGTCCTGCACGGTGCAGATAATCAACTGGCTTTTCAGGCAGACCAATATTAATTATTGCATTTATGTTTTGAAAATCCAAACCACGTGCAGCCATATCCGAGCAAATCAGGTATTCGATTGAGCCTTTACGAAAATCATCAATTATCTGACGCCTTTCATTCTTATCACATTTGCCATGCAGGCATTTTGCATTATATTTGTGATAATTTAATTTCTGATTAATTTCTTCAGTATCATATTTAGAATTGGCAAATATTATACAATGCCTGGTATCAATTGCCTTAATAACCTTTCTTGCCATTTCTATGCGGTCACGACGCTCAACTACAAAATATATATGCTTTATATTGGTCGGAATGCTTATTTTGGAATTTGTGAAAACATTAACAAATTCCTGATTGCTGAGTAATTTACTGTTTTCCTTAGTTGTTTCATTGATTGAAGCCGAAAAAATCATAAACTGTATATCTCTAAGGCAGCATTTTCTTAATGCAATAACATCATCCATATTATCATTAGTTAATATTTTATCTGCTTCGTCTATTACAAAGGTATTAACATTATGAACAGAAATTTTCTTATCCTTTATAAGCTCATAGATTCTCTGATAAGTACCCACTACGATATTAGGCTTACTCTTTAAGGTTTGAAGCTGTCTTGCCTTATTAACGCCTCCAAATAAAGCGGCTGCAGTTATGGGAATCTGTGACTGATTCGAAATCAGGTTAATCTGGCTGCAAATCTGTATGCACAATTCCTTGGATGGTGCAAGAACAATACCATATAAGCTTTTATTATCTAAATTATTCATAATCATAGGTAATAAATATGCAAAGGTCTTGCCAGTTCCTGTTCCGGAGCAGCCGATTATATTCTTCTTCAAAAGTGCCGGTTCAAGACATTCTTTCTGAATCTGTGTTAATTCCTTAATTCCTGACTTTGCCAGCCCCTTAACTATTCTTTCATCTAAAAGGTTCATTTGTTGTCCTCACTTATTGTTGAATTTAAATCAGAAATATTATACTATAAATCATGGAAAAAATATATTAAAATTTCATTTCAAATACTTTGTGCCTTAGAAAGGAAACGGCATTATTATGGAATTACAAAGATTATACAGTTACACACGTAAAGCAATAGATGATTATGGTATGATTAATGAAGGTGATAAAATCGCTATTGGAATTTCAGGAGGTAAGGACAGTACTACTCTTCTGTATGCACTTGCAGGTCTTCGCCGCTTCTATCCCAATAAATTTGAAATTGCGGCATTAACAGTAAGTCTCGGTTCAGGTAATATGAACTTTGAGCCAATTGCACAATTATGCAAAGAACTTGATGTGTATTATGAAATAATTGATACTGAAATATATGATGTTGTATTTAATATCCGTAAAGAAGAAAATCCATGCTCATTGTGTGCCAAACTGCGAAAGGGAGCTTTAAATACAAGGGCAAAGGAACTGGGTTGTAATAAAATTGCTTTTGCACACCATAGAGATGATATGGTAGAAACCTTATTCATGTCTCTGTTATATGAAGGAAGACTTCACTCATTCTCACCTGTATCACATTTGGATAAAATGAACCTGACATTAATAAGACCTCTTATGTATATTCCGGAAACAGAAATTATAGGATTTCAGAATAAATATGATATTCCGGTAGTTAAAAACACCTGTCCTGCCGATGGTTATACCAAAAGAGAATATACTAAAAATCTTATTAAAACCTTAAATAACGAAAATCCTGGCATGACAGAAAGAGCATTTTCTGCAATTATTAATGCGGACTTCAAAGACTGGCCGAAACGTAATGAGAATCATCGTAATGCCCGACGAAGCAAGGGAAATCCGGACCGATAAAATTATCGGTCCAATTATTTCTAATCCTAATTATTATTAGCTGTTGAAACAGAATAATATGTAATTACAAGATTCTGACCAACATATAAATTATCTGATGTAAGATTGTTCATCTTTCTTAATTCATTCATATAATCGTAAATAGATGAATAATGTTCTTCATCCATATACTGCTCTGCGACTGACCAGAGAGAATCACCTTCCATAACAGTAATATTAGTAAAATACTTATTCTCATTAACCTGTGCCATGCAGCTCTGTGTTCTTGCAATCACACTCCCAAAAACGAATCCGGCAAACAGTGCCAAAAATAAAAAACCTAAAATAGTCATCCTAACAGTTCTGTTCTTCATAATATCATCCTCCTGTGAATTAACTTTTCTATAATATAATAGATTGATAGTCCTATAAAACGTTCTTTGCAAACAAATGTTTGTTCGATGAGTTAATGTTAGCACCAGAACATTCGTTTGTCAACAGAAAATTCGAACATTTTTTCGGAACTTTTGTTTGCATATTTTGTTTGTGTGTGTTAGAATAATTTTAACAGTTATTTTAAGCAGTTATTTATGGAGGTTTATATATGAGTAGAAGTCGTATTACTGCCAAACAGCAGGAAATCCTTAATTTTATGAAGTCACAGATTATGGCTAAGGGCTATCCGCCTTCAGTACGTGAGATTTGTGAAGCGGTTAATCTTAAATCTACTTCCAGTGTTCATGCACATCTTGAGACACTTGAGAAGAATGGGTTTATCCGTCGTGACCCAGCCAAACCGAGAGCAATAGAGATTATGGATGATGATTTTTATCATAATATGCGTGAAGCCGTGAATCCATCTGTTGATAATACCGGTATTGATACAAATACCCGTGAACTGGTTAATGTCCCAATGGTCGGCACTGTTGCTGCAGGACAGCCTCTTCTCGCAGTTGAGAATGTTACAGATTATTTTCCTATTCCGGTTGATATGCTTCCTAATTCTGAGACCTTTATGCTCAAGGTTAAGGGTGACAGCATGATTAATATGGGAATTTATGAAGGCGACCAGTTAATAATTGAACGTAAGAATACTGCAAAGAACGGTGAAGTAATTGTCGCACTTGTAGATGACTCTGCTACTGTTAAGAGATTTTATAAGGAAGACGGTCATTATCGTTTACAGCCTGAGAATGATTATATGGAGCCGATTATTGTTGACCATTGTGAAATTCTCGGCAAAGTAATCGGCCTTGTCAGAATGAATATTATTTAATAATATAGGGAGCTTTTGTTCAGAAATAATTATATTCCATATACTAAAGCTCCCTTTTATAAATATTTATGATAACTTCTTTAACATTTCCGACACTGTCATATTTGTAACAGGATTATATGCATATGGTGCAATCTCATTCAGGGGTTCGAGCACGAATAATCTGTTTGCCATATCAATATGAGGAATTATTAAATCTTCCGTATGCATTACCAGTTCATCATATAACACAATATCCAAATCCAGTGTTCGAGGTCCCCAATGAATTTCTCTTACACGGTTGGCATTTGCTTCTATCCTGTGAAGCTCTTTTAGAAGCTCCTGCGGAGAAAGTCTTGTCTTTACAGCTACACAGCCATTTAAAAAATCATCCTGCTCCACACCACCGTAGGGTTTGGTAGAGATAATCGAAGACTGCTTAATTAAGCGTATGCCGGATGTCTCTGCAAGACTTTTAAGTCCGTTTTGGATATATTCTTCACGACTTCCCATATTTGAACCAAAGGCTATATATGCTGTATGCCAGCTTCTTTCAATTGAAACTGCAACCGTATCGAACGAAAGTCCGATTGGAGCCTCCGGCTTATCAATACGCAATTTAACAGAATGAATCAGTTCACTATATTCCAGGATATATGCTGCCAGATTTTCTGCAACAGCCTCAATAAGGTTATATCTGTGTTTCTGCATGAAATCAGTTATTGCCATAGATAATTCTGCATAATTCACAGAATCATTTAATTCATCAGAATTACCGGGAATGCCTGCATTTATGCCAATTACAGCAGATACATAAAAATTCTGTCCGTTTATTTTTTCCTCTTCAAATACACCATGTCTGGCAAATACCTGAAGTCGGTTAATTATTATTTCATCCATATTGTCACCTGTTATTCCGAAACATTCATAATTGCTTCCGTCATTTTAACAACCCTGTAATTTGCTTTTACATCATGTACACGCAGAAACATACAATGATTAAGAGTTCCGATTACTGATGTTGCAAGAGTTCCTTCTACACGCTCGTCCTTTGGTAAATCAAGCGTAAGACCAATCACGGATTTGCGTGATGTACCAAGCAGTACCGGATAGCCGGTTTCTGCCAAATCATTAAGGTGTTTTATAACCAAAAGATTCTGCTCATATGTTTTAGCAAAGCCCACTCCGGGGTCCAGAATAATGTTCTGAGGCGAAATCCCGGCATTTAAGGCAATTTGTACACTTTCATTTATATCTGACAGATAATCCTCTAAAAACGCCGTATATTCCGTATTATTGCGATTGTGCATTAAACAGCAGGGAATATTTGCACCTGCAATAATACCTGCCATAGCTGAGTCATATTTCAGACCCCATATATCGTTAATTAAATCAGCCCCGGAAACAATTCCCGCGGCTGCAACTTTACTTTTATAAGTGTCAAGTGATATCGGAATATCTGTTTCCTTCTTTAAACGCTCAATTACCGGACACACTCTGTTTATCTCTTCTTCATCAGAAATCTGTGTATAGCCGGGTCTTGTGGATTCGCCACCAATATCAATTATTGACGCACCTTCTGAAATCATCTCCAGTGCATGCTTAATGGCAAGTTCCACATTATTGTATTTCCCGCCGTCAGAAAACGAATCCGGAGTAACATTGAGAATTCCCATTATATGAGTTTTTTCAGGATTAAAATCATGTCCGCCAATTATCATCTTCCTACTCCTGTCATTGAAATAAACGTATCTGAAAGTCTGCTGTCAGTTTCAAAAACACCTCTTGACGCCATTGTAACTGTACGGCTTCCGGGTTTCTTAACACCACGCATGGTCATACATAAATGCTCTGCTTCAATAATAACCATGACGCCTTTAGCATTAAGATGTTCCATTAATGCATCTGCAATCTGAGTTGTCATACGTTCCTGAAGCTGCGGGCGCTTGGCAAATACCTCAACAGTTCTTGCAATCTTACTTAATCCAACAACTCTGCCTTGTGGAACATATGCAATATGAGCATTTCCGTAGAAAGGAACAAGATGGTGCTCACACATTGAGTAGAAAGAAATATCTTTTTCGATAACTATTTCTGCATTATCCGCAGCAAAGGTTTTGCTTAAATGTGTACCGGCATCCTCGTTCATTCCTGCAAAAATTTCTTCATACATTCTTGCAATTCTGTCAGGCGTTTCAATAAGTCCCTCTCTGCCGGCATCCTCGCCAATGCCCTCTAAAATAAGCTTTACGCCCTCTTTAATTAAATCCTGATTTATCATTATTTCACCTCATGCAAAAGATTATATCAGTTTCATATATGCCTGTTTTACGGCTGCAAGATGGGACAATGAGCCAAAAGCAATTACCCCTTTATCGGGCTGTGTGTTTTTCAAAGCAAATTGTACACCATCATCAATATTATTGTATGTATGAACACATACATCATAATGGTTTTTGACAAATTCTGCAAGTGCTTTAGAAGAAAGTGCCCTTGAATTATCCGGAGTTTCTATCGTAATTACCTTAGCGGCATACGAAATACATGGTTCCAGTATTTTTGCATAATCTTTATCCGCAAATACGCCTATAATAAAAGTCAGACCGCCCTCAGGATAATATTCCTTAAGGCACTCTGATAATACATAAGCACCATCCGGGTTATGAGCACCGTCAACAATAAAATCAGGCATTGTTCCAAGTCTTGTAAATCTACCGAACCATGAAGCATTGCAAAGGCCGTCATAAACGGACCTGTCACTTATTGGTACACCATTTTTTCGAAGCATTAAAATACATTCGAGTGCAGTTGCTGCATTATAAGGCTGATATGTTCCTAAAAGACTAATTTCAAGATTAGTAAACTGCTTATAACTAAACCTGATTTTGTTTCTGTAATATTTCGTGTCAGAAAGATTTTTTTCCGTAAAAACACATTCGGATTTATTATTTTGTGCAAAACGTAATATTACCTCGGCCGCTTTGGCATGCTGTATTCCGCTGACCACCGGTATTCCTTTTTTTATTATACCCGATTTATGCGCTGCTATTTCTGACAACGTATTTCCAAGAAATGCAGTATGATCAATTGATATCGGGGTAATTACCGAGCATATTGTTGTACTGATTACATTAGTCGCATCCAGTCTGCCGCCCATTCCGCATTCCACAACTGCATAATCACATTTTTTTTCGGCAAAAAAAACAAATGCCGCAGAGGTTTCAATTTCAAATCTTGTAGGATGTGAAAAACCGTCCGCAGTCATCTTTTCACATTTTATTCTAATGTCAGAAATTATTTTGGCAAAATCTTCCTTGGAGATCTCAGTATTGTTTAATTTAATTATCTCTAAAGGAGATAATACAGCAGGTGAGTTATAGCGGCCGATTCTATAGCCCTCTTCAATCAGAATTGAAGAAATAAAAGCACTTACCGAGCCTTTACCGTTAGTTCCTGCAATGTGAACAAATTTAACGCTGTCCTGAGGATTGCCCAATCTGCAAAGAAGTTCCCGAATTGAATCCAATCCGGGAACACTGCCAAGCTTATTCAGTGAATCAAGATATTCCATTGTTTCCTGATAATTCATTTTATTAAAATTCCTCAATCTCAATAGTTTTGCCATCACGCCAGATTCTTTCCAAATCATAGAACAAACGCTCTTCTTTTGAAAAAACATGAACAATGATATCGCCGTAATCCATTAAAATCCAGCCTGCCGTGTTGTAACCTTCTGTCTGTTTAAGTTCAACCTTCTTCTCCAGCATAGCTTCATTGACATTATCGGCAATTGCCTGTACCTGATTCTTATTATTGCCGCTTGCAATAATAAAATAATCTGCCATAACGGAAACACCTGATATATCAAGCACTCTGATATTCTCGCCTTTTCTGTCTTCTATTGCATTATAAATTAATTTGACTAATTCCTTATTATCCATTAGATTTCTGCCTTTCTGAAATTTATCCTATATATTATAATCTTTATTATGTTTCTTTGCAACTTTAACAATCCATACTTTTCATATAATAATCCCTTGTTCTGACCGTCATTTCATCAAGCTCATTGCCAGTCCCAACAATATATTCAACAGTATCCTTTGCAATCCGGTATACGCATTTATCTATATTTATAAATGCCATTTCCCTGATTGATGTCAGATTTTTCTGTTTATATCTTGCCGGTTCAATATAATCAGCGACAAAAATAATTTTTTCAAGAAGTGACATACCCGGCCTTCCGGTGGTATGAAAGCTGACTGCATTTAATATATCTTCATCGGTTATTCCAAATTCAGTCCGGGCAATATATGAACCGACCTTACCGTGAAGAAGAAACGGATTATTTCGCTCGGATTCAGTTATTGTTATATTGTATTCCAATGCTTTCTGCAGCAGCTCATTAGATGGAATACATTTGGCGGCATCATGCAGCATTCCTGCAATTAATGCTTTATCAATATAATCAGAGGGTTCAGAAGCACCATACCGCATTGCAAGGGAAGCCGCAGTATATGCAACACCTATTGTGTGGTTATACCGGCTTATGTCCATTCTGTTACGGATGTTTTCTGACAGTTTTTCAAAAAAATGTTTATCCATTAATACTCCTCTCATGGTTTATAGAAAAGCGAGAGGACTAAGCCTCTCGCCAAAACTATGGAAATTTAATTATTCTTCCATTGTCCTAAATTTCATATAATTTGTTTTCTTTTATATAATTTAAAACCTTGTCCGGCAGTAAATTTTCTACATTCTCGTCTTCTTTAAGTGCCAGACGGATATCCGTTGAACTGATGTCCGTATCAGGCATGCTTAAAAAATGAGTTATGCCATTGTATTTTGTTTTGTATTCTTCACATTTATTCTGCAAAAGCTCCGTTGTTGAACCGTCCCTGTGCGCGCATGCAATCTCGGCATTCTGAAAAATAATCTCCGGATGATTCCATTTTGAAAGGCTCAGATAGGAATCTGCGCCCAGTATGAAAACCATGTCGGAATAGGTCTTTTTTAGCTCCAAAAGAGTTCTTGCAGTATAGGATTGACCTTTTAACTGAATTTCAATATCCGACACTTCAAAATACGGATAGTCTGCAACAGCAAGCTTTAACATATTTAATCTGTGATGTTCATCCGTGACTTCTTTGTCCTGTTTAAAGGGCTGTATATATGCCGGGATAAAGATTACCTTATCCAGCCTAAGCTCTTCGTATGCATACTGCGCCAATTTTATATGGGCATTGTGTACAGGGTCAAAGCTTCCGCCCAAAATACCGGTTTTTAGTGTGTTCATAGGCATTATTCAGCCTTTTTGCCGGCTTTTGGAAGCTCTATTTTACGCTTTTTTTCATCCTTTGCAGGTTTGTATAATACGATTTTCTTGCCGATTACCTGTACAAGCTGCGCTCTTGTTCTTTCCGCAATAATAACTCCGAGTTCCTTCGGGTCATCAGCACAGTTCTGAAGAACACTTATTTTAATAAGCTCTCTTTTATCAAGTGCTTCAGAAATTGCTGTAACAAACTCAGGTGTTATGGAACTTTTTCCGCACTGGAAAATCGGTTCAAGATTCATTGCAAGTCCTTTTAAATAAGCTCTCTGCTTTGTTGTCATTATTGATTCCTCCTTATGACATTTATCTGTAATAATCAAATTCCAAATCTCCGAGGTATACGGTATCGCCCTCTTCGATTCCCAATTCTTCAAGACGTTCAATAATTCCCTGTTCCTTCATGAATTTCTGGAAGAAAGCAAAGCCCTTCTCATCGTCAAGGTTGGTATAGCCGAGCATTCGGTCAACTCTTGGTCCTTCAATAACAAAAGCATGTTCGTCAGCCTTGTAAACATCAATCGGTTCATCAGGCTTGTACATATCCTCAGGGAAATATTCTCTTTCATATACGATTGGCTCTGAAGGAAGTGAATCCAGTATGTTCTTAACCGCAAATAAAAGCTCTTTTAAGCCTTTTTTGGTCGCTGCCGATATTGGGAATACTTTAATGCCCAAAGGCTCAAATTCAGCCCTGAGACGCTCTACAGGGTCTTCTTCATCACCTTCATATATTAAATCAATTTTGTTGGCAGCAATTACCTGAGGTTTATCTGCAAGCTCTGCATTATATGCACGAAGTTCGGAATTAATCTTATGAATATCCTCAACCGGGTCACGTCCCTCTGATGAAGCTGCGTCCACCATATGAATGATTACCTTGGTTCTTTCAATATGACGAAGGAATTCATGTCCGAGTCCGACACCCTCTGAGGCGCCTTCTATAAGTCCCGGAATATCCGCAATTACAAAGCCGTCTGCACCCGGTAAATCAACAACGCCGAGGTTAGGATTAAGAGTTGTAAAGTGATAGTTGGCAATCTTTGGTTTTGCATTGCTTACCATTGATAAAAGTGTGGACTTTCCGACATTAGGGAAGCCTACGAGTCCTACGTCAGCAATTACCTTAAGCTCAAGTGTTACCCAAAGCTCCTTTGCCTGCTGTCCCGGCTGTGCGTATTTAGGCACCTGCATGGTTGCCGTAGCATAGTTTTTATTGCCTTTTCCACCGCGTCCGCCTTTAAGAACAACCTCACGCATTCTGCCATTGGACATATCAGCAATAACCTTTCCTGATACATCATCACGGATTATTGTTCCCTCAGGAACCTTAATTATAAGGTCTGCGCCGTCCTTGCCGTGGCATAATTTCTTGCCGCCTTCCTCGCCGCTTTCTGCAACATATTTTCTTATGTGACGAAATTCGTTAAGGGTATTGAGTCCTTTGTCTACTTCAAAAATAATATCTCCGCCGCGCCCACCGTCGCCGCCGTCAGGTCCGCCTGCTGCGACAAAAAGCTCACGTCTGAAGCTTACATGTCCGTCGCCGCCTTTTCCTGATTTTATAAAAATTTTCGCTCTATCCGCAAACATATTAATCTCCTTTCAACTGATGAGTGTGAAGCCTCTCTTCTACAAAATAAAACCATATCATATTGTGTCCTGTATTTTTTATTTAATAGAAGAAAAGCTCCAAATCCAAAGATTTGGAGCTTAGTATTTATTACTCTTCTGATGCTACCGGATATACAGAAACCTGTTTCTTGTCTCTGCCTTTTCTCTCAAATCTTACGACACCGTCAACTGTAGCAAACAAAGTATCGTCACCGCCACGTCCAACGTTAACGCCTGGGTGAATCTTTGTTCCACGCTGTCTGTAAAGAATGTTTCCGGCTAAAACGAACTGTCCGTCAGCTCTCTTAGCACCTAATCTCTTAGATTCAGAATCTCTACCGTTCTTGGTAGAACCAACACCTTTTTTATGAGCGAAAAACTGAAGGTTCAATTTTAACATGAGTTACACCTCCTCGACTGTTATCTTCACATTTCCGGGATATTCAGCAGCAATTCCTTCAAGTCCAAGCTTTAATGATTTAAACAGTAAAGCAGACTGAGGACTTACATTACCGTCAATCTCGAAATCAATAGTTGCTTTTCTTGAATTAACCTTTTCATTACATTTATCAGAAGTTAATTTCTGAATTGAATTAATCGTGTTAATTACCAGTATTGAAACAGATGCACATACGACGTCTGTTCCTCTCATACCGAAACCGGCATGTCCTTTTGACTGCAAGCCAAAGATTGTTCCATCCTTCCTTGCATATAAAATAATATTTGTCATAACTGACTATCCAATCATTAAGCGTTAATCTTTTCGATTTTCACTTTAGTGAATAACTGTCTATGACCGTTTTTCTTGTGGTATCCTGTTTTTCTCTTGTATTTGTAAACAATGACCTTCTTGTCCTTGCCTTCACATACAACAGAAGCTGTAACTGTTGCGTTAGCAACTGTTGGATTACCAACAACTGTTTCCTTATCACTTACGAGAAGAACCTTATCGAATGTTACTGATTCACCTTCAGCAACTCCGAGCTTCTCAACCTTGATAACATCGCCTTCAGATACTTTGTACTGCTTACCACCTGTTGCACTAATTGCGTACATATTGGCTTCCTCCTATTATCAATACTCGCCAGCTTTGGTGTCTGCTTATAGGCAGTCTTATAACCTCGCTGTGCGGCACACTAGTTCATTCTATAATACGAAAATACAAATGTCAACATTTTTTTGAAATATTTATTCATCCTCCAAACCTGAGATTATTTTATTAATTTCATTTGGAAGTTCGGGTTTGGTATCCGCAGCATATAAATTTTTCTCGTATTTTCTGGCTGTGATATCAATTTTTTCAATATAGGGCTTACCGTTTTCATAAAAATATTTTTGAATATAGGTTGGTCTGATTTTGAAAATCCTTTCGTTGGGGATTCGGGTATACAAATCATACGAACCGGGAAAACATTCCTTATACAAAGCTACAATTTCCTCACAATTATCCGGCTTGCCGATTTCCTCACATAAGCCTTCTATCTGAATGTTTCCCATACATAGTGCCACATTCGGATTATTAATTATCTGCGTGTATTTTCTGAATGTGCAGTCGGTTTGAAAATAAAATGCATCATCTTTAACAATTATACTCATCATTCTTGAGGTTACTTTATCATTAAAGGAAGTAGACAAAACCATTTCTTTTGACTGTCCGAATTCATTAAAAAAACGACTTAATTCTTTTTCAAAAATTTCCATGTTCTTCACCAGCTTTTTATCACTTTACCTGCTCAGATGCACGCTTCCAATAGTCAGATATCATCTGAATTATGCCCAAAGCCTGCTCCTTATAATTATCAGCTATTGGTTCAAAATCAGAAAAAGTATGTCCGGTCTCATTATCTGAAATCATATCTTTATCATATCCTCCTGCAACGCCTATCATAAACCCGCGCTCCTGCAACTTTGGTGCAGTAGAAGTATACTTAAAAATATAATACAAATGCTCATCATGAATTAGCGTATCTACTAATTCTAATATATCCAGAGTCTGCCCGCATTCACTTGGATGACGAAGCCAATTTCGCATCTCTGCATAAGCAATCTTTTCCTGTGTAATGTGACTTCCATTAAACAAATCCATTCTTCCGACTGAACCAAGGACTCTTATAAGCCTGCTTGCATCAAATTCTACTAATCTGTCTATACTCTCAGGTAATACCGGTATATTGTTAAGAGCCATTGCTTTAACCAGGAACAATTCGCTTTCTAAGTCTAATTGAAGTTCTGACAGTTTTCTTAAATGTACTAAAATGTCATCATTATTAAGGCGTGCAGCCATATCTAATGTAACTGAAAGAGCTGATATTATCTCATCCCCACCACATTCATTCTCTGAAACATACTTATATAAAAGTTCCAGTCGTTTCTGTACACCACTAATAATACGTTGTTTTTCTTCTGGTTGTGCAAGTGTCATCTCCGGATCATAATTAAGAATAATTAGTCCTACACAATCTCCGATACCATTAAAACAAGAAGAAAAAACTTCCACCAAAGTATGATATATGTACTCAAGCTTTGCTCCAAATAGTGGCAAACTCTCAAGGTTAGTTACATATGGAAGTTCCACACATGTAAACTCAAAAAGCATACAAAAGATCATAGTTTTAATTTTTTCATCGCTCTTGTACAAACTCTCAATAGCAAATGGTACATGTTCCATGCAAAACTCGCTGTAACTTTCTGAGAGTTCGTCAATAAAGCTATTAATACTTTCAGTGTCAACCTGCCAATTATTAACAGCTTCATCCATAGCTGCCTGATTGTCATTGTTTAGAATAATATCCTTTAACACTTGAAAATCAGACTTTTTATTGGGGGTATTATTCTCTTTTTGAAATAACATAATATATTGTCCTCCTCAAAATTTTGTTTATTATCATCTATATCTCTTCTGTCATGCATTCATCCAGCCGTAAAATTCACTTGAAATATCGCTTAAAGAATGTTATTATAATTATACAAAGGGAAAGCACCCACTCCAAAGGTGGATGTTCCGAGTTTAGACTAATATTTGTCCTTACGGACAACGCCTATCCTGTGGATCAGACAGGATAGGCATTTTTATTTTCGCTTGTTTCTCTTATCGAGAAAGGCAAGCAACGCAACAATTAAGCTACCAAAGGACATCAGCAA
>JBGVLM010000007.1:0-118610 GCA_045124255.1 Butyrivibrio sp. | reverse complement strand
CTCAACGAAACATTCTCCATCACGCAGCCATCATCCATATCCAATAAATAAATCCGTATTCCACGCTTGCCGCCAGGCCATACACCCTCACCGGTCCGGCGATGGTGTATATTTGTTGTGCCAAAATCTCTCGGCCAAATCCTCCCAAAAGAGTTTTTTGAGGTTGCCTATTGACAAATGCGAAGGTATAGCTTATTATAATTAATGTTATATAACGAAGATAATAAAAGGAGGTTAGCCAATGCCCCCGAAACCCCGCATCACCCGGGAGATGATCCTGGAAGCGGCCTACGCCATTGCCAGAGAGCAAGGTGCTGAGTGGATCAACGCCCGCACGATTTCCCAACGGCTCGGCTGCTCCACACAGCCGGTGCTGTACCACTTTGACCATGTTGAAGATATCCGCCGTGAGGTCTACCGTATGGCGGATGCATATCAGACCGCCTTTTTGCTGCAGCCTTCGGAAAATGAGAATCCGATGATTTCAATTGGACTGAACTATATCCGCTTTGCCGCGACAGAAAAACCGCTGTTCCGTCTGCTTTTTCAGTCGGACAGTTTTGGCGGGCAGAGCATCACGTCACTGATCGATGCACCGGAGCTGATGCGTGTACTGGACATCTTCCAGCAGGAAGCGGGCTTGAACCTGGAGCAGACGAAGTTTGTGTTCAAGGCGCTGTTGATGCTGGTGCATGGCTGTGCATCCATGCTGGCCAACAACAGCATGGAATACGATGAAACAGAGATCATTCCGATGCTGGAGACGGCTTTCGAAGGAATGGTGGGCGCAATCATGATGGAGGAGAGATGAAAATGAAGAAGCTCTATGAGAAAAACGAAGTAAACTTTGCCCTTGTTTGGATTGCCCTGTATGTATTGGTTATGAATATTGCATTGCAGTTCTGCGGCGGCTTAGATGATTTGGCGGGTAAGACAGTACCTCAGCTGCTGGTTCCGGTGGCCTGCATTACAGTGCTTGCGGTTGCGTCCACTGTGTGGATCCTTCGGAACAGTCTGGCGGAGAAGTTCGGCCTTTGTGCCTTTAAGGGCAGCAAAAAGGCGTTTTTGTGGTTTCTCCCCCTGATCGTCATGTCCTGCGCCAATCTGGAGAACGGGCTGGCCCTCACTGCGCCGCTGGCTGTTACACTGCTCATGATGGTGAACAAAGCCGTTGCCGGCTATGTAGAGGAAATCATCTTCCGCGGATTCCTGTTCCGCGGTATGGCAAAGGACAATCTGCGCAATGCGATCATTGTGTCGGCGGTGACCTTCGGTGCGGGACATATTGTGAACCTTGCCAATACGGCAGATACGCTGGGAGTGCTGCTGCAGGTGTGCTACGCCATCGTGATCGGCTTCCTGTATACCATCATCGCGTACAAAGGCGGCAGCTTGCTGCCCTGCATCGCAAGCCATATGTTTGTCAATGGCAGCAGCGTGTTTGCCTTGGAGCAGGGGCCCTTCACGGAACTGGTTGCCGCAGTATTTGGACAGGCGACCACAAGCCTGGTTCAGGTCTGCAGTGCAGTGCTGCTCATAGTCGTTTCCGGCGGATATGCGCTGTGGCTCTGGAAAAAAGCGTGATTCTAAAATGGCTGCGTCCGGTTGGACGCAGCCATTTTTTAGAAGAAAGTGAGAGAAAGCCAGTAGATCAGCCCATACACCACGCTGGCGGACAATCCGTACACGATAACAGGCCCCGCAATGGTGAACATCTTGGCGCCCACACCCAGAATAAAGCCCTCCGTCTTAAACTCCACAGCGGGAGCCGCAATGGAATTGGCAAATCCGGTAATGGGCACCAGCGTGCCGGCGCCGGCGTATTTGGCGATGTCATCGTAAAGGCTCAGTCCTGTCAGCAGGGCGGACAGGGCTACCAGGCTCATGGATGTGGCCGTGCCCGCCGCTTCCTTATCCAGTCCCCACTTGGTAAAGCAGTTCAAAAAAACCTGTCCCAGCGTGCAGATCAGTCCGCCGATCCAGAACGCATTGAGACAATCCTTCCACATGGGGGACTTGGGACTCATTTCGTCTACGAGCTTGCTGTATTGTTTCTCCGTCATGTCGATCCCTCCGACAATAAGGTGCCCAAATGTATGAAAAAAATACGTCAACTGGTTTTCTTTCCTAAATTTTAAGCCGTTTTTTTGTTGATTATTTTTGGAACACTTCGTTGTCAGAACAGGGTGTTTTATGTTATAATCAACCTAGCCAAAATCCCCGCTCCCTGCCATTTGGGAGAAAGGTGAGAAATTTTAGTAATGGAGGAATTTACTTATGCCTATGCACATGGGTTTCCGTTGGTACGGCGAAGGCAACGATAAGATCAAGCTGTCCGATATCAAGCAGATCCCCGGCGTGACCAGCATTGTCTGGGCCCTGCACAACAAGATGCCCGGCGAAATCTGGGAAGAGGAAGAAATCGCTGAGGTTATGGACCAGCTCCATAAGTACGGCTTCAACGGCGACGTTGTCGAGTCCGTTAACGTTCACGACGATATCAAGATCGGCAAGCCCACCCGCGACGGCCTGATCGAGAACTATAAGCAGTGCATCCGCAATCTGTCCAAGTTCGGCGTCAAGGTCATCTGCTACAACTTCATGCCCATCTTTGACTGGACCCGTTCCAACCTGTTCCATGAAGTCGGCGACGGCTCTACCGCCCTGTTCTACGAAAAGGGCATGATCCAGGACGACTACAACGCTATGGCTAAGTATATCCTGGACTTCACCGAGAAGTACAACATGTCCTTCCCCGGCTGGGAGCCTGAGCGTATGGCAAAGCTGGACCAGCTGTTCAAGGATTACGCGGATGTTGACCACGAGACTCTGTGGGCCAACCTGAAGTACTTCCTGGAAGCCATCATGCCCACCTGCGAGGAGTGCGACGTGAAGATGGCCATCCACATGGACGATCCCCCATGGGATATCTTCGGCCTGCCCCGTCTGCTGATCAACGGCGAGAACATCGACCGCTTCCTGTCCATGGTCGATAACCCCTACAACTGCCTGACCCTGTGCTCCGGTTCTCTGAACGCCGATCCCAACAACAATGTTGCTGAGATCGTCCGTAAGCACTGTGACCGCATCGCCTTCGCCCATATCCGCAATGTCAAGCACTTCGACAACGGCGACTTCAGTGAAGCTTCTCACCGCGACTGCGACGGCGAGACCGGCATCCTGGAGATCCTGAAGGCATACCACGACTGCGGCTTTGAAGGCTACATCCGTCCCGACCACGGCCGTCATCTGTGGGATGAGGGCCCCGGCAATGTCCGTCCCGGCTACGGTCTGTACGACCGTGCCCTGGGCATCATGTACATGCTGGGCGTTTGGGATATGCTGGACAAGCTGGATGGCAAGGTCACGGTGGCAAACGCCTGAGCGTTCCATTTGAGAAAATAAAGGAGTAATGGCAATATGAAACTTACCGATATTCTGAGCGATTCCTTCAACCCCCAGGAATGGGAAGAGAAGGGCTATGCTCTGCCCAAGTACGACCTGAAGGCTGTTAAGGAAAAGACCTATAACGAGCCTACCTGGGTTCACTTCGGCGCTGGTAACATTTTCCGCGCATTCACTGCTGCCGTTCTGAATGATGTTCTGAACAGCGGCAAGTATGACCGCGGTATCGTTGTGGCCGAGACCTTCGACTACGAGATCATCGACAAGGCATACGCCCCCTATGAGAACCTGTCTCTGCTGGTTTCTCTGCAGTCTACCGGCACCATCGAGAAGAAGGTCATCGGTTCCGTTACCGAGAGCCTGAAGGCCGACTACCAGTTCGAGGCTGACTGGGCCCGTCTGGTGGATATCTTCCGTAACCCCTCCCTGCAGATGATCTCCTTCACCATCACCGAGAAGGGCTACGGCGTGGCTCCTCATGATCTGGAGCGTGGCCTGAAGCCTGTTCTGGCTATGGGCAAGGTCGCTGCACTGCTGTACGAGCGTTATCAGGCAGGCCAGCTGCCCCTGACCATCCAGAGTATGGATAACTGCTCCCACAACGGCGATAAGGTCAAGGCCGGTGTCCTGGCCTACGTTAACAAGTGGGTCGCAGACGGCCTGGTTCCCGCTGACTTCCTGACCTATGTTCAGGATGAGACCAAGGTTACTTTCCCCTGGGCTATGATCGACAAGATCACCCCCCGTCCCCACAGCCTGGTTCAGGAAATGCTGGCTGCTGACGGCTTCGAGGATAACTACACCATCCAGACCGAGCGCCACAGCTTTACGGCTCCCTTCGTCAACGCAGAAGAGACCCAGTACCTGGTCATTGAGGATCACTATACCAACGGTCGTCCTCCTCTGGATCTGGGCGGCGTTCTCTACACTACCCGCGAGACCGTGGACAAGGTCGAGACCATGAAGGTCACCACCTGCCTGAACCCCCTGCACACCGCTATGTCCATCTACGGCTGCATGCTGGGTTACGACCTGATCTCTGCCGAGATGAAGGACGAGGACATCCGCTCCTTTATCCAGAAGATCGGCTACATCGAGGCTATGCCCGTTGTTACCGACCCCGGCGTTCTGAACCCCTACGAGTTCATCGGCGCTGTTCTGAACCGCCGTCTGCCCAACCCCTTCATGCCCGACGCTCCCCAGCGTATCGCTATGGACACCTCCCAGAAGCTGGCAATCCGCTTCGGTGAGACCATCAAGTCCTACGTGAAGAGAGGTCTGGACATGTCCAACCTGACGCTGATCCCCCTGGTGCTGGCAGGCTACGCCCGCTACCTGAAGGGCATCGACGATGCAGGCAACGCATTTGAGCCCTCTCCCGATCCTCTGCTGGCGGAACTGCAGGCCATCGTGGCTCCTCTGGAAGTCAAGGAAGGCGAGCAGGACTTCAGCTGCCTGAAGACGCTGTACTCCCGTACCGATGTGTTCGGTGTGGACCTGTACGAAGTCGGCCTGGGCGAGAAGATCGAAGGTATGGTCGCCGAACTGTACGCCGGTCCCGGTGCAGTCCGCAAGACCCTGCACAAGTACGTTTCCGCCCGTTGATCCGGATAACACAACCCCAAAGACTCCACGGTTCGCCGTGGAGTCTTTTTTGCTTTATTTCAGATTCAAGAGTAGAAAAACGGCTGATGCTATGATATACTAAATTATTATGGAATGATCTGCACGCATCTGTCGATTGCGGCGCTTCCCTGGCGAGGATCAAAATGAGACGGGATTGGAGAATGTACTATTTCGAATATTCTCCAATCTGCAACGCCCTTCGGCGGTGCATTCTTAAATGAAAACCAAAGGTTTTTATTAAGAATTCGTATAAGAGGAGATGGAATTTGAACATGAAACGGATTTCTTTCACGGCAGCGCTGCGAAATCTGAAACATAATTTCTGCTTTTGGATTTCCGGAGCGGCGGCGCTGTGCCTGGGCGTTCGGACATCCTTTGGCTCGCTGCTGGCTGTGGGGCTTTTGCTCGGGGCAGTGACGGCGGTTTCCGTCACCCGGGAGTGTGTGGAGCCTTACCGGAGCGGCAGCCGGGCAGTGACATACGGCATGGGAATGCTGTCCCTGGCGGGGACTTTCTTGTGCTATGATTCCTTCCTTTCCGCCTGGACGGACAGCGGCTACCTGTATACTGCCGCCAATTTGCTGCACTGCGCGCCCCAGGATATGCTGCAGGCCGCGGGACGTTTGGGCTTCCTGGCGGGAGCCTACGCGATCTATGTCCTGACCAGCAATCTGATCCATTGGGCCTGGGATGCGGCTTGCGGATTTTTTACCTTCCGGGGAGACAGGCTTCCGGAGCGAAAGCTGCTGTTCCTGCTTTCTGCGGCGGCATTCTTCCTTCTGGAGCTGCCAGAGCTTAACGGTAAGCTGTATGAAGTCATATTTTTGCTCGGCGTTTCCGCATTTTTCGCATGGCAGATGCCCGGGATTTTGGACCAGATCAAGCGCTGCGGACTGCGCTTGCGGCTTGTATCCCTGCTTACCGCAATGGGCATCTGCTGGAATGGACAGGCACGGTGGTGCCAGCTGTGCGCGCTTGTTCCGGAGGGGATGCGCCAGCGGGCCGGTATTTTGCTGGCAGCGGCGGGTCTGTATTTTGCCTATCTTCTGCTCCTGTTGTTCTGGAATAAGATCATCGGCATCTTTGAAAGCGGCGGCGTTTTCCGCGATGTGACAAAAGAAGAGAAAATCGTGTACGGCATACTGCTGATTCTGGAGCTGTTCCTGATGACGGCTGTATTTTCCCAGACCAACGCGTTTTACGGCGCTCCCTGCAACTATGATATCATTTACACCAGCGATTCGCCCCGTTTGGTGCGGGAAAATGCCTACCTGACGCTGGCGCACCCGGAAAACGACCTGCGGCAGCCTCTGTTTGCGGTGTTTGCCGCGCCCTTTGCCGGTATCCCGTATCTGATTGGCAGACTCATTTCCGCACCGGCTTCGGTACAGGCCATTCTGACGAACTGTGCCCAGATTGTGCTGCTGTTTACTGCCAATTTCCTCCTGGCAAAGATGATGGGCCTGGATCCGTGGAAACGGATCTGCTTCATGATCCTGGCGCTGTGCAGTTATACCTACCTGCTGTTTGTGCTGATGATGGAGCAGTATGTGGTGGCCTATTTCTGGCTGATCCTTTGCCTGTACCAGATCAGCGAACAGAACCGGCCTGACCGCATGACCCTGTGGGGCGCGGGCGGAACACTGCTGACCAGTATGGTCCTGATCCTGTCCATGTCCGAAACATCTCCCAGGAAGAATGTTAAGGGCTGGTTTGCGGATATGGTGAAATACGGCCTGGAATTTGTGGGCGTGATTTTGGTTTTCTGCCGTTTCGATGTGATTACCGGCTTGCTCGGCCAGGCGTCCTCCCTTGGCGGGTTCGCGGGAAAAAAGCTGACCATGCTGGATAAAGTCTTCCAGTATACCCAGTTTGCCCGGAACTGCTTCCTTGCCCCGGAGGCCGGGGCTCAGGTCAATTCCTTTGGCTTCCTTTCCTGGCAGATGGCCCCGGTGACGAAGGTGAGTGCTGCGGGCGTTGCGCTGGTGCTGCTGGTGATTGTCAGCGTTGTTTTGAACCGCAGAAAAAAGAGCGCCCTGCTGTTCGGCGGCTGGGCCGGATTCTCTGTGGCGGTGCTGCTGGTTTTGGGCTGGGGCACGGCGGAAAACGGCCTGCTGCTGTATGCGCTTTACTTTGGCTGGGCATTTCTGGCCCTGCTGTTCCAGCTGGTGCAGTGGCTGGAGGACCGGCTGCATGTCAAATTCCTGGTTCCGCTTTTCAGCGCGGCCTGTGCCCTTGCCATGCTTGTGGTGAACCTCCCCGCAATGAGGGAAATGATTTCCTTCGCCATTACAAACTATCCTGTGTAAGGAGTACGCCTGTATGAAGCATTATCTTAAGCTCATGCGTGTCCACCATTATATCAAGAATCTGCTGGTATTTGCCGCTCTGGCATGCAGCGGTCAGTTTTTCAACATCCGGAAGCTGCTTGCGGGGTTCGCGGGCTTTGCCGCGTTCTGCATGGTGTCCTCGGTGGTATACATCGTCAATGATATCCGGGACAAAGAGAAAGACCAGAAGCATCCCACAAAGCGGAATCGCCCCATTGCCGCGGGAACGGTTTCAGTGCGGAACGCCTGGATCCTGGCGGCGGTGCTGCTGATTGCGGCGGCTGTATGCAACGGCCTGGTCTGGCAGGGGATTCCCAGCGCGCTGCTGGCCCTTTACCTGGTTTTGAATCTGGCCTACAGCTTCGGCCTGAAAAACATTCCCCTGGTGGATGTGACCATTCTGGTGGCGGGATTCCTGATCCGGATCCTGTACGGCGCGTTTGTGACCCAGATCACCATTTCCAACTGGCTCTATCTGACGGTGATTGCCCTGGCTTTCTATTTTGCGCTGGGCAAGCGCAGGAATGAACTGAAGCAGGTCAGCGACGGCCAGACCCGGAAGGTGCTGAAGGCGTATCCCCTCAGCTTTTTGGATAAGAGCATGAATATGTGCCTGACCCTGGCAAATGTGTTCTATGCCCTGTGGAGCATGGACGAACATACCGTGGCTTCCTACAGCAATGAATATCTGGTCTTTACCGTTCCCATTGTCCTGCTGATCACCATGAAATACAGCCTGGACATTGAAGGCGATTCCGACGGCGATCCGGTGGAAGTTTTGATGCACGATAAAGTTCTGCTGGTTCTGTGTGCTGTATCTGGCAGTGATGTTTACGATCCTCTACCTGTGAAAGCGTGACGGAATATGAACGTGTATGATTTTGACGGAACGGTCTACGGCGGAGACAGCACGGTGGACTTTTTCTTCTACGCGCTGAAAAGAACCCCGGCGCTGGCGCGCTACATACCCAGACAGGCTGCGGGATTTGTGCTCTATGCCATGAAAAAAGTGGATAAAACGGCAATGAAGGAATATTTTTATTCCTTTTTGCAGGGAATCGACGGGGAAAAGCTGGCGGAGGACTTCTGGGACAGCCATCAGCACAAGATATACTTCTGGTATCGGCAGCAGCAGGAGCCGGAGGACGTGATCATTTCCGCTTCCCCGGAATTTCTGCTGCGGCCCATTTGCCGCCGGCTGGCTATCCGGCATCTGATTGCTTCGGAGGTGGACAGCCGCACAGGGAAATATACCGGCAAAAACTGCCGCGGGCAGGAAAAAGTGGCCAGAATGCGGCGGGAATTTGGAGATGTCCCGATCTGCTCGTTTTACTCGGACTCAATTTCAGACCTGCCCCTGGCAAAGCTGGCGGACAATGCGTTCCTTGTGAAAAAGGGAAACCCCACCGCTTGGGAAATTCATTGATGGACACGGAAAAACGGCATGACGCTGGTCATGCCGTTTTGAAATTTTAAAAGGATTTGCACCATCTTCGACGTACTATGATTAGCAAAAGAAAACGAGGTGAGGCGCTTGAAAGACGAAACCATCATCGCGGCAATTGCCGCCGGGGACGCGGATATGATGAACCATGTCATCAATAAATTCTCACGCCTTCTGTGGCCTATTGCCGGTGCGGTGCTGAAGAACGCGGGCAGTGAGCAGGACGTGGAGGAATGTGTGGCGGATGCCTTTATTTACTTATGGGAGCACCCGGAGAGATTCGATCCAGGCAGGGGAACGCTGAAAAGCTGGCTGTGCATCGTGGCCCGAAGCCGGGCTGTTGACCGCTACCGCCAAATCACCCGGCGCAGCACGGTCCCACTGGAAGAAGCGGCGCTGTCTGACGGCCTGGGTATGCAGGAACAGCTGATGCGGGAGGAGACCCGCCGGGAACTGCTGACGGCGGTCAATGCTCTGGGGGAGCCGGGGCGGGAAATTCTGGTGCGGCGTTACTATTATAATCAAAAGCCCCGAGAGATCGCGCTGGCGCTGAACATGACGGTGAAGCAGGTGGACAATTCCCTGTACAGCACCAAGCGGAACCTTCGGCAGAGGCTGCAAAGGGCATGGGAGGTGGGAAAATGAGCCGAATGACAAAGCGGAATCTGCACAATATCAAGTGCAAGTTTGAAGAAAAGACCGGGGTGGACCTGAATCCGGCCCACCGTGTACGCTCCCGCGTGCCTATGCGGAAGGTACTGCTACTGGCGGCGGTGCTCCTTTTCTGCTTCGTGCTGACGGCCTTTACCTATCCGCTGTTCTCTCCCTTGGACGCGGATGAACTGAGCTTGGATGGAACCTATCTGGGAAACGGCATCGTGTCGGTGTATGTGGAAAACAGGTCGGATAAGGACCTGAAATTCCAGAAACAGCTGAAGCTGATCAACTGGTTTACGGAGGAGGAAGCGCCGAAGCTGGAGGGGGAAGTGGTGTTCTCGGAAAGCGAATTCCCGGCAGGCACCAGCGGGACCATGACCATCGACCTGTCCAAAGCCTACGACATCGCGTATCTGGAAAACGACGTGACGAATCCCTGGTACTATCTGCTGCTGACCAACCGTGATTTCCTGTTCGGCCATGACTGGATGTGCAGTGTGTATTTCAACGACGACGGAGAGCAGGAGACGCAACCGCAGGAGCCTGCGGAGGATGCTCCTGCGGAGAACTTAGAGAATATCGAGGAAGAACTGCGCTTTTACTTCGAAAAGTCCTATGAGGGTGCGCCTATCGCTCTGAACGAAGCCAACTTTTCGTATTTACAGAAGGTGGACGAACTATTGAAACGCTGCGGCGGGACGGTGGTCCCGGCCCTGTCGCCGGCCATTATGGTCAGCGAACCTTCCGTTTATCTGGACCCGGAGCCGATGCTGAAGAAGCTGCCGGACGGCGTGATGTTTGACGACAGCGTTCCGGCGGAGCAGCAGTATCTGCTGGGGCTGACTGAGTGGACGCATTCCGACGCTTACGGCAGAATGGTGGCCAGCTCAGATGAAAAAGCCTGGGCAGTGAACGCGCTGATTCCCCAGCGGCAGGGGGAAACGGACGGCGGTGTGACGATTCCACTGGTGTTCCTGTTCGTCTACGATGCGGAAGCGGCGTCGAATCCGGATCACTGCGCGTTCCTTTACGGCCAGCTGCTCACCTTCGGGGAGCTGGAGCCGTATAAGGTGCTGGAAGACGAACACTATGCCATCTATGACGCCACGGACCTGATCTATACCGATGTGGATGCGTACTTAGACTACTTTCTGTCTTGCCAAAGCCGGGTCTACTGTGATGAACAGATCCGCCAGCGGGTGCATAACGTCTATGACTACTACCGGAACAGGGAACATCTCAAAGAAATGTACGGCTATTATGAATGGTAATCAAAATTCCCGCCCTGCTGGTACAGGGCGGGAATTTTGATTATACATATTTTTTGAAGAAAGCCACGGCATCGTCATTGCACCGCACGGCATCCGGCAGGGGGATGTTCACATGGAACACATGTCCCACAGCTTCGTCTGCTTCGCTTCCGTAGCATTTCCAGGCGCATTCGATCCCTTTTTCCGTCAGGAATTTGTACATGGGTTCCGCACAGGGCCGCAGGAAATCGTGGCAGGCGGTGGTGATATAAGCGGGGGGATAGTTGGGGCCGATGGCTTCCAGCACCCGGAACCGGGGATCGTCGGCGGGCAGATCTTTGCCCAGATAATCCAGCTGGATTCCTTTCCGCGGCTCTGCGGCCTGGGAGGCCATATCGTACATGCCGCAGTTCAATCCCAGGGCGCAGATGCGCACCGGGGCCAGATTCAGCGCGAACAGGGAAGCATATTCCGGATTGCACTGAATGGCGGCGTACTGGCTTGCCAGCTGGGCACCGGCAGAGTCGCCTACCAGTATGACACGCTGGGGGTCCAGATGATAGCGTTGTGCATTCTTGGCGATCCATTCCAGCACGGCGTTGGTGTCCGCCAGGGGCGTGGGAAACTTCCATTTGGGGGCCAGGCGGTAGTTGAAATTCACAAAGGCAAAGCCCCGGCGGGCCATATCCATGCCGTAGCGGCGGTAGATCTCCTTGCTGCCGTAAACATACCCGCCGCCGTGGATGCTGACGATGGTGGGAAGGGGAGCGGTGGTGCCGTCGGGATAATAAACATCCAGCAGGCTGTCCCTGCCGTGGGAACCGTAGGAAATGTTGCGGCATTGGGTGATACCGGCAGGCAGCGGAATGGCAGCATCCCGTTCCCGGTCACTTTTCGATGCACGAATGTTGAACATGATACCCTCAAATGACATGAAAATTCCCCCTGTATAATTATTTGATTCTATTATACCATCTGGAGAAAGGGAAATGTTAAGATTTAGAAAATAAATAAAAATATGTCGTCCTTCGGTCCGCTCCCGCTGGCTCAGGATGACAGGGGCTGTAATGGTGACAGCAAAAAATCTGCCGCCCAAGACGGACGGCAGATTTTTTTTACTTATACGGTGGGGAGCAGGTTGGAACGCTTCAGAGCGGGGCGGAGAGCCAGGTAGAAGACCGTGGCGACGATGACGGCGATGATGGCGTTGACCAGCGTGGTAACGGCACCCATTTTCGCCCAGATAGCGGCGGCATCCTGGGGAACGCCCAGAAGGTATGTCTTGTAGAAATAGCCGACCACGGGATCTGCCACAACGTTGAAGGCCATGCCTGCCAGGCTGGAAAGCACTGTGGCAATGGGAAGGGACACTTTCCGCTCCTCATCCTTGCTGATATGGAAAACCTTGTGGGCGACCAGGCCGGTGACCAGGCCGATGCACAGCTTCAACAGGAAGGTCTTGGGTGCGGAGGTGACATAGCCAGAGGTCAGGTCGGCAATGGTCATGCCCACTGCGCCGGACATGCCGCCCCAGAAGCCGCCGATCAGCAGAGCCGCAAGCACACAGAATACATTGCCCAGATGAAACGCGGTTTTCTCGGTACCCACAGGAATATCGATGCGGAAGTAGGAGAAGCCAATGTAGCACAGCGCAGCCATCAGAGCGGCGAAGACGACCTTTCGGGTGGTGAGATTGGATTTGGTTTCCATGAGGATTCCTCCTTGTTTTTAATTTTAGCCCATTATATCCTAAGCTGGTAATAAATACAGTGCCAAAATTGAAATGTAAAATAAGGCCAGATTTTACACGGGACAGGAAGAAACGATGGATTTATCGAAATTGACTGAAATTTCGCAAAAGGCCTGTACAGAATTTCAAAAAGATGCTACAATATACAACAGGCAGTGTATGAAAACAACACCATAACTTTGAAAGGGGATCCTCAACATGAGATTGATCGTAGCAAAGGATTACAACGATGTCAGCCGCAAGGCTGCCAATATTATCGCCGCACAGGTGCAGCTGAAGCCTGACTGTGTTCTGGGCCTGGCCACCGGCTCCAGCCCTGTGGGCACTTACAAGGAATTGATCGCCAAGTATGAATCCGGCGATCTGGACTTCTCCCAGGTCAAGACCGTGAACCTGGACGAGTACGTGGGCCTGACCAAGGATCACGACCAGAGCTATGCCTACTTCATGCGCACCAACCTGTTCGACCATGTGAACATCGACCAGGCCAACTGCAACATCCCCAACGGCATGAATCCCGACGCGGAAGCAGAGTGCGCCCGTTATGATGCTGTCATCGATTCCTTCGGCGGCGCTGACCTGCAGCTGCTGGGCCTCGGTCCCAACGGCCACATCGGCTTCAACGAGCCTGCCGACGCTTTCGTTAAGGGCACCAACAAGGTGGAGCTGACCGCTTCTACCATCGATGCCAACCAGCGTTTCTTCGCCAAGCGTGAGGATGTTCCCACCCATGCTTACACCATGGGCATCGGCTCCATCATGAAGGCAAAGCGCGTTCTGCTGGTGGTCAACGGCGCCAACAAGGCCCAGGCCGTGAAGGACTGCTTCTTCGGCCCCATCAAGCCCCAGGCTCCCGGCTCCATCCTGCAGCTGCACCCCGATTTCACGCTGGTTGCAGACGAGGCTGCCCTGTCCTTGGTGAAGGATTTGCTGTAATTCGTTAAAAAGGAATCCCGGAGGATAAAAGTCCTCCGGGATTTTTTGTGTGGTTGTATGATAGCATAGCAGGCAAAGCCTCCCCTTGCGGGGAGGTGACCTGCCGTAAGGCGGGACGGAAGGGTGGTTACCGCAGTACGATTTTGCAAAAACTTCCAAATTTTTGACCCGTTACCACCCACCCCTCAGTCACGGCATTCGCCGTGCCGGCTCTCCTGTGTACTAAGTATCCGTAAGCTGCAATGCAGTAACGGCTACTAAGCCCTCAAGGGGAGCCTTTTCTCTCAGATAAACGTCCTTTACCGCATATCCTTCCAAGATCGGGGCATCCTCCCAGTAGAAAGGGGATGCAAATATGGAATTTATCCATTCTGAAACCAGAAAGAACCTGGTCCGCTCCTTTGCGGGAGAATCCCAGGCCCGAACCCGCTATACCATCTACGCGGAGGTTGCGCGAAAGGAAAACTGCGAGTGGATCGCCCGGGTCTTCGAGGAGACTGCGGCCAACGAAGCTGTCCACGCCCAGGAGTTTTTGGAGATGCTGCAGGAGCTGGAGGGCTGCGCGGAAAACATCCCGGTAGATGCGGGCTACCCCTTCCAGCTGGGCAAAACGGTGGAAAACCTGAGCTTTGCCGCCGATGGGGAGAAAGACGAGCATGACGAGGCCTACCCCGGCTTCGCGGAGATCGCCCGCCGGGAGGGCTTTAAGGACGCGGCCCGGCTGTGGATGCAGATCGCCCGCATCGAGGGTGTTCACCACCTGCAGTTCAAGACGCTGGAAGAGCAGCTGCTCAAAGGCGAGCTGACGGAGAAGGACGAGCCCATCAAATGGCGCTGCCTGAACTGCGGCTACACCTACGAGGGGATCCGTGCCTGCGATCCCTGCCCGGTCTGCGGAAAAAGCGCCGGCTGGCAGGAAGGCGATCTGGACCGGAAAAAGCTGATGCAGAAGTAAAGCATGGTTTCACTGCGGAACGCTCCGTAGGGGCGGATTTCTAATCCGCCCTGAATCCAAGCGTTTCAGGATAACACCAGCCGTTTCCCAGACGTTAGGCTGAGGGATGTGGAAGCTGGCGCGGGAAAAGATAATTTCCAGCAGAAAATATAACTTTCTGTTTACAGAAGCCCCTATGATATGTTATGATATCATATAGGATTATGTGATACAGAGGTTTTCTTAATGAATTACATCGTAATGGATATGGAATGGAACCAGCCCTGGCCCGGCTCGCCTTCTTCCAAGAAGGTACTGCCCGTCCAGATCCGCGGCGAGATCATCCAGATCGGCGCTGTTCGGGTCACGGAAGACCAGCAGGTGGCAGATGAGTTCCAGGTCATGATCAAACCGAAATATTACCGTCACCTGAACCGCCGGGTCAGTAAGCTCACCGGCATCAAGGAGACCCAGCTGCGGGAGGAGGGTGTGCCCTTCCCGGAGGCCATTGAACTGTTCCGGCACTGGTGCGGCGAGGATATTATTTTCCTGACCTGGGGCTTTGATGATATCGGCATCCTGCGGGAAAATCTGCAGCTGTTTGAGCTGGACACCGCCTTTACGGAAAGGTGGTACAACGCCCAGATGATCTTCAATTCCCAGACCGACGGTTCTACCGCGCAGAAGGCCCTGAAGACCGCAATGGAGATCTTCGGCATCGAAGCCACCCGCCCTGCTCACGACGCGTTGGGCGATGCCTACCATACTGCCCTGATCTGTGCGAGACTGGATCTGAAAAAGGGTGCGGCGGAATACGACGAAGCCTTAAAGAGCCACGAAAACGGCTTCCACGGTGCGGAGCTTCCCGGCTGCATTGCCCGGAAGGTGTACTATGATTATGCCGACAAGCGGGCTGCCCTCAGCGCCATGGCCGGGGAGGAAAACATCTGCCCCATCTGCGGCGCCAGAATGCTTGGCTCCCGCTGGTTTGCCCAGCCGGGCCACCGCTATATGGATTTGGCGACCTGCCCTGAGGATGGCAAGTTCCTGATCCGGGTGCGGCTGTCTGAGCAGCAGGATGGCCTGATCCGGGTCAGCCGTCTGACCTATGAGGCCACCTCCGAAGCCGCCGAAGCCTATGCCCGCCGGGCGGAAAAGGCCGATCCCGAAGACGGCGGCAGCCGTCCCCGCCGCCGCAGACGCAAAAGAAGCAGCGCGGGAAAAACGGAAACTCCCAATGAATAACCTCAGGGCGCATCCAACCGGATGCGCCCTGAACCATTTCCAATGGAGAAAAATCGTAATTTCCTAAAGCGCCGCTCTGTAGGGGAGGGTCTTGACCCTCCCTGAATATCACAACATCGGTATGTGCTGTTTCATTTGGAAATACAGCGTTTTCATATTGAGTATCAGATGCAAGATTCTGCAATGAATGTTGAAACTGCAAGGGAGGGTCAAGACCCTCCCCTACGGGGGAGGACGTAAAACAATCATTCAGGAAAAGAACATCCGAACCGTCCATGACGCCATAAAAAAACCGACAAAATCCGCAAACAGTGCCGCCGGGACGGTATACCGCGTTTTTTTGATCCCTGCCGCGCCGAAATATACGCTGATGGTGTAAAAGGTAGTCTCTGTAGACCCCAGCATCACCGCCGCTGTCCGTCCCACCAGTGAATCTACCCCATACTCCGCCATCAATTCCGCTCCCACCGCCAGCGCGGCGCTGCCGCTGATGGGGCGGATCAGCATCAGCATTGCCGTTTCAGGCGGGATGCCGAACAGGGAAAATACCGGAGACAGAATCCGGCTTAAAATCTCCACAGCCCCGGAGGCCCGCAGCATATGTACCGCCGTCAGCAGCAGGATCAGGGCGGGAAGGATGGAAAGCAGCAGCGTCAGCCCCTCCGATGCGCCTCCCAGCAGAATATCGTAGGCATTCTCTTTTTTTCGCAGGGCTAGCGCCGCGGTGAAAAATAAGATCAAAGGAACGATATAATCCGTCATCCACGCCAGACCTTCCCCAGCAGCCATGCCACCGTTACGCCCAGCCCGGCGGAAAGCAGACTGGTGATCCATACCGCAGGCAAAATGTCAAAGGGAGTGGCGCAGCCCAAACCGCTGCGCACTGCCGCTACATTTGCCGGGATCAGCTGGATGGACGCAGTATTCAGCACGATAAGACGGCACAGCTCGTCCGTGGCGGTATCGCCCTGCTTCATCCGTTTCGCGGCACGGATGCCCATAGGCGTTGCCGCGTTGCCCAGCCCAAGGAAATTGGCGCAGATGTTGGCGCTCAGCTCCCGGGAAAGGGCGGGGTCTTCCATCGTGGAGGGAAACAGCCTGTGCAGCAGCGGCCGCAGCAGCCGGGAAAGTCCGTCCGTCAATCCTGCCGCTTCCATCAGCCTGCCCACACCGGACCACAGGCAGACCGCACCGGCCATAGAAACCGCCAGCTCCACACCTGCCTGAGCGCCCCGCAAAGCCGCCGCCGCCAGCGCGCTGCCGCTGCCGCTGCCGGTGAGGACGGAGCAGAGAACGCTGACCGCCAGGATGCCCGTCCATATCCAGCTCATCACCATACGCATGCCTCCTTTTGGTGTACAATATGCTGATTAGCATGGAAAATGAATGGATAGTTTCAACAAAATGCGTGTTTATTTCAAAAAGTATTTGACTCCTGTTCGATGAGACGGTATAATGATAAAACAAATAAGTCGTTACGGGGCTGACGTAACACACAGAAAACACAGGAGGGAGCTGACCGCAATGAAGTCTACAGGAATTATTCGAAAGGTAGACGAACTTGGCCGGATCGTTCTACCTATTGAACTGCGCCGCACGCTGGACATCGCAGAGCGGGACGAACTGGAAATTTATATGGAGAACGACAGAATCATCTTGCAGAAGTTTGAACCGGCATGTGTCTTCTGCGGTTCTTCCCGGAACCTGATTTCCTACCGCCGAAAAAATGTCTGTCAGGACTGTGTCAAGAGAATGTCGGAATATTAAGAAAATCCCTGAATGGCGGCTGCCGTTCAGGGATTTTTTGCTTGTTATTCTTCGAATTCTTTCAGCGCAATGTCATAGACCACGTTTTTTGGCAGGTCCAGCTCCTTGGCGGTCTGCTTTACCGCGTCCTTGCGGCTGAGTCCCTCCGCCATCAGCTGGGCGACCCGGGCGGCGGCGTCGCCCTCGGAGGCGGTTTCCTTTACTTCTTCAGGAGCGCCGGCTACCACCAGCACGAATTCACCCTTGGGGGGATTCTCGGTATATTTCTCCACAGCCGCGCCTAACGTGGTGCGGACCACTTCCTCATGGAGCTTGGTCAGTTCCCGGCACAGGCTGATGGGACGGTCCTGGCCAAAAACATCCCGCATGTCTTCCAGAGTGGTCACCAGCTTGTGGGGAGCTTCGTAGAAGATCATGGTGCGCGGTTCCTTTTTCAGGGATTCCAGATGCTCCCGGCGGCTTTTCTTCGCGGTGGACAGGAAGCCCTCAAAGCAGAACCGGCCTGTGGCCCGTCCGGAGATGCTCAGGGCTGTAATGGCGGCGCAAGGGCCCGGGATGGCGCAGACCTGGATTCCGGCGGCGGCGCACTGCTTTACCAGGTCTTCGCCGGGATCGGAAATGGCGGGGCTGCCCGCGTCGGACACCAGCGCGCAGGTCTCACCGGCGAGAATGCGGTCCACGATTTTATCACCTTTGAACGCCTTGTTATGCTCATAGTAGCTTACAAGGCTTTTTTTGATGCCCAGGTGGTTCAGCAGCTTCAGGCTGACGCGGGTATCCTCTGCGGCGATGAAGTCCGCGTTTTCCAGGGTCTCCCGGCAGCGGATGGAAATGTCCCCCAGATTGCCGATGGGCGTGGGGACGAGATATAACATTCCGGCCATGATGTGCCTCCTTGTAGTTTGGTTAGTGTAGAACAGGAATGGCTCCCCTTGAGGGGAGCTGTCACCGAAGGTGACTGAGGGGTGGTTGCGAAGGCGGAGAATGCAGAAACACCCCTCAGTCAAAAATCATAGATTTTTGCCAGCTCCTCTCAAGGGGAGCCGCTTAAATATGATAGATTTCTTTATAAGTCGAAGAGGGGGAGCCGTCGGCGTTGTGCAGGGTGATCTCCTCCCACATAAGGCCCGGCCTGCCGCCCTTGCGGAATTGCAGCAGGATCAGGTTCACGGGAGAATCCGGCCTGTGGTGCACCAGGCACAGCCGCTTGGCTTCCATGGCGTTTTTTGCCCCCAGGGCGATCAGCTCCGCCATCCGCTCCGGACGGTGGACAAGGAAAAAATCACCGCCGTATTTCAGCGCCCACCCGGCGGCGGAAAACAGGTCGGCGCAGGTGCAGGTGTCCTCCCGCCGGGCCAGGGGCGTGGTCTTGCTGGCGGGGCCGCCGGAAAAATAGGGAGGATTGGACACGCAGCAGGAAAAACTGCCCGGCGAAAACCTTTCAGATACCGACCGCAGGTCGGCGCATATACTCTCCATACGGGAGGTCAGGGCGTTGCGGCGGATATTTTCCAGAGCGGCCAGGTGGGCGTTTTCGTCCAGCTCGATCCCGGTGACCCGGCAGTGCTCGTCCCTGCTGCACAGCAGCAGGCCCAGCGTGCCGCAGCCGGAGCCGAAATCCAGCACCGCCGCGTTTTTCGGCAGCCTGACAAAATGGGAAAGCACCATGGAATCGGTGCCCAGAGGGAAAGCGCCCTCAGCCAGTTCCAGGGTAAATCCGTTGGGAAGGTGCTCCATGTGTTCCTCCGCAGAAATAAGATACAGGTATTATACAATAAAAAATTGGCCTGCGCAAGATTTGCGCAGGCCAATCTCGGGTTTTGAAGAAAATTAGCCTTCCTCGATAGCTTCAGCGGGGCACTGATCAGCGCAGGAGCCGCAGGAAACGCAGACATCAGCGTCGATAACGTACTTGCCTTCACCCTCGGAAATAGCCTCAACGGGGCACTGCTCAGCACAGGAGCCGCAAGCGACACAAGCGTCGGTGATAACGTATGCCATGATATTTACCTCCAAAAAATCTTGTTTGTGTTTCACGTTATATATGTAACGTACCTTCATTGTAGCATGTATTTCAGAAAATGCAATTCCTTTTTTCGAAAAAATTATGAATAATTTTATCATGCCTTGGCGATGATTTTCCGGAAAAGGGAGTACTTTTCGAGTTACCTTTGGCTAACTAGGAGGGATCGTGTGCGATATCATACACTGACGGCCGACCTGATCCAGCGTGCCGCGCAGAAAGCAAGAAGTATGGGTCACAGCTATGTTGGCTCGGTGCATCTGCTGCTGGTGATGCTGCGGGAGCCGGGGGCCACGGGACAGGTGCTGCGGCTGCTGGGGGTGGACCCGGATCTGACGGAGGCCATGGCCCAGCTGCTTTACGGAGCGGGCACCCCGGACCTGCCCCTGCCCCAGGGACTGACGAGGGAGGCCAAAACCATTCTGCACAGCGCCGCCCAGGAGGCGAAGCAGCAAAACAGCCGGGAGATCCAGCCCCATCATCTGCTGCTGGCCATGGCCCGGCGGGAAACTTCTGCGGCAGGGGAACTGCTGCAGCTCAACGGTGTCAGCGCCGACGCGCTGTTTACCCATACAGTGGACTATCTGCGCTGGGAGCAGACAGCTACCGTGAAAGGAAAAAAGGAGGCGGTCACAACGAGACTTTTGGAACAGTTCAGCGAAGACCTAATCGCCAAGGCGTCCACCATGGAGCCGGTGATCGGACGGGAAAAGGAGATCGATACCGTCATCGGCATTCTGTGCCGAAAGAATAAGAATAACCCGGCGCTGGTAGGCGAACCGGGAGTAGGCAAGACGGCCATCGCGGAGGGCCTTGCCCAGCGGATGGCCATGGGCAATGTCCCGCCCCAGCTGAAGGAAAAACGGCTGGTGAGCCTGAACATGGCAAGCCTGGTGGCGGGGACGAAATACCGGGGGGAGTTTGAGGAGCGGCTGCGGGATGTGCTGTCGGAGATCCGGCGCAACGGGGACGTGATCCTCTTTGTGGATGAGATGCACACCATCGTGGGCGCCGGCGCCGCCGAGGGCGCCATCGATGCGGCCAATATCTTCAAGCCCGCCCTGGGCCGGGGGGAGCTGCAAATGCTGGGCGCCACCACCCGGGAGGAATACCGCAAATATATTGAAAAGGACGCTGCGCTTGAAAGACGTTTTCAGCCGGTTCTGGTTGATGAGCCGACTGTTGAGGACACGATTTCAATCCTCAGGGGACTTAAGGAGAGATATGAGGTATTTCATGGTGTAAAGATTACGGATAATGCTCTTGTAGCAGCTGCAACACTGTCAAACCGTTATATTTCGGACAGGTTTCTGCCGGATAAAGCAATCGATTTGGTTGATGAAGCTTGTGCACTTATTAAAACAGAGCTTAATTCAATGCCTACAGAACTTGATGAAATGTCCCGTAAAATAATGCAGCTTGAAATTGAGGAGGCTGCACTTAAGAAAGAAACGGATGAAGCAAGCAGAAAAAGACTTGATGAACTTCAGGCAGAACTTGCGGAATGCCGTAATGAATTTGCAAGCAGAAAAGCACAGTGGGATAATGAAAAGGCTTCTGTTGACAGACTCAGCCGAATCAGAGAAGAAATTGAAAATGTCAACCGGGAGATTCAGGCGGCACAGAGGGAATATAATCTTGAAAAAGCAGCCAAACTCCAGTACGGCAGACTTCCTGAACTTAATAAGGAATTAGCCGAAGAGGAGGAAAAGGTTAAACAGAAGGAAATGACTCTTGTAAGGGAGAGCGTAACGGAGGAGGAAATAGGCAGAATAGTTTCCCGTTGGACAGGTATTCCGGTTACGAAGCTTAACGAATCTGAGAAACATAAAATCCTTGGACTTGAAGAGGAACTTCATAAGAGAGTTATCGGTCAGAATGAGGGCGTAAGCAAGGTTACAGAGGCAATTATGCGTTCCAAGGCAGGAATTAAGGACCCGACTAAACCGATTGGTTCATTCCTATTCTTAGGACCTACCGGTGTCGGTAAAACAGAGCTTGCCAAAACACTTGCAGAAAGTCTTTTTGATGATGAGAATAATATTGTGCGAATCGATATGAGTGAATATATGGAGAAATTCTCCGTATCCAGACTGATTGGAGCGCCTCCGGGATATGTCGGCTATGAAGAGGGCGGACAGCTTACCGAAGCAGTAAGACGTAAGCCTTATTCGGTTATTCTTTTTGATGAAATAGAAAAAGCACATCCGGATGTGTTTAACGTGCTTTTGCAGGTGCTTGATGACGGCAGGGTAACGGATTCGCAGGGCAGAACCGTTGACTTTAAGAATACAATAATTATTCTTACCTCTAATCTCGGTTCCCAGTATCTTTTGGACGGTATCGGAGAGGACGGAAATATTTCCGAACAGTGCGAAAAGCTTGTAATGAATGAGCTTAAGAATTCCTTCCGTCCGGAATTTATTAACCGACTTGACGAGATAATTATGTTCAAGCCGTTAACAAAGGATAATATAGGCAATATAATTAATCTGCTGGTTAAGGATTTGAATAAAAGACTTAATGACAAAAATATCAGTGTTAAGCTTACTGATTCGGCAATGGATTATATAATTGAAGCAGGATATGACCCTGTATACGGAGCAAGACCGCTTAAGCGATACCTCCAGAAAACAGTTGAGACATTATGTGCACGACTGATTCTTGAAGGCAGGGCAGGAAGCGGTGATACAATAATCATTGATAAGCAGGATGAGCTTACAGCCTATACAAACTGATTTGTTGAAGCATTATAGGTATACTGTATACTTCTTAGAGTTGCAGTTAATGAGGCCTTGTCGACTTCGTATTTATCACAGAAGTCGTCAAGGCTTTTACATTCGTCACGAAGCTTAGTATTAACATAGCTTAATAAAATGACCGGGTCTGTAGGAATCATAATACCTCCGTAAATTGCAAAAATTATTTGGCGTCTGCTTTTTCAATACCGCAGTAGATAAGTCCCAAAGCACCCGGACCTGCATGGGTTCCGATACTTGGACTGATATCATTAATGATTACATTAGTAAAAGGTGTTTCGGCTTTTACCATTTCTGCTACAGACTGTGCATCCTCTAAGCAGTCGCCATGTATAATTCCTACCGGCTGTGAATAGTCTGTATTGTCATCAATTGTATTTTTCATGCGTTCAACAAGAGTTTTGAGGGATTTCTTTCTTCCTCGGGCAGTTCCGTCAGATGAAAGACCGCCTTCTTTGTTGATGTAAAGGAATGGCTTCAGATTGAGTGCACTGCCTACAATTGCAGTTGTCTTGCTTACACGTCCGCCTCTCTGAAGGTGAAATAAATCATTAACCGTAAGCTGTACGTTAATGTTGTTCTTCATGGCTTCGATTGCTGATACAACCTCATCATAGGAGGCGCCAGAAGCCTTCATATTATTTGCATGAAGTACAAGAATTGATTCTCCGAGTGATACATTGAGTGAATCAATAACGGTAATTCTTGCATCGGTATATTCTTCTGAAAGCTCTCTTGCAACCATGCAGACATTGTTGTAGCTTCCGCTTAATGCAGAAGAGAATGCGATATGTATAATATCCATGCCTTCATCAAGAATGCTGCGGAACTTGTCTTCAATAACAGCAGGATTGTTAGCCTGTGACTGTGGAAGTTCTCCGTTCTTCATTCTGGCATAAAATTCTGACGGTGCCATATTAAGCTCATCACCGTAAACTGTGTCTCCAAAAGAATAGTACTGGGGAATAATAATTGTATTAAGCTTATCAATATATTCCTGTGGTAAATCGGAATTGGAATCCGTAGTAATGCAGTAAGTTCTCATAAAATAACCTTTAAAATACCTTTCTTAAAAAACAGATTTTTTAAAATATATCATAAAACAGATAATGGCACAACAATTGTTTTTTCGGAACCGATATGTTAAAATGTTTTATTGTGAATATTATTTTATATGGGAGGAAGGCTTTGCCTGTATCGCAGTATGAAGAAAGAGAACAAAAGTAATTTTTTCGATATAATTGTTTATGGCATGATGATTGTTGCGGTTATCTATATAGTTATACAGACAATTCTTGAAAACAATGCAAAACTCAGCTTTAAAATTACACTTGGCATATGGATTCTTGCCGCTGTAATTATCAACGATTATGTTGAGCCGTTTGTCAATAAGATGTTTGATAATATTTCCGCTAAGAAGGGCAGCATGTACCTTCTGTATGCAGTATGTGACGCAGCATCGTATGCAGGCTTTTATATTTTTATAATTAACATAGGGTTCACAAAAGAGGTAGTCCATTATGTTTTTCTGGGCATAGCGGTAATTCTGTTCATTGGCAGACTTATTTTCTATAATCTTTTTCAGACTATTGATGACAGCACAAAACAGACGGATGACGGGAAGAATGTTGAGAATTCTGATGATGTAATGGTTAATACATTGGATGAGGATGATGATTTAAGAGTGATGATTTACAGAGAACGTAATAAATAAATTACTGACCTGCATATACTTAGATAAAGCGGTATATGCAGGTTTTTTATTGTGGAAGCGAAAAGATTCAGGTGCATTGTAATGCTGTGCTGCTGTCTTATCTGCGGAATTATTTTTGTGGAAAGCTCAAGAACAGCCACAGAGGTGTCCAATAATAATTACAGGAAGGTTGTTGCAATAACCTTTGATGACGGACCCCACAGCGTAAATACCCTTACACTTCTTAATGAACTGAGAAAAAGAAATGTTAAGGCAACTTTTTTTCTTGTTGGGGAAAGAATACACGGGAATGAGGATATTGTGCTTATGATGTACAGGGACGGGCATATCATAGGCAATCATACATATTCACATCAGAATCTTACGGTGCTTACAAAGGAGGCAGCCGTTAAGGAAATCCTTGATACCAATGAGCTTATCAGCAGTATTACCGGTAAGAAGGTGGAGTATATACGTCCGCCCTGCGGATTCTGGAACGAGCAGCTGCTGTATTCGGTTGATATGACTCCGGTGTTCTGGGATGTTGACCCAAAGGACTGGTGTACAAAAAATGTAAATACAATAGTGGAAAATGTGATAAATAATGTTGATGACGGTGATATAATCCTGTTTCACGACATTTACGAAACTTCTGTTGCAGCAGCACTTGAGGTTATAGACCGTCTTCAGGATATGGGCTATGTGTTTGTGACAATTGATGAAATAATGCTTGAATAGGCTCTGTTTTAGTGACAAAGGCGGAATGTTTTGCTATAATTAACGGTAATTAAGCTAATGAAGAGGTATACAATGGATTTGTTTGAATATATGCGTGAAAATAACATGGAGAAGGAGTCACCGCTTGCTTCAAGGATGAGACCGCAGACTCTTGATGAGGTCGTCGGACAGGAGCATATTATAGGCAGGGATAAGCTGCTGTACAGGGCGATTAAGGCTGACAGGCTGCAATCCATTATTTTTTACGGACCACCTGGTACCGGCAAGACAACGCTTGCCAAGGTTATTGCGAATACCACAAGTGCACAGTTCTGCCAGCTGAATGCGACCATTGCCGGTAAGAAGGATATGGAAGAGGTCGTTGAGAGAGCGAAGGAAAGAATGGCTTCCCTTGGTAAGAAGACAATTCTTTTTGTCGATGAGATTCACAGATTTAATAAGGGGCAGCAGGACTATCTGCTTCCTTTTGTAGAGGACGGAACTGTAATATTAGTCGGAGCGACAACGGAGAATCCGTATTTTGAGGTTAACGGAGCGTTGATTTCACGTTCAATTATTTTTGAACTTAAGTCACTTTCTAAGGAGGATGTCAATAAGCTTATTCATAAGGCTGTTTATGATAAGGACAGGGGCATGGGTGCTTATAATGCGGTGATTGATGAGGATGCGGCGGAATTCCTTGCGGATATGGCTAATGGTGATGCAAGGCAGGCACTTAATGCAGTGGAACTTGGAATTATGTCCACTCCGGTGAGTGAGGATGGAATTATACACATTACTTTAGATGTTGCGGCGGAATGTATTCAGAAAAGAGTTCTGAAATATGATAAGACGGGCGATAATCATTATGATACAATTTCTGCTTTTATTAAGAGCATGCGGGGTTCCGACCCGGACGCAGCGTTATACTATCTTGCAAGAATGCTGTATGCAGGGGAGGACCCGAAATTCATTGCAAGAAGGATAATGATTTGTGCGAGCGAGGATGTAGGCAATGCAGACCCTAATGCAATAACCGTGGCTGTTTCGGCGTCACTGGCTGTTGAGAGGGTCGGAATGCCTGAGGCACAGATTATACTGGCACAGGCATGTACCTATGTGGCAACGGCGCCTAAGAGTAATGCCGCCGTAAAAGGAATTAGTGAGGCAATGGATTATGTTGCTTCGCACAGAACGGATTCGGTTCCTGCACATTTAAAGGATGCACATTATAATTCAGCAGCCAGGCTGGGACACGGACTGGATTATAAATATGCCCATGACTATAATAATCACTATGTTAAACAGCAGTATCTGCCTGATTCTGTTGTGGGAGAGCACTTCTATCATTCCTCAGGTATGGGATATGAGAAGCAGATAGACACACATATGGACAGAATCCGCAGTGAGGCGGAATAAGTATAATATTTTTCTAAAAAAAATGTGGAATTGTTGCGGTTTATCTGTGATTTGTGTATAATTATTCTATATTAGTGTTTCTATGCGAAAGAATATAAGGGTGAACGGATGAAGGAACAGATTAACAGATTTGCCAGAGGCGTTTTTGAATATAATCCACCTGTTTTGGAGGTGTCTGACAGCAGGGTATATGCTGTTGTGGATAAGAACAGGGATTTCTATGGCGTAATTAATATTTTTGAGCCGGAGGGTAAACAGCTTAAGGGTGTTATTTACTCAGATAATGACAAGGTTATATTAAGAGACAGTACCTTTTTGGGAAGCAGGGCGACAATAAGATATACAGTTAATTCCAAGGGTGCTCTCAATGGCGACGTTATTGAGGGTACCTTTCATATAGTGAGCAATGGCGGAGAGAAGGCGGTAAGCTATTCCTTCCGTGTCGAGGCTGGTGCGTATGAATCTTCTGCCGGAACAATACGAAATCTGTTTCAGTTTGCAGGTCTTGCCCAGGCAAACCCGGATGAGGCGGTTGCAATGCTTGAATCTGATTCCTTTGAGGATGTGTATCTTGGGGATGATATGCACCTTCGCAGTATTTATGAAGGAATAATGAAGGGAAAGGATTCAAGGAATAATCTTGAGGAATTTCTTATTGCAACCCATAAGAAAACACGTATCAATATTAATATTGATTTGAACACCAGAGTGTTTAATTCCGTTACGGAGAATTTTAAGGATACAATTTTAATTGAAAGGGATACATGGGGCTATGCAAATGTCATTGTAAGCTGTGACAGTCCTTTTATCCGTCTTGAGAGAAGGGAAATTGCGTCAGATTCTTTTGCCGGTAATAAATATGAGTTTTCATATATTGTCGAATATGATAAGCTCCATGAGGGAAAGAACTATGCAGTTATTTATTTTGAAACAATAGGAAGAAAACTTCCTTTTAATATAACGGTTTCGAAGTCGGCTGCCGGTGTAAAAGCACGGGAGAGACATGCTATCCGTAAGCTTAATTGTGATTTGATGGATTTATACATTAAATTCAGAACCCACAAGCTCAATGTGTCCGAGTGGATAAGGGAGTCGATGAGTGTTATAGAGGCAATCCGGTCAATGGATGACAGCAATCCTTTTTACAGACTTTTTCTGGCACAGATTTATATTACCGAGAAGAAGGATACGGAAGCCAAATGGCTTATCGATAATGTTAAGGATGAGATTGATTCGGATGACATGAGCAAATATCCTGTTTACTGTTATTTTATGTATGTCAATACATTGTTTAATAAGGACAGGGTATATTCGAGAAAGGCGTCCAATGTTGTTAAGGAGTGCTATACGCAGAATGATGACTGGAGAATATTGTGGACGCTTCTGTTTATGGATGAGGAGTTTGAGAAAAATCCGAGTCTCAAGCTTTTAAGAATTAAGGAGCAGTTTAATAAGGGCTGCAACAGCCCGGCTTTATATATTGAGGCATGCAATATTCTCAATGAGCAGCCACTTCTGTTAAGGGTACTTAATTCCTTTGAGATTAATGTACTGTATTTTGGTGTTAAGCACGGAATTGTCAACCGTAAGTTGTGCAGTCATGTTGCAGAGATGGTTATGAGTGTAAGATTTGGCTCAGAGAAATTCATCAGGCTTATGATGGCTCTGTATGAGTGCTATAAGGAACCGGTAACGCTTGAGGGACTCTGCAAAATGCTTATACACAATCATTGTGTCGGGGCAAAATATATTCAATATTATGAGCAGGCAATTCTTGCGGAATATAAGATAACACAGCTTTTTGAATTTTATATTGAGTCAAGGGATAAGAATGACATGTCGCCCCTTCCGAAAATGGTACTTATGTATTTTGGATATAATAACAGTCTTGATTATATTCATAAGGCATATCTGTATTCAAATATTATACATAACAAGGCGGATAATCCGCAGGTATATACAAGTTATATTCCGCAGATGGATACGTTTGTAATGGAACAAATGCTTCTGGGACATGTTAATGAACAGCTTGCAACGCTGTATAAGAATATTTTTGAAACTGATATGATTACGGATGAGAATGCCGGAGCAGTTTCGGAAATTTTCTTTACATACAGGATTGAATGCAGCAATCCGTTTTTCAGGAGGGTTGTTGTCCGCCATAAGGAGAGCAACAGCGAGAAGGAATATCCGATTAATAATGGTGTTGCATATATCAGGATGTATACCGAGGACGCGGTTGTATTATTTGTAAGCGACAGTAAGAACCGTTATTCAATGCCGTATAACATTGTTAAATATATGGATGACGCTGCTGTTATGGAGAAATGTCTTGAGGCAGACGATAATTTAATTCATTTAAAATTAAGCACTTGTGAGAAGACAATCCGCTATCAGAAGAAGGACCAGGAGGCAATTCAGAATATTATTAACCTTGCCGCACTTCCGAAAATTAACACGGCATACCGCAGGAAGCTTAATTCAGTTGTGATTGACTATTTTTATGACAACTTTGATGTGGACGGCTTTGCATATTTTATAGGAAAGACGGATTTTTCACTTATACATGAGAAGGATATAAATAAGATTATTGAAATATATATCGTACAGGGGGATTATGAGGCAGCTTTTTCACTTATAGCTGAGACTTCATATATGCAGATTAATGCAAAGCGTCTTATGAAGCTGTGTTCAAGAATCATTCTGTCGGGACAGCATGAGGATTCACCTAAGCTTATGAACATGTGCAGCTATGTTTTTAAGAAGAACCGGTATGATGAGCTTATTTTAAACTATCTTGTTGACGGCTTTAACGGCACGACCGAGGAAATGGTTGAGGTCTGGAAAAGAGCGGTTGAGGTGGATATAGAGACCTATGAACTGGAGGAACGCATAATAGCACAGATGATGTTCTCAAATTCATATTTTGAACTTGTTTGTGATATTTTTGACAATTATTTCAGGAAAGGGCCGAAGGAAAGAATTGTTGAGGCATACCTCGCTTATAATTCATATCTGTATTTTGTAAGGGAAAACGAAATTTCCGAAAATGTATTCAATATTATTGAGGCATATATGGAGAATGAGAAGGAGCTTCCGTGGATATGCAAAATGGCGTTGGTTAAATTTTACTCAGAGCTTTCAGAACTTTCAGAGTACCGGAAAAATCTCGGAGAGGAGATTATTGCCGCACTTACCAGAAAGGAATATGTATTTCCGTTCTATCTTAAGCTTGCGGACAAAATTCCGGTTCCTTATGAGATTAAGGACAAGACAATGGTTGAATACCGTGCCAATCCGAGAAAGCGTGTGGTGATTCACTACATATATGAGAATAAGGAGCATAAGAAACTCTATATAACAGAGGATATGAAAAATGTCTATGAAGGTATATTTGTAAAACAGTTTGTTCTTTTCTATGGGGAACAGATTCAGTATTACATTACGGAAGAAGACAAGGATGGCGAGATAACTACTGATACCTGTGTGCTGACCAATATGAGTATTAAGCCTGATAAATCAGAAGGCAGATATGATTTAATCAATGATATGGCAGCGAGCAGGGATTCACATGATAATCAGACCTTCTGTAAACTGGTTCATACCTATGCGGTAACGGAATATGTTACGGGACAGATTTTTAAACCTCTTTAGAAATGAAAGGACCAAAGATGGATAATAACAAATTTTTTGGTGTCGGAATTGATTTATGTGATGAATATTCACAGGTCGCATATTTTAATCATAGGGAGAATGACCCGGTTTCCGTGGATTTCTCAGGGCTTGAGCTGAAATACCAGATTCCTGCTGTTGTAGGTAAGATGACGGGCAGGGATGAATGGTATGCCGGTGATGAGGCGCTTAAATGTGCAAAACTCGGTGACGCAGTGCTGGTAGAAGGACTGCTTGAGAAGGCAGCTGCAAAGAATCCGGTTTCTGTGGATGACATTATGGTTATGCCGATTGAATTAATCAAAAGATATATTGAATATCTTTTGAAGACTGCAAAAACGGCAGGAAAATCAGACAGCATAAACAAAATATGCATTACGCTTGAACAATTTAATATTTCAATATTGAATGTTGTTTCCAAAGCAATTGAGGAGCTTGGCTATACGAAGGAACAGTATGAGATTATAAGCCATAAGGAGTCCTTTATATATTATACTCTTAACCAGAAGCCTGAGCTGTGGAAGGGGGATGTGGTACTGTTTGATTACGGCACAAATGGACTTTCTACACATCGTATGTATATAGTTAATGAGCGCGGAACAAGGATTGTAATGGTTCAGTCCGAGAATTTTGCAGATGAACTTCCTTTTGTACTTGCAATGAATCAGGCGTCAGTCGATTTGCTGGATGCAAGATTAAGGGAAGCTGCCGTAAAGACAATGGACAGGCATAATGTTACATCGGTATTTCTTATCGGAAGGGGATTTTCTGATGAGATTAAGCTTCCTGACTTTATTAAATATGTCTGTGACAGAAAAAGAGTATTTGCAGGACAGAATCTGTATGCAAAGGGTGCCTGTTTTGCTGCTGTCGAGGGTAAATATGTGAATCGCATCAGGGATTATCTGCTTGCCTGCTCTGAGCGTATAACGACAGGAATTGAGATGAAGATTTCTGACAGGGGCAGGGATAAAATATTAAGAATGATTAGACCGGGTGTTAACTGGTTCGGAACTGACTGTTCATATGATTTTATTGTAGATGATATTGAAGAACTTGAAATTTTCCTGTCTCCGGTGGATTCAAGGGAGAAGCAGCTGGTGCGTGTTTCACTTGAGGACTTTCCGAAGAGACCCAATAAGGCGACCAGAATTACGGTTGCACTATCCTTTACAAGTGACTCAAGATGTCATTTAATGGTTAAGGACAAGGGCTTTGGAGAATTTTATGCGAGCAGCGGCAGGGTTATTAATGAGGAACTGCTGCTGTAATTAGGAGTGAATGCTATGTCGGGATTTATTTTGTGCAGAAGTAAATATGCTGATAAACCGTATTATATAAGCAATATGGCGATTAACATCTATTCGATGGAGGAGCTTTGCTATTACATATATAATAATATTTATCTGATTGGTACGGATTTGGTGGATGAAGGGCTTATTCGATATATTGATGAGGAACTTTCGGAAACGGAACTTGCAAGACAGCTTGAGTTTCTGGTTTCACAAAATGCCGGATTATCAGAGATTTTGATAACAATTCTTCGAAGTGTTGATTATTATTCTGAGGGTGAAATCGCAGAGCTTAAAGCTGTTATTGATAAACTGGATACGCAGAATGTGCTTGAGCGGCTTAAGTCAAGGGCGGATACCTTTCTTGGCAATAAACGTTATAAAAGTGCAATACATAATTATGAACTGATTGTTCACGGTAAGAAGGATATTACACTTACGGACAGCTTTTATGGTGATGTATGGCATAATATGGGAGTTGCATATTCAATGCTGTTTTCATTCGCTGAGGCTGTTGACTGTTATAAAATTGCTTACGAGTTAAACGGCAGGGAGGAGTCACTTAAAGCCTGTAAAGCGGCACGTTTTATCGGCAATGGAGGTTACAGCCCTGATGAGAATGATGAGCTGATGTTTGTAGTTGGGAAGGAAATAGAGACTCTGATGGACCATGCACCGCAGGAAATTGAATATAAAGAAATCAGAGAGGCATTTGCACTTAAGGAAGAGGGCAGAATGTCTGAATATTACAGTATGCTGGACGAGCTTATAAATAAATGGAAGTCCGGCTACCGTAATTATATTAAATAAAGTAGGTTTTTAATATGGCATTTTTCAAAAAGAAAAAGAAAAAAAACAATAAAAACGAAGATTTATATCTTGAAATTGAACTTGATGACAAGGATATGCCCGCTTCTGACAAGGCATTTAAGGAGTATGAGCTTATTGAGCAAATGCAGTATGTCAGAACACAGTGTGAGCAGATAACAGATTCTTCCAAATATATTTCAGAGCTCAAAACAGAGCACCAGATTGTCAATAATTATATTTCGGATATGCAGATTATTGAAAATCAGGATGAAATAAACAAGAGGAGTCTCAGGTCGGCTGCTGCAGAGATTATTAAGGTTAAATCACAGCGGGAGGATATAAGAAACGGAGCACCGCTTCTGCCGCAGTCAAGATATTTGATGTTTGAGCAGTATGACAGTGATTTTCCTGAGGCATTGACTAATTTAATCAATGATGAGAAATATTGCCAGAAGGTTAAACATGACATGAGGGTGCTTGAAGCAGAGAAAATGTCAATTCAGGAGGATATGAAGGATTTTGACAGCAGAAGGGTTAATGTCAGGAATGTTTCGATTATATCCCTGCTTGGAATAGTTGCTGTTTTTGTTATTTTCATAATATCGGGACAGTTAAGCAGTGACAACGGAATGCTGCTTTTTATGATAGTCCTGCTGCTGGCTGCATTTTTTGTACTGCTGGTGTGCCTGTTTATGAGAAATACCGCATATAAAATAAAATATTCTGAGAAGAAACTGTCAAGGGCAATTACACTTCTTAACAAGGTTAAAATTAAATATGTAAATATTGTCAACAGTGTCGAATATCAGAAGGCAAAATACAATGTGCAGAATTCCCTTGAGCTCAGTAAGGAATATGAGGCATATCTGGTTGAGAAGAAGAAGGCTGAGAAATACCGGAACTCAGCGGTTGAGCTTAATGACGCACTGGACAATTTTAATGATAAGCTTGCAAGGCTTAATCTGTATGATCCGGCAATATGGGAGAAGCAGCTTGAAGCACTGACTGATGAGAAAATAATGAAGGAAATCAGGCATACGCTTAATGTCAGAAGGAATAAGCTCAGAGAACAGATTGACTATAATATGGATAGAATTGAGGAAGCTAAGAACGGCATCTTACGTCTTGCAAATAAGAATCCGGAGCTGACGGATGAGATAATGGGAATTATGGAATCCTATAATTTGGAGCTTTAACAGTTAAAAACTATTGACATATTTTTGGGGTACATTTATGATATATCTTGAATAAATGTAAATGCAGTGAAGAAGAGGAGTAAGCATATTACAGCCATCAGAGAGAAGCCGGACGGTGCGAGGCTTTGGCAATGGATATGAAGAAGTAGCTTTGGAGCAGGAGCTGTGAAGGGTCCGGCAGTTTATCCGTGAATCCGGCATATTAGCAGCTTTCGTGTGATTCGCGTTAAGAATTTAATGAGATGGCGGGAGTTTTCCCGTTAATAAAGGTGGTACCGCGGATAATTTTTCGCCCTTTGCATAGCAATGTGCAAAGGGCTTTGCTATGTATTTTTGCGGATTTTATAAATTCGCTGCAAAAGGATTGATTACATCAGAAAGGAATAAGGAAATGAAAGAATTAGAGAAGAATTATAATCCGTCAGAAATAGAAGACAGATTGTATGAAAAGTGGATGAACAAGAAATATTTTAAGGCAGAGGTTAACAGAAGCAAGAAACCGTTTACAATCGTTATGCCTCCTCCGAATATTACGGGACAGCTCCATATGGGTCATGCGCTTGATAATACTTTACAGGATATTTTAACACGTTTTAAGAGAATGCAGGGCTATGAAGCACTGTGGCTTCCGGGAACGGACCATGCGTCAATTGCAACAGAGGCTAAGGTTGTAGAGGCAATTGCAAAGGAAGGCCTTACCAAGGAGGACCTCGGAAGAGAGAAATTTCTTGAAAGAGTATGGGACTGGAAAAAGGAATACGGCGGACGTATTGTTAAGCAGCTTAAGAGAATCGGTTCATCAGCAGATTGGGACAGAGAGCGTTTTACAATGGATGAGGGCTGCAACAAGGCAGTTAAAGAGGTTTTTGTTAATCTGTATAATAAAGGACTTATCTACAGAGGCGAGAGAATCATTAACTGGTGCCCATGCTGCCTTACATCAATTTCGGACGCAGAGGTTGAATATGAGGACCAGGCAGGACATTTCTGGCATTTAAGATATCCGTTGTCAGACGGCAGCGGCTATATTGAAATGGCTACTACAAGACCTGAAACGATGCTTGGTGATACTGCTGTGGCAGTTAACCCTGATGATGACAGATATAAGGATATGGTTGGAAAGACAGTTATTCTTCCGATTGTCCACAGAGAAATTCCGATTATTGCAGACAGCTATGTTGACATGGAATTCGGTACGGGTGTTGTTAAGATTACTCCTGCACACGACCCTAACGATTTTGAGGTCGGATTAAGACATAACCTTCCTGTAATCAATGTTTTGACCGAGGATGCCAAAATAGTTGACGAATATGAAAAATATGCAGGAATGGACCGTTATGAGGCAAGAAAGGCAATCGTAGCCGACCTTGAGGCAGAGGGAGCATTGGTTGAGATAGAGGATTACAGCCACAATGTAGGAACCTGTTACCGTTGTCATACAACAGTAGAGCCAAGAGTATCAAAGCAGTGGTTCGTTAAGATGGAAGAGCTTGCAAAGCCTGCAATTGAGGCAGTTAAATCAGGCGAGACCAAATTTGTTCCTGAACATTTCGACAAAACCTATTATCACTGGCTGGAGAATATCAGGGACTGGTGCATTTCAAGACAGTTATGGTGGGGACACAGAATTCCTGCTTTCTATTGTGAGGACTGCGGTGAGATGGTTGTTACTAAGGACGAGACAGCAGTTTGTCCAAAATGCGGTAAGCCTATGGTACAGGACCCTGATACACTTGATACATGGTTCTCATCAGCATTATGGCCGTTCTCAACACTTGGATGGCCTGAGAAAACTGAGGATTTGGAATATTTCTATCCTACAAGCACATTGGTAACCGGATATGATATAATTTTCTTCTGGGTAATCAGAATGATGTTTTCCGGAATTGAACATACGGGTAAGGCACCGTTTAATACCGTGCTTATACATGGTCTTGTAAGAGATTCACAGGGACGCAAGATGAGCAAGTCCCTCGGAAATGGTATTGACCCTCTTGAGGTCATTGATAAATACGGTGCAGACGCATTAAGACTTACACTTGTTACAGGAAATGCTCCGGGTAATGATATGCGTTTCTATTGGGAGAGAGTTGAAGCGTCAAGAAACTTTGCCAATAAGGTTTGGAATGCATCAAGATTTATTATGATGAATCTTGAAAAGGCAGATAATACTGATGATATTGATTTGACATCACTTACGGATTCGGATAAATGGATTCTTTCAAAGGTTAACCGTCTTGCAAAGGACGTAACCGAGAATATGGAGAACTATGATTTAGGCGTTGCGGTTTCAAAGATATATGATTTTATCTGGGAGGAATTCTGCGACTGGTATATTGAGATGGTTAAACCACGTCTTTACAATGATGAGGACAATACAAAGGCAGCAGCCATCTGGACGCTTAAAACAGTACTTATCAATTCACTTAAACTGCTTCATCCGTATATGCCTTTCATTACGGAAGAGATTTTCTGCAACCTGTCAGACGAAGAATCAATTATGATTTCAAAATGGCCGGAATATAATGAGGAGTGGAATTTTGTAAGTGAAGAAAATTCTGTTGAGACAATTAAGGAGGCTGTAAGAGGTATCAGAAATACCCGTGCCGGAATGAATGTTCCGCCAAGCAAGAAAGCAAAGGTATATGTTGTAACGGAAAGTGACGATATCAAAGGCATTTTTGAAAACGGAAGAGTATTCTTTGCAACTCTCGGATATGCTTCTGAGGTAGTTATACAGAGCGATAAGACGGGAATTGATGAGGACGCTGTAGCGGTTCTTATTCCAAATGCTGCAATTTATATGCCGTTTGCAGAATTAGTAGATATAGAAAAAGAGATTGAGAGACTTAAATCCGAGGAGAAACGTCTTGAAGGCGAGCTTAAGCGTGTTGAAGGAATGTTAAGCAATGAGAAATTTATTTCCAAAGCACCGGAAGCTAAGATTCAGGAGGAAAAGGACAAATTGGAGAAGTATTCCACAATGATGAATCAGGTTAAGGAAAGACTCTCACAGTTATGTAAATAGGAGTAAACAGTGAAAATAAGTGTTATTATACCATCCCTGAATCCGGATGAGAAATTAAATACTGTGGTAGAAGGGCTGTTGGCAGAGGGCTTTAAGGATATCATTATCGTTAATGACGGCAGTGATGAAGCGCATAGAGCCCCTTTTGACAGGGCGGCAGAGCATTCTGAGGTAACAGTGCTTAACCACAGCGTTAACTGCGGAAAGGGACGTGCATTAAAAACTGCATACGAATACTGTATTGACAACAGACCTGAAATTGACGGAGTTATTACTGTTGACGGAGATAATCAGCACCTTCCTAAGGACATAAGGGCATGCTGTGAGGCAATGCTCCTTCATGGGGATAAGGTTATTCTTGGCTGCAGGGATTTTTCGGAGGAAAATGTTCCGCCAAAGAGCAGAATCGGTAATAACATTACGGGCTTTGTATTCAGGGCAATGTGCAGAATCAGGATATCGGATACACAGACAGGTTTAAGAGCAATACCTGCAAAGTACCTTCCGATGATGCTGGCAATTAAGGGAGAACGGTTTGAGTATGAGACCAGGGTTCTGCTGGAAATGAAAAAACAGCATATCGAATTCTGTGAGGTAAAGATTGATACGGTATATATTGAGGAAAATGCTTCAACACATTTTCACCCTCTTAAGGATTCCTTCAAGATATACATGGTAATATTAAGATATTTGATGGGAAATCTGGTATCATTTTTTAAATATATGATAAGCTCAATCCTTTCATTTCTGATTGATAACGGATTATTCAGACTGATTGAGTTTATTGTCGGCACTCAGGCAGATAAAGGCATTAAAATTCTGCTTGCAACAGTTATAGCAAGGGTGGTATCATCACTTTTTAACTTCTTTGTTAACAGAAAGGCCGTATTTAAGTCAAATGCTTCAATGGGCAGGACAATGCTTAGGTATTATGCCCTGTGTATATGTCAGATGGGAGCGTCCTATGGATTTGTATACCTGTTCTCCCATATATTTAATGCAAATGACTGGATTACGAGCCTGATTAAAATAATAGTTGATATGTGTCTGTTTCTGCTTAGCTATCAGATACAGAGAAAATGGGTTTTTGCGGACAGCAATAAGAAGGAGGAAGATTAATTATGGAAAATACTCCAAAAAGGAAAAAAAAGAAACCGGCCAATAAGGTACTAAAAATCGTCGGAAGAACAATGGCAGTTCTCGGAACAACGGTGGCTGCACTGGTAATAGGTCTGTACGGAATGCTGTGGATATGCTGTCACGGACCATCTGAAGCGGCAAGGGATTTATTTGTCGGAACTTTTCTTGAAACGGGTGCGTTAAAATTCGTTCCAAGTCTCTATTTCTCCAAAGAGGAGATTAAGGAGATTACAAGTAATAATTCCAGGGAACATATTGATACAGATGTTAATCCTGATTTGATTGAAATTCCGACAAATGGGGATGATAATAATAACGATGACGAAAATAACTCAGAATATAATGATAATTTTGATGAAAACGGAGTACAGATTATTGAGGTATCAGGACTTACCTATGCAGGCAAGCTTATGATTATCAAGGACCCTTCAAAGGTAAGTGTTGCAACAATTTATCCATGGTCCGATGATAATAAGAGCAAATACGGTGCAACGCTTGACCAGCTCGTAAGCAGCTCCAATGCAATCGGAGGAATTAACGGCGGAGAGTATTATTCGGACGGTAACTGGGGCGGCAAGCCGAAGGGGCTTGTAGTGTGCAACGGAGAAATCCAGTATAATGTTCCACAGTACGGAGATGTAATGGTGGGATTTAATGAGGATAACATCCTTGTAATTAAAGAGCTTTCAGGCATGACCGCCAATCAGGTCGCAGAAATGGTTAAAACAGAGAAAATCCGTGACGCGGTAAGCTTTAAGGATGTGGATGACGGTGATGACAATCATTTTACAAAGCTTATAATTAACGGTGAATCAATACAGTTTACCGGAAGCGGAAGCGGTGCTAATCCGAGAACCGTTATAGGACAGCGTAAGGACGGAGCAGTACTTATGTTTGTAACTGATGGTAGAGGACATGAGGGTCATGTCGGAGCAACAGCAGCTGATTTAATCAGTGTTATGAAGGAATATGGTGCAGTTAATGCGGCAAACCTTGACGGAGGAAGTTCTTCATCAATGTACTATAATGGTGAGTGGGAAATGAACAGTGTTACACTGTATTATGCAACCTCATCATGGAGACTGCCGACAGGCTTTGTTGTTAAACAATAGGAGGATATGAATATATGAGAAAAAATAGTTCAAAATTCTGGATTGGATTTCGCGTGTATGCAGTTGTCCTTCTGGTATTAATTGTTATTTTGTTAATTTACACATACAGTTCAATGAAGAAATACGAAAAGGCACAGCCGTCAGCAGTTATTGATGAGCTTATCAGTGACTTGGAGAAGGGGGATATCTCCTCAATTGAATTATCAGTTGGCAATAAATTCGAAGAGGTTAAGGGCTTTGAAGAAATGCTGGTTTCTAAACTTAAAGGAAGCGAGCTCGAATATGAAATGAAAACTACCTCTTATGATGCAATGACCTATGATATTTTACAGAATGATGAGGTCGTTGCGACGGTTAAGCTTAAGGCTGATAATCATAAGGAAATGTTTGCGATTCTTACAATATGTGACTGGGAAATTGAATCAGTATCGGCAAATATTGCGGCAGGAACGAATAATGTAAGCATTACGATTCCTGACAACTATACGGCATATATCAACAATATAGAGCTTGGGGCAGACGAGCAGAAGAAAGAAGCGGAAGAACTGCCGGAGTTAACCTATGCGGCTGCATATACCGAGGTTCCGAAGTTTGTTACATATGAGGTTGAGGGACTTGTAAATACACCTGTTATAAAGGTGCTTGATATGAATAATGAAGAGGTTGATTTATCGGGATATGAGGATTTAAGCAATATTAATATCGGATATCCGGTAACTGAAATGCCTGCTGAGCTGGAAGCCTATGTAATACAGGCAGCCAAGGATTATTCAAATTTCTTTTCTAAGGATTTGCCTGGCTGTTCACAGAGCACTGACGGAATTGCAAAATATTTTCCTGCTGATTCAACCTATATTGAGCTTGCAGAAAATTATCGTCTTAACGATATGTGGATGTATAGTGCGCATACCGGAACCGAGTTCCAGAATCTTTCGGTTGATGATTATACCGTTTACAGTGATTCGCTTTTCTCATGCAGGGTTTCTTTTACAAAAAGAATGGTGCTTAAAACAGGGGAGGAACGTAAAGAGGATAATGACCAGATTTATTATTATGTAAATATTGACGGAAACTGGCTGATTGCAGCAATGTTAAGGAATACCAATAATTAATTAACTCAAACGGGGGTTTAAAATGGGATACGAAAAAGCGTTAGAAGTTATTAAAGAAGTTAAAAAGGTAGTAAAAGGTAAGGACGCGGTAATTCACAGTGTTGTAATGGCATTTCTTGCAAAGGGCCATGTGCTTATGGAAGATATTCCGGGAGTGGGCAAGACAACTCTTGCACTGGCAATTGCAAAGGCTATGGATTTAAAACAGAACAGAATGCAGTTTACGACAGATGTTCTCCCTTCGGATGTAGTGGGATTTTCAATGTATAATGCCAAAACCCAGGAGTTTGAATATAAGGAGGGTGCTGTAATGTGTAATCTGTTCCTTGCGGACGAGATTAACAGAACCTCATCAAAGACACAGTCAGCCCTTCTTGAAGCAATGGAGGAGGGGCAGGTAACTGTTGACGGTGTCACCAGAAAAATACCTCAGCCTTTTACAGTAATTGCAACACAGAACCCTGTCGGCTCTGCCGGAACACAAATGCTTCCTGAGTCACAGCTTGACAGATTTATGCTTAAGCTGTCAATGGGATATCCGGATGCAGCGAGTGAGGTAAGCATTCTGCTTGGGAAAAATGGCGATAATCCGCTTAATGATGTTGAGAAAATACTGGACGCGGACACAATTATTGAAATGCAGAATGAGGTTGAACAGGTGCATGTTGACAAAGTCATATATGAGTATATAGTTATGCTTTGTTCAATTACCAGAAAGCACCCGATGATTGAGCTTGGTGTCAGCCCGAGAGGTACGGTTGCACTTTCCAATATGAGTAAGGCACATGCATATCTTTTCGGAAGAAATTACGTTACACCGGAGGATGTTCAGTCAGTATTCCCTGATGTTGTTAAACATCGTTTAATATTAAGCCCGAAGGCAAAGGTTGCCAAGGTATCAGTGGAAAAGGTTATTAAGACTGTTTTTGAGACGGTTCCGGTTCCGAGACCGGTTACAAAATAAGGAGCGAAAAATGATTGGACATGTTTTAATGTATTTTCTGCTTGTCTTAATATTGCTTATTTTTAATATAATTAACCACTCCTTTGTGCCGTTTTTGTTAAGCCTTATTTTCATTGTGATTACGATATTTTCGCTGGCAATCGTTATTCTGCTAAGAATGAATACAAAAGTGGCATTTGAGGAGGAGAATTCTGTAGGAGAGAGAACAAACAGGCAGTTAGTGAGGCTTGTCGTAACTAATACGTCATTTATACCGCTGCTTCGCTGTAAGATTTATGTTGAAATAAAACATGGTTCTAATTCCCGCAGAAGGATTAAGAAGATTAAAACAATGTGCATGGGAAATTCGTCGCAGATATGTGAGTTCTATATTAACTGTCCTGACTGTGAGACAATTTCCTTACGAATAAAAAAATTTTATGTATATGATTTTATGGGGCTTCTGATGTTAAGGAGAAAATCTGCTTCTACCAATATGCTGATTGTTATGCCACATACGCCGGATATAGATATTTTGCAGAAAATGGCTTATGTTATTACAAATGAGGAGAGCATGATTTATTCGGATAAGAAGCCGGGAGATGACCCGACGGAAATTTTTGCGATTAGGGAATATAAGGGCGGCGATAAAATCCGTAACATTCATTGGAAGCTGTCCTCCAAAACCTCCGGTTTAATGGTTAAGGACTATGGACTTCCGCTGATGGAGAATGATACGGTAATTATCGATATTTTCCAATATCTTCACGGACAGAAAAACAACAGAAATGAAATGTTTGATTTGTTCTACGGATTAGTTAATGCAATGACACGCCGCGGCTATGGCTTTAATGCCTGCATTTATGACGGAACATATCATAAAATAAGAATAGAAACCCAAAGTGATATTTACAATCTTTTTAGCAGGATATACACAATAAAACCTTACCCTCCGTTTGAAAATTCGGCTGCAAATATGTTTTATTCAGAACAGACAGGCAGACAGAACAGAATTTTCTATGTAACGGGATATCTTGATGATAATACCGTGGGTCAGATGAGAATTCTTAAGGAAACAGGGTTTGTGTACTATCTGATACCGGGACATGTATATAATTCATATATGCCGGTTAAATTTGAGGGGTAAATAATGATGAATGATGGATTAAGCAGTCTTAAACTTTATATAACGACAAGTGTTATGACATTTATCGGTATTATATCCGTTCATTTGTCATTTTTGAATACATTTTATGAAGGATTATTATATGATGCTGTGACATGGTTCGTGCTGGCTTTGATTTCAACTGCCGCATTCAGTGCAGCAGTTGTATTTATGAAGCGTAAGTGGATTGTACCCGTAGGAGCAGTTGTTCTTATCGGAATGTTTGTATACTTTAAGCTTTATGAAGTAACGGGCGGCTTCGGAACATGCTTTAATGTCGTTGCAGATTCGGCAGCTAAATATTTTCGGTCGGATGTGCTGTATGTATATATGTCCACAAAGATGAGAAAATACGGTGAGCCGGAGACCTTCTGCTATCTGTTGGCAGTGGTATTGCCGCTTATTTTTTCATATACGATTTATTATCGCAGGACAATTATTATATCGATTATGATTGTCGCAGCAGCGGCTGGAATTCCTGTTTTATTTGAGGTGTTTCCGGGATTTTTTGCGATATTACTGGCAGTTGTATATTGTATAATGCTTATTGCGGTTTCAACCGTACCGGGAAGGGCAACTGATAAGGAACAGTTTGCGATTCACATTACTGCATGGATATTCAGTGCAGTGATAATGTTTGTGGGCGGAATTATTAATATTATTATGCCTTCGGATGAGTTTGACAGAAGCAGTGTTTTTGATGAAATAAAGAGTTTTTTTACTGACTATGATTTTTCTGAATGGAATGCGAAAAGTCCTGTTGCAGGAACGATCGGTGCCGGAAGGCTCGGACATGTTGATGAGCTTAAATTTCAGGGTGCGGATGTCCTTAAGGTAGAGGTTCCGGACATAAATGAGAAAATATATATTAAGGGCTATATAGGTGCTACTTATGACGGGGACCAGTGGAAGGAGCCGAAATCATATGACAGCGAGCTTATGTCAGATATGCTTGATAATGATTATCCGCAGCAGACAATGGTTTCAACCTTCTTTAAACAGCTTACACAAGAGCGCAAGATGTCAGGCTATAGGGCAAAAATGAGAATTGAGTATCTGAGCAGCTTTAAGCCATATCATTTTATACCGATATATTCAGTTGTAACGGACAGTGTTACCTACAGTAATGATAAGGTTATTTCATCCTCTGTTGAAGACGAATGGATTGAATATTATATACCTGATGAGGAATGCTTTTATGTGAGTCAGAACTTTATAGAGAGCCTTTGGAAGGATACATTGTATGAAGACCTCAATGCGGACTATCAGGAGTATGTGTATGAAAATTATCTGGAGGTCAACACTTCAATAGAGGACGAATTAAGAGATGAATGGGGTTCTTCTTCGATTCGGACAGCTGAGGACAGGTTTAAACTTGCCAGGAAAATTCAGAAGTATCTGAGTGATAATTACACTTACACTACCTCACCGGGCAAACTTCCTGACGGAGAGGATTTTGTCGAATATTTCCTTAATGATACCAAGGAAGGTTACTGTACTTATTTTGCAACGGCAGCTGTAATGATGTTTCGAAGTGCCGGAGTACCTGCAAGATATGTTGAAGGCTATGCCTTTTATTCAGGTGATATTGATAATATTACAGACACTAATTCTGTTACTTACTATGACATGGACGCCGAAACAGGCAGGCACGTAAACTATGGAGAAGTAATTGTTAAGGATTATCATGCGCATGCATGGGTTGAGTTCTACGTTGACGGAATCGGCTGGATTGATTATGAAGTGACTCCGGGCGGGGGAACTGCGGATGTAACTCCGGAAACGGAATCACAGCAGGAGACAACAACACAGCAGCCTGCAACAACTGAGCCTGTAACTGATGAGACAACAACTAATGAGAATGAGACAACCGGAGAAAAAGAGACAACCTCTGTTACTGAGATTTCACAGGAGGCCACTACTTCAAATGGCCCGCAGGGCGGTTTCTCAATTAAATTGTCGGAGAAGACGATTAAGCTTTTAATTATTGTTTTTGCCTCACTATTATTTATTGCGTTAATTATATTCAGCATAATAATATCACACAGCAGAATTAATTATAAACGTGAGCTAATCCATGATGAGGATAAGAAAACACTTAAAGGCAGGAGCATTGTGATGTATTATGAGCTTTTTGAGCGTTTAATGCGTAAATGCGGCTTCAAACGGACGGAAGGCATGACTTATATGGATTTTGCACTGCTTGTTGAGAAGGAATGCCACGTCGTCGGAACGAACGAGGGTATGAGACTTACGGAGATATTTGAAAAGCTTACTTATTCGAATAACCGGATTTCTGCTGATGAAATTGATGAAATGAAGCGGATTTATATGTTGATAAGACAGAGAGTTTATGAGAATATGGGAGTTGTGGGAAAAATAATTTTTACTTATATTTTAAATTATTAATGGAGGAAACTTTAATGAAAAAAATACTGGCACTGTTTATGACTATGGCGATTGCCGTCGGATGTCTGTTTATAGGCAAGGTTGACGTAGCAGCTAATGATAGCGGTAAGGATATTGTTATTGTAATAGACCCGGGACATGGCGGCAATGACCCCGGAGCACAGGGAACAACCGGAGTATATGAAAAGGACTGTAATCTTGCCATTGCACAGGCAATGAAGGAGGAACTGCTCACATACGAAGGAGTTAAGGTTTATCTTACAAGGTCGGGTGACGAATGGACTACCAATACTGCAAGAGCAATGACTGCAGCGGCACTTAATGCGGATTTCCTTATCAGTATTCATAATAACAGTGGTTCAGCTACAAATACGGGTTCATTGGCATACCGTTCAGTTAATTCATACTACAGCGAAATTACTAATGATATGTGTAATCTGATTCTTGAAAATTTGTCTGCAATCGGGCTTCATAACGGCGGAGTGCAGACCAGATTGTCAACACAGTACAATAATGAGGATTACTATACAATTATAGCAGAGGGCGTAAGAGGCGGTGTGCCTACAATAATCGTTGAACACTGTTTCTTAAGCAATCCGGAGGACGCTTTAAATATCAGCAATGAGGATGGAAGCGTTAATGAGGACGCGGTTAAGGCAATGGGTGTTGCAGACGCCAAAGCAGTTGCTGCTTATTATTCACTTTCAAAAAGAACGGCAGTTGCAGATGACGCCACAACCATAAAGCTTGAGAAATCCTATTCAGTTACATTAACTGCACCGGGAAGCACCGGTAATAATGTATCCTGGTATTCAGTTGACAGCAGGGTTGCCACTGTAACCAATGACGGAGTTGTAACCGCAGTCGGAGAAGGTACAACCAGTATCGCATATAAGCTTTCTGACGGAACCGGAGGCTCATGCACAATTGAGGTAGCTCCGTCCGAGGCAGTTGCATTAGTAGGTGCAATTGACCCGACTTTTTATGATGACGATACAAAATTCAGCGGAATTAATCTTGATTCTGCATTTGGTTTTGTAGTTAATTCTGACGGTACTTCTTCAAAGGTTAAGCTTGATTCTGTGGAGCAGGCTGATTTAAGTGTTGTAGGAGTTCAGGACCTTACGGTTAAATATGGTCAGCTGGAGGGTAAATTAAGAATTATTCATAATAACTCTGAATATGTTCCTCAGGTAACACTTCCGGTTGAGACCGAACCGCAGGAGACGACAACGGAGAATACAACCTCTGAACAGGAATCAACTACGGATTCCGGAAATAAAAAAACAGATGATAAGGATAAACTGATTATAATTCTTAAGTTTGTAATCGCATTTCTTGTTATTTTGGTTATCGGACTTGTTATTTTTATAGTTGAGAGTAAAAAAAGGGGCAGAAGAGGACATCATAGAAGACGCGGACGCCGCAGGAGGTATTAATTTGAAAAAAATTATCGGAGCATTATTTTCTTTGGCTGCAGTACTGTTATTAGTATTGGCGTTTCCGCAGAATGCATCGGCAAAGGACGCAGACGGAGATATTGTAATTATAATCGACCCGGGTCATGGAAGTGTTGACGGCGGAGCTAATCAGAATGGTGTAGGTGAAGAACGCGTTAACTGGGCTATTGCCACATCACTTAAAGCAGAGCTTGAAACCTATTGGGGTGTAAAGGTGTATCTGACAAGAGGTTCATCAGAATATAATTCCAATACAGGAAGAGCAAGACAGGGCTTGGAGTTACAGGCAGATTTAGTTGTATCCGTTCATAACAACAGCGGAGTTGCAGAAGCTAAGGGAATAGAGGTATATGGAACGGTTAATCCTTCCTACAGCAAAATAACAACGTCTGTCGGAAGCAGTATATGTGAAAAAGTCAGTGTGCTCGGACTCAGAAACAGAGGCTATAAGACAAGGGCTTCTGCTTCAAATGAGGGCAGGGATTATTATACTGTCATAGATGAGGCTGTACGTGCCGGAATACCGGCAATTATAATAGAGCATTGTTTTCTCAGTAATCCGGAGGATGCAGCATTTATTGCTGACCCGCTTAATCAGAAAAAGGTGGGAACCGCGGATGCTGCTGCAATTGCAGAATACTTCGGATTAGCCAAAAGAGGTGTGGCTGACGGAGGCAGTATAACATTAACACGTACATATAGTGCTAATTTTGTTACTTCTGCAAAGGGAACACTTCAATCCTCCAATACAGACGTGGCAGCAGTTAATTCTAACGGAGTTATTACTGCGGTCGGAGAAGGAACGGCACAGATAACCAATACACTTGCAGATGGTAAGACAGAGACAGTTACAATTACTGTTCCTGCGGTTAAAATGGTGGCAATTGCGGCAGGAATCAGTCCTACCTATTATAATGCTGATGAAAATATCAATAATGATAATATTATGCTTAAGGGCATATATTCAGACGGTTCTGTTAAACAGATTACAAGCGGATATTCAGTTGGAAATGCCCAAATGGTTTCAAGCGGAGTATATGATTTTCCGATTTCCTATAATGGCTTTGAATGCTCATTAAGAATTTATAAGACAGGCAGGGTCGGAAGTTATTCGGATGGTGCTTCCTACAAGCCGGGAAGTAATACAGATATTCTGGTTATACCCGATGTATACCAGTCCGTAAATACCGGAATCAATATTTCCCTGTCGCCTGTCGCATCGGATTATGCCGGAGTAACTGCGACACCGCAGCAGCCGGAAGTTGTACCTGATGAAACGACTACAGCCGAGCCTGTAACAGCTGAACCGACTACCCCTGAACCGACAACACAGGAGCAGGAAACTTCAGCACCGGATACACAGGAAACAGAGACTACTGAGCAGATAACATCAGGACAGGCTTTTGATGAGACAACGGAAGTTATTACAACAGATAAAGCGACGGTTAATGAGGAAAACGGCGAAAGTGATACAAGTGCAGAACCTACGGAAGAAGGCACAAGTGCAGAGCCTTGGCAATTAGCGCTTATCATTATGATTGGAGTAGTAGGGATAGCTGCAGGCGCAGCCTCAATCATAATTTTCTTTAAATTAAGAAACAGATAATAAAATGGACTGCTGCAAAAATTTTCATTTTGCAGCAGTCCTTTATTGTCTGTTTATTGAGCGTTTTTCTTTGCTCTGTATCTTAATGTCGGGTCAAGAATTTTCTTACGGATACGAAGATTCTTAGGAGTTACCTCAAGAAGTTCATCAGTATCAATGAATTCGATTGACTGTTCAAGACTCAATATTTTAGGCGGTACAAGTCTTAAAGCATCATCGGCACTTGAAGAACGTGTATTGGTAAGGTGCTTGGTCTTACATACATTGATTTCAATGTCTTCAGAACGGCCTGTCTGTCCTACAATCATTCCACCATATACCTTGGTGCCCGGTCCTATAAATAAGGTTCCTCTTTCCTGTGCGTTGAAAAGACCATAGGTGATTGCTTCTCCGTTCTCAAATGCAATAAGAGAACCCTGTTTACGGTATGAAATATCACCCTTATAATCTCCATAGCCGTCAAAAATAGTATTGATTACACCTGAACCCTTTGTATCTGTAAGGAATTCGTTGGTATATCCGATTAATCCTCTTGACGGAATGGAGAATTCAAGTCTTGTGGTGCCGCCGTTAAGCGGTGCCATTCCGTTTAATTCACCCTTACGCATGCTGAGTTTCTGGATAACCGTTCCGGCACAGTCTTCAGGAACATCAACATAAGCAACTTCCATAGGCTCCAGCTTGTTGCCGCGTTCGTCATAATGGAAAAGTACCTCAGGCTTGCTTACTGCAAATTCAAAGCCTTCACGACGCATATTTTCGATTAATACTGAAAGATGTAGTTCACCACGGCCGGATACTTTGAAGGAATCCATTGATTCGGTTTCTTCAACTCTTAAGCTGACATCAGTATTAAGCTCACGCATAAGTCTGTCCCTTAAATGTCTGGAGGTAACGAATTTACCCTCCTGACCTGCAAGCGGTGAGTCATTAACGAGGAAATTCATTGCAATTGTAGGCTCTGAAATCTTCTGGAAAGGTACTGCAACTGCTTCGTCAACAGAACATACAGTGTCACCGATTTTTAAATCGGTAATTCCTGAAATTGCAACTATTGAACCCATTGAAGCTTCATTGACCTCAATTTTATTAAGACCGTCAAATTCATAGAGTTTGGTAATCTTAACTCTCTGATGTTTATCAGGTTCATGATGGTTAACAAGAAGAGCTTCCTGATTAACCTTAATGGTTCCGTTGTCTATTTTACCTACACCGATACGTCCAACGTACTCGTTATAGTCAATTGTACTGATAAGAAGCTGCAAAGGAGCCTCAGCGTCACCTGTCGGAGCAGGAATATTTGAAAGAATTGTTTCAAAAAGCGGCTCCATTGTGGTAGAATTATCTTCAAGATTATATTTGGCAAAGCCGTTTCTTGCAGAGGCAAAAATAAATGGACAGTCGAGCTGCTTATCGTTAGCATCGAGTTCAAGTAAAAGTTCAAGAATCTCATCCACAACCTCATCAGGTCTTGCCTCAGGTCTGTCAACTTTATTAACACAGACGATTAAATCCAAATCAAGGTCAAGTGCCTTCTGGAGAACGAATTTGGTCTGTGGCATAACGCCTTCGTAGGCATCAACAACAAGAATAACACCATTAACCATTTTAAGAACACGCTCAACCTCGCCGCCGAAATCAGCGTGCCCCGGAGTGTCTATAATGTTAATCTTGGTATCTTTGTAGTGAATGGCAGTATTCTTGGAGAGAATAGTGATTCCGCGTTCACGCTCAATATCATTTGAGTCCATTACACGCTCGGCAACCTCCTGATTCTCACGGAATGTTCCGCTCTGCTTTAAAAGTTCGTCTACCAAAGTTGTTTTGCCATGGTCAACATGGGCAATAATTGCGATATTTCTGATATCGTCACGAGATTTATTCATGTTAAATCCTCCAAAATTCAAATTAAATGAATAGTTTGCTTAATATACAACCATAATATTTTATCATATTTTATTTTTTTTACAATATTTTTTGTTCTAAAAGTAGTATGAACCGCATAAATTATATTGATTAAAGAAATATACTGTTTATGAAGAAGGGAGAAACAGAAGAATGATTGACAAAGTCATTGAAAACAACAGAGTTACTATTATAGGAGAAGTGGTATCGGAATTTGAATTCAGCCACGAGGTTTATGGTGAGGGCTTCTACACAGTTAAAATTTCAGTCAGCCGTCTTAGCAACAGCGTTGATATTATTCCATTGCTTGTATCAGAAAGACTGGTGGATGTAACTGAGGATTTGAGAGGAATGATGGTTGAAGCAACAGGACAGTTCCGCTCTCATAATAGTCACGAAGAGACAAGAAACAGACTTGTTCTTGCGATTTTTGTAAGAGAACTGGAGTTTCTTGATGTATATGATGAAGAAATCAGCACTAATCAGATTTTCCTTGACGGATATATCTGCAAGCCTCCGATTTACAGAAAAACACCTTTGGGAAGGGAAATTGCAGATTTATTAATCGCAGTAAACCGTCCTTACGGCAAATCAGATTATATTCCGTGTATTGCATGGGGCAGGAATGCGAGATATGCGGCAGGCTTTGAGGTTGGCGGCCATATTCAGGTATACGGCAGAATCCAGAGCAGGGAATATACCAAAAAAATCAGTGAGGATGAATGTGAGAAGAGAGTAGCTTATGAGGTTTCAGTAAGCAAAATCGAATTTTTTGATGAATAAAATTTTATGAATAAATTTTATCAATGTTGACAATTATATATAGTAGTGATACACTTAATAAAGTTAAAATTTTAGAGTAGAGGTTGCGCTGTTCAATAGTATACCGTGTGATATGGCAGTCATAGATGAGCATGGTTGAAAGGGTGTAGCGCCGAAGTCGTTCAATTACTGTGATTGTTCGGGCTGGGCATATGATTAATAGTCATATGACTGTCATCTTTTTTCGATGGGGAGCTACTTAAAGTATATTTTTTCTAATAAGAGTATTACTTTAAGAGCTGACATCACGTTGGCTCTTTTTTTATTCCATAGGAAATTTCGTTGAAATTATCCTATAGAATAAAAAACACTCCGTGAGGAGCGCACTGCGGCGGAGCAGAAGATGTTACTTACGCAACCCGCCGCAGGCGGAGAATGTCGCAAGCGGCATTCTTTCTTGTTTTTAACTATTTTATAAATATCATATAGGAGGCTTTATTATGGCAATTTTTACAGGTGCAGGTGTTGCAATCATAACACCTATGAATCAGGACGAGAGCGTTAATTACGAAAAGCTCGCTGAATTAATCGATTTTCAGATTAACAACGGAACGGACAGTATTATTATCTGCGGAACAACAGGAGAATCTGCAACTCTTTCAGAGGAGGAGCATTCAGAGGTTATCCGTTTCTGCGTAAAACATGTTAATAAAAGAGTTCCTGTTATTGCAGGAACAGGTTCAAACTGCACACAGACGGCGGTTAAGCTTTCGGTAGAGGCAGAGGAAGCAGGAGCTGACGGACTTTTAGTGGTTACACCATATTACAATAAGGCAACACAGAAGGGCTTAATCGACCACTATACCAGAATTGCCAATGCTGTTAAGCTTCCGATTATTATGTATAATGTACCAAGCAGAACGGGCTGCAATATCCTTCCTGCAACTGCTGCGAAATTATTCAAAGAGGTTGATAATATCGTAGGTATTAAGGAAGCGTCAGGAAATATTTCACAGGTTGCTTCACTTATGGCACTTACCAACGGAGAGATTGACCTTTATTCAGGCAATGATGACCAGATTGTTCCGATTATGTCATTGGGCGGAAAGGGTGTTATTTCAGTTCTTTCCAATGTGGCACCAAGACAGACACATGAAATCGTTATGGACTATGTTAACGGCAATGTACAGGATTCATGCAGAAAACAGCTTGAGGCAATTGACCTTATCAATGCATTATTCTGCGAGGTTAACCCGATTCCTGTTAAAGAGGCCTTAAACCTTATGGGTATGGAGGTAGGACCGGTAAGAATGCCTTTATCACCAATGGAACCTAAGAACCTTGAGACATTAAAGAACGCTCTTACAAACTACGGTGTATTATAGAATAGAAAGTCAGGTTGAAAACTATGGTTAATATTATTATGCATGGCTGCAACGGCAAGATGGGACAGGTAATCACCAACATTGCTGCGGCAGATGAGAATGCCTGCATTGTTGCAGGAATTGACCCGTTTGACGGAATTACAAATACATATCCGGTATTCCCTTCAATTGAGAAATGTGATGTTGCGGCAGATGTAATTATTGATTTTGCTTCAGCAAAGGCAGTTGACGGATTATTGGATTATGCGGTAGATAAGCAGATTCCGCTTGTATTATGTACAACGGGATTAAGTGAGGAGCAGCTTAATAAGGTTGATGAGGCTTCCAAGAAGGTTGCAATTCTCCGCTCTGCAAATATGTCGCTGGGAATTAATACTTTATTTAAAGTATTAAAAATGATATCTCCTCTTTTGTCAGAGGCCGGTTTTGACATTGAAATTGTTGAGAAGCATCATCATCTTAAAGTTGATGCACCAAGCGGAACCGCACTTGCGCTTGCTGATGTGATTAACGAGAGTCTTCCTGAGAAATATGAATATAAATTTGACCGTTCACAGGACAGAATCAGAAGACCGCAGAAGGAAATCGGAATCAGCGCAGTCCGCGGCGGTACAATTGTCGGCGAGCATGAAATTATTTTTGCCGGCGAGGACGAGGTTATTGAGGTAAAACATACAGCATATTCCAAAGCAGTTTTTGCCAAAGGAGCAGTTGAAGCCGCGAAATACCTTAAAGGACAGGGCGCAGGGCTGTATACAATGAAGGAAGTAATCGGCTAATAATTTTTCAATGAAATGCAGATAATAGGGATACAGAATATTCATTTTAATGTGGAATTCTGTACCCTATTTTTTTATGTGTAAGGAGAAGGAAAAATGAAAAAGATGAAATATGTACTGTTATGTCTTACCCTTGCTTTATGCACGCTTGGTTTCGGCGGCTGTACAAGGAATGACAGAAATGGGAGTACTACAGAAAACTCTGGTACAGAGAACAGAAACAATACCACGACACAGCACAATACCACAACACAGCACAATACTACAACAGAACACAACACCACAACGCAGCACAATAATGTTAATGACAGGGAAACACAGTCAACAACACATGAAGGTGTGATTGATAAGCTTGGGGATGATGTAGAAACAATGCTGGATGATACAGTAACAGTGCTTGACCCTACAAGATAACAGACATGGGCAGCAGGATATGAAATCCCTGCTGCCCGTATTTATTGATAAAAAAATAATTATCTGATATAATTCGAGAAAAAAGGGGCGTGAACATATGACAAGGATTTTATTAGTTGAAGATGACAGAAGCATCGTTGTTAATCTTACGGATTTTCTTACAAATGAGGGTTTTAGCATACAAAGTGCTTCCGGACAGAGTGAGGCATTAATGGCGTTGGAAGCAGAAAGCTTTGATTTGGTGCTGCTTGATATTTCATTATCAGACGGAAACGGTTTTGCAGTATGCTCTGCCGTTAAAAAAGAGTATGGCATTCCGGTGATATTTCTGACAGCATCAGGAGATGAATACAGTACGGTAATAGGATTTCAAATGGGGGCCGATGACTATATTTCCAAGCCCTTCCGCCCAAAAGAGCTTGTATCAAGAATTAAGAATATTCTAAGGCTTACAGGTGGTACAGGAACGGTAATTAAGTTAGGCGATGTGTTTGTGGACACCGTAAAGGGAACGGCGGTTAAGAACGGTAAGGATTTGTATTTATCAGCATTGGAATACAGACTGATGCTTGTTTTTATAAATAACAGGGGTATTGTTCTTTCAAGAGTTAAGCTTCTGAAAGCTATATGGGACATTGCAGGGGAATTTGTCAATGATAATACATTAACCGTGTATATCAAGCGCTTAAGGGAGAAAATAGAGGATGACCCGCAGAATCCGGTGATTATTAAGACGGTTCGCGGACTGGGATATAAGCTGGATTAAAGAATCAGAATGTGTCAGATATTAGGAGAGAGGCTATGAAATTATTACGCAATCCGGAGGTCACAAGAACTCTTATAATATACACTATTGTATCTGTTGCAGCAGTGGCGGGGGCATATATGCTAAATCCGCTGTATGGGCTTGAAGCATTTATTGTCTGCATTATTTTTATATTGATTTATCTTATCAGTACATATAACAGATACGCACGAATTTCAAAACTGGCTTCGGATATTAACAGAATACTTCATGGTGATGACAGCATATCTATTGAGGAGTACTGTGAGGGTGATTTAGGAATTCTTAAAAGTGAAATTTACAAAATGACGGTAAGATTAAGGGAACAGCAGCAGATTTTATTGGAGGACAAAAGATATCTTGCGGATTCTATAGCAGATATTTCCCACCAGATAAGGACACCTCTTACTTCAATCAATCTTCTGGTATCTCTTATGTCCGAGCCGGATATTTCAGAGGAGCGGAAAAATAAGCTGTCAGGAGAGCTGTATGAGCTGCTGTCAAGGATAGAATGGCTTATTAATGCTTTGCTCAAAATATCAAAGCTCGATGCAGGAACAATTGATTTTAATGAGGAGAATACAAGCCTTGACAGGCTTATTGACATCACATGTCAGCCCTTACTGGTTCCTGTTGAGCTTCGCGGTCAGAAGCTTGTTATTAATACGGACGGGAATTTTAAAGGAGATGTTTCATGGACCTGTGAAGCACTCGGTAATATTGTGAAGAATTGTATGGAGCATACTCCTGACGGAGGAACAATTGAAATAAATGCTGCGGAAAATGCCCTTTATACGGAAATTGTCATACAGGACAACGGCTGCGGAATTGACAAAGAGGATTTGCCGCATATTTTCAAACGCTTCTACAAAGGGAAAAATTCAGATGAGAAAGGCTTTGGTGTCGGGCTTAATCTTGCACGAATGATAATTGTTAAGCAGAACGGTACGGTTAAGGCAGAGAATGTAATGCCTTGCGGTGCAAAATTTACTGTCAGATTCTATAAAGGAACCGTTTAACAGCGGTTCCTTTGTTATTTATATCGTTTTGAGGATTATATCGAAAGCCTCAAGTGACATTTTTGTTATTTTTGAGTCACTGTAATGTCATCTGCATCAGATATAATTAAGATAATCGATAAAATACTTTCAGGAGGATGTATTAATGGAAATACTAAGAGTTGAAAATCTCTGTAAAACTTATGGAAAGGGAGAAAATACAGTAAAAGCATTGGATAATGTGTCGTTTTCGGTTAAAAAAGGCGAATTTGTGGCTATTGTCGGTCCGTCAGGCTCCGGCAAATCAACACTTATGCATATCCTCGGAGGAGTTGATAAGCCTACGGACGGAAAGGTATTTATGAATGGAAGTGATGTATTTGCACAGAATGAGGAGCAGCTTGCCATATTCCGCCGCAGACAGGTCGGACTGATTTATCAGTTTTACAATCTTGTGCCGGTTCTGAATGTGGTTGAGAATATAACACTTCCTGTTCTTATGGACGGACAAAAGGTTAATGATGAGCGTTTGAATGAACTTATTACAATTCTTAAATTAAACGGACGTGAAAATTATCTTCCCGACAGACTTTCGGGTGGTCAGCAGCAGAGAGTTTCAATAGGAAGGGCATTAATGAATGCGCCGGCAATTGTGCTTGCAGATGAACCGACGGGCAGTCTCGACAGCGTTAACAGTCAGGAGATAGTTGAACTTCTTAAGATGTCCAATGAGAAATACAATCAGACATTGATAATTATTACTCATAATGAAAATATTGCACTTCAGGCAGACAGAATAATTACCCTTGAAGACGGAAAAATAATTCGTGATGAGGTGATTCGTAAATGAGTATTTTCAACAAAATAAGCATGGAATACATAAAGAAAAGCAGAACCCGGACAATAACAACAATTCTCGGAATAATATTATCTGCTGCAATGATTTGCGGAGTGATGATATTTGTATCAAGCTATCGTTACTACGAGTTTATTAATTATAACAGGTATGTTATTGATTATGAGCCGGAGCCGTTTGAATTTTTCAGCGGAAGCTTCTATGAATTTGACATAAGCTTTATTGCAGATTTTGAGGAGATTTTCATACCGACAGCAGTTATTATGTTAACTGTTATAATAGTGTCGGGATTTATGATTTATAATTCTTTTTATCTGTCAATAGGGGAGCGGACGAAACAGCTTGGACTGATTGCCTCTGTCGGGGCAACCGGCAAACAGCTTAGAAAAATGGTACTGACCGAGGCATTGATGATAAGTGCAATCGGTATACCGGTAGGAATACTGCTTGGTATGGGCATAATGGCAGTTCTGCTTAAGCTTATCGGACATTGGTTTATAAATTTTGCCGCATCGCTTCCGTTAGTGCTGTATATTGAACCTTTGGGAATAATTACTTCCTGTGTTATTGCCTTTCTGGTTGTTATCATATCTTCACTGGCAGCTTCAAAAAAAGCCTTAAAAATATCAGTCATAAATGCCGTAAGGGACAGCGGATACAGTCAGAATGACGGCAGGAAAATAAAAACATCCCGATTCATGTCTAAGAATTTTGGCATTGCAGGCATGCTTGCAGACAGGCATTATAAAAGTAACCATAAGAGGTCAAAAAACATTGTTGCCGGACTGTGTATGAGTCTGGTAGTTATTGTTACGGTATGTACATGTTCAGGATATCTTATTCAGAGTGTATATAATAATACATATTATAATCCTTATGATTATGAAATCAGGTGGTTTGGCCATTGGGAAGAATATGAGGACAAGAACCCTGATGAGGTACTGGATAAGATGTTAACGGCAGAGGGCATAAGTGACGGTTCTTATTTCAGATTTTCAAGGGAAAAAGCTTTTATTAACGGAGAACTTAAAGATGTAAAAATTATATTTATAGATGACGAAAGTTATAAGCAGATGTTAGAGGAAAATAATCTGTCACCGGAGAAATATATGAAGTCTGATGAACCATTGGCAGTTGCAGTTGACGGTTTTGCTGACATGAATCCGGATACCTACAGAGTAAATTTGCTTGCTTCCGATTCAGGTAATCTGCAGATACTCCGCGTACCGGAGAAAGAAGGCTGCAGCTATAATGATATATATGTTGATGAAAACGGTCAGGAAATATGCTGGTATAGGACCGAAGCTGAGGATATGGAGGATATAAAAATACCGCTTGCTGAGGCAGGGGCTGAGAAATTTACCGTTAAATATGGGGCGGTATTAGATGCTGAGTCCATTCCATGGTGTACGGGCGAGTCTGATAGGTTATATTATGACGGAGTTGAACTTCTGTATCCGTACAGCTTTATGGAGAAGGTTCTTTGGCAGGGGCTTATTACGGGAGAATATATCCAATATCTTTTCCAATCAGATACACATGCGGAAAGTACGGCTGAGTTAGAGCGTATTCGTGATGAGCTGGGAATGACCGGAATTATTTCTGATGAGGAATTATCGGGCGAAATGGGTGATAACCGGATAGCTGTTATAAAAGTATTTGCTTACGGTTTTTCGGTACTTATTTTCCTTCTGTCTGCGGTAAATATGTTTAATATTATTTACGGCAATATACGAATGCGAAGAAGAGAGTATGCTGTACTGAAATCATTAGGAATGTCCGTAAAGGATTTTAATAAAATGATAAGTCTGGAATGCTTAACTTACGGAATAAAGGCTTTGCTTTACGGAATACCTGTTTCATCGCTGATTGCCTGTATTATGGGACCGGTAATGATAGAATACTATGACGCCGGCCTGTATCAGAATCTGTATTTTCCATGGAAAGTATTATTGATTGCAGTATTAAGCGTGTTAATTATGGTATTTGCCGCAATGACATATTCAATTTATATATTTTCTTCTAATATAAAATATAGTTTCACAAAATTCAATAAAATGCTATAATGAATGAAATGTTAATACGTTAATTAAGCCGATTACATGGTGGCAGGTAATCGGCTTAAATTTAATTCACGGGATGCAGGGGCTATTCATTATAGGCTTTGTCGAGGGCCGCCTGAATTGCCTCGATTAATACAAGCGAGGTATATTTGAATTCCTGATTGTATGTAATGTTTTCTGTTGAATTGTTTTTAATAACCTGCTCCGATATGGAGTTAAGCGAAGCAGTTATTAATGGGTACATTGTTTCAATGGATTCAGAAGTATTGATTAACTGAATTGATTTAATTTGTTCTGCATCAACTACAACTTCTATATCCACCGGATTTGTTGCAAGTACAATTGATGAAGTATATACTCCCGGAGCGAAGGTGGATTTTACGGCTTCCGGAACGGATTTATTGGCGTTTCTTGTTATTAATAGTATAATTAACAGAATCAGAATGATTCCCAATACTACAAATACAATTGTGTAAATCATTTCTTTTAGCTTAAGAACTACAATCTTTGTTTTTGAACTCATTGTTTTTACTCCCGAATCTGATTATTATAAAATATTAATCAACTCGGGAAAATATTACTTTTTTTATATGGGAGAAGTTATGTCGTTAGAATTTTTTATGAGTGCCTCAGGGCATGGCAAGACCTATAAGCTCTATAACAGACTTATTAAAGAGTCAATGGAATCAACAGACAGCAACAGAAAATACATATTAATCGTTCCTGAACAGTCCTCCCTGCAGGCACAGAAGGATATCGTAAGAATGCATGATAACGGCGGTGTATTCAACATAGATGTCGTGACCTTCGGAAGACTGGCATACAGGATTTTTGATGAGCTTGGCATTGAACTTTTGGAGATAATTGACGATACGGGTAAGAATCTTATTGTGCGTAAGGTGCTTAATAAGGTTGCGGGATGTCTTAGAATTGTTAAGGCAGACAGAACTCAGGGATTTGTGAGCGAAATCAAATCAATGATTTCAGAATTGAAGCAGTATGGAATCGGAACAGAGGAGCTTAGACGAATTATCGATGAAGTCAAATCAACTGACCGTCTCAAACAGAAGCTTAGTGACATTCTCGTTATTTATGAGGCATTTGAGGAGTATATACGGGACAAATATGTGACGGTGGAGGACAGACCCGAAGAATTATTAAGAGTAATTTCCAAATCGTCATTTTTCAATAATGCGGTTGTTGCATTTGACGGTTTTACGGGCTTTACGCCGGTTCAGTACAGAGTGTTTGAATGCATTTTAACTATGGCGGACCATGTTATTAATACTGTTACAATTCCTGATAACGAGGATTATAACGTGATTAACGGTGATTCTGATTTGTTTCATATGAGTAAAAATATGATGCAGATTATGGGAAGAATCGCTGACAGACTTGGACATCATGTTACATATAACAGAATACCTACAGATAAGGATAAGTACAGATTTGCGAAATCAGAAGAGCTTGACTTCCTTGAAAAAGAGCTTTTCAGATATTCGGGTAAGCATTATGACGGGGAGGTTAAGGACATTGCGATTGCGATGCCGAATACGCCAAGGGATGAGGTTCAGCTTACCGCCGCAAGGATTCTTGACTGTGTCAGATGCCGCAATGTACGCTTCAGGGAGATTGCGGTTGTTGCAGGGAATATCGGGGATTATTCGGATTATATACAGAGAATATTTACTGAGAGTCAAATACCTTTTTTCATGGACAACAAGCGAAGCCTTATCGGTAACCCGGTTGTTGAATATATAAGAGCGGCACTCGGAATTATTAAGGACAATTTTTCTTATGAGAGCGTATTCCGTTTCCTTAAAAACAAATTGTGCCGTATTGACAGGGAATCAGTTGATATTCTTGAAAACTATGTGCTGGCACTCGGAATCCGGGGCAGAAGTAAATGGCATGAGAATTTTATCCGTAAGTCCTCAGGTAAGAAAAATGATTTACAGGATATTAATAAGACCAGAGAGGATTTTATCAATATAATACTGCCGTTTGAGGAGCAGCTTGCAGGTAAGGACATAACCGTAGGAGTGATTGTAAGGGCGATATATGAGCTTATGGAAGCCGCGGATGCCTATAACATTCTTGAAGCCATGGCGTGTGAAACGGAGGCTGTTGTTTATAGGGCAGACAATATGTCCAAGGCTGCGGAGTACAGACAGACTTACGGAAAGATAATCGGTCTTTTGGAGCAGCTTGACTCATTACTCGGTGATGAGAAGGTAACGGTAGCGGAATTTATCAGCATTCTTGACGCAGGCTTTGAGGAAATAAAGGTGGGTGTAATTCCGCCGTCCGTTGACTGCGTAACGGTGGGTGATATTGAGAGAACAAGACTTGAACATATTAAGGTGCTGTTTGTTCTCGGAGTTAATGAGGGCATTCTTCCTAAGCTTTCCTCTAATAAAGGAATGCTTTCCGAGAATGAGAGAAAAATACTTCATGATAATAATATTGAGCTGTCACCGTCACCAAGGGAAAAGGTTTTTATCCAGAATTTTTATCTCTATCTTAATATGACGGAGCCTGAGAGCATGTTACAGGTGATGTGTCATAATTATGATTCCGAGGGCAAGGAATGCAAGCCTTCGAGAATTATAAGCATGCTTCAGAAAATGTATCCGAAATTAGCTGTGCAGAATAATGAACAGATTAAGGAAGTGGACAAAATAACCAATCCGGATAATACGCTCCATATTGCATCTGCGGCATTTATTAACAGGGATGATGTTAAGCCGGGAATTAAGGAGATGCTGCTGTATTTTCTTGAAAACGAACCCTATTCGGAAAGAATACACGAAATCACCGATATCTATATCAGGGAGAATACCAAGTCCCTGCTGTCAGAGGAAACTGCTCGAATTCTGTACAGCGCAATAGAGAAGAGCAGTATATCCAGACTTGAACGCTATGCAAACTGTGCTTTTATGCATTTTGCGGATTACGGACTGGAGCTTGAAGAACGTAAGCTCCATGAAATCAATTCGGCTGATTTGGGAAGCATATTTCATAATGCAATAGAGAAAATATCAGTAGAACTGAAGAAACGCAATAAGGATTTCTCTGATGTGACGGATGAAGAACGAAGGGAGCTTGTGGTTAGTGCGGTTATGGACGTAACTGCGGATTATAATGCCTCGTATTTTACCGAAAGCGGCAGAAATCAATATATGAAGCAGAGAATAATAAGTCTTCTGGAGCATACGGTATGGGCACTTGGAAGGCAGTTGTCAGCAGGAAGCTTTAAGCCGGCAGAATTTGAAAATATTTTTTATGAGCATTTTATGGGTACTGCAATCACAGGAAAAATAGACCGAATTGATACATATGAGGATGACGATTCAGTTCATGTCAAAATAATTGATTATAAATCAGGAGCAAATGACCTTGATTTGGATGATATATATAATGGTCTGAAACTGCAGTTAATGGTGTACCTGCACAGCACAGTCAAAAAACTTCAGGAGCAGAATCCCGATAAGACCGTTTATGCTGCAGGTGCTTTATATAACCGTATTGACAATCCTATTATCAGTAAAACCGACAAAGAGAAGCCTGACGAAGCACTTCTTAATGCAATGAAGCCTACGGGAATGGTGGGGTACGAGAGTATCCAATACCTTGATGACTGGGAAAAGGGCAAGTCACTTGTAGTTCCTGCAAAGAGAAATAAGGACGGAATGCTTACCTTGGACGGACATCTTCTTACGGATGAACAGTTGAAATGCCTGTCACGCTATGCAGTTGACAAAATGTCCCAAATGGAAAAAGAAATCCGTAAAGGAACAGTAGAGACTAATCCTTACAGGGAGTCCTGTGAGTATTGTCCGTATTGCAGTGTATGCAATTTCAATCCAAAAAGACAGGAATACAGGGAGAAGACAAGCATCAAGGATGAACCTGATAAATGGAGCAGGCTTGGCTATAAGGAGCAGGAGGAATAGATTATGGCATGGACAACTAAACAGCAGAATGCGATTGATGCAAAAGGCTGTAATCTTCTGGTAAGTGCCGCCGCCGGTTCAGGTAAAACAGCGGTGCTGATTGAACGAATAATCAGAAGAGTGCTGGATGAGAAAGCACCGACAGATATTGATACAATTGTTGTCGTGACCTTTACAAGGGCTGCGGCGGAGGAGATGAAGACCAGATTAAGCAATGCCTTTGAAAACGAACTAAAGAAGAATCCGGGCAACCGTCATCTTCTCAGACAGATTTCTTTGCTTGATAATGCAAGGATAACGACGATAGACAGCTTTTGTACATATATAATCAGAAATTATTATAATACAATTTCATTGGAGCCGGATTTCAGGGTTGCTGATGAAGGTGAGTTAAGCCTTATAAGAGAGGATGTCATTCAGGAGCTTTTGGAGGAAAAATTTAATGAGGGCAGCAGGGAATTCCTTGATTTTGTGGAAGCCTTTGCACCCGGTAAATCAATTGACAGAATATCGGAATATATTCTCGGACTGTACAGATTCTCACAGAGTAATCCATGGCCGTTGGAATGGCTTGCAGACTGCAGGAAGGTATTTATGACGGATTCGGTTAAAGCATATGAGAAACTTCCGATAGTAGGCTATACACTTGAATATGTCAGACAGCTTTGCAGGGAATGTGCTGATGACTGTGAGATAATGCTTGAATATTGCAGGGATATGGGCGGTCCGGCTGAATATATACCGGCAATTGAAGCTGACAGGGATAAATGGCGGCATTGCGATAAGGCGGATACTTTTGAACAGATTGCAGAAATACTTAATACGGCTGATGAGAATCTGAAACGTTCAAAGGCAGATGAGGAATTACGCAAAAAAGTTCAGACAATGCGTTCAAGAAATAAAAAACGCAAAGAAAAACTTTTGGCGGAATATTGTCTTGATACAGACAAGCAGCTTGAACAGCTTCTTAGCTGTAAGCCCTATGCGGATATATATCTTGAACTTGTTACGGAATTTACGATAAGATTCGGGGCATATAAGAAGGAACAGAATATAGTGGATTTCTCCGATATTGAACATTATGCACTTGATATACTTATTAACAGGGATAACGGACATAATACCTATACCGAAATTGCCGATGAGCTGGCGGAGAGCTTTAATGAAATATATATTGATGAATATCAGGACAGTAATCCTGTTCAGGAATACATACTCAATGCAGTATCTAAGGAGCGGTTCGGAACGCCCAATATATTTATGGTAGGCGACGTCAAACAGAGCATATATAAGTTCCGTATGGCAAAGCCGGAGTTGTTCATGGATAAATACGCCCGATATCCTGAATATGATACCGCACAATCTGATAAATACTGCAAAATAGAGCTTCATAAGAATTTCAGAAGCCGCGCCAATGTGCTTGAAGGAATTAATGATGTATTTCATGCAGTCATGAAGAAAACAATCGGCGGAATAGATTATACGGACGAGGTAAGGCTTAATGCCGGCAGGGATTTTGAAGACAGCTTTGATGATATATCTGAGCTTATTCTTATGGACAGAGATATGCTGAACAATAATAATTGGGACAAAAGAGAGGCTTCGGCGCATATTGCTGCCGACAGAATAATAAGGCTTCGCAAGGAAAATCCTGAGCTTAAATACAGCGATTGTGTTATTCTGTTAAGAAGTGACAAAACCGCCGGTCCTGTATATGCATCAATTCTTGCCAATCACGGAATCCCTGCATTGTATGCTTCATCAACGGGTTATTTTACCGCTAATGAGGTCGTTAAGGTGTTGGATTTTCTCAGGGTAATAGACAATCCGAGACAGGAGATTCCGCTTGCAGGACTTATGAGGTCCTACTGGGCTTATTTTACTGCAGAGGAGCTTGCCACAGTCAAGGGCAGAAAACGCAGAACGGAATTATATGACTGTCTGAGGGAATATGCGGATAAAGATAATGAGCTTGGAAGTAAATGCCGTAAATTTCTTGAGCTGATTAAGAATTATCGGGATAAGGCAGAGCTTCTTACAATCAGGGAGCTTGTATCTGAGATAATCTATAATACCGGATATTATGATTACACGGGTGCAATGATGAATGGAGAGAGCAGAAAAGCCAATCTCGACATGCTCATTGTCAAAGCTAAAGAATTTGAAAATACAAGTTATTTCGGAGTATTTAACTTCCTCAGATATATTGATAAGCTGCAGAAATATGATGTGGACTACGGTACCGATAATACCTCACAGAGCGCTGATGATGCCGTAAGAATAATGAGTATCCATAAAAGTAAGGGACTTGAATTTCCTGTGGTTATAATTGGTGATTTTGCCAAGAATTATAATCTTAGGGATGCAAATGACCCGGTTATATATGACAGCGATTACGGTATTGCAATGGATTATGTTGATTTGAACAGGAGAATCAGGGAAAATGTCGTATATAAGAACCTGATTTCCCGCAAAATTAAATCCGACGGGATAGGTGAGGAGTTAAGAGTTCTGTATGTTGCAATGACAAGAGCAGTTAACAAGCTTATCATGATTGGCGTTACGGGAATGGAAAAGTCATTGGATAAATGGCAGCTTGCAAAGGAAAGCGGCAGAATCGAGAGCGGCTATCTGACAGAGAATACCAATTATCTTGATTTGGTTGCCCCAGTTGCATTGAATAACAACAGATTCAGGGTAAGGGAAATCAGTATGGATGAGCTGTATGATATCATAGCCGCTCATGAGATTGCAGTATTATCCGATGCAATGGATATATCCGGACAAATGGACGAATATGAAGCAGATGCTGATATATATCGTCTTGTGAAGGAAAAACTGGAATATAAATATCCGTACAGCAACATTCTGTCAGTCAAATCCAAATATTCCGTTTCAGACCTTAAACATAAGGCAATGGAGGAAAGTGATAATCTTGAGGCAAGAATAGAGCTGCCTGAAAGTAAGAAAGCTGTTCCAAGGTTTATTGAGGCTGATGAGAAAGTTACAGGAATATCAAGAGGTAATGCATATCATAAGTTTTTTGAACTGCTGGATTATAATTGTGCGGACAGCTTTACAGGGCTTAAGAGCCAGCTTGACGCCCTTGTTGCAGAGGGAAGAATGCCTGAGGAATATGCAAAGCTCATTAACTGCAATAAATTTCTTCAATTCGTATCAACCGGTTTGGGGCAGGACATGAAAAAAGCATTTCAGGATAAGCAGTTGTACAGAGAACAGCCTTTTATTATGGAAATCGGAGCCGACGCGGTTAATCAGGATTTTCCGTCCGAGGAAAAAGTTCTTGTACAGGGAATTATCGACGCATTCTATATTAAGAATGGCAGTGTATATATTGTGGATTATAAGACTGACAGAGCCGATTCCGATAACGGTGAGGAAATCCTTGTGGCACGATACGCAAAACAGCTTGAACTCTATGCAAAGGCAATTGAAAAGGTGACTGGCAAATCTGTTGCGGACTGCTATATATATTCGGTTGCGCTTGATAAGGAGATATCGGTAATGCCATTTCAAAAAGAATAATATCAAGAACGGCGTTTTTTGAATACATATAAATAAAAAGGCTTTATATGAATCAAAAACGGGATAATGAATTAAATCTTGCACTTATGCTGCCTGACAGCGAGAGGAAACGGACCACAAATCTGAATACAGGATATGATTCCATGCTTAACGAATGGGAGCTTATAATCAGATATTCAGGTAATCTGGCTGTGGCAGCAGAAGGTATTATAAACAGTATTAAGGAACTTTCGCAGGGCTATGCGCTGGTTCGGATATATGAGAACCGTATAGACGAGCTGGCAGCCCTTGCGGAAGTTATTTTTATTGAGAAACCCAAAAGACTTTCGTATGAGCTGGATTATTCCGTTACGGCCGCATGCATATCACCCGTATGGGTCAATCCCTATAATCTGTCGGGAGAAGGTGTTATGGTAGGAATAATTGACAGTGGCATTGATTATACGCATCCTGATTTTCGCAATGAGGATGGCAGTACAAGGATTCAGTCAATTTATGATGAAAGGAGCGGAATTGTATATTCAAGGGATACAATTAATAAGGCTTTAATGACATCTGATGCTTCTTTACGAAGGGAGTTAATTCCAATAAGTGATGCAAGCGGTCATGGAACGCATGTGGCAGGAATTGCGGCAGGTAACGGAAGGGCGTCCGACGGAAGATACAGGGGAGTTGCGTATAAATCGGAATTAATTGTGGTACGGCTTGGTGAAGATGAATTTAACAATACTGCAAGACTTATGGAGGGAATTGATTATGTTGTAAAAACTGCCTCCGCCCTTGAAAAGCCGGTTGCGATTAATCTGAGCATAGGAAATAATTATGGCGCTCATGACGGAAATTCTTTATTGGAAAGCTATATTAATGCAGTTTCCGGAGTATGGAAAAATGTGTTTGCAGTAGGCACGGGCAACGATGCGGCAATGGGCATCCATTACGCAGGTGAACTTACTGGCAAAGTTAATACTGTGGAATTAGGAATAGGGGAAAATGAACTGTCCTTGGATGTACAACTGTGGAAAAATTATTCGGATACTTTTTTTCTATGGATAATTGCACCGGACGGACAGCGGCTCGGCCCTATATCCAAGGAACGGACGGTTACTGAACTGGCTTATCAGAATACGTTAATATATGTTTACTACGGAGAACCGGCACCCTACAGTACTGCACAGGAGATTTTCATTCAGTTTATTCCGCGGGGAGATTATATTGACAGCGGAATCTGGAAGCTACAGCTTGAACCGCTTCAGATTAAAAACGGTCAGTTTGACGTATGGCTTCCGTCATCCGCGTTTATAAGCCGTAATACCGGTTTTACCGTGAATTCACCCGATACTACGCTTACGATTCCGTCAACTGCCTACAATGTTATTTCCGTGGGGGCATATAATGCGAGAACCAACGCCTATGCTGCTTTTTCGGGAAGGGGCAATACCAGAAGAATCGAGACGGTTAAGCCGGACCTTGTGGCACCGGGCGTGAACATAATGTCGGCAGCAGTCGGAGGAGGCTACGTTCAGCGGACGGGGACCTCAATGGCTGCGCCTTTTGTGACAGGGAGTGCGGCATTACTTATGGAATGGGGAATAATAAAGGGAAATGATGCATTTATGTACGGGGAAAAGGTCAAGGCATATCTGATAAAAGGTGCCATACCGCTTGCAGGAGAACCGGTCCCCTCGACAAGGACCGGCTGGGGACGGCTGTGCGTGGAGGAGAGCATACCAGGTAGGTAGAAGATTATAAAATCAAGGAAAATAAAAACGAAACATGCGTAAATAAATATTGAATATATATTAGAGATTGGATATAATGTAAAGGTAAAAACACGATATTCGTAAATAAAATAGGAGAATGCCATGAAAATTTTAAAATTAACAATAGAAGGGTTGCCGCATTTTAAAGATGTTTTAGATATTGATTTTGTAGCAAAGCAAAGAGTTGATGATGCTGATAAAGAACGACTGTGCAATTTGTTTACAAATATATATGTAAATAAAGCTATTTCGTTTGTTGGTATAAATGCATCCGGAAAAACAACAATACTAAAAGCAATCTCATTTGTTATGAAGATGTTGAATAATGAGTCAATAAACAATATTCAGTCAAAAACAATTTTGGATGATATCAATGGTGAGCAGCAGGTTATTATTACATCATTTTTCTTTGATGGGACTTATGTAAATAAGTTAGAGTCTTTTATTGGAAAGGAAGTAAATGCTTCGGATGGCAACGAAAAGTTGATTATTCGAGACGAAAAATTGTGGTCGAAAGAAATTAGTAAAATAAAAACAAAGAAGAGTCTGTTTGATTTTGATGACTCCGATTTAAAAGAAAAAAGGGATATAAATGAACAATATTTAATGGATGATGTCAGTATTATTGTTGCAGAGAATAAGAAAAAAAATACAAGTATTTTTATTCGTGATATGTTGGAATGGACAGATCATAATATTTTGAATGTTCTTGGCAGATTTCCTAAAGAACTCTTAACTTTTTTGGATCCTGGTATAGAATATCTCGAGTGTAATTTAAAGGAAAAGAAAGTTGATATCCGATTGAAATTTTATGGAAATGAAGAAATTGTTATTAATAATCCGAGAATCCTGGAAAATTATCTTTCATCGGGAACGATAAAAGGTTTAGGGGTATTTATGAGTGCAGCATTTGCATTTGCTGAGGGTGGATATCTTATTGTTGATGAAATAGAGAATCATTTTAACAGAGAAATTGTAGCTACATTAATTAGATTTTTCATTGACAGAAAAGTGAATAAGAAAAATGCAACGATTATTTTTTCAACACATTACTCAGAATTATTAGATGAATTCGATAGAAATGACAGCATTTATATAGTTAGAAATAAAGAAGGAATCAGTGCAGAGAATTTGTCGAATGCTTTGAAAAGAAATGATATCAAAAAAAGCGAGGTATATGATAGCGATTATATTGGAGGTACTGTACCGTCATATGAAGCATACATGTCACTTAAAAAAGTACTGACTAGTGCATAATAAGGAGGCTGCAGTATGGGAAAATATATAGCATGTATTTGCGAAGGCGGCGCAGAAAGAGCAATATTGGATTTGTTGCTTGATAATCACAAATTGATTTTTGAACGCAAAGATTTGATAGAGGAAGAACTATTAAGATGCAGAGGCGGTAAGGAATTCGAGGAAAGGTATTTAAGAAAAGGTTTTACAGAGAAAATTACAATTTATCGTATATTGGATTCTCGTGGTGAGAGGTTTAAGTTGAGTAAGGCGTATGAGAAAAAAGTAGATGTAAAAAACGTAATAACTGCTCCGGAAATCGAAAAGCTGATTATCTGTAATGAGAAAAAGTATAAAGATTACGAGAGAGAAGCACGGAAGAATCCTAAATTAAAGCCCAGTATTTATTGTAAGTCAACATTAAAGTTTAATAATGTAAAGAATTATGAATTTGTAACAGAATACTTTTCAGATATGCAAGTCTTAATGAATGCATTACACGAATATCGAGAATTTCAAAGGTTAGGGCGAATGAGATGACGATATGGGATTTGTTGCGATAAAATATAGTATTATTTAATTCTTAAAAAATTAGAAATCAGGTCGAATATGAAAAAAGATAAGAAAAACCAATCAATCTGGTATAAGCTGGATTTATCAGCAACGGTGTATCCGACCCTGCAGCGCAGGGATTTTTCATCAGTATACAGAATTTCGGTGTTGTTAAAGGAGGCTGTTAAGCCGGATATTCTTCAGCAGGCTCTTGATATGACACTGCCGAGATTTCCGACTTATAAGTCCTCAATACGAAAGGGACTTTTCTGGAGGTATTTAGAGCCCAATGACAGACCGGGACCGTTTGTGCAGCTTGATATTAAGAATCCGTGTATGCCAATGTCTTTTAAATCCAATAACAGATATTTAGTCAGGGTCTATTATTATGAAAACAGGATTTCCTTTGAGGCACATCACAGCCTTGGTGACGGAACGGGCGGAATGTGTGTGCTGCAGACTCTGACGGCACAGTATTTAAGGCTGCTTGGCAGGGAAATAGATAACAGTTATTTTGTAATGGATATTAATGAGAAGCCCGACCCCGGAGAACTTGAGGACGCATATATGAAATACGCTAATTCAAAGGTATGTCCTCCGAGACCGATGGATAAGACCTACAGGGTTCGGGGCACGAAAGAGCCGTTCTATACACTTAATATAATTGACGGAATTATGTCGGTTAAACAGGTTCAGACTGTGGCGGCTAAATACAAGGCGACAATAACGGAATATCTTAATGCCGTGCTCTTATATGCATTGCTTCGTAAACAGGAGGCTGACGGTGCATACCGTTTAAAGCCCGTCAGAATAGCGATGCCGGTTAATTTAAGAAGATTCTTTCCGTCAAAGACGCTGCGTAATTTTATTTCAATGATTTATCCGGGAATTGACCCAAGGCTTGGAGAATACAGCTTTGATGAAATTGTGGCACATGTTCACAATCATATGAGATACTATATTAATGAAAAATTCCTGCGCGGAGACATAACAACCAATGCTTCTGCACAGAGAAATCCGATTATAAGGGTTGTGCCGTTATTTATTAAGGATTTTGTAGTTAAAACCTTTTATACCAGGGTTCAGGACAGAAATTCCTCGGCAGGACTTACCAATATGGGTGCATTAAAGGTGCCTGAGAACATGAAACCGTATATTGAGCGGTTTGATATTTATATGGGACAGCCTTTTTCAAGGAGAACGAATTGTGCTATAATCAGCTTTGAGGATATATTGACAATTAATTTTGCCAGCAGTATTGTTGAAGCGGATGTGGAGCGTTATTTTTTTACGAAGCTGGTTCAGGACGGTATTCACGTCAAAATAGAGAGTAACAGGGAGGGAAGATAAAATGTCATATTGTGTTAACTGCGGAGTTGAGCTTGATAATTCCGTTAAGCAGTGCCCTCTGTGCAACACGCCGGTTATAAATCCGAGAGTAACTGAATTAAAGAATATGGATAACTCTTTCCCTCAGGAAAAGGGAAGGGTTGAGGAAGTCAGCAGCAGGGATATTGGAGTTCTTATTTCGGTTGTTCTTGTTGCAACGGCTATAACCTGCGGTCTGCTGAATCTTTTCGTTTTAAAGGGATTTCCATGGGCAATTACGGTAATCGGAGCATGCTTTATGCTGTGGGTGCTTTTTATACCTGTGCTTATTTGCCGGAAGCTGCCTCCTTATATTGCAATCCTGCTTGACGGATTGGCAGTAGGGATTTATCTTTTTCTGATTACGTTTCTGACTGCTGATGACAGATGGTTTTGGGAGCTTGCGTTGTATATAACATTATTTATAACGGCAATCCTTGAAATTTTCGTTGTATGTATCAGGAAGCTTCCCGTGACATTTCTTACAATGGCATTGGAGATATTTACAATGACAGGCACGATATGCCTCGGACTTGAAATTCTTATAGACAGATATATCAGTAATAAGATACATCTTATGTGGTCAATGATTGTTGTTGTAGTGTGTGTGATACTGGATATTACTTTTATTACAATGCTTTCCCATAAACGAATAAGAAATGCGGTAAGGCGGAGACTGCATTTTTAAAACGAAAGTGTAAAATTGATGTGCCAAGGGTTTCGTCGAAATAAATTTTAAGAAACGGAAAAATTATATGAGAACTCTTTATGTATCGGATTTGGACGGAACATTACTTAATTCAGATGTCAGATTAAGTAATTATACTGTTAATACAATTAATTCCCTTGTAAAAAAGGGTATGCTTTTTACTTATGCAACTGCCCGTTCACTGGTGTCGGCGAGCGTTGTAACGCAGGGGCTGACAACAGAGATTCCCGTTATCGCATATAACGGAGCATTTATTTTTGATTCCTCAAATGGAAAAATTATTGCGTCAGAATGGTTTAACAGGGAAGAAATAGAATATGTTCAAAATATCGTGTCAGATTTTAATGTAAGCCCGTTAGTCTATACCTTTATTGATAATATAGAGAAAGTGCTTTATGTTGATACGAAGGTCAATGAGGGAGTTGCACGTTACCTTAACAGTCGTAAGGGTGACAGAAGAATGCAGCCGTTAGGTGCTGATGACGGCCTGTATCAGGGGAATGTTTTTTATTTTACCTTTATTGGGGATAAAGAGGAGCTTGAACCTCTGTATAATATTTTTCGCAGTGATAAGAGATACAGGTGTACATTTCAGCAGGATATTTATAATGATGAATACTGGTTTGAAATCATGCCCGTGAATGCGACAAAGGCTAATGCAATAGAGAAACTGAAAAAGCTGTGGGACTGTGACAGGGTTGTATCCTTCGGAGACGCAGTTAATGACATACCAATGTTTGAGCGTTCCGATGAATGCTATGCAGTTGATAATGCGGTGGATGAACTTAAAAGAATTGCGACGGGAATTATAGGAGGGAATAATGAGGACGGAGTAGCGCGGTGGCTTTTAAGAAATTTATTATAAAAATAAAATAATAATGAATCCTATTATTGATTTATTTTATAAAATGTTATATAATTTATCCATAAATAACCATTATTTCAGAGAGGAGCAGATATAATGATTAGAAGAAAACTTATTATTGCGGCAATGACAGGAGCTTTATTATTAAGCGCGTGTACCAGAGTGGCCCCGCAGCAGGAGAATCTGGCTTCAGTTGTACCTGATTTTGAATCAATTGAAAGAGAACTGGAAAGCTCAAGGGAAGCTGCGAAGGCGGATGAGAATAAGGCAGAGGAATCCGGCGAAGGAATGACAACCGGAGAGGATGATGAAGCTGTTTCTAAGGACACTACGGCGGATTCTGAATCGCAGGAGGAGTCAGCACTACAGACTGAGACGGAGCCGATGGTTACTGAGCAGGCGACAGTTAAGCCGACAGAAAAAGCGACAACGGAGAAAACAACGGAGAAAACAACCGAGAAGGTAACGGAGAAGGCAACGACACAGCCTGCAACCACGAAAACGACAGAAGCGGCGACTACACAGCCTGCAACTACGAAAACGACAGAAACTGCGGCAACGGAAAAGGCAACCACAAAGCAGACAGCAGAGCAGTCAACGACCAGGACAACGGAAGCAGAGACTACAACGGCGGCACCTGCAATAAGTGCGGATAACGGAGCACTTAAAACATTTAGTGTTCAGAGTCTTGACGGTAAAACATATACACAGGAAATTTTCACCAAAGCAGATGTTAACATTGTTATTTTCTGGGCGACATGGTGCGGTTACTGCAAGCTGGAGATGCCTGTATTGGAAGACCTTAAGCAGAATTACGCAGGTAAGAGTGTTCAGATTTTCAGTGTTGTAATAAATGCTGAGGGAGATTATTACAAATCAGTGGCAGAATCATTGATTGCGGAAATGGGAATTACATATCCGTGCCTTATCTATAATGATAGTATGAGTGATGGTTATTGTGAGACCATAACAGGCTATCCGAATACCGTTTATCTCAACAGAAAGGGTGAGGTGATGCATTCGGTTCCGGGTGCATATGCCGGCTACGGACATGATTATGCACTTGGCGTTCACAGTCAGTATCTGGATTTCTGCCTTGCAAATCCTGATTATGCCCAGACGGAGTAAAAGCTTATGAGAAACTTTAAGAAATATATAACGCCTGTTTTGAGAATGCTTCTGCTGGCAGCGGCGGTCTGTTTTTTCATAATCGGAATGAACAGGGGAGAACAGGAAATTACTTTAATGAAGGCAATTTTTATCTGCCTTGAATGTATAGGAATCGGATAGAATATGAAGAAAACAAAAGAATCTGTAATCAAAAAGAACAAGCGACATATTATTCAGATACTTTTTACTGCTCTTACCAATGGTTATCTGATGGGTTTTATTGAGGGCAAAATATATAAAGGTAATTTGAAAAAATACTGTGTTCCGGGACTTAACTGTTATTCCTGCCCGGGTGCATTAGGCTCCTGTCCGATTGGTTCGATACAGGCGGTTTTAGCCGAAGGGAATTTTAAGTTTACATTTTATATTGCGGCATTTCTTATGTTTTTTGGCTCCCTGCTCGGAAGATTTGTATGTGGTTTTTTGTGTCCCTTCGGACTTGTGCAGGATTTGCTGTACAAAATTCCGTTTTTTAAGAAATTTAAGAACCTGCCGGGACATAAAGTACTGGTGTGGCTTAAATATCTGATTTTTATTCTTTTTGTAATATTGCTGCCTATGTTTGCGGTGGACATGTTTGGAATGGGTAAGCCGTGGTTCTGCAAATATATCTGTCCGAGCGGAACCTTAATGGGCGGAATTCCTCTGCTTATTACGAATGAGCAGCTTCAGGCTTTTACCGGAGTGCTGTTCTATGTGAAGCTTGCAATACTTATACTTATTGTCATTCTGTCATTAATTGTATACAGACCGTTCTGTAAATACATATGTCCGCTTGGTGCGGTTTACAGCCTGTTCAATCCAATTGCTTTTTACAGATATAAGGTGGATAAGGACAAATGTACAGAATGCGGAATCTGTCAGCAAACCTGCAAAATGGACATTAAGGTATATGAGAAGCCTAACAGTTTTGAATGCATAAGATGCGGTGAATGTATTAAAAGCTGTCCGCATAATGCGATAGAACGTGAGAAATTATTCAGAAAAAAGAATTAATAATTCAAAAAAACATATTATATCAATGGAGGTGTGCTATGAATTCAAAAGCATTATTTAATTTAACATACGGATTATTTGTTGTAACTGTTAAGGATAATGATAAATTTAACGGTTGCATTGTTAATACCGCAATTCAGGTAACGTCCGACCCTGAAAGAATTGTCGTGGCAGTTAATAAATCCAATTATACCAATGAACTGATTGCCAAAACAGGCAGATTTAATGTCTCAATAATAAGTGAGGCTGCGGATTTTGAATTGTTCAAAAGATTCGGATTTCAGTCAGGAAGAGATGTCGATAAATTTGAGGAATATGAGAATTATGCTGTTGCAGACAATGGAATTCCTTATATTACCGGAGGAAGCAATGCTTATATTCTGGCAGAGGTGGAACAGATTGTGGATGTCGGAACACATTCAATGTTCGTTGCGAGAATAACGGATATGGAGGTTACGGACAAAACACCTTCTGCAACCTATGGCTATTATCACAGTAATATTAAACCACAGCCGCAGAAGGCTGATGAAAAATCAGAAACCACAAAATGGAGATGCAGTATATGCGGTTATGAATATGAGGGAGAAGAACTTCCTGAGGATTTCATATGTCCGCTTTGTAAGCACCCTGCATCAGATTTTGAAAAGGTTCAGTAATTTATATATCAAACTTAAGAATTTTAATGGCATTGCGGTACATCAAATCCTTATAGGCTTCTTCATCAATCAAATCAGGAAGAACATGAAAATAATCCTGATAAATTGAACGCTCGCCATAAGGATTGCACAGATATGTGTCAACTCCGTCAATAGGAGCGTCGGAGCCAAATAACATTTTGCCGCTGCCATATCTTTTAACAGCCTCTATTGTGGTACTCATCGGAACCCATGCAGTATCACCATAGAGGTTATCTGCTTTACCAAGTAAATCAAGTGCTTTTGAATTATCAGTGCCAAGTCCCATATGTGCCATAATAAACGGAACTGTCGGAAACATTTGTGCCGCCTCGTACAGATGTACGGGGTCATCTGTTTCACTGCTGCCGGTGTGTGATACAACTGCAAGCCCATATTTTTTGGCAAGCTCAAGATAAGGTATTGTCCTTGCGTCAACAGGACTTGTATTGGAATGGAAGGGATGTAATTTGATTGCTTTTATAATATCAGGATTGTCTCTTATTAATGTCTCCAATTCACCGGTAACAGCTTCACCATAGGGTTTAACCCATGCTGCAACGAAAATTCTGCCCCTGTGCTTTTTGGCAAAATCAATGGTACGTTTCAGGGAATCCTCCTGCGAGGTCTGATATTCTTCCGGAATAGGTTTCTGTTCATGGTCTACCTCAACCGCGTCGCCATTAGATACCATAATATGGTCAATTCCATATTTGGACATCATCTCCTCTATCATTTCTTCGGTCATTTTAAAACCGACTTTTTCACCACCAACATGAACGTGAGTATCAATTATCATGTTAATAACCTCCAAAATAAATCTACTATAATATTAAAACTGCCGGCACCATAAATACAAGTATTTTTTTAATTAAGAAATATACAATTATATTTTATTATGATAAAATCAATCTGATTATATTTTAGGCAGCAGGAGGAATTATATGGAAGAAAATATTTGCAGGGCAGAAGAAATTGAATTGAGCATTAGAAAAAAATTTCACAAGGATTTATTTACTCCATTTGCCAAGGCGATTAACAGGTATGAGCTTTTGCAGGAAAATGACAGGGTTTGCGTGTGCATTTCCGGTGGTAAGGATTCAATGCTGCTTGCCAAACTTTTTCAGGAGCTTAAGAGACATAATAAATATCATTTTGAACTGGTTTTTCTTGTTATGGACCCGGGATATAATCCTGCCAACCGCAGACAGATAGAATATAATGCAAAGGTTCTGGGAGTTCCGGTTACGATTTTTGAATCCGATATTTTTGATGCAGTTTATACGATTGAGAAATCGCCATGCTATTTATGTGCGAGGATGAGAAGGGGTTATCTGTACAGTAAGGCGAAGGAGCTTGGCTGCAACAAAATAGCACTTGGTCATCACTATGATGATGTTATAGAGACTATTCTGATGGGAATGCTTTACGGTGCACAGGTGCAGACAATGATGCCGAAGCTTCACAGCACTAATTTTGAGGGAATGGAACTGATACGCCCCATGTATTTAATCAGGGAGGAAGCAATTAAAGAGTGGCGCGATTATAATAAGCTTGAATTTATTCAGTGTGCATGCCGTTTTACCGAGAACTGTACCTCCTGTGAAGAAGACGGAAGCAGTGCATCCAAAAGAATGGAGGTTAAGAACCTTATTAAGAATCTCAAGGAGATTAATCCTTTTGTTGAGGCAAATATATTTAAAAGCGTTGAAAATGTTTGTCTTGACGCAGTGATTTCATATAAAAAGGACGGACAGATTCACAGTTTTCTGGATGAATATCAGAAAAGTTAGAGGGAGCTTGTGACGGAATAAATTATAAACGGAGGTTGTAGTATAATGATTAAAGAGAAAACGGATGAGTTTTGGGATATATATGATAAAGACAGGGTAAAGACAGAGCGTCTGCACCGACGTGGTGACAAAATGCAGTCCGGTGACTATCATCTTGCCGTGCATGTATGTATTTTTAACAGTAAAGGGGAACTGCTGATTCAGCAGCGGCAGTCCTACAAAAAAGGCTGGACAAATATGTGGGATATCACTGTCGGAGGCTCGGCGGTTGCAGGGGACAGCAGCAGCCAGGCAGCAGAGAGAGAAGTTTTGGAGGAATTAGGGCTCAAAATTGATTTATCCGGAATACGGCCGCGTTTTACAATGAATTTCAGCGAGGGCTTCGATGATTATTACATAATTGAAATGGATGTAGATATTTCAAAACTTAAACTCCAGAAGGAGGAGGTAAAACAGGTCCGTTTCGTATCTAAGGAGGAGGCTCTCCGAATGCAGGAGGAGGGTATAATGATTCCTTACTGGTTCCTCGACAGGCTTTTTGACATCAGGGGGGATTATGACGCACATGGTAAAAGAATCAGAAGAGTAGAGGTAATTAATGCCGGGAGCCAAAATCTTGCATCCTGCATGAGTATGATGGAGATAATAAAATATAATTTTGATTCAGAACTTGACCTTGAAAAATACAGGGAACTTTTTATAAAAAATATTGAAAACAATAATATGAAATGTGCAGTTCTCGGAAAAATAGTCATCGGATTGTTTATTCCTAATAAGGATTCAGAAAAGGAATATATGTTTATCCATCCTGAATATCAGGACAGGGGTGCTGCAGAACTGCTCAGAGCCTGAAAACATTACTGCGGCGGCGGAAAATAATATGATTACCCTTAAACAGACAGGGGCATATCATATATTTTGTGCCGCCGTTTTAATTTACTTTTCACAGCATTTTAAAATCCTTATATAATGATTGGCCTCACGAAGCACATGGTCTGCAAGCAGAGGAATAATAATTGAAGCAATTTCACAGCCGAGAATGCCTTTTGTTCCGGCTGCTTTGAAATCACGGTATTTAAGAGTTTCCTCCAATGTCTTTTCAGTCATGTTAAATGAAGCGAGACAGTGCTGCTCCTGTGCAGTATTTAAAAGTTTCCTGTAATCCATTGCAAAATTCTGTGCCGTCATAACAAGCTCTTCTTCGGACGGGTCAAGCAGTCCCCTTATAAAAAGAGCATGCTCCATCATAATCTGATTCCAGAATTCTTCGGTTCCCAAAAGTGATTTATATGAACGCTGGGGATTACTCATCAAATCGCTGATTGTGGAGCGGTATAATTTTGCCTCCCTTATTATATGTTCAATAAGCAGAGGATAGTTGAAGGTAAAGAGCTTTCCGCACTTAACCTCTTTAAGAATATTTTCCTTAAATATTATCAGTCCGTTTAAAAGACAGATTGCACGCTCGTTAAGCTGCTGAACCATTCGTACAATTTCACGGCTTATATTCATGCAGTCCTCAGAATGGAGCTGCTTCTCCTGCATGGTTATTTCTGAGTTAACAGGTATACCGCTCAGACATTCTGTCTGTTTCTCAGCATCAAGAGTAAATTCCGTGACTAATTCACATGATTCAATAATGGGGCAGTTTATTCTGCCGTTGCTTATTCCCACAACATCGGAAAGAAGAGCTTCAAACTGTTGTCTGAAATGCCCGGCACGTTTAATCCATTCCTCATCCTTGCAGGTAAAGCCTGCTTCAAGAAACAGTGAGTGCTCCTTCATGATTCTGGCAAAAAAAAGATGGGTTTCTAAAGAAAGAGTGACATAATTGCTGGTTAAATTCATAAATTTCCTTATGTTTATTCGCTTAATTGTATGATATGCGGCAGCTAAAATAGAGTGAAAGAAAAAATTTTAAAAAATAAAGAAAAATTTTCCAAAAAGTTATTGACAGCTAACAAGGGTTAGCGTATACTAACCTTGAAAATAGAAATAATATCATGCCCGATTATGGGAAATGGAGGTTTGATTATGCCATTATCATTAGCAAGAACAGGAGAATCAAATATTATTAAGAAGATTAGTGGTAAGGAAGAGACTCGTAAGTTCCTTGAGAGCCTTGGTTTCGTTGCCGGTGGAGTTGTTACAGTAATCTCTGAACTTAACGGAAATCTTATTGTTAATGTGAAGGATTCAAGAATTGCAATTGGCAGGGATATGGCTTCCAGAATCATGGTCTAATTATGAAAGGAATAGGAGTATGAAGACTTTAAGAGAAACCAAGCCCGGTGAGACGGTTAAGGTGGTTAAGCTTACAGGGAATGGTCCGGTTAAAAGAAGAATAATGGACATGGGGATTACTAAAGGTGTTGAGGTCTATATAAGAAAGGTTGCACCACTTGGCGACCCGGTTGAGGTCACGGTCAGGGGCTATGAATTATCATTAAGAAAAGCCGATGCAGCAATGATTGAAGTGGAGTAATTTTTTTTGTCTATGAGTTAGACAAGACTAACACATGATATAATTTTAAGGAGTTAGAAAAATGTCAGTAAAAATAGCATTAGCAGGTAATCCAAACTGCGGTAAAACAACGTTATTCAATGCATTAACCGGTTCTAATCAGTTTGTCGGAAACTGGCCTGGAGTTACGGTTGAGAAAAAAGAAGGTAAATTAAAAGGAGATAAAGAGGTAATTATTACCGATTTGCCGGGTATATATTCACTGTCACCGTATACCCTGGAAGAGGTGGTTGCGAGAAATTATCTTATTACCGAGAAACCGGATGCGATTATTAATATTGTTGACGGAACCAATATCGAGAGAAACTTATATTTGACTACACAGATTATGGAGCTTGGAATTCCTGTAATTATTGCAGTCAATATGATGGATATTGTTGAGAAGAATGGTGATAAGCTTGATACTTCTAAATTAAGTGAGACACTGGGATGCCGGGTGGTTGAGATTTCGGCCCTGAAAAACAGGGGCGTTGATGAACTGATTAAGAATGCGGCGGAGATTGCAAGAAGCGGAAAAGGAATTTCGCCTAAGCATGAATTTGATGAATCAGTTGAGAGCGCAATCAGTTCTGTAATGAATAAGCTTGGAAGTGAAGTGCCAAAAGAGCAGAAGCGATTCTTTGCAATTAAGCTTCTTGAGCGTGATGATAAAATTTTTGAGAAATTGAATACGGTTCCTGATGTAGAGCCGGAAATTAAGAATCTTGAAGATGAATTTGATGATGATACGGAAAGTATTATCACTAATGAGAGATATACATATATTTCTTCTGTTCTAAGTAAATTCTATACCAGAGATGTCAAGAAAAAAATGACGATATCTGATAAAATTGACAGAGTAATAACAAACCGTTTTGCGGCGTTACCGATTTTTGCTGTTGTAATGTTTTTAGTATATTATATTTCAGTTACAACAGTCGGTACATGGGTAACGGACTGGACTAATGACGGATTATTCGGAGATGGTTTTCATTTATTCGGAATTGGTACCTCTGACTATGAAGAGGCAATGAATGAGTATGCAGAGGAGAATCTTTGGACAGATGAATTAACAGCCAGAGTTGATTCGGCAGCAGAGGCAGATGTTACAGGTGCAGATGAAATGAGGACTGCAATTGAGGATAGTGATTTTGCTGCATTTGACGAAGCGTATGGAACTTATGGAGACGTGCTTGCGGAGGAAGGCTTTGATATTTCTGAATATTATGATGCCGCACTTGGTGAGGATGCGGAGGGCGTGCCTGACACAACCGAATATGGCGTATGGGTTCCGGGTGTACCTGTTCTGGTCGAAAAGGGACTTGATGCACTTAACTGTGTAGATTGGCTTAAAAGCCTTGTGATTGACGGAATTGTAGCCGGTGTGGGTGCCGTGCTTGGTTTTGTACCACAGATGTTAGTATTATTTATTTTGCTTGGATTCCTTGAATCCTGCGGTTATATGGCACGAGTTGCCTTCATTATGGACAGAATTTTCCGAAGATTCGGTCTTTCAGGAAAATCCTTCATCCCGATGCTTGTCGGTGTAGGCTGCGGTGTTCCGGGTATAATGGCTTCAAGAACCATTGAGAATGACAGGGATCGTAAGATGACCATTATGACTACCACATTTATTCCGTGTGGCGCGAAAATGCCTATTATTGCACTTATTGCATCAGCACTTTTTGGTGGTGCATGGTGGTTAGCTCCGGTTGCATACTTTATCGGTGTAGCAGCGGTAATTATTTCAGGTATTATTTTGAAAAAGACTAAGATGTTTGCAGGAGAGCCTGCACCATTCGTAATGGAGCTTCCGGCATATCATTGGCCGACTCCTGTTAATGTGCTTAGAAGCATGTGGGAGAGAGGCTGGTCCTTCATTAAGAAGGCAGGAACCGTGATTCTTCTGTCATCAATTATCATCTGGGCAGGCTCATGCTTCGGTATGGTTGGAGATAAATTCGGATTCAGCCTTGATATGGAGATGAATAATTCAGTTCTTGGAATAATTGGCAATGCAATTAAGGTTGTATTTACACCTTTGGGCTTTGATAATGCATCCGCAGTTGTTGCAACAATCATGGGACTTGTTGCCAAAGAAGAGGTTGTAGCAGTATTCGGTATTCTTGATTTTGCTGAGATGACTAAGCTGGCTGCATTTACATTCATGATTTTCAATCTTCTCTGTGCACCATGCTTTGCCGCAATGGGAGCTATCAAGAGAGAGATGAACAGCGCAAAATGGTTCTGGTTTGCAATCGGCTATCAGACAGTTTTTGCTTACATTATTTCACTTATTGTATATCAGATTGGCGGACTCATTTCAGGAGAGCTTAGCTTTGGCGTATTTACGGTTATAGCGGTACTCCTCGTAGTATTTATGCTTTATATGCTTTTCAGACCGTATAAGGAGAGCAAAAAACTTAAGATATAGGAATATTTCCTATGTAATATTCCGTTATTTTATATGGATTCCACCTATATTCTATCAACAAGGGATTTTATTTAAACATCGAAAGAGGTACCTTTATGTCATCAAATGAATGGAGGAATACATATGAACCAATCAGTTACAGGAAAATTTATAGCGTTAAAGAGAAAACAGAAAAATCTAACGCAGGAACAATTGGCAGAGAAGCTTGGAGTTTCCAATAAGACTATTTCTAAATGGGAAACCGGTAAGTGTATGCCAGACTATGCTATTGTAAAAAGTTTGTGTGAGGAACTTGAAATTACAGTGGCAGAACTGATGGATGGAGAGATGTCAGAAGAAAAAAGTGTTCACACCTATGATGATGAGCAAATTTTAGATTTGCTAAGAAGAACACAAGAGTTAGAAAAACAAAAAAATATGTTATATGGAATTATGCTAATTGTAATGGGTATTGCATTACAGGCTCTTTCTTATGCATTTGGAGGCTCAAATATTAAAGACTTCGTTTCCGGCGTACTATTAGGATTATCAATTGTAGAAATGTTGGCTGGAGTGTACGTTGTTGGAAAGTCCTTGGCGGGAAGATAAATTTCATACATTATCAAACGATAAATAATTGTGGAAAGGTAACTATTGATAATATTCGTAGAAGCCTTTCCACTTTTTTTCTTGGTCAGAGGAAGAAGATTATATCGTGGAAGGCCGATGATTGATTTGTAACGTAAAATGCGTTACAATGAAGAAAATGGAGAAGAAATAGAACAGCATGAAGAAAATTGTAATCGGTATTCTTGCACATGTTGATGCAGGCAAAACCACACTTTCGGAAGGAATTTTATATACAGGCAGGATGATCCGCAGGCTTGGAAGAGTGGACAATCGTGATTCATTTCTGGATACCTATGAAATGGAACGTCAGAGGGGAATCACGATTTTCTCCAAGCAGGCGGTTATTTCCATGCCTGAAACGGAGATAACCTTGATAGATACACCGGGTCATACGGACTTTTCGGCAGAAATGGAGAGGACATTAGGCGTTCTTGACTATGCAGTTCTTGTTATAAGCGGTCCGGATGGGATTCAGAGCCATACGCTGACACTATGGAAGCTTTTAAAGCAGTATAATGTGCCGGTGTTTATTTTTGTGAATAAAATGGACAGGCAGACTGCGGACAGGGAGAATATATTCTTTCAGATACAGAAGAAGTTAGGAGACTGCTGTATAGCCTTTGATGTCAGCGAGGATACACAGTTTCATGATAATATTGCAATGACTGATGATTCGGCAATGGAGGAGTTTTTAGAGAACGGAAGTGTATCGGATGCTTCAATCAGACAGGGAATTTTAAACAGAAGGATTATTCCGTGTTATTTTGGCTCGGCATTGAAATGTCAGGGGATTGATTTGCTGCTTAACGGACTTAACAGATTTAGTGAGGATTTGCATGGCTGTAAGCAGAATAATGCTTTTGCAGGAAGAGTTTACAAGATTCAGAGAGATGAGAACGGAGTGCGTCAGACCTTTCTTAAGGTGACGGAGGGAACGCTTAAAGTACGCGACAGCATTAATAATGAAAAAGTAAATCAAATAAGAATATATAACGGCTCGGCTTTTAGCGTTGTTAATGAGGCTGTAAGCGGAACCGTCTGTGCAGTTACGGGACCTGATAACACCTGTTCAGGTATGGGCGTCGGAACAGATAAGGGAGTTATTCTGCCTGTTTTGGAGCCGGTGCTTACTTACAGAATAATTCTGCCGGAAGCTGTGGATGCCGTAAAGGTGCTTCCTAAGTTCAGAAACCTTGCGGAGGAGATTCCGGAGCTTCATCTTGACTGGGATGAGGAGCATTCAGAGATTAATGTCAGAATAATGGGAGCCATACAGATTGAAATACTAAAAAGTCTGATTAAGGAGCGTCTGGTGCTGGATGTAGAATTTGATACGGGCAAAATAATATATAAAGAAACCATTGAAAATGCCGTTGAAGGAGTAGGCCATTACGAGCCGCTTAAACATTATGCGGAGGTACACCTGCTTATGGAGCCGTTGGAGGAAGGAAGCGGACTGGAATTTGCAGCGGACTGCAGGGAGGATTTGTTAGACAGAAACTGGCAGCGGCTTATTCTTACGCATCTGGAGGAGAAGCGGCACAGGGGAGTGCTGACAGGTTCGGAAATAACGGATATGAGAATTACCCTTGTTGCAGGAAAGGCACATACAAAGCATACGGAGGGCGGTGATTTCAGGCAGGCAACCTACAGGGCGGTAAGGCAGGGACTTATGAGTGCCTCCTGCGTGCTTTTGGAGCCTGTGTATGCTTTTGAACTTGAAATACCGACGGAATGTATAGGAAGGGCTCTTACGGACATTAAAAAGCTTTACGGGCGATTTGAGCCGCCTGAAACCATCAAAGATATGACTGTAATTACAGGCGTGGCACCGGTTTCAACCATCGGAGAATATTCCGCTGAAGTTTCTGCTTATACGGGCGGCAGGGGAAGCCTCAGATGTGTTCTCAGGGGCTTTGAGAAATGTCATAATGCAGAGGATGTTATTGGAGCAGCAGGCTATAATGCAGAAGGGGATACTGCCAATCCTTCATCTTCTGTATTCTGTACACATGGAGCAGGTTTTGTTGTTCCGTGGAATGAGGTTGGAAATTATATGCATGTTGAGGGTTATTTTAAACCCTTGGAGGAGCATGCAGAGGAGATGAATAATCCCGGACTTCGTTTTACGGACAGTGATTATGCCCTTGGTACGGAGGAGATTGACGCTATTATAGAGAGTACAATCGGTGCAAACCATAAGAAGAGAAATGTTAAATGGCAGTATGCTTCCGAGAAACAGGACTACAGCTCATTCAAAGGGGAGAAGCGGGAAGGACCGGATTATTTTCTTGTTGACGGCTATAATGTTATATATGCATGGAAGGAGCTTTCAGAACTTGCCGCAGTTAATATTGACAGTGCGAGGGACAGGCTTCTGGATATACTCTGCAATTATCAGGCATTTAAAAAGACTGAACTGATTGTTGTTTTTGACGCCTACAGGGTAAAAGGACATGCAGTTGAGTATCTTGATTATCACAATATTCATGTCGTATATACTGCGGAAGCAGAGACTGCCGACAGATATATTGAACGTTTTGCACATGATTATGGCAGAAAATACAAAATAACTGTTGTGACCTCGGATAATCAGGAGCAGATTATTGTTATGGGACAGGGCTGTCTTCGAATGTCATCAAGGGAATTTGAAAAAGAAGCAGCAGAGGTTGTCAGAAATAATATGGAACGTTTTTATGCCGCCAATAACAGGAAGGATAAGGCATATATGTCAGAAATACTTCAAAAAAATATTGACAATCTTTCTTTTGAATGTAACAATTCAGATATTGCAGATAATTAATTTTACAATAAATTGGAGGAGAAAATGGATAATCAGAAATTAGCAGATTTATTATTCCCTGATGTGGACAAGACACCGGAGTATTATGAGGAGAAATTCCCATACAGAAAACTCCCTGCCAAAGCACAGGTAACACGTATGGCACCGAGTCCGACAGGTTTTATACATCTTGGAAACTTATACAGTGCACTTGCTGATGAGAGAATTGCACATCGTAACGGCGGCGTATTTTATTTAAGAATTGAGGATACTGACGAGAAACGTAAGGTTGATGGTGCAGTTGAGACAATTATTAATGTACTTCGTTATTTTAATATTGAGTTTGATGAGGGTGCAGGCTTTGATGATGATGCGCCACAGAATGCTTACGGACCATATTTCCAGAGACAGCGTGTGGAAATCTACCATGCCTTTGCAAAGAGACTGGTTGAGCAGGGACTTGCTTACCCATGCTTCTGTGAGGAGGACGCACTTGAGGAAATCCGCAGACAGCAGGAGGAGGCAAAGGAGCTTACAGGCTACTACGGCAAATATGCACTCTGCCGCAATCTTACAATTGAACAGATTGAGGAGAACCTTAAGGCGGGTAAGGAATATGTATTAAGACTCCGTTCACAGGGCAGCCCTGACAGGGAAATTACCTTTACTGACAGCATTATGGGAGATATTAAGCTTCCTGAGAATATTCACGATATCGTTCTTTTGAAAAAAGACGGTGTTCCGACATACCATTTTGCACATGCAATAGATGACCATCTTATGAGAACCACAATGGTCATCAGAGGCGGTGAGTGGCTTGCTTCCGCACCTATTCATTATGAATTATTCCATGTGCTTGGCTTTAAAATGCCTGCTTACGGACATACGGCACATTTAATGAAGTTTGATGAGGAGACGGGCGGTAAAAGAAAGCTTTCAAAGAGAAAGGACCCTGAATTGTCACTTGATTACTATCGCAAGGACGGATATCATCCACAGGGCATGAAGATTTACCTTCTCACACTTCTTAATTCAAACTTTGAGGAGTGGTATGAGAAATTCCCGGATAAGGATTGCAGCGAATTCCCATTTTCTGTTGAGAAAATGAGCCAGTCGGGTGCTCTTTTTGACAAGGACAAGCTTCACAATATCTGTAAAAATGAACTTGCGAAGCTGTCAGAGGAGGAGATGTATGACTTCCTTAAGAACTGGGCTGAGGAGAATGAACCTGAGAAAGCAGAAATCTGGTTTGCTGACCGTGAGAAAATGCTTGCAATTTTAAGACTGTATATGGGAATCGGCATGAAGCGAAGAAGAAAAGATTTCATCTACGCTAAACAGATTATGGAATTAATCGGATTTTTCTTTGAGGATAATAAAGAGATGGAGCCGTTTAAATGTGATTCGGATACAGTCAAGGCAGTTCTTAATGAGTATCTTGAGGCATTTAATTATGCAGATGATAATTCAGCATGGTTTGATAATCTGAAAGTAATTGCTGACAAGCTTGGCTTTGCTTCTGATATGAAGGCATACAAGGCTAATCCTGAGAATTACAAGGGAAGCATTTCGGATGTTGCCGAGATAGTAAGAATTGCAGTGACCGGCAAGGCTAACACACCTGATTTGTGGAGCATTATCCATATAATCGGAGAGGATAAGATGAGAGAAGAGATTTCAAAATCTTTATAAGGTATGAAATAAGATATTGAATTTTTGGATTATATATGTACAGAAAAATCCCCGGTGATGAACGCCGGGGATTTTTGCATTTATTTAATATCTTTTTTGTTCAATGACATACATGTAAGTGCCATGCTCGCTGCCAGTATTACTACTGCTACAATTACGGAACGGACATAGGTTACGGTATCAGCAGACATGTTGACATGGTATAACATGTTTCCGAGGTTTGTGAACTTGGTAATGTCAATCTTCTCAGTCTGTAATGCGGCCTTGAAAACAAGGTTCAGGAGTGAGTAAGCAAACTGTCCCATTGTTACATATACAATTCCGGAAATAAGTGCCGGCATTGATTTCCTGAAAATATAAAACAACATCATTGTAAATGCTGTAAGTGAAATGTTCATTATAATTCCTACAATTATCATTTTGGCAAGTCCGGCAGGATTTTCAAGAGTCATTGGAACTCCGCCGATTGCACAGCCGCAGATTATTACAATTGCAGGCAGAATATAAATAAAAACTGTTACGAATGCAATAACAATAAGCTTTGAAAAAGCAAATTTATATCTTGGTGTAATGAGAGAGGCGATATTCTTGATATAACCCCTTCCAAATTCGGCATTGCAGAAGATAACAATAAATATTACAAGAAGAAGTGTAATATAGTTACCGAAATAAAATACTTCAAAATACTGTGAAAAAGTTGATGGAAGCGAGGTTTCCAACAATGCCATTGTCTCGGCATTAAGTGTGCCGGTGTCAAGCTGGTTAAGCGCGAGCGAATAGACACCGAACATTAACATGATAAATATTGTCATTACAATTGCTATACCTGATATAAGGTAGAAGGACTTGCTTTTGAAAAGCCTGTAGAAATCCATTTTAATAATATTAAGCATTTCCCATACCTCCTGTAAGATTTAAATAAAAAGCCTCAAGGTCATCGGATTGTGAAGCTAATTCCTCTGAGGATAACTCTTTTATAATCTGACCCTTATCAATGATTCCGTAGCGTGTTGCCATTTTGGAAAGCTCGCCCAGAATGTGGCTTGAAATAATAAAGGTTATATTTCTTTCCTTGTTAAGCTTAAGGATAGTTTCCCTGATTTCTAAAATACCCTGTGGGTCAAGACCGTTAATCGGCTCGTCAAGAATAAGTAACTCGGGCTCGCCGACCATCGCAAGTGCAATTCCGAGACGCTGTCTCATTCCGAGAGAGAAGCCCTTGACTTTCTTTCTGCCTGTTCTGTCTAAATCGACAAGTCTTAAAATCTCCATTGCGTAATTTTTATCCTTAATTCCGGCACAGATGCATTTGAGATATACATTGTCAAATGCAGTCATGTCAGGATAAATTCCCGGTTCTTCAATCAGGCTTCCGACCTTGGCAAAGACATTTGTTTTAACTAACTCCTCATAAGGCTTTTCAAAAAGCGAAAATTTACCTGAGGATGGGGCAGCAAGACCTGCAATCATCTTGAGTGTGGTTGTTTTACCGGCACCGTTCCTGCCTATGAAACCGTAGATGTCGCCCTTCTCAACATGAATGCTGATGGAGTCTACAGCCTTAAAGCCATGGTATATTTTGGTGAGGTTGTCTGTTGAAAGTACATAACTCATGGTAATACTCCCTCCGTAAAAATAATTTTTCATAATTATATCAATTAATTAAAAAAGTAGCAAGTTTAATAACTTGTACATCTTGACGAATATTGTATAAAGATTTATACTATTATTAGTTAATTTTATCAAATAATTGTGCGTGGATGAGTGAAATAATTGTTAAAGCAATTTATTAAAAAATATTATATAACCATAATTGCAATCGCCTGCCTCATTGTTTCAAGAATTCCCTGTGTGTTTTTTGAACTGCATGGGATTAATTTCGATGAGGCAGCAATTGATTACAATATTTTCTGCCTGTCAGAGTTTGGAACCGACCGGTACGGCAACCCGTTTCCGGTATATTTTGCAAACGGTACCAGCGGACAGAGTGCACTGTATGTATACATTGGCGTTTGCCTTACCAAGGTATTCGGCTTTAGCGTAACTCTGTGCAGAGCAGTAAAGCTTATTTCGGAACTTGTAACCCTGATTGCCGGCGGAAGCCTGATTAGGGATATTTTTAACAAAAGAACAGAATGGATATTTTATATTCTGTATATTATTTCACCGTATTTTTATAAAATGACGGGTATGTCCTATGACTGTGATATCGTAATTTTGGTGTTTGTGCTGTGTATGTATCTCGCCAACCGCTGCCATAAGAAGGGCAGTGTGGGCAGTTATATCGGATTAGGGGTATGTCTGGGATTACTGAGTTATTCTTATATAATTGCGGTGTTCATGATTCCGCTTTTTATTGCGGTGCAGTTTATTTTCGGATGGAAGAGAAAATACCTGTTTATTGAGACGGGTATTGCATTTGTTGTAAGCTTTCCTGTTTTCTGGTATCTGCTTACTCTTATTGATATTGCTCCGGCTGTATATACGGATTATTTTACTATTGCACCGGTTTCTGCGGCACGTAAGAAGGATTTTGGTTTTTCTTTTGAAAATATACTGAATTTGAGGTATATGTTTTTCACTGATTCCCAGTCGGATTTTGCAGGGAGCAGAATGTTCGGCACAATATATTATTTGTCCTGGCTTTTTATACCCGTAGGACTTGTAAGGATTATTAAGGAATTAAAGGCAAATGAAGCAGACAGATATTTCGGGGGATTTTTTCTCGCGGCTTTTATTCCTTTACTTTTTATTATTGATGCTACCACATATAATTTTACGGTAATATATTTTTTCCTGCTGGTATTTACTGCCGTAGGAATTGATTTTATTATAAATTACTTTAAAAGTCTTGTTTTTCTGGCGGGACTTGGTTATCTCGTAATGTTTGGCTTCTTTATGAAGGAGTATCTGACAAAAGAGCCTTATATTTACGGAGATGACAGAATAATGAATGTATTGGATAACGTAGAGGAGGGCGATACGGTTATGCTTGACACCACCGGCGTATTTCAGTCGGAGTGTTATATCGGAATTAAATATCTTATTAGTCCGGACAATATGGTTTATGATAAATATGGGCGTGGAATATCTGTTATGAACATATATTTTAATGATACGGATAACTATGAGAAGTACGATAAGATTTTAATTCGTGATGAAATCAGTTATTGGTACGAGACTTATGAATCAGATGGGTTGTCTGACACAGAAGCGGTAAATCTTTCCAATGAACTGAATAAAGCCGGTTATAACTTACAAATGAATAATGGATATTATATTTATTCAAAAGGAGAGTAGATTGAATGGTTAGTGCAAAAAAAATATGGAAGGATATAAAGAGGAGTCTTGGCTTAATGCTGGTATTAGTGCTTTTTATTACAAGTACTGTTACCATGCCGGTCAGGGCAGATGAGGTTTTTTCGATTGCGGATAAAGCCGGAATGTTAGGTATAGGATATGCCGACAAGAATGGGGACCCGAATGGAGAGGGTGCATTGAAGGAAAGCTTTGTATATCATGCCCTCCCGAATATAATTATTGATAATACGGGCAGCATTAATATGGATGATTCACCGGTGCTTGAGGCTGTCGTTTATCTGAATGTCGGAGATAAGCAGTATGAAGTAATACAATATACAAGTAACCCTTTGTATTATGGTGCCGGCAGCTACGGAATAATGATGGTTGAGGATGGTGTATACAGAGCCAGACTTGGTGTTGTGTACAGGGACGAGAAAGGAGACTTAATCGGAGAGACTACTATTGTTGACGGATATGAACAGGCGAATGGAGAGGCATATCCGACATGGGAGTATACTGCAACATATTGTAAAGATGACCCTGATTATGGTTTCTCAGATGAAATTATTTCATATCTTAATGCAATGGGAATTACTGATGGTAATGCTATTATTGATTATCTTACATCAACAGATTTGAATAAGGATTATACGGTTAAATACACACTTACAGACAATAGCAATGCTGCAACGGAATATATCCAAACAGGAGTCAGCCTGTATGATTATGAGATTGAAAAATATGGCACTTCATATGTATATGGTAAAAAACTTGGATATAATCGTATAGAAAGTCTGACAGAATATCATGCAGCGGGAGAATTCGATTATATTAAGATGTACAAAGGTAATATTTATGTGGATGCCGGCAGTCTGGCAGAACTGGGTACAACACTTAATATTCCTAATGACAACAATTCGGGACTTTATTATTTGAATTCAGTATATGTCAATGATGAGATTTTGTATAATGACGGCTATTCTAAGAATAATGCAGAAACCGGATATCAGCTGCTTGGCTGTGTATTGCCGTCACCTGTTGAATCAAAGAATGAGGCGGTTGAGGAGTTTACCAATATTATGTTAGGTAAGATCTATGAGTTTGATGATTTCGCAGATGTGGATTCTTATTATGAGTATTATTGGGCACGTGACGAAATAAACAGTTTCAATGGTCATCTGATTGATTTGGGAAATGAGAGTATTATTATAAAGGCTTATAATGATTACGATAACTTATATTCAGAATTTTTGCCGATAAAAATCTATATGGCGGATAATGGGAATCTGCTGGAGGCATACGAAAAATGTGATTCGGATGACTGCTTTATATGGGATAGTGTAGTTCTTCCGGAAATTGCTGTCGGAAATACGACTTGTGAAGAAATAGAAGCATACATGACATATCTTAATTATATCAGTGTCGGACTTAATCTGGATTATGAAGAGGCTGTATATACACTTATGGTGGATGGTAAACCGTTAGGTACATTTGGTTTAGGCACAATTAATTATATAATGGAGTTGATTTGGGAAAATTTATATTGGGATGATGAGGCTGGTGTCACATCAGAATTAAGTTCGTCTTATACATATTATGATAGTGTCTATGGAGAAATTGTACTTAATACCATAACCGGTATTGTTCCCGTTAAAGCTGAACTGACATGTAATAATACCGCTGTCGATAAGTTTTCGACTGCTGATGACAGCAACATGTACGGATGTAGCATTGATGAACTGGAAGAGATATTGGATAATATCGGTCTTTCATCTGATTCTATGAAAGTCTGGATTATTAAGCAGGAAGCCACAGTGGACTATAATGAGGATTATACGGTTCTTGCTGCGGCGTTTAAAAATACTTTGAAAGAAGAATTTGGTGACTCTGCATATGAAGAATTCCTCAATTATGTTACGGATAATTTTGTTACTCATAAATTATTTGTAAATTCCGTGCAGGTAAATGATGCGTCACAATTAAATACAAAGACTGATGTGTATGGAGAAGAATTGGAAATACCGTTAAGCTTGTTTGGAGAGATAGAGCTTGGCAAAGAAAATCTTATATCACAGTTATGGTATGCAGGAAGCGAAAATGGTTACATAGTGCCTGTGCGTATGGAGATTTCGAATAAAGAAATGCTTGTTGACGGCAAATACAAAAATTGGGGATATGACAACTTATACAGCAATAAAATATTTGATGAATTATATTATAGTGCATATAACAGGATTTTGAATGCCAGACGCGGAACGGTTATATTTGCAAAGGTACCTGACCTGATAGAAGAACAGGAAAGAATTGTATCCGGAGATTCAGAGGTAGAATTAAAATGGACTGTGCCTGCTGATAACGGAGCGGAGATTCTTGGTTATCAGATTGCAGTAATGCCAAAAGGAGTACTGCCGACTGAGGCTGATTATATCACAACAGGAGATGAAGCCGGCTCATATACTGATATAGGAGATAACTATATAATTACCTACAGCACTACTAATAATTCTTATACAGTTGAGACCAATGGCGAGTCAACGGATATTTATGTCCGTGCGGTTAATGTAATCGGAGCAGCCAAACCTCAGAAGATTGTGATTACTAATCCGTACGATATCAGCATAACAGGTTCTTCAAGCGTTCAGATAGGAAGTTCGGCAAATTACGATACGGTGGATTACGCCGAAAAAAATGTTGAAGCTTCATGTACATATACATTAAAAGATAATCCTGCCAATGTTTCCATCAGTGCAGATGGTACACTTACGGTAGGTGCTTCCTGCACACTTACAGAGGTTACAATAATTTCAACGGGCAAAGCAGGAACACCTTATGCAGGAAGAACGGCCTCCAAGACAGTAGCACTTACTGCAGCAACAGTTAATCCTGATACAGAACCTGATAATCCTGATACAGAACCTGATAATCCGGGTATAGAGCCGGGAACAAATCCGGATATCAATCCTGATGACCCGGACACAAAGCCTGATACTAATCCCGACGCAGGAAATAGTGCAGCAGTTGTTTTATGCATTTCAATGACGGTGGTATTGGCATTGGCATTGGCCTCTGTTGTGATAATTAATCGCAAAAGACTGTTAAATGGCAAAAATTAATAAAAACTATATAAAATTTACAGATATTTTGTTGAAAGATTTATAATTAAGAGGTAAAATAATATTTAAGGTCAGTCCGATACAGATAGGACATTTTGAGATAAAGGAGAAGTTACATATGTTTAGTCAATTGATGGGGAATTATCTCGTTGAGAAAGGAATTATAGCTGAGAACGTTAAGAAGGAGATTCTTGAAGAGCAGGCAAGCACAAGAGTAAGACTCGGTACAATTGCTGTTGCAGAGAGAATGCTTACAGAGAAGCAGGCAGAAGAGATTAATCACTTACAGACTCAGATGGATATGAGATTTGGTGATATTGCGGTAGATAAAGGTTACCTTACAGGAGAGCAGGTTAAACAGCTCCTTGATAAGCAGGGCAATGCCTATATGAAATTTATTCAGCTTGTTACGGAGAAGACTGATTTGACGGTTCAGGTTATTGAAGAACATGTTGAGTCATTCCGTAAGGAAAGAGGATTTACAGAGGCAGAGCTTACTGCACTTAAGCAGGATGATATTGATACAATTGTTCCTGTATTTGCTTTTTCGGCAAAGCCTTATGTAACAGATATGGTTGGTCTTATTCTTAGAAATATTACAAGATTTGTTTCAACAGATTTTTATATTGACAGAATACGCCATGTATCAGAATTTGATTATAAGTTTATCGCAGGACAGAAGGTAGTGGGTGACCACACTATTTACCTTGGATTTGCTGCTGATGAGGACACAGAGGGCATTTGTCTTCTTGCTTCCAAATATGCAGGCGAGACACTGACTGAGATTTCAGATGACGTAGCTGATGCAGTTGGAGAATTTGCCAATATTAATAACGGTCTTCTTGCTTCAGAGCTTAGTGAGAAAGGCGTTGATATTGATATGGAGCCTCCATTTACATATATCAACCAGACTGCTGAGGGCAGTGCATATATTGTTAATGTATATATTGAGGGTAAGAAGGTTTCTCTCTATATTGCAGTTGATTCAACAATCAGTATTGGTAAACTCAGATATGTTTATAAATCCCAGAAGAGTGAGACTGTTGTAAATGCAGGTAACAGTAAGGGAACTGTTGTAATAGTTGATGACTCAAGAATGATTCGTAAAATGCTCAGAGCAATTCTTGAAGACGCAGGCTACTGTGTACTTGCAGAGGCTGAGAACGGTCTTGAGGCTGTTACGGCATATAAACAGTACAAACCGGATATTATAACTCTCGATATTACTATGCCGCAGATGGATGGTGTAGAGGCACTTCGTGAGATAGTTAAGTATGATCCGGATGCTTACGCAATTATGATTACGGCAGCAGGACAGCAGCAGAAGGTTATCAGTGCATTAAAGATAGGTGCCGCGAAGTTTGTTATGAAACCGTTTATGAAGGAAGAAGTATTGAACAGTTTCGTAAAATAAAAATTTATAAATTATGCGGGCGGTTATCAGCTGCCCGCTTTTTTTCTATAGGAAATTTTGTTGAAAATGACTTTTTTCAAATTCAATAAGGGGTAGATGTTATGGGAAATATTAGTGAAAGATTGGAAAATATTGATGAATTTAAGGGCGTAATAAGGGAATTTAATGAGCTGATGATGCACTATGAATGTGCAATGTTAGAGGTTAAGACCAAGCTGGACGTGCTTAATGCCGAGCTTGCAGTCAGGGACAGCCGCAATCCTTTTGAAACAATTAAGACCAGAATTAAGAAACCAATGTCTATTATTGACAAGCTTAAGAGGGACAATCTCCCGGTAACTCTTAAAAATATCGAGGAGAATCTCAATGATGTGGCAGGAATAAGAGTTATCTGTTCCTTCCCTGATGATATATATAAACTGGCTGAATATCTTTCGGCACAGGATGATATCAGAATTATCAACAGGAAGGATTACATTGCCAATCCTAAGTCCAATGGTTACAGAAGTCTTCATCTTATAGTTGAGGTGCCGATTTTTCTTACGAATGAGAAGAAATATATGCGTGTTGAGGTTCAGTTCAGGACTATTGCAATGGATTTCTGGGCAAGTCTTGAACATAAGCTTAAGTATAAGAAGCAAATTCCTAATGCGGAAAGTATTTCAAATGAACTGTTTTACTGTGCCGAGCTGATTAATCAGCTGGATTACAGAATGCAGCAGATTAGGGAGAAAATTGACGATAATAATGCTAAGAAATAGATTTTCGGAGGTACTATGAATTCTCAGTATATAATGGCACTTGACCAGGGTACAACAAGCTCAAGGTGCATTATTTATGATGCCGGCGGTAATGTCATATCCATGGCGCAGAAGGAATTTCAGCAGATTTATCCTCAATCGGGATGGATTGAGCATGACCCGATGGAAATATGGTCCTCACAGCTTGCCGTTGCAATGGAAGCGATGGTTCGTGCAGGGCTGACATATAAGAATATTGCAGGAATCGGAATAACGAATCAGCGGGAGACTACAATTGTATGGGATAAAAATACCGGTAAACCCGTGTATAATGCTATTGTATGGCAGTGCAGAAGAACTTCGAAGCGTATTGACTGTATGAAACAGGAGGGAATGGTTGCGTCTGTAAGAAGCAGAACAGGGCTTATTCCGGATGCTTATTTCAGTGCTTCGAAGATAGAGTGGATTCTTGATAATGTGCCGGAGGCAAGAGAGAGAGCACAGCGGGGCGAGCTTTTGTTTGGTACCGTGGACACATGGCTGATTTGGAAGCTTACAAAGGGCGCGGTGCATGTTACGGATTATACGAATGCTTCACGTACAATGTTATTTGATATTAACAAATTATGCTGGGATGATGAACTTTTGAAATATTTCCGGATACCGGAATGTATGCTTCCTGAGGTTAAGCCGTCCAGCTGTATTTATGGAAGAACTGCAGTTGAGGTTTTCGGCGGAGAGATACCTATTGCAGGAGATGCAGGAGACCAGCAGGCGGCCCTGTTCGGACAGTGCTGTTTTGAAGCAGGAGAAGCTAAGAATACATACGGAACAGGATGTTTTCTTCTGATGAATACCGGGAATACTCCTATTATTTCACAGAATGGACTTTTGGCAACAATTGCAGCAAGCGAGGGCGAAACGGCATATGCACTGGAGGGAAGCGTATTTGTTGCCGGTGCGGCAATACAGTGGCTTCGTGATGAAATGCAGCTTATCAGAACAGCGGCACAATCCGAGGAATATGCCACAGCAGTCGCGGACAGCAGTGGTATGTACATTGTTCCTGCGTTTACGGGACTTGGTACACCGTATTGGAATCAATATGCGAGAGGTACTGTGGTGGGACTTACAAGGGGCTGTGGTAAGGAACAGTTTGTAAGGGCAACACTTGAATCGATAGCATATCAGGTTGCAGATGTGATTAGTGCCATGGAGGAGGATGCTTCTGTTCATCTTAAGACTCTTAAGGTGGATGGAGGAGCAAGCGTTAATAATTTTCTTATGGGTTTTCAGGCGGATATACTGAATACTACGGTAATCAGACCGAGACTTGTTGAGACAACATCACTTGGAGCGGCATATCTTGCCGGACTTGCAACGGGATATTGGAAGGATAGGGAAGAGATAAAGAAAAACTGGCAGCTTGGACAGCAGTTTGTACCCGGTATGGAAGAGTCGGACAGAAGCAGACTTTTAAAGGGCTGGAAACGTGCAGTAAGCTGTGCCATGGAATGGTCTAAAGAATAAAAGTAAGAGGTAGATTAATGTCAGACATTAAAAGAAAGCATCCGTTAATCAAGAGAATATTTACACCGGGAGTAATCAGGGCTATTGCACTTGCACTTGCTGCACTTGCACAGATTGCAGTAATTGCACTTTCAATAATACATTTTCATCCTTTTTTCAAAAATATCAATATTTTACTGGAGATTCTGGCGATAATACAGGTTTTGTATCTGATAGAATCAGATATTAACCCCGTGTATAAAATACCGTGGATTGTAGTGCTCCTTGTAGTGCCTGTTTTCGGCTCGGTAATTTATCTTATATACGGAAGGGCGCATTATGCTAAGAGGGAAATGAAACGTGCGATTGAGACAAGTGATATCTGCAAGGAGGCACTTGCTTCAAGGCCTTATTCGAACAGTGATTTAAAGAAGCTTAATCCGAATATTGCGGTTCAGACAGACTATCTTTTAAGATGTGCGGACGCTCCGGTATATGTAAATACAACGGTTAAATATTTTCCTTTGGGAGACGATATGTTTCCTGTCATGCTTGAGGAGCTTGAAAAAGCAGAACATTTTATTTTTATGGAATATTTTATTATAGAAGAAGGAATTATGTTTGATTCCATCCTCAATATTCTCGAAAGGAAAGCAGAGCAGGGGCTCGATGTGCGTTTTATGTATGACAGCTTCGGAAGCATAATGAAGGCACCGGAGCATGTTGTGAAAAGACTTAAGAAAAAAGGTATCAGATGCTTTGAGTTTAACAGCTTCAGAAGTATTCTTGATTCCAGATATAATAACAGGGACCATCGTAAAATATGTGTTATTGACGGCAACGTTGGTTTTACCGGAGGCGTGAACCTTGCTGATGAGTATATCAATAAGCATGAGGTATACGGACATTGGAAGGACACGGCAATAATGCTTGAGGGTGAAGCAGTATGGAGTCTTACCACGATGTTTCTGGCACTGTGGGATACCTCATGCAAGGACAGGGATGAGTTTCTCATGTACGAGCCGACACGACGCTTTGATTTTAAAGACGGCTTTGTTGCACCATATACCGATTATCCTCTTGATGGTGAGCCTGTAGGTAAGAATGTATATATGAATATAATAAACCGTGCTAATAGTTATGTATATATAATGACACCTTATCTGATACTTGATACGGTTATGATTTCGGCACTGGAGAATGCTGCAAAAAACGGTATTGATGTACGAATTATAATGCCGGGAATTCCTGACAAGAAAATCGTATTTATGCTGAGTCAGTCCTATTATGATGTGCTGTTAAAGGCGGGCGTAAGAATTTATGAATATACACCTGGCTTTGTGCATGCAAAGGTTTTCTTATCGGATGACTGTACAGGTGTTGTCGGAACGATTAATCTGGATTACCGCAGCCTTACCCACCATTTTGAGAATGCTGTATGGATGTATAATACGGAATGTCTTACAGATATTAAACAGGACTTTTTTGATACACTGGAGAAATGCAGGGAGGTTTTTCCGGGGCAAATGAAAAAATCCGTCTTTCGACGGATTCTTATGCCGATATTACGATTATTCTCACCAATGTTCTAAGCATTGTCTGCACAGGAGAGACTTCGTTTGATTGCTTCAATGCTCTCCTTGCTGATAACATGCTCGATACGACATGCGTCCTTTGATGCAATGTCTTCAGGAACGCCCATTTTGGTGAGCCAGTTAGTGAGAGTAGTGTGTCTGTCAAAAATCATATGGGCAATCTCGAGCCCTGATTCAGTAAGCTTAATGTAGCCTTCGTCAGTTACGGTTATGTAGCCGTTCTCACGAAGGTTTTTCATTGCGACACTTACGCTTGCCTTCGTATAATTGAGTTCGTGAACAATATCTATTGAACGGACAACAGGAAGCTTGCTGCTTAAAGTAAGTATTGTTTCAAGATAATTTTCTGCAGATTCGTTTGATTTCATTAAATCCACCCCTTAAAGTTCTTTTGCCCCTGCAAAACATTATAACATAAAAAAATTTTTTTAACAACTTCTAAAAGGTTCTTGACAGCTAATCTTGGTTAGCCTATACTAACTACAAAAGAATGAGGTGAATGCAATGTCTTTTAAAGAAATAATCGGAACGGCAATTGTAGGTGCAATAGTGCTTGGCATTGTAGCACTTGTTATAATTAAGATGATTAAGGACAAAAAGAACAACAAGGGTGGCTGCGGCGGCAACTGTGCTAATTGTCGTGCTTGCAAGTAATGCCATAATATGCTATAATTCTCACTATGTTTGAGAAGATAATGAATAAAAAGAATTATAAGAAAAATTTAAAAAGGTCATTTATAATATGCGGAATTATGTTTGTCGTAATTCTGCTTATTTTTGCGTATGCAGTGTCGGTTAATAATAAGGTGGCAGAGAATATGACGGGCAGACTTCTGTATACTAATGAGTCCGAACTTTATGTATATGACTTTGATAATAAGGAGAATGTGCAGCCTGAGGCTTTAAAGGAAGTTGAGGTTGAAGACGCCTGTTTTATTAATGCTTCCGATATATGTGCGGCGGTTCTGTGCAGGGATAAACTTCAAATTATAAAATGCAGTGAGGATTCCGATGAGGGGAAGGTTATTTTTGACGAAACGGGTGTAGAGGAATTCATTAACCTTGAAGCTGACCGCGGACATGAGAAACTGCTGGCAGCATATAAGACTTCCGATAATTATACCGTGGTTAAGACGATAAATATAAGTGACGGTACGGTTAATGATTTGGTAAGCAGTAATGAGAAGGACATTACCTTTGTATGCTTCAACTATAACGGTGATGGAGTTTATATGTCTGCAAAGGGAAAAAATACACTGATTTATTCGGACAGAATGGAACTTCTGTGCAGTGTTAACGGAGACGCAGTGATTTCGACGGCATTGGAGAATGGTTTTATAATCAGTAAGACTGATGAATACAGATACTATTATAAGTTCTATACTACAAATGAGTCTGAATCAAAACTTAAATTCTGTAATGGGAATAATACCTATGCACTCTGTCAGTTAGGAGACAATAAATTTATTGCCGGCTCTGATAAAAACGGCAATGGCGATATATATGTGTGTAACGGCAGTAATATGGACCCTGTGGATGCAGTTAATAATGATTTGAAGAATATTCCGCTTGATTATATTCAGGCGGAAGGTAAATAAGGCGGTGCATTATGTTTGATGAATTAACCGAAAAAGATATACAGAAAATGGAAGAGGAAATTGAACACAGAAAGCTTGTACTCCGCAAGGAGCTTATTGAGGATGTTAAAGAGGCAAGGGCACACGGTGACTTAAGTGAGAACTTTGAGTACTATGCTGCGAAGAGGGAGAAGAACCGTAACGAAAGCAGAATTAAATACCTCGAGAAAATGATAAAAACAGCTAAGATAATAAGTGATGAATCTGCCGAGGACGAGGTCGGACTTAATAATACTGTTGAACTGTATTTTGAGGAGGATGATGAAACCGAGAAATTCAAAATAGTAACAACGGTAAGGGGCAGTTCTTTAATGGGCTATATCAGTAATGATTCGCCTTTGGGAAGAGCAGTCATGGGGCATAAGTCCGGTGACAGGGTATTTGTTAAGGTCAATGAGAACAGCGGATATTATGTTACAATTAAATCCATTGAGAATACAGTCGATGACGGAAGCGACAGCCTTAGAAGCTACTAGATAATTATATGGCAGGGAGTATTGGCAATATGAAATTTCTGCTTGTTGCAATCAATTCCAAATATATTCACTCCAACCTTGCTGTGTACTGTCTTAAGGCGGCAGCAGGGGAATACAGTGATAATGTGTTAATAAAAGAATATACAATTAATAACAGAACCGATGATATACTTAGGGATATCTATGAGGAAAATCCTGATGTCATTGGTTTTTCATGTTATATATGGAATATAGGCATTGTTAAGGAGTTAACTGCTGAGCTTGCCAAAATCCTTCCTAAAGTTCCCGTATGGCTCGGAGGTCCTGAGGTAAGCTATAATCCTCAAAGCTATGCCGGGGTGTTTTCTAATGTGGCAGGAGTTATGAAGGGAGAGGGCGAGAAAAGCTTTAACAGGCTTATGGACTGTTATATGAACAACCGCCGGGATGAAATTCATCAGATTAAGGGCGTTACAGTACTTTATAATGGAGAAATTTGTGATAATCCATGTGATACTCCTGTGGATATGAATATGATACATATCGATTATGATACTGATACACTTAATAACAGAATAATATATTATGAAAGTCAGAGAGGCTGTCCTTTTTCATGCAGCTATTGTCTGTCATCCGTGGATAAGAAGCTTAGATTTAAGGAGGTCGGGCTTGTAAAGAAGGAACTTTCATATTTCCTTGAAAATAAAGTGCCGTTAATTAAATTTGTAGACAGAACCTTCAACTGCAACCGAAAGCATGCGTTGGAAATCTGGCGTTTTATCAGGGAGAATGACAATGGAATAACGGGATTTCATTTTGAAATAGCCGCAGACCTGCTGGATGATGAGGCAATTGAACTTTTACAGTCAATGCGAAGGGGACTTGTACAGCTTGAAATAGGTGTGCAATCCACGAATCAGGATACAATCAGGGCAATTCACAGGAATATGAACCTTGATATTCTCAAAGAAAATATTGCAAAGCTTATGAAGAATAACAATATTCATCTTCATCTTGATTTGATTGCGGGACTGCCGTATGAGGATTTTGAAAGCTTCAGGAAATCTTTTAACGATATCTATGCAATGAAGCCGCATGATTTGCAGCTTGGTTTTTTGAAAATGCTGCATGGTGCAGGAATTGAAGCGGAGGCTGCCGAATACAAAATTGTATGCAGGGATACACCGCCATACGAGGTCCTGTATACCGGGTGGATTAGCTATGATGAACTTCTTAAGCTTAAGCTTGTTGAAAATGTACTGGAAATGTATTATAACAGCGGAATGTTTGCTGCAGGAATAAAATATGCCGGTGGTTTTTATAAGGATGCATTTTCAATGTATATGGAGCTTGGAAAATTCTATGACAGAAGATATCCTTTAGGAAGTCTGCCTTCAAGAAATGCCAAATACGAGTTATTTTATTCCTTTGTCAGCGAAAGGCTTTCCAAAGATGAGCAGACAATACTTGCTGAGCTTCTCAAATATGATATGCTTTGCAAGGACAATCTTAAGTCATACCCTAATTTTATTGCACCGGATTATGAAACGGCAGCACGGGCGAGAATGCTGATTCCCGACAGGAAGCTTACAAAAGCAGAGCATATGGAAATTTTCAAAATAAATGTATTGGAATATCTTCGTACAGGTATAATAGAGGAAGGAGAATTTCCGATATATTTTAATTATCTTGAAAGAGATAATTTAACTAACAATGCCACAATAAAAGAGTGGACTATTTGACCAAAAGAAAGTAAAATAAAAAGAACAAATGTATATGGAGGAAACATAAATGAAAAATGTACAGGTAACAATTAATCCAACAGAAATTAAGCATATTGATTACACAAATGCTTTCAGTAAGAAGCCGGGAGAGAAAATCGCTCTTCAGGTTAAGCAGGACGCTTCAATCCGCCTTAATCCTAATAATCCGGTTTCGGCAATTGTATTATTGAGTGTTACAATAGAGGACCCTGATAAATGTATCAGCTTACATGTTGAGACAATTACAGGTATAACTGTAAGTACCTTTATTGATGATTTAGAGGGCTTTATCCGTACCAAATATCTTCCGATTGTTGTTTTATCATCAAATGAGAAGATTCGTGCGGCAACCTGCTGCTTCGGTATTCCTGTAAGACTTCCTAATCCGGTGCTTGGAGATGCACCTGAACAGGCAGAAGGAATTCCACAGTAATTTATACAGTTTCAAGGAATTTTGTGGTGTAATATGAAATATGATGTAATAGTAATCGGCGGCGGTCCTGCGGGGCTTACCGCTGCGGTATATGCTTCAAGAGCCGGTATGAAGGTACTGGTTCTTGAGCGTTATGTCTGCGGAGGACAGATTGCTTTCTCGTCAGAGGTTGAGAATTACCCGGGACTTACAAAGGTCAGCGGTGCAGATTTTGCAGGAACACTGATGGAACAGGCGATGAACTTTGGTGCAGCAATAGAATATGATGAGGCACTGTCGATTGAGAAAAAATCGGATGGCGGATTCAGAGTTGCCGCAAAGGGCGGAAGCTTTGAAGGCAATGCAGTTATTGTGGCAACCGGGGCGAAATGCCGTGAGATTGGCGCTGATGGAGAGAGCCGCTTTAAAGGAAGGGGCGTATCCTATTGTGCCGTGTGTGACGGTGCCTTTTATAAGGGAAGGGATGTTGTCGTTGCCGGCGGAGGTAATACTGCTTTGGAGGACGCTTTGTATCTGTCTGAGCTGTGCCGCACGGTATATATTGTGCACCGGAGAAATGAATTCCGCGGAGAGCCTGCGCTGGTTAACCGGCTTAACGGATGTTCCAATGTTATAAGGCTTATGAACAAGAAGGTTGTTTCTGTTTACGGAGCCGAACAGGTGGAGGGAGTCACAATTTCGGATGTTAATGACAACAGTCTGACGGATATTAAGGCGGACGGCGTGTTTGTCGCAATCGGAAGAACTCCTGATACGGAATTTGTTGCGGATATCATTAAGCTTAATGAAACGGGATATGTGGATTCTGACGAGGAATGTACAACGAATGTTTCGGGAATTTTTGTCGCAGGGGATTGCAGAAGACGTCAGGTAAAGCAGCTTACAACCGCTGTTTCGGACGGTGCAGTCGCAGCTATTGCAGCAAAGAAATATTTAATGTAAATGGAGCTGTAAATGATAGGGGTTTTAGCAAGAATTTTTATTAAAAATCCAACTGATTATAAGAATCCTGAGGTTCGAAAGAAATACGGAATGCTTGCGGGAATTCTGGGGATTGTACTGAATATTCTTCTCGCAGCAGGAAAGCTTATCGCGGGCTTTTTAAGCGGTGCAATATCCGTTATGGCAGATGCCTTTAATAACTTATCTGACGCAGGTTCCTCAATAATTTCACTTATAGGCTTCTGTATGTCTGATAAGAAGCCTGATAATGAGCACCCGTTCGGACATGGCAGAATGGAATATATTGCAGGACTTTTTGTATCACTGCTTATTGTTGTAATGGGCTTTGAGCTTGCAAAAAGTTCAATACAGAAGATTATTCATCCGCAGGAGATAGAGACCGGAATTGTTTCAATAATAATTTTAATTGCGGCAATTCTGGTTAAAATATATATGCATGTATATAACAGGATATATGGTGCAAGAATTGATTCGGCTTCCATGAAGGCAACGGCGGCAGATTCATTAAGTGATACCGTGGCAACAATAGTGGTTCTTATTTCGCTTTTGGTTTCAAAATATACCGGAATTAATGTCGATGGCATAACAGGAGTTCTGGTGTCATTATTTATCTTTTATGCAGGAATACGTTCAATTAAGGAGACTGTTGACCCGTTGCTTGGTCAGGCTCCGGATAAGGATTTTGTTGATTCAATCAGGGAGATAGTCGGCAAATATCCTGAGATAGTCGGAATACATGATTTGATTGTGCATGACTACGGTCCGGGACGCAGAATAATCTCTCTTCACGGTGAGGTTTCTGAGGAGGGCAATATTGTTGCACTGCATGATGTTATTGATAAATGTGAAAGGGATTTGAGTGAGACACTCGGCTGTATGGCAACGATACATATGGACCCGATTACGCTGAATGATGAGAGGGTTGACTCACTGAAATTTGCTATTCTGGAAGAGATACATAAGGTTGACCCTAAGATAACGATACATGATTTCAGGGTTGTTGATGGTCCGAGTCAGACCAATATTATTTTTGACGCGATTCTGCCTGGCAGTTCACGGATAAACGACAAACAGTTAAAGGAGCAGTTTGAGAGAATAATTAAACAGCTTCCGGGAAACTGTGCCGGTGTAATAACAATCGACAACCAGTTCTCGGAATGGTAATTAAATTGTATATATTCTGTCCTTTGGATAATATCCGGACAATTCAGATTCGGCGAAAGCAAGCATTTCGCCGGATTTTTTTGCGTCATAGCTGCACATGCCGTTAACATTGTCATACGGATAGGCTGTTATTGTACAGCCTCTTTTACGGCGCATTGCCTTGAGATAATCAGATGAAATCCTGAATAACCCCACACTTATGTCAAATATTTTGGAAGAATCAATCTGTTCAAAAACAGATTTATAAAAACTGCCGTAGATTCTCTGATAATCAGGAATAAGTATCATTGGGTCAAAGCACAGTCTTACACGGCAGTTATTATTAATGGCGTTATTTACTGCATTAATCCTGTTGGCAAGAGACGGAGTGAAGTGCTCAAAGCTTACAACCTCATCAGGCGAAAGTGTCCACGCCCATACGATGCCCGGATAACTGCTGTTATTAAGCTTTGACACATCATACATTGATTTGGTGCGCACCTCAATTGTTAATCCCGGATTATCAGTTGTGAAATCAATCCATTTCTGCGTGAAATGGCATAAGCCTTCAACTGCAAGCAGGTCTGTATCATAAGAAATGCATATATACATCGGATGTTCCTTAAGGATATTTCGTATTTTATCAAAATAATCCTCTATATTAACAAAAACAACCATGTTGCCCGAAGGGTACATTCCCTGAAGATAGCAGTATTCACAATCATATATACAATTCATAATATTTGAAGTGTAATAGAAATGTTCATTGCCGAAGCTTTGACAGAAACGTGCACCGGGATAGATAAGTTCGGAATGATTTACTGCGAGAATGAGCGACTGCGCTTTCTTCTGTAGTACAAAATCCTGTTTGGCACGGTTGAACATATCCTTATAGTGCCGGATATGTATTATCTCTGATTCGGGGAAATGCCGGAGAATCTTTGCCGTTGCCGGATAATTCACCGCTTCGTCTTCTATATAGATATGGGAATAGTTATTAGCAAAGTATTTTGTTGCGGATAAGCTCATATATTTGTTTTCCTTTTTGTTTAGTGGTAACGGGCAGCGGATATTCCTCGATAAACGGAGTAAGTAGTCCGCTTATGTCTCCGCCCGTTTCTGCGTAATAGCTCATAAGATTTCTGAATGAGTGGAGCATTGTTGCGGACAGCATTAGTTCTGAGGCAAAATGCTCAATCATTTCAATATCACTGCTTTTAAGCCGCGGCTGTGTGTTTTTGAAAACCTCATGAAGCATATTGACAAATTCAGTTACACATTCATAATCCCTGATATACAGAAAAAAACAGCGGCTGCTTCCATAGCGTCTGATGGCAGCATCTGCAATTATATATAAATCGGAATCACAGACGGACTTTTCGGTAAAACCATGCTTTAACAGCATATCCGGGTAGCATGAGGCTTGTGTTACGGGGTCCGTAACTGCATTGCATATAATATTGTCCTCACCTTTTTCTATATGAATATAAATATCAGCTTCAAGAACTTTGTCAATCATCGGTTCAAGAGCGTCGTGAAGTTCCTCACTCCCATAAGAAATATTAATCATCGGAAGGCTCCTTTCTTCTTATCCGGTGGTATTGCGGCTGCAGCCTTATATGGGTTATGCAGCCTGAATTTATTCCGTAAATAAGTGCGTCGGCAACCTCGTCAGGAGTAAGATGGCAGCCCTCTTCCATGGAGCATGTAAAATCGGCATTGCGGTACAGCAGCGTGTCTGTCATATCGGGCTCAATTGTTATTACCCTGATTCCGTATTTTCTCGCTTCATCAAAAATACTTGCTCCAAAGCTTGTCAGTGCAGCCTTTGTGGCACCGTAAGCCGCACCATGTGGATTGGATTTGCCTGCCGTGACACTGGAAATATTGACAATTATACCGTGATTCTGTTTGAGCCGGCGCATTAGAAGATTCGTAATCAGAATAGGAACTTCAATATTGGTGACAGTCATTTTATGGATTTTTGCCGCATTCAGCTCCTCATGCAGTCCGTAAAAGCCGACGCCTGCATTATTTACAAGCAAATCAAAGGAATACTCCTTTGAAAGCTGCTTAATCAGTGTTTCCGTAGCAGAGAGATTTGTTAAATCTACTTTACTATTAGTAAAGTTATCATGTTCGATGGCAGTGGTTTCCCTGGAGATTCCGATTACCCTCCATCCGTTTTCAAGAAGTCTTTTCGCAATCGAGAAACCGATTCCTGATGAGGTTCCCGTTACTAATGCTGTTCTCATTGTGTACACCTCTGTTTACAATAAATTTCGTTGACATCATTTATTAAAAATAATATCATTAAAGGAAATGAATTGAAAGAGGTTAATTAAAGCATGGATAAGAAAAAAATAAATATAATTACAATTGTAATGGGTTCGGTTGCATTAATAGCTGTTATAGCTGTTTTTATTGTACATTTTGCTTTTGAAAAAAATGAACCGTCAAAGCCCTTTGATTATACTGTGTATATTACCGAGGCAAGGACTGAGTATGAACAGGGAGAATATATGCTCGCCATTTCGTCATATTTATCTGCGGCAGGCAATGTTGAATTAGAGGATGGGGATTATCTAAAGCTTGTTGACGCCCTTTTTCAGGTAGAAGATTATCCGAGGGCACTTAATTATGCATATATACTTTTGGATAGAACAGAGAATACGGAGGCTGCGGATAATATGTATTTTGCCGTAGCAGACATATATGTTGCACAGAAGAATTACAGGGCAGCGTACGAACTGCTTAACAAAGCAGAGAAAGCAACAGAAGGAATTCTTGAAAAATACTGTGATGAGAAAACGGATGTAACAATATGTCTTGCTCCTTACAAAGCTGAGTCGGATAATGAGTATGATTATTATTTTCTCGGAATCTATCCCCAGACGGGCTATTCTGCAAAGGAGGTTCCTGAATATGTCACAAAAGCAGAATTTGATGATGATAATTATGCAGAAATATATGGTCAGAAATATGTAAGAATTGAGAAAAATGGTGAATATACATATTTACCGTATGAACCTGTCCGCTGGTGGGTGCTTAAGGATGAGGACGGACAGCTGACAATGCTGGCAGACAGTGTTATTGACTGTAAGAAATACAATGAAAGTTTTGCGCCAATTACATGGGATATCTCTGATTTAAGAGAATGGATGAATGACGAATTCTATAACACCTGCTTTGATAAGAATGAGCAGGAATACATAATGGACCGCACAACGACAAGTCCGTATAACTATCTTCATGTATATTATGCCGGTGAGGACTGCACTGATAAGGTTGCTCTTGCACCTGCGTTTGAGCTTGTTGACGGAACCTATTATTTCCAGTCAAGCAATCATGAAGAGGATAAGGCTTTAAGAGTGGGAATCGGAACGGATTATGCTCTTGCAAAAGGACTTCTTACTGATGACAACGGTGCAGGAAGATGGTGGACCTGTACCAGTGCAACCAAGGATAATACATACGCAATGGTTATTACTGAAGATGGCAATGTACTTGCCGAGAGCGGCGGAGAGTGTGTTAACAAATCCGATGTGGGTGTAAGACCATTAATTGTAATTAGCAAATAACGAGGTTTTCTAATGCTTGAAATTATTGATAATGTCTTGAAAATTTCAGTTCGTAATCTGGTGGAGTTTCTGTGTCAAAGCGGAGATATTGATAACCGTTTTGGCGGTATTTCAGACCGGACGGCGATGGAGGCAGGAAGTAAAGCACACAGAAAAATCCAGAAATCCATGGGACCTGAGTATCGCTCTGAGGTCCCTTTAAAATTTTCACAGTCCGGTGAACGCTATATGGTTGCTGTTGAAGGCAGGGCTGACGGAATATTTCCAAACGGAGAGGTTATCTGTATTGATGAAATAAAGGGCACATATAAAGATATCAGATATATTACGGAAGCATATTATGTGCATAAGGCACAGGCAATGTGCTATGGATATTTCTACGGCAGGGACAATAAACTTGACAAAGTGGGCGTAAGGGTTACATATGTCAATCTTGATGATGAGAGTATAAAATATTTTGAAGAGATATACAGTGTTTCGGAACTTGAAGAGTGGTTTGCGGGACTTATTTCAGAGCTTCGGCGTTGGGGAGATTTCGTATGTGACCACATAGATAAGAGAAATACGTCAATTAAGGCACTGGAATTTCCTTTTGAATACAGGGAGGGACAGCGTAATCTTGCTGTCAATGTTTATAAATCGATAAATATTAAAAAGAATCTTTTTATACAGGCACCGACCGGAGCAGGCAAAACAATTTCAACATTATACCCGTCAGTTAAAGCAATGGGAGAGGGGCTTGCGGATAAAATATTCTATCTCACTGCCAAGACAATTACCAGGACCGCTGCAGAGGATACGGTCAGCCAGCTCAGGCACAAAGGACTTGTGCTGAAATCCGCAACAATTACCGCAAAGGATAAAATCTGTATGCTTAAGAGCGGGACAGGACCTGAATGTAATCCGGTGGCATGCCCTTATGCGAAGGGGCATTATGATAGAATTAACGAAGCGGTTTATGATATAATAACACATGAAGATGTTATTAACAGACAGGTTATTGAGGAGTATGCCGTAAAGCACAATGTATGCCCGTTTGAATTCTGTCTTGATATAACCTATTGGGTGGACTGCATTGTATGTGACTATAATTATGCCTTTGACCCCCATGTGTGTCTGAAAAGATTTTTTGCGGAGGGTGCCGAAAATAATTATGTTTTTCTTGTTGATGAAGCGCATAATCTTGTGGACAGGGCAAGAGAAATGTACAGTGCAGTAATAATTAAAGAAGAAATTCTGGAAATAAAAAGAATGATTGGCAGCTCTCACGGCAAAAGAGTGATTAATGCACTGGACAGATGCAACAGAAATCTTTTGGAACTGAAAAGAAAATGCGACGAAACATATATGATATTACAGGATGATGATGCATTCTCGCTTAATATGGCAAGACTTTTTGAGGAGCTTACGGTTTTCATGGAGAAAAACAGGGATTTTCCAAACATGAAGGAGCTTTCAGAATTCTTTTTTAAGGTAAATCATTATAATTATATACATGATGAGCTTGATGATAACTACATGATTTATACCGAACATACGGAGGATGGCTTTGCAATAAAGCTGTTCTGTGTGAATCCGTCACAGAGACTTAAGAAATGCATTGCAAAGGGGAGAAATGCAGTTTTCTTCTCTGCGACGCTACTGCCGGTTAATTATTATAAGGAGCTGTTAAGCGGAGATACAGAGGATTATGCGATATATGCAAACTCTGTTTTTGACATTAAAAAAAGAAAAATTCTTATAGGTAATGATGTTACAAGCAGATATACAAGGAGAAATGCAGAGGAATTCAACCGTATAAAAAAATATATTGAAAATATTGTTACCGCCAAAAAGGGCAATTATCTTGTGTTTTTTCCTTCATATAAATATCTGCTGAATGTCTACGAATGCTGTGAAAATAAAGAAAATATTGAATATGTAATACAGCATTCAGGCATGACTGAGGCGGATAAGGAGGAGTTCTTAAGCCGCTTTAACAGCAGGTCGGAGGACAGAACTTTAGTGGGCTTTTGTGTAATGGGCGGAGTGTTTTCCGAGGGCATTGATTTGAGGGAGGACAGCCTTATTGGTGCGGTAATTGTCGGTACGGGTCTGCCCTCAATCGAAACAAGGCAGCAGCTTCTTAAGCTTTATTTTGATGAAAAAGAAAACCTCGGCTATGAATATGCATATACCTATCCGGGCATGAATAAGGTTCTGCAGGCGGCAGGACGGGTAATAAGAACTGAGGAGGACAGGGGAGTAATTGTCCTTTTGGATGACCGTTTCCTTACAAGCCGTTATAAGTCGCTGTTTCCAAGGGAGTGGAGTGATTATTGTGTAACAAATGTTAATAAGGTACATCAAGAAATACTGGATTTTTGGAATGACATGGATTATAATGAAAAGTAGTGTGCCAATTAACTGCACGGATTGAAGGGAAAAATAATGATTGAGGAAATAGTATCTCTGCAAATGCCGGTGGGTGAACGGCTGGTTGTTAAGAAGAACAGACTTTTACCTGAGGTTTATAATAAGAATTGCAAACGCATTTCCATTGTGACAGGAACACATGGAGATGAATTGAACGGACAGTATATCTGTTATAAGCTTATTGAAAGAATCAAGTCAGAGCCTGATAAGCTTACGGGAATTGTTGATGTCTATCCGTCGATTAATCCTTTGGGAATTGATACCGGAAGCCGTGGAATTCCGATGAATGATTTGGATATGAACAGAGTTTTCCCGGGAACGGATTCAGGAGCAATGGCCGAACACATTGCTTATAAAATAACACAGGATATTATCGGAAGTGATATGTGCGTTGATGTGCATTCCTCCAATATTTTTATTAAAGAGGTTCCGCAGGTACGACTGAGTCCGGAGAATTTTAATTCTCTTTTACCTTATGCGAAACTTCTGAATGCTGATATAATATGGGCGTTGTCCTCATCAGCATATCTGGAGTCCTCACTTGCAAACTGCCTTAATATGTTCGGTGTTCCGTCACTTGTCGTTGAGATGGGCGTGGGCTCTAAGATTACAAGAAGATATGCAAGACAGACCCTTGAAGGTATTTTCAGACTTATGAAGGAGCTGGGAATATGGCGGGGAGAGGTTTCTGAGGTTAAGGAGCCTATCGTTGCAGAGCCGGGAGCTGTTGCAGCAGTTCATGCGAACAGTTCAGGTGTATTCATACTTGAGGTTGAACATATAGGAATTAATATTTCAAAGGGTACACATATCGGCAAGATTGTTAATCCTCTTACAGGAGAGGTGCTGGAGGATATTATATCGCCTAAGGACGGGTTCCTGCTTACGGTCAGGGAACATCCTGTTGTATATAAGGGCGCCATTATGGCAAGAGTCTGCGGTAATGGAGGTGCTGTGAATGAATAAAGAGGTTTTGTATACTCTGTCGGGAGTATACAGGGAAGAATTTAATATTACGGGCTTTACTTTCGGACACGGGGACAGAACTGCGTGCATAGTCGGAGCGTTAAGGGGCAATGAATATCAGCAGATATATATTTGCTCACAGGTAATTAAGGAGCTTAAGAAGCTTGAGGAGCATGGACAGATTGTAAATAATAAGCAGATACTCGTAATCCCATGTCTGAATCAGTATTCTACGAATATAGACAGAAGGTTCTGGCCGTTGGATGATTCGGATATAAACCGTAAATTCCCGGGACATATTAATGGTGATACAACACAGCAGATAGCTGCTGAGATTATGGAAATAATCAAGGGCTACAATTACGGCATACAGCTTACCAGCTTCTATATGCCGGGTAAATTTATGCCACATGTCAGAATGATGGAAACGGGATTTCAGAATCCGAGTCTTGCAAATTTATTCGGTCTGCCTTTTGTGGTAATCCGTAAGCCGAAGCCTATGGATACGACCACTCTTAATTATAACTGGCAGATGGGCGGCACAAGTGCTTTTTCCATCTATACCAACTGTACGGACTATATTGATGATGTGTCCGCAAGGCAGTCGGTTGCTTCGATTTTACGATTCCTTACAAGAATGGGAATTATAAAATATAATAACCATAGCGGTTATATTGCCGAGGTTCTCAACGAAGAGGATTTGCTTCCGATTCTGTCGGGGGCAGCAGGTCTTTACAGAAGACTTAAGGAGCCGGGTGAACCGGTGTACCGTGGAGATATTATCGGTGAGATTATTAATCCGTACTGCGGAGAAGTGGTGAGCAGGGTTGTGTCACCTACGGAGGGATTAATATTTTTTGCACATACGGAGCCTACGGTTATGGAGGACGCCGTTGTGTATAAGGTCATTAGAAGATTACATGAATAATTAATTTTGAAGGAGAATCTTATGAGTAACGTAAGAAGAGTTTATTCAGAAAAAATGCCTGCATTTGCAGTAAAGGCAAAGGAACTTAGCGAGGAAATCAGCAGTTATTTAAATATTAATACTGTGACGAATGTAAGAGTATTGATTCGCTATGATATTGAGAATATTACGGATTCAACATACGAGAAGGCGTTGGTAACCGTTTTTTCTGAGCCGCCTGTGGATTATCTTTATGAAGAGGAATTTGACCACAATGCTTCAGATTATATTTTTGGCGTTGAGTATCTTCCGGGACAGTTCGACCAGAGAGCGGACAGTGCCGAGCAGTGCGTAAAGCTGCTTAAGGAGGATGAGGAGCCTGTTATTAAGACTGCAACAGTTTATGTTATCGAGGGCACTCTCACAGCAGATGAGGCCGACAGAATTAAAAATTTCTGTATCAATCCTGTTGATTCAAGAGAGGCGGACATGAATAAGCCGGAAACTCTTGTAACAGTTTTCCCTGAGCCTGCTGATGTTATTGTATTTGACGGATTTAAGGATATGGCAGAGGAGGAGCTTAAGAAGCTTTATGATTCACTGGGTCTTGCAATGACCTTTAAGGATTTCCTCCATATTCAGAATTATTTTAAGAATGAAGAGAACAGAGACCCTTCAATGACGGAGATTCGTGTTCTTGACACATACTGGTCAGACCACTGCCGTCATACAACCTTCTCTACTGAGCTTAAGAACATTAAGTTCGGGGACGGATATTACAGAACTCCTATTGAGAAGACTTTTGAGGAATATAAGGATACCTTTAAAGAGGTTTATGCCGGAAGAGACGATAAATTCGTATGTCTTATGGACATTGCACTTATGGCAATGAAGAAGCTTAAGAAGGACGGCAGACTTCAGGATATGGAGGTATCGGACGAGATTAATGCATGCAGTATTGTTGTTCCCGTTACAATTGACGGAGTAACAGAGGAGTGGCTCGTTAACTTTAAGAATGAGACACATAACCACCCAACAGAAATTGAACCTTTTGGTGGTGCTGCTACCTGTCTTGGCGGTGCTATCCGTGACCCGTTGTCAGGACGTACATATGTGTATCAGGCAATGCGTGTAACAGGTGCTGCCGACCCTACACTTCCGCTTGACCAGACCATGAACGGCAAGCTTCCGCAGAAGAAGATTGTACGCGAGGCTGCTCATGGCTACAGCTCATACGGTAATCAGATTGGACTTGCAACAGGCTACGTTAAAGAGGTATATCATCCAAACTATGCTGCTAAGAGAATGGAAATCGGTGCAGTAATGGGTGCGGCTCCGAGAAGTGCAGTTATCCGTGAAACCTCTGACCCGGGAGACATTATCATTCTCCTCGGCGGAAGAACGGGTCGTGACGGCTGCGGCGGTGCAACCGGTTCATCCAAGGCTCATACCGAGAAATCAATTGATTCCTGCGGTGCTGAGGTTCAGAAGGGTAATGCACCTACAGAGCGTAAGATTCAGAGAATGTTCAGAAGAGCTGAAGTAAGTAAGCTTATTAAGAAATGTAATGACTTTGGTGCCGGCGGAGTATCCGTAGCTATCGGAGAGCTTGCCGACGGACTCAGAGTTTCACTTGATAAAGTACCTAAGAAATACGCAGGTCTTGACGGAACTGAACTTGCAATTTCAGAGTCACAGGAGCGTATGGCTGTTGTAGTTGACCCTAAAGATGTTGATGAATTCCTTAAGTATGCGGCAGAGGAGAACCTTGAGGCTGTTACTGTTGCGGTAGTAACAGAAGAGAAGAGACTTGTGCTTGAGTGGAGAGGAAAGGAAATCGTTAATATAAGCAGAGCCTTCCTCGATACCAACGGAGCACATCAGGAAACAGATGTTGTTGTTAATATGCCATGCCGTAAGGAAAGCCTTTTTGTCTGCAAAGAGGTTGAGGATGTTAAGAGTGAGTGGCTCAATACACTTAAGGACCTTAATGTATGTTCACAGAAGGGTCTTGTTGAAATGTTTGACGGTTCAATCGGAGCAGGTTCGGTATTTATGCCTTACGGTGGTAAATATCAGCTTACCGAGGTTCAGACAATGGTTGCCAAGTTACCTGTATTAAAGGGTAAGACTGATATGGTAACAATGATGAGCTACGGCTTTGATCCATATCTTTCTTCATGGAGTGCTTATCACGGAGCAATCTATGCGGTTGTTGAATCAATGGCTAAGATTGTATGTGCCGGCGGTGACTTTAAGAAAATCCGTTTTACATTCCAGGAGTACTTCCGCAGAATGACAGAAGACCCAACACGCTGGGGTGAGCCAATGAAGGCTTTACTTGGTGCTTTTGACGCACAGATGGGCTTCGGACTTCCTTCAATCGGCGGTAAGGACAGTATGTCAGGTTCATTTAATGATATTGATGTTCCTAATACACTTGTATCCTTCGCAGTTGATACAGCAGCTTCCGGTGATGTTATTACACCTGAATTTAAGAAGGCAGGCAATAAATTAGTTCTCTTTGAAATTGAGAGAGATGAGTATGATGTTCCTGTATATTCACAGGTTATGGATTTATACAATGCAGTTGCGAAAGCAATCGAAGACAAGGCAGTTGTAAGTGCATATACCCTTAATGCAAAGGGTATTGTTGAGGCTGTCAGCAAGATGGCATTCGGTAATATGTTTGGAGCAGATATCTGCACAAGCATTGACAGGAATATGCTTTTTGCACCAATGTATGGCTGCATTCTTGCAGAGGTTAACCCTGATAAGCTTGACGCAATCGGCTGCAAATACACAGTAATCGGTTCAGTAACCGACAGAGCAGAATTTACCTATGGAGATGTTAAGATTGACCTTGATGAGGCTGTTAAGACATGGAAGAAGCCTCTTGAAAAGGTATTCCCTACAATCGCTGTTAAGGGCGGAGAGAAAATAGATACTCCTGTATATGATGCTAAGGAAATTTATGTATGTAAGAATAAAGTAGCTAAGCCTACCGTATTTATACCTGTATTCCCGGGAACTAACTGTGAATATGACAGTACCAAGGCTTTTGAGGCAGCAGGTGCAGACGTAATTACCAAGGTATTTAAGAACCTTTCAGCAGCAGACATCAGAGATTCTGTTGAGGAGTTTGAAAAGGCAATCAATCAGGCACAGATTATTATGTTCCCTGGCGGATTCTCAGCAGGTGATGAGCCTGACGGTTCTGCTAAATTCTTCGCAACGGCATTCCGTAATGCGAAGATTAAAGAAGCAGTTGATAAGCTTCTTAATGAAAGAGACGGTCTTGCACTTGGTATCTGTAATGGTTTCCAGGCGCTTATTAAGCTTGGTCTTGTTCCTTACGGAAAGATTACGGAGCAGAAGGCTGATTCACCTACACTTACAATGAATACAATCGGACGCCATATTTCCAAGATGGTATATACAAAGGTTGTATCCAACAAATCACCTTGGCTTCGCGGTGCAGAACTCGGCGGAGTATACTGTACACCTGCTTCACATGGTGAGGGACGTTTCGTTGCCAACGAAGAGTGGGTTAAGAAACTCTTTGCAGAGGGAATGGTTGGAACACAGTATGTTGATATTGACGGTAACCCTACAATGGATGAGGAATGGAATATCAATGGCTCATACAGCTCAATCGAAGGTATTACAAGTCCTGACGGAAGAGTATACGGCAAGATGGCTCATGTTGAGCGTAAGGGCGATTCAGTTGCAATCAACATTTACGGCGAACAGGATTTGAAGATATTTGAATCAGGTGTTGAATATTTTAAATAATAATGGAGTAGCGTATTTATGAAACTGGGCGATATTGATGAGGATGAAATTGTTCTTGCTTCCGACAATATTGAGGAAGCGGACGATGATTCCAAGGATACAAAACAGAAGAATAAGCCAAAAGAAATACTGTCAGTTGTTTTTGACTATTTGAAAGTAATCGTACTGGGTGCATTAATTGCTTTCCTGATTAGTAAATTTGTAATAATTAATGCAGAGGTTCCAAGCGGCTCCATGCTCCAGACCATAAATGTCGGAGACAGACTTATCGGACTCAGGCTTACATATTATTTTAAATCTCCTGAACGTGGTGACATTGTAATATTCAAATGTCCTAAGGAGGGAGATGATTATGATAAGCTGTATGTGAAGAGAGTTATCGGACTTCCGGGCGAGACTGTGGAGATTAAGGCAGGAGCCGTCTGGATTAGAACGGCTGACGGAGAGTACTTCATGCTGCAGGAGGATTATCTTAATGAAACTCCGAGACAGGACGCTGCGGTTAACAATATGAGTTATACCGTACCGGCTGATTCATATTTCGTAATGGGAGATAACCGCAACGATTCTGATGACTCACGCTTCTGGGGAACAGTTACCGAGGACAGAATACTTGCAAAGGTTATGTTCAGATATTATCCGGGATTTGAGGTTCTTAAATAAGCTTAATATGAATTTAAAAACAGGGACTGAAACAAATTTGTATTTGTAACAGTCCCTGTTATGTTTTAGAAAAAAATACTGATTATTTGTGGTCTGCTTCAAAGAAAAGAGCAACAACGCCCGGACCTGCATGGGCACCGATTGTAGGACATACATAGTTGATTAAAACCTTTTTAACAGATGTACGTTCCTTAATTAAGGAAGCAACAAACTCAGCGTCCTCAAGACAATCGCCATGGCTAATCATAATCAAATCATTAGGATGACTGCCCATTGTCTCGACCATTGTATCAACTAACTTTGTAAGGGATTTCTTACGTCCTCTTGTCTTACCTACGGCAATGAGATGTCCTTCATTGTCAACGTGAAGAAGAGGTTTGATTCCGACTAAGGTTCCGATGATTGCGGTTGCCTTGGAAACTCTTCCTCCGCGGTGGAGATGGAAAAGACTGTCAACGGTAAACTGATGTGACATGTTATTCCTGATTCCTTCAATGTATTGAACTGTCTCATCAAATGAATGTCCTTCCTTCTGGAAAGCAATTGCCTTATGGACCAGAAGACCCTCACCCATTGAGGCAGCAAGTGAATCAATTACTACGATTCTTGCTTCAGGATATTCCTCCAAAAGCTCATTGGCAGCAAGTGAAGCATTCTGACAGCTGCTGCTTAAGCCTGATGAGAAACCGATATGGATAATGTCATAGCCTTCATCGAGGCGTTTCTTAAACAGTTCCTTTGAATCCTCAGGGTTGGTTGCCATTGTTGTCGGCATTTCGCCGTTACGCATACGCTCGTAGAAGTCGTGCGGGTCAAGCTGCTTGTCCGCGCCATAAATTTCATTCTCACCAAAACGGTAGAACAGTGGATGAATGTCAATTTTATTCGCTCTACAGTAATCTTCAGGCAAATCGCAGGTTGTGTCAGTAGAAATAATAAATTCTCGCATATATATCCTCCTTGATAATATTGTAATATATCTAAATATGGAAATTATTGACAAATAATAAAAAACAATACATAATAATGATATCACAGCTCAGGATAAAAAACAAATAAATAATTTAAAGTTATTTTGCGAGAAAAGTTCAAAAAAACTATTGACACCATAGAATTTTAATGTTATAGTCTAATAGTTGTGAAAAGAAGAGTATCCGCTCTCACCTCGGCACAATTAAGTGACCCGGGTTATCATACGAAGTTTACACCAATGGGTGTTGTATGTGTGCGGATATTTTTATCCGCATTTTTTATTGCTTTGCAATGCCGCATATCTGTGGATTCAGCAAAGCGCAAGCTTTTTAGTTTGGAGGTACACAGCCATTAGCGAGTTAATGATTAACGAACAAATCAGAGACAAAGAAGTGCGTCTTATCGGCTCTAACGGAGAGATGATAGGTGTTATGTCAGCCAAGGACGCAATGAAGTTAGCAAGGGAAGCAGAGCTTGACTTAGTTAAGATTGCCCCTAATGCACAGCCGCCTGTATGTAAGATTGTTGATTACGGTAAATACAGATATGAGCTGGCAAGAAAAGAAAAGGAAGCCAGAAAGAAACAGAAAATCGTTGAAGTTAAGGAAGTAAGATTATCACCTAATATTGAAGCTAACGACCTTAATACCAAGATTAATGCAGCCAGAAAATTCCTTGAGAAGGGTGATAAGGTTAAGGTTACCTTACGTTTCAGAGGACGTGAAATGGCACATATGGCTTCAAGTAAGCATATCCTTGATGATTTTGCCGAGCAGCTTAATGAAATTGCTGTTGTTGAGAAACCGGCAAAGGTTGAGGGCAGAAGCATGGCTATGGTTTTAGCAGTTAAACGTTAAAATATTTTTTGTAATTATTGAAGGAGGATTTTTATTATGCCAAAAATGAAGACAAGCAGAGCAGCCGCTAAGCGTTTTAAAAAGACAGGAACAGGCGAATTAAAGAGAATGAAGGCTTATAAGAGCCACATCTTAACAAAGAAGACATCAAAGAGAAAGAGAAATCTTAGAAAATCTGCTCTTGTTGATTCAACAAATGTAAAGAATATGAAGAAAATTTTACCATACATGTAATTGATGGTGTGAAGGAGGAAGACATAATATGGCAAGAGTTAAAGGCGGTTTAAACGCTAAAAAGAGACACAATAGAACTTTAAAGCTGGCTAAAGGTTACAGAGGAGCCAGATCAAAACAGTATAGAATTGCAAAGCAGTCTGTTATGAGAGCTTTAGCTACAGCTTATGCTGGAAGAAAGCAGAAGAAGAGACAGATGAGACAGTTATGGATTGCCAGAATCAATGCTGCAGCAAGAATGAACGGTCTTTCATACAGCAAATTTATGTATGGTCTTAAGAAAGCCGGAATTGAAATGAACAGAAAGATGTTAGCAGAGCTTGCAGTAGCAGATGCAGCTGCATTCACAAAGCTTGCAGAAACAGCAAAGGCTAATCAGTAATATTCAGCACATTATCCCACAGGACAACCTGTGGGATTTTTTTTATAGTAAATCCTGTTGAAATTATCCTATAAAATAAAAAAACACATGTCAATTATACGCAGCCCGCAAAGGAAAAGATTATTGCCTTGAAAATAATACCTGTCTTTGGTAGTTAAAGTAAAAAAATAGTGCTATGCCACAGATTAAAACCTGTGACTTAGCACTTTATTTATGTCCTCATTGCCAAGAAAATATGATGTTAGTGGAAGCCCTGTGAGAGTAGTTAAGTTATTGATA
>JBGVLM010000006.1:0-2333 GCA_045124255.1 Butyrivibrio sp. | reverse complement strand
GTACTTTTGTACTCCCGGTTCGGCTTGTTTTTCATAGGCTTTCCTCCTGATATTAATTTGTGATTTCATAACTGATAGATTCCGGCGAATGCCAAGATGTAAGAATCTAAGAGATTTTATGATAGGAATATAATACATTGGCAGGGGAGGAAAATCAAGGGCAGAATTATTAAAAGAGTATAAAATCTGGGAGAGAATTAAGGAGTGAGCAGGGTGGCATTCCACAGAATATTTACATTGCGGGACACGCTCCCGCTGCTTGCGATTAGTAGCGGTACATAAGGCGGCAAAATACACCGCCTAAGTACCGACTATCGCAAAGCATCCCGCCATGCAAATATTCTGTTGAAATCCACCAATCTACACTTCTTAATTTGAAGAGTTCCCCTTGGAAAGCAATGTCCAACGAAAGATTACCTCTCTTACCGGGGACTTAGTGTTAAATGTTCATGGTGTATGTCCGTAAAATAATCTCCGAAAGTGATTTTTGCGGACGTCAGTGCTTGGGTGCTGTTTTTTGGCACCCTAGTACTGCTACGTCCGCAACTTAAACGCGAGTGGTCACTTTCGGAGATTATTTTATCGGGCATTAACCTGTAACATTTAATTCACTACCCAAATTCACTTCCTCTTCTCAAACATTTTCTCCTCTCCGTCGACTTCCAGTTCCTCTATAACCTTCTTTTTGATTTTAATGCGTTTCAGACTTTCCATAAAATCAATCAGGAATTTAATCCTGTCGTCAGTACCCTGTACCTCTGAGAGAACGTCGCCGTTTTCAAGATTCTTGCAGAAGCCTGTCAGTTCAAGTCTTTTCGCAAGCTCGTACATTTCAAATCTGAAGCCGACCTTTTGAACCCTGCCTGAAAAGACAATTCTGTATCTGTGAATATCCGATGACGCAAATTCGGGAAGCTTTACTCTTTTTACCTGATTAATTACATAATCGTTTCTGATTTTTATAAATTTAGCTTTTAAACTCAATGTCAGTACCTCGCAAAATCAGTTTCGGAATTTACAGCCATTCACCTGTGAAAACAGTTGTTGCACTTCCGGTCATGTATACAACATTGGCTTCTCTGTCCCATGTAATCTGTAAATCTCCGCCAAGGAGCTTAATCGTAACCGTATCATTACAGAGTCCGTTAAGAATTGAAGCAACCGCAACTGCACATGCTCCGGTTCCGCAAGCCATTGTTTCACCTGAGCCGCGCTCCCACACCCTCATCTGTAAGGTATCTCTGTCAATTACTTTTACAAATTCGGCATTTACCCTCTCAGGAAATACAGGACTGTTCTCAAAAACAGGACCAATCTTTTCAATATCAAGGTTCAAAACATCATCCATATATGTAATACAATGCGGATTGCCCATTGATACACAGGTAATATTATATTCCTTATCCCCAATCATTACAGGACGGTCAACAATCATATCGCCATGAAGAGCAACAGGAATCTGTACCGGTGCAAGAATCGGCGCACCCATATTAACTCTTACGATTGTTACTTTGCCGTCTTCAACCGTCAGTTTAAGATATTTAATTCCTGCAAGAGTTTCAATGGAAATATCGGTCTTGTCAGTATATCCTGCTTCATAAACATATTTACCGACACAACGGATTGCATTGCCGCACATCTGGCTTTGTGAGCCGTCCGCATTATACATTTCCATTGTAAAATCAGCAATTTCTGATGACTTGATAAGAACAAGTCCGTCAGAACCGATTCCTTTGTGTCTGTCGCTGACTGCAATTGCAGTTTCCGACGGATTCTCCACAGTCTCCTCTAAGCAGTTAACATATACATAATCATTGCCGATTCCATGCATTTTAGTAAATTTCATAATATATTAATTCCTTTCGTTGTTCATTTTATATGTCGATATTATGACACCTAAACAGTCAAAAAACAAGTTCTCTTATGAGTTGATTCTGTATTCCTCAAATAATTTTTCAAAAAGCTCCTGCGGAAAATCAAATCCCCACCTGTCTTTGTAACCATAAAGTCCGTATTTATCAATTACTGACCGGATTGACTTTATAAAAGCATTCAAAAATTCTTGATAATCAAATTCAAAATTATTTTCGCCCGTCAAATTATTATTTTCTGCTGAATCATAATTCTTAATATTGATATAAAGCTTATTATTACCAAAAAACATTTCCCAAATATCAACTGCAGGTTCCAGTTCCGTCTTAAAGCAAAGCTTATTCCCCGTCGTATGAACACAAATCAATGTGTTGATAAAATCCTTCGGAAAATCAGTCAGATAACTGTAATCAAAAAAATATGACTTTGAATCACTTTTAATCTCTCCGGTAAACCAACCG
>JBGVLM010000005.1:0-53981 GCA_045124255.1 Butyrivibrio sp. | reverse complement strand
GTTTAGTGAGTTTTTTGTTTGGTAGCTTGATTTTACTACAAAAAGAAAGATGATTCCTTATATTTTGTGCATTTTTTTAAAATTGTTTATTACGAATCTACCGAAATGTCAGCGTTGTGGATAAAAGTACGGAAACTCAAGCTTTTGAAAATATTGAACTTTCCTCACATTTAAGATATAATTTTAGAGAAAATATCATTTGAAAAGGTTATCATTTTATGAACAATAAATCACTCAAAATTCTTGAATATAATAAAATAATTGAACGCCTTTGTAATGAAGCAACCTCTGTACCCGGCAGGGAGCTGTGTACAAGGCTGCTGCCAATGACGGACATTAATTTAATAAATAAAGCTCTTCTTGAAACCTCGGACGCAGTTTCAAGAATTTTAAGGGGCGGCAGCCTGTCCTTTAGGGGACTTACCGATATAAGAGCCTCCCTTAAAAGTCTTGAAGTAGGAAGTGTCCTCGGAATCAGGGAATTAATGGATATAAGCACTCTGCTCAGAATTGCAGGAAACGCCGATAAATACGATTCCGGCAAGGAGCTGTTTGAGGGTGAGACTGAGGATTCACTAAGCAGTTATTTTAAAGGCATTATTCCCCTTAGCGGCATACAGAAGGAAATTGACCGCTGCATTATATCCGAAGAGGAAATTGCAGATGACGCAAGTGCCGAATTAAAACATATACGCCGGCAGATTCAGCTTTCAGGTGAACGAATCAGGAGCGAGCTGTCAAAAATGCTTTCAGGCAGTGACAGAACCTATTTACAGGAGGCAGTTATAACAACCCGTAACGGAAGATACTGTGTACCCGTTAAGGCAGAATATAAATCACAGGTACCGGGAATGGTGCATGACCAGTCCAAAGCAGGCTCCACATTCTTCATTGAACCGGTATCAGTTGTTAAGCTTAACAATGAAATCCGTGAACTTGAGCTTAAGGAAACCGAAGAAATTGCCAGAATACTTGCACAGCTGTCAGCTGCTGCAGGCGAGCATACCGCCGAGCTTGCGGTTAATTATGATTTATTATGTCTTCTGGATTTTATTTTTGCCAAAGCACGTCTGTCACTCAGCTGCAAGGGCAGCGAACCGTTAATGAATGCGGACGGCATAATTAATATCCGCAAGGGAAGACATCCCCTTATAGAGGGTAATAAAGTAGTTCCCGTAGATATTTATATGGGCGGGAAATATAACCAGCTTATTATCACAGGCCCTAATACGGGCGGTAAAACAGTTACGCTTAAGACAATCGGACTTTTCTCCCTTATGGGACAGTCAGGACTTCATATTCCTGCCTTTGACAATTCACAGCTGACTGTTTTTCAAGATATTTTTGCGGATATCGGAGATGAACAAAGCATTGAGCAAAGTTTATCCACTTTCTCTTCACACATGACCAACATCGTCAACATTCTGGACAAAGCTGACAGCAGCTGCCTTGTGCTTTTTGATGAATTATGTGCAGGAACCGACCCTACAGAGGGTGCCGCACTTGCAATATCCATACTTACAAGTCTTCATAAGCTGCGTGTAACAACCGCTGCAACCACGCATTACAGTGAGCTTAAGGTATATGCCCTTTCAACGGACGGGGTGGAAAATGCCTGCTGTGAGTTTGATGTGGCAACACTTGCACCAACCTACAGACTTTTAATCGGTATTCCGGGCAAGAGCAATGCCTTTGCAATATCTTCAAAGCTTGGCCTGCCTGATTACATTATTGAGGACGCCAAAAATAATCTTGCCTCAAATGACATTGCCTTTGAGGATGTTATCGCAGATTTGGAAAAAAGCCGCGTGACAATTGAAAAGGAACAGCTTGAAATCGAGCAGTACCGAAAGGAAATTGAGAAGCTTAAATCCCAGCTTGAATCCAAACATCAGAAGCTTGATGAACGCTCCGATGATATTATTGAAAAAGCACGTGCAGAGGCAGCACAGATACTTTCTGACGCAAAGGAAGCTGCCGACGAAGCAATACGCAAAATTAACAAAGCAAATTCAAAGGGAATGACGGTTGCACAGCTTGAAGAGGAAAGACGCAGACTTAACGAGAAAATGAGCCGCAACAATGAGAAGCGCAGACTCTCAACCTCAACTCCTGCCAAGCACCACAAGCCTGCTGACTTTCATATCGGCGACCTTGTGCATGTACACAGCATGAACCTTGACGGAACCGTGCACACTCTTCCTAATGCAAAAGGTGAACTGACTGTTACAATGGGAATTCTTCATTCGCAGGTCAACATCAGAGATTTGGAAATTATTAAGGAAGCAGGAGAAGCTGAGAAAATACATCAGAAAGCAACCTCAATCGGCAGGCTCAAAATGTCCAAAACTGCGTCCGTTTCGCCTGAAATCAACCTGATTGGCCTTACGGCAGATGAAGCAATCATGCAGCTTGACAAATACCTTGATGACGCATTTCTGTCACACATTTCCCCTGTCAGGATTGTACACGGAAAGGGTGCCGGAATTTTAAGAAATGCCGTTCATAATTATCTGAAAAAACAAAAGCACGTTAAGTCCTTCCGTGCCGGTTCCTTCGGTGAGGGAGATTATGGGGTTACAATTGTTGAATTTAAAGGATAAAATTATATACATTTATTTAAGAGGAGGTTTCGTATGGCAGAGAAACAGCGAATACTAATCGTTGATGATGACGAAAATATAGCAGAATTAATTTCATTATATCTTATTAAGGAGTGTTTTGAAACCCGGACGGTACCTGACGGCGAAGCGGCACTTGAGGCATTCAGTACATTTATGCCAAACCTTATTTTACTTGATTTAATGCTTCCGGGAATTGACGGTTATCAGGTATGCCGTGAAATCCGTAAGGAAAGTAATGTTCCGATTATAATGCTCTCCGCAAAGGGCGAGATTTTCGACAAGGTACTCGGACTGGAACTCGGTGCTGATGATTATATGATTAAGCCCTTTGACACCAAAGAGCTTGTTGCAAGAGTTAAGGCAGTATTACGAAGAAGCACTGCACCTGCAAATAGTACTGCAGTTCCTGAAGCCGCCAAAACAGGCGAATATGTCGAATACCCGGATTTGGAAATAAATCTGAATAACTACACTGTTACTTATATGGGTAAATCAATCGAAATGCCGCCTAAGGAAATGGAGCTTTTATTTTTCCTTGCTTCGTCACCGAATCAGGTATTTACAAGAGAACAGCTTCTGGATCATATCTGGGGCTACGATTATATCGGTGATACAAGAACGGTTGATGTTCATATAAAAAGAATCCGTGAGAAAATTCACGACCACCAGAACTGGAGTCTTGGCACTGTCTGGGGAATAGGCTATAAATTCGAAACCAGAAAATAGGTATTAATATGAAAACTAAATTAATTACAAAATACATTTTGGGCTTTTTGTTAGTTACACTTGCAAGCTTTTTCTTCACATCATTTATTATATCCCAGCTAACGTATAAGCATCAGCTTGAAGAAGAGGAAAGCAGTCTGTATCAGGAAGCCACTTATTTATCAACGGTATATGCCGCAGATTACTATAATGCAAAGCTGTCCATTTCCGAATTAATTAATATTTTTAATGCGGTGGATAATGTCGGTGACTGCAACATCATAATGCTCCACATGAAGGGTACAATACTTATTGATACAGGAGGACAGCACACCGGCAAGACCATTGATTTTGACCCGACGGACGCAGGCAGCCGGAATCATTTTACGGATGATTTCTATGGTTTGTTCTCCGATGACTATCTGACTGTTTTCTACCCGATTACCCATTCGTATGAAACCGCCGGATATATTGTAGTCAGCAAACCTATTTCCGCAATCAAGGCAACTGCAAATTCTGTTTTTAACTACAATTACATAACCATGATTTTTATCATTGCGTCAAATATTCTTTTTGTTATTTTATTTATCAGGGATATCAGCAAGCCGATTCAGATAATCACCGCGCAGACAGATTCCTATTCAAAGGGCGACTTTTCGGGCAAAATACGCCTGAACCGAAGCGATGAAATCGGACAGCTTGCGGACGCATTAAACTATATGGGCTCGGCACTTGACAGCATTAATGACTACCAGCGTAAATTCATTGCGAATGTCTCCCATGATTTCCGTTCCCCGTTAACATCAATCAAGGGCTATCTTGAAGCAATGCTTGATGGTACAATTCCGCCGGAAATGCAGGAAAAATATCTTGGAATCGTAATCTCCGAAACAGAGAGACTTACCAAGCTTACTAACAATCTTCTGACAATGAATAACATTAATGAGCAGGGCATGGTTCTGGATATTTCGGATTTTGACATAATCGCAATAATTAAGCAGACAATCGAGACCTTCGAGGGCGTTTGCGAGAAGAAAAAACTTAAATTCAAGCTGATTTACCCTGACACAAGTATCTATGTTAATGCTGATTTGTCCAAAATACAGCAGGTTATGTACAACCTGATTGATAATGCAATTAAATTCAGCAACCATGATTCTTCGATTATTATCTCGGTTTCCGAGAAAAATGACCGCATTCTCGTTTCGGTTAAGGATTTCGGAATCGGAATTCCTAAGGACAGCATTGCCAAGATTTGGGAACGTTTCTACAAAACCGACCTTTCCCGCGGCAAGGATAAGAAGGGAACCGGTCTTGGTCTTGCAATAGTAAAAGAAATTATTAATGCTCATAAGGAATATATCGATGTAGTAAGTACCGAGGGTGTAGGAACGGAATTCACATTCGGTCTTGCCAAATCCAAAAAATAAAACGGTGCAGCACTGCTGCACCATTTTTATTATATTATTCCCAATCAAATGTACGAGGCTTGCCAAACATTTTCAAACCCATAAAATCATTCTGCCTAAGTGCCTCATAGAGCACTATTGCAACTGAATTTGACAGATTGAGTGACCTTATATCCCCCCACATGGGAATTCTTATACTTGTATCAGGATACTGTTTAAGAATCTCCTCCGGAATTCCGGCACTCTCCTTGCCAAACATTATATAGCAGTCATCTTCGAACTGTACGTCCGAATAACTTCTGGCAGCCTTCGTGGTTGCCATATATATTTTTGCTTCAGGATTCTTTTGAAGAAAGTCCTGAAAATTATCATATACAATTACATCAAGCTTATCCCAGTAGTCAAGTCCGGCTCTTTTCAACATCTTATCATTAATACGGAAGCCTAACGGCTCTATAAGATGAAGTCTTGTATTGGTCGCTACACAGGTGCGTCCAATGTTGCCCGTATTAGCAGGCATTTCCGGCTCATGTAAAACAATATTTAACATTTTTATGCCTCTTTCACTGAAACGTCTACTTCAATGCATTTATCGCCATCATATTTAAAAGGAATGCAGACATTCTGTGCAAAACTATTAGCAATACTGAAATTACCACGGATAATAGTAGGAGGTGTAATATCAATAATTATTCCCTTGGTTGAGAGAAGTGTTGCAGCATTTCCGAATACCATATTGCCTAATTCGCAAAGAGCACTTAATGAAAGGTCATCCAGCTCGGTTATGGTCATCATGCACATTCTTGTTGCAATATCACATGCTGCACTGTTATTCAACGCCAGAATAACCTGACCCTTAATATTACCGACTACACCAAGACAGATAACAATTGTGTCCTCATTGAATTTCTCCTTCTTAACGTATGGCGTCCCAACCGCCAAATCCACTCCGCACATGTCTTTTAAGACCTTTTTGGTAGCAAGCAGGAAAGGATTAATATGCTCAATATTCATTTCCATTATTTCGTCCTCCGTTTTATAAAGTGTTAATAAAATGTTCCAGTCTGTCCATAGCTGTCTTAAGATTCTTAAGGGAGCTTGCGTACGACATACGCAGGAATCCCTCTCCGCTGGCGCCGAAAGCAGTTCCCGGCACAACGGCAATTTTCTCCTCATTAAGGAGTCTTGTGGCAAACTCATCAGAGGTTAAACCAAATTTGGCAATATTGGGGAATATATAAAACGCTCCAAAAGGCTCAAAACACTGTAATCCCATATTTCTGAGTCTTGTAAGCATAAAGTTTCTTCTCTTGTTGTACTCCTCTCTCATAAGAAGCACGTCAGCATCTCCGTTACGCAATGCTTCAACCGCCGCATGCTGGCTGTTGGTCGGTGCACACATAATTGCAAACTGATGAATTTTAAGCATTTGTTTAAGAATAACTTCAGGTCCGCAGGCATATCCGAGTCTCCAGCCCGTCATCGCATGGGATTTTGAGAAGCCGTTAATAACTATGGTTCTCTCTCTCATACCCTCAAGCGAAGCAATCGAACAATGCTCTCCGCCGTATGTAAGCTCTGAATATATCTCATCAGATACTACAAAAATATCCTTTTCAATGCAGATTTTGGCAATCTCCCGAAGTTCCTCCCTGGTCATAATTGCACCGGTAGGATTGTTAGGAAACGGAAGCACCAGAATCTTGGTCTTAGGTGTGATTGCCGCTAAAAGTTCCTCGCCTGTAAGCTTAAATTCATTCTTCTCCTGCAGAGGAATTACAACAGGCACTCCGTCCGCAAGTACTACACATGGCAGATATGATACATAGCTTGGCTGGGGAATAATTACTTCCTCACCCGGATTAAGCATTGCACGGAATGCCAGATCAATTGCTTCACTTCCGCCCACTGTTATCAATGTCTCATTCTCAGGGTCATATCTGAGACCATATTTCCTGTCGAGGAAATTATTAATCTCAACTCTTAATTCCTTTAAACCGGAATTGCTTGTATAATGAGTTTTACCCTTTTCAAGTGCAAGAATACCTGCTTCCCTGACCGGCCACGGAGTGTCAAAATCAGGTTCTCCTACGCCAAGAGATATGGCGTCCTTCATCTCGCTTACTATATCAAAAAACTTACGTATACCCGAAGGCTCTATACTCTCTATCTTCTCTGATAATGGATTTCTCATGGTGAAACTAACATCCTTTCATCGTTGTCTGGAATTTCAAGCACTGTTCCATGGTCCTTATATTTCTTCAAAACAAAATGTGTGGAAGTGCTGAGTACGCCGTCCAATGGCGCAAGCTTATTCGCGACAAACAACGCTACTTCCTTCATGGTCTTCTCTTCAATAATTACCGTAAAATCAAAACCGCCTGACATGAGATATAAAGAAGTAATCTGACTGTAATTATAGATTCTCTCTGCAATTGCCTCAAAGCCGAGTCCGTTCTGAGGAGTAACCTTAATCTCAATAAGTGCAGTCACCTTCTCATCAGTTGTTTTGTCCCAGTTAATTAATGTATGATAACCACATATAATATGCTCTTTCTCCATTTCAGCTATTTCATTCGCAATATTAACCTGTGACTCACCCAAAAGTGCCGCCAAATCCGAAATATCAATCCGGCTGTTCTTCTCTAATACAGCTAAAATCGCTTCTCTCATATATATGACCTTCTTTCTGTTTATATTATACCCTTTCCAGATATCTGATTTCATCCTCATTACGGATTATTTTATCATTATTATCTGTAAATCTGCCAATAAGCACAGCAGGAATTCCCTGACCGCTTAGTCTGTCCGCCAGTTCTCTTCCGTTATTGCATGCTATCATAAGACTTCCGGAGGATTTCATCCTGTATATGTTCAGATTACACACATACGCAAGCTCAACGAGCTCCTGTCTTAACGGAATTGCTCTCAAATCCACTTCAAAGCCAAGTCCCGAGCCCTCTGCCATATCCCACAGTGAAGCAAATACTCCGCCGTCAGAGTTATCATGCATAATTACATCGCCGGACTCTCTTGCAAGCTCTGCTTCAGGTGCGATGGACAGCCAGTTCTCATAATCACCGAACATACTCATATAATAGGGTGAAAATCTCTTGTTAAGACGTTCTGTTACCTCAGAATCATTAAGAAGGATTGCTGCTTCTTCAAGTCCTGCCCACTTAGTCATAACTATTTCCATTCCGGGAGTAATGTCCTTCACCGTCAGTACCTTACCCGCAGTTCTTCCGATGGCAGTTACTGTTGAAACAGGATAATTGACCGCTTCAGTTATCTCCGTATGCCCGCCGCTCAGGCAGGTATTGCACTGTCTGCATGCCGCCATTGTCTGCCTTGTAAGTCTTTTAAGCTCTCTTTCCTTACATTTGGGAGAGAGCATGAATGCTGCCTGTACACCAAGCATATCTCCACCGGCTGCACTGATATTATTGCAGGCCTTCACAACTGCAAGCGAAGCAGCTATCGGGCTGTTAATCAAACCGACCTGGGTGGAGCTGATAATCCGGGCTTCATCCACAGAATGCTCTGAAACATCAATCCCGATTCTGGGACCTTTTCCGATTAAGTTGATTACACTTCGTTTCAGTACATTGCCGGGAGCTTTACCTGAATTCATATTGCACCTTCTTATGCTTATTTCACAACATTTTATCATATCTCGCTTAATAATCCAACCCTTTGGGACAGTTTTTTGTTGCTTAAACTCCCAAAAGACTGTATATTTAAACCATAAGCGAAAGAATCATCGGAACTATCATTGCAAGCACCAGAATACCTGCTATAATCATTGTTACAATTCTTGTTGTTTTGTTTCGTTTGAACATTTTTATTATTCCTTTCATGTGAGGTTATTTTATGGATAGATTTGGTCCAATTATTGTACTATGTACTATTATAATAGGTTTTGTCATTTTTTACGAGAGAAAAAAATCCGACAGAGCCCACTCTGAGAACTCCCGCAAGTTCTGGGAACGCGAGGAGCAGTCCAATTTCACCCGTAAGAAAGATATTTCCTTTCTGAATTATATTTCAATTCCGTTGGATACATTACCAATGTCTCCTGTCAGCGATGACGAAATCACGGAATACCAGCAGCAAATTACCCAGCTGTCCCAGGTAAAGATTCTGAATCTGTCGGGATATACCAACACTGATTTAAAGCTTGAATACGGTGTGGCCAATCTGACAATTCTTACGGAATATGATAATAACTACAATACTCTCGTCAACACCCTTGTAAGGTGGGGAAGCAGACTTTTTGAGCTCAACATGGAAACAGAAGCCGTTACCGTACTCGAATACGGAATATCCATAGGTACTGATGTAAGCCGTAATTTCTATCTGCTCGCCGATTACTATCAAAAAGACAACAGGCCTTCCGAAATCGACCGTCTGATTGCACAGGCAGACACAATAACATCAATTATGAAGCCTTCAATTCTTAAGAAGCTTAATGAAATACGCTCATATTGCGAATAAAATTATTTGGCGGATTTACACAGCTCCCTTAAAAAACATTCACTGCATTTAGGACTCCGCGCAGTACATATACTTCTTCCAAGACGGATTATATGGATATTATACAGTATCCAATGGTCCTTTGGAAGAATCTTCATTAAATCCATTTCTATTTTAACCGGGTCATCCTCTTTAGTCAGACCAAGCTTATTGGAAATTCTCTTAACATGGGTATCTACCACAATGCTCGGGTCATTATAAATATTTCCCCTGATTACATTTGCAGTCTTTCTGCCCACTCCACTCAATGCTGTCAGGCTGTCTATATCGGACGGTACCTCGCCGTTATGACGTTCAAGCAATTCATTGGCACATGCCTTAATATTCTTCGCCTTATTATGATAAAAACCTGTAGGTTTAATATCCTGTTCAAGTACCTTAATATCTGCATGAGCAAAAGCCTCAATGCTCGGATATTTAACAAAAAGCTCCTTTGTAACAATATTAACTCTTGCGTCAGTACATTGTGCGCTTAATATCGTCGCAAAAAGGAGCTGCCATGCATTGTCATGGTTAAGGTAGCAGACATAGTCCGTTCCGTATTCTTTATCAAGCTGTTTTATAATTAATTGTGCTCTTTCTTTTCTGTTCATAGTGGTTCTCCTCAGGGCATATTATACCACAATGGATTCTAAATTGCTTATATTTATTTGACTTTTATCTTAATTTATGCATATAATTACACGTAATTATTTTTTTACTTTTTAGGAGGATAATGTAATGGATAACAATCAGTACAATCAGGGACAGCAGTCAAATTATTATGACTCACCATATTCACAGTCTTCATATTCACAGCAGCCTGTTAACAGCAGCTCTGTACCATCAGGTCTTGCATTAGCTGCAATGATTTGCGGTATCGCAGGCTTCGTAACAGGACCGGGAGTTTCAATTGCTGCATTAGTTCTTTCAAGCATGTGCAAGAAGAGAAATAACGGACAGCATGTTAAGAAATCCAAAATCGGTTTCGGATGCGGCTTAGGTTCACTCATTATGTGGATAGTAGTTATTATTTTCTACATAATTTATTTTGCTGTTTTCGGAGCTTTACTTGCAGATTCTTTAAATTACTAATAGTGTCTGGCAATTTGACTTTAGGAGGTTAATATGGATAATAACCAGAATAATAATCAGGATAAATATACTAATTATACTTATAATGGAGAAGGCGGCGGCAATAATACTAACAGCTATTATAATCAGCCTCAGAACTCTTATCAGAATCCTTACGGACAGCCTCAGAGTTCCTATTCACAGCCTAACTACTCCCAGAATCCATATTACGGACAGCAGGCAGGATATGGCTACCAGCCAAATGCTTACCAGACACCTCAGAACCAGCACGCTAAGGTTGACGGCTTCTGTATATCATCACTGGCATGCGGTATTATGAGTATTCCTCTGGGATTTGCTTATGGATTCGGTATTATTTTTGCAATTGTAGCTTTTGTTATGAGATATAATTACAGAAAGAGACACAACCAGACAGATAACGGTATGTCAAAGGCAGGACTTATAACAGGTATTATCGGTATAGTTATCGGTGTAATATTCACTATCATATTAATCTGCTTATTAGTTGCTGCAATGCTGGCCTCAGAAGTATAATCAATATATAAAGTTAAAGGAGTTTTTGCAATATTACAAAAGCTCCTTTTTTTTGCATGAATCAGGATATAATTCCATTCTCTCTGCTGATTCTTTTTCTTCTTATAATTGTTCTTATTATGTCAAAAATACCAAACAGTATAAAAGCACTGCAGATTACAGTCATTGCAATATTAAACATTCCAAAGCCCGAGGTCTCCTTACCTGTTACCTCGTCCACCCCGTTCTTTGAGTAAGCGCTTCCGAGTATCTTTGTCGGTTCGGATTTGGATACCAGCACTCTTACCTGTTCTCCCTTCGCAATCTCAACTGACGAATCCATTCGGTATTGTGCCGTATATTTATTGCCGTCTATCTCATATTCAACGGTAATGCTGTTATCATAAACGCGTCTGTTCTTATTGGTGTTATAATGGCTGCTTACAAGCTCTGCGTCCACTATATCCGCCGTATAATACTCTGCGTCCTGCGGCAGACCGTTCTCATACTTCACTAATGCTTTGTAAAAAACATTATAGTAGATAATTCCAAAAAACAGTCCCACGAATATCAGCACTATTCCTCCCAGAAAACCCGGTGTTTTCTTCATATAACCACATTCCTCTCTCAAAAAAAATGCTCCGCCGCAATGCGCTCCTCACGGAGTGTTTTTTATTTACAGGGGAATTCCGAGGGAATTTCCCTGTAAATAAAAAAGAGTTCCAAATAATGAAACTCTGTTACAAAAGCGGGTGATGGGAATCGAACCCACGTATCCAGCTTGGAAGGCTGGTGTTCTACCATTGAACTACACCCGCGTAAATCTCTCGACCTAAAGTATAGTACCATAGGTCGAAAGATTTTACAAGTATTTTATTTGCAAATTATATTTTTTCTTTTTTTATTTTGCTGATTCAATGCAACCATAAAAGCAGAAAGTGAGCTTATTCCCAAAAATACTACCACAAGAAGTGTTCCCCTGCTGAATGTATCTCCGGCTTCCGCATCCGTATCCGCAAGCCTGATTATATTGAAGTTAACATTTTCAAATGAGTTTTCGTCAAATTCAATATTAAATTCCTCATTAAATTCAACAGCTTTTTCTTCTTCAATAACAAAATATGTTGAGCAATGTGAAATGGTAAATTCTATATAGCCTCCCTCCTGAACTCTAAGAGGTTCCTTACCTACTCTTAACACTTTATCATTATTTTCATCATCATAATAAAGGTAAACCTTTTCATTTTTTCTGTACTTATCACCCACATATACTTTAACTGTCGCAGGGCCCGGAAGTTCACCATGATGTTTGAAATTAATGTACAATGCATCTTTATTGTCAATCTTCTTATCAACCTTATTATGATGTTCGCTGATTTCAATGCCTAAATCCATATTCATTTTCGGATTGTCAATGTATTTTGACGCAAAAGACCACGAATACATTAAATCATTATTTTCATCCGTTACACCGTATACAAAATTCTTATCCTCTTCTACCATTGTTTCAAATACATCTTTGCCAATTTCCTGAGGATTTGAACTTATAACTTCAACAGTCTTTTCATCGTTTTCTTTCATGTCTTCAATTATTACATCAACCGCTTTATCAGAATCAACGATATCCTCTTCATCTACATGCTCCGGCTCTTCATATATGTCATCCTTATCGGTTGTATCGTTTTCGGTTCCTTCACCCGATTCATCATTTTCACTGCCATTATCTGATTCATCGCCCTTGGCCGATTCGTCATTATTACTGCCTTCGTCCGATTCATCACCTGAACCCTCATCAGTGTCATCTGATTCATTCGTTTCTTCAAAAATATTGCCTGCATAAACTGTAAGGTTTATACTGTCATTGTCCTCATAATACCATGAACCATTAACACTCTCTTCATTACAGTATATGGTATTTAACTTCGACAAATCAAAGTCTGCCACACCGGTTCCATAATAATCAGCGTTTCCTGATGTTGCATTTTTGTTAGTTGCGTTTCCTTTAGTAGCATTTCCGCTTGTTGCATTACTTAAGTCAGCCACTTCAATTTCCGTGCCGTCAAAATATAAAGTTATATATAATATATCATCATCTTTTTCCACTACAGTATTAATATAATGTACTTTATCGGCACTCATGGAAATCAGATTAAACGGATATACCATCAGTGTATAGTATTCACCATTACAAACTGTCAAATTCAGAGCGTCCCCATTAGCATTCAGGTATATGTAATAATTCTCATCACCGGTTCTGTTCTCCAATCCAAAAATACTGCCTGACGGATATGTATCTGCACTATCAAGCGTACACTCTGCAGTTATTGTAAATGCGTCTGCACAACCTCTAAGGTCAATGTTATCAACGGTGTGGTTTGTTAATGAAACTATTTTCTCACCATCCTCATAGTATGTGATATCTCCCGATATTACAGACAACTCGCTATACGGACCGATATTATTTTTGTTTCTTACCACGATGGATGTACCATTTTGATATTCAAACTCTATCATTCCGGAATCTACTGTATAAGAATTAATTATCTCGTATTTGGCTTCTCTTTGTTTATCAGTACTTACATAATAAGAACAAAAAGGCTCAATTTCACATACTGTCTCTTTGTTTTTAGCAATGTCTCCAACATACCATTCAATATCCACATTATCATCAATTAACTGCAAACCGGCTGCACTTATTGCTAAAAGAAATTTCCTGCTGAGCTCATCATCTTCATACATATCATAGTAATAATATAATTCAGCTCCGCTATCCACATCTTCAGGTATGCTTACCATATCCTCATATGTTAATTTAACGATTCCATCAATATACAGGTTAGAAAAATTTGTTAAATAGATATTTAAGTTCATTTTCTTTGAAATCATTAAATTCCAGTTCTCTTTAGTTATATATGCATTATCACTTATATTTATTGTGGAGCCATCTTCCATATTATACAATGTATCATCCGGAATTCCCCACCACATTGAATCTACTTCACATGTAATTTGTTTTCCGGAATTCACTCCTTCTTCTGATGTAAAAATATAATTAGGGTCAGCACCAATAGGAATATAATAATATGTATTTTCTGATAATTCACCATTTTCAAACATTATCCTAATGTCTGATTCGTTAGCCCCATATTTGTATGGAACTATGGTATCCGTATAAATATATATATTATAGGCATTGTAAAGACTGGCAGACAAATTGTATTTCACACCGGAAATATAATTATTATATATACCATACTTATTATGCAGACCGGCATATACATTGTCCGTACCCCAGATATTTACAGCGTTTTCATCCTTAGCGAAGCCAAAATTAATAACACAGTCACCGTCTAAAGTTTCTAAAGCATCTTTTAAATCAACTTCCGCTGCTGCCATATTTCCCGCTTCATCACGATAATTAAACATAAAAATCGTTGTTCCTGTTCTGTCCGCAGCCATTTCAAGCAGTGATTTTTCAAGAACTATTTCATTGCAGTTTGTATACCAGCTTTCATATATATACCCATCATCATCATACTGCTCCAAAACAGCTTCAAAATATTCGGTATTAAATTCTGTATATACATTACTAAATTCAACTTTTTCAATTGAAAAGAACTTTATGGTCAGATTTTCTAACAACCATCTGATATCAGAAGAGAACCTCTCGGGAGCGTTAGCCAGGAGCTCCTCCTTAGTCAGATTATTATTACTTAAATCAAGATACCACATATCCGAGTCCGGAAGCTGCGGAACCTTTGTTAAATTATTTTTGCCTAAAGCTAACGAATTTAATTTTGAACATTTATCCAAGCCCGTAACTTCATCTATTCCACACTTTGCAACACTCAATTCTTCAAGATTTTCATATTCACTAAAATCTAATTTTGTCGTGCCTAAGCTGCTGTTATAAATACTCAGGATTTTACAATCAGCCGGACTCTCGGTGAATTCAACATTACCTAATTCCAGCGTAACAATATTGCCGTTCTCACCTACAGTAACAGGCACTTTTTCATCATTACGGTTACTTACACTAACAGTGGTCAGATTAGTATTGGAAGATAAATCAATCTCCGCCCCATTCGAATAATAACAGTCCAAGGTCAACTCGGTAAGATTTTCATAAAGGGATATTTTATCAATATCTGTTATTTTTATATTTCCCATCAAACATAATTCTGTTAAATTGGAACATGCTTCTAAATACTCCAAAGAAAATTCAGCGATATCGGCATTAACCGGATAAAACAGGGTTAAGCTCTTAACTGATTCATAAAATGGTTTATCAGATATATCTGTCTGCTTAATAAAACTAAAATCCGATACTTCTTCAAACTCCGCATAAAAAATTTCCAACGGCATTTTGGTGATTGTTTCAAACATTTCCTCATTCAGGAAGATGCCTTCAATACTTAATGAATTAATATTACTGAAGTCCTGAATGCCTTCAAGCATCAGCTCAGTTTCACTTTGTGTAAGCGGGTTATCAGTATATCCCGACATCACTATCCGCACTCTGTCAATTAATTCGAGTCCTTTAAAACTGCTTACCGGCTCTTGAATTTCAATATAGTTAATACATTTGGCCTCACTTAACAAAAGTTCACCATCACCATCGAAATCCCCATGTGCAAGCATTAAACTGTACAGATACTCGTCAGGTATATCTTCACTTGTAAGAACTCTGTCCGTGGTATCATCGGCTTTGATTGTCATTGGCAGATATGCCAGACTCATGCATATCGTAAGCAGCAAAGCAATCAGCTTTTTAATTTGTTTCTTCATATTTTCCGTCTCCTTTTTTTAATATTTAATCATGTTTTACCATATTTTTTTGCATTTTTGCTTAATACAGCAAAAATGGGCGTTTTCACAACAAAAATGATACTTTCAATAAACTTTTTCCTAAGTTATACTGTGAACATCCTACTATTATTTGAGAGGTGCAAATGAAAAAATTATATTTGAGCAATTACATCTGTTCACCATACATAGGCATAATGTTTATTTTATTTCCCCTGCTTATGCATAATAAATTATTTGATGTTGTTGAGACCAAACGGAATTGTTTTATCGGAATAACCATTGCATTTCTTGTATTATGCCTGCTTTGTGCGTTAACCTCCGGTCAGACAATTAATTTTAAACCCTCTCTCCCGGATTTTTTCATGCTCGGGTTTGTGTTATCAAATATTATCTCTTATGTTTTTTCGTCATATAAAGATATTGCATTATATGGTATCAACGGACGTGATTTTGGTCTTATGACCGTAATTTTTATCGGAATTTCATATTTTCTCATAACCCGTTTCTGTATCCTTAATAAATATATTTTTTACAGTATTATGATTGGTTCTTCTCTTGTCAGCATACTGGGAATATTAAATTTCTTTGGAATTGACCCGTTTGGAATTTATACGGATATGCTTTACAGTCAGACTGATTTTTATATTGCTTCTTTGGGACACACAAATATATACAGCAGTTTCTTTTCACTTACACTGCCTGTCGGAGTCATACTGTATATCAAGGAATCAGGTAAAAAACGCCAAATTTTTTATTTTATTACTTCATTGATATCTTTTGTTGGATTAATCGTGGGAAACAGCGACAGCGGATATATAACAATAGGTGCGGTTTTGTTGTTGGCTCCATTGTTATCGCGGTCTTATAAAGAACTTGCAAAATTTTGTTTTTTCATAATATGCAGTATTATTTTATCGAGATTTACAGGTATTTTATATACTTTATTTAAGTGTGAGCGTATGATTGATTCACTTAGTAAAATGCTGTTGACCGGCAATTATTTACTGCCGGCTGCAATTATTTTATCCGGCTTTTTAGTATTTCTGGTCCTTAGTATAAAGCATAAGAAAAATAACCTTAAACGCCTGCAAAAAATCATCTGTATTTCGGATATAGCCATAGCTGCCTTACTTGTATTTGTATTGCTTTTTGCCAATATAAAGGGCTATAACGGCAGCTTCCAAAATCTGCTTATATGGAATGACCATTGGGGCAGTAATCGTGGTTTTATATGGACAAGGGGATGGCTTCTGTTTACCGGATACTACAGTCCCCTGAAAATCTTTTTCGGCTGTGGACCCGACAGCATAAAGCCGCTTCTGGAATTTTATTTTGGTGCTGAAATGTGTACGGGTGTTTTTGAGCATTATGATAATGTCCATAATGAATACTTACAGTATTTATTAACGTTGGGAATAAGCGGACTGGCTGCTTATCTAGGGTTACTTGTGACTACAATAAAAAAACATATATCGGACAATTTTCACAATGTCCGGTATATGTCTCTTTTTGCCGCAATGGTATGTTATACGCTACAGGCATTCGTAAACATTAATCAGGCCGTAACCACACCACTATTCTTTATTATGATTGCACTTTTAAATTCAGATAATAAAAATATAAGTGATTAAATTTACAGCGGTATATTTCCATGCTTCTTCGCAACTCCGTCCACATTCTTCTGTGCGAGCATACTAAAGGCACTAAGAATTCTTTCCTTCGTCTCTTCAGGGCGGATTACTTCGTCCACATAACCGCGTTCTGCCGCAACATAAGGATTCATAAATTTCTCCTCATATTCAGAAATAGCGGCTTTACGTGCCTCCTCAGGATTCTCAGAAGCTTCTATTTTCTTATTGGCAATAATGTTTACCGCACCCTCGGCACCCATTACCGCAATCTGTGCGATAGGCCATGCGTATACGAAATCAGCTCCGATACCCTTGCTTGCCATTGCAATATAAGCTCCGCCGAAGGCTTTTCTTAAAATGACCGTTACAAGAGGAACTGTTGCCTCGTTATAAGCATAGAGCATTTTTGCACCGTGTCTTATGATTCCGCTTGTCTCCTGACCCTTGCCCGGAAGGAATGCAGGAACATCAACGAGAGTAAGAATAGGAATGTTAAAGCTGTCGCACATGCGTACAAATCTTCCTGCCTTATCTCCGGCATTGAAATCAAGTGAGCCTGCCATAAATAACGGCTGGTTGGCAACAACGCCTACGACCTCGCCCTCCATTCTCATAAGTCCGACAATAATATTTTTGGCAAAGCCCTCCTGAATCTCAAGGAAGGAATCCTTGTCAGCAAGTTCATCAATAACCTCATGCATGTCATAGGACATCTTCATATTAGGAGATACGATATCTCTCAGACGCTTATGATAGTATTTCTTAACAGGCTCAGCCGAAGGAGCTTTCTCCTTATAATTCTCAGGAAGGTATGAAAGCAGGTTTCTTACTCCCTGAAGGCAGGTTGTATCATCCTCATAGACAAAATGAGCAACACCGCTCTGGTTCATATGAACCTCTGCACCGCCCAATTCATCCGTTGTAACAACCTCTCCGGTAACCTCTTTAATAACCTTAGGTCCGGTTATGTACATCTGACCGTTATTTCTGGTCATAAAGATAAAATCACACAAAGCAGGCGAATAGCAGGCACCGCCGGCACACGGTCCCATGATTACCGCAATCTGAGGTGCAACACCGGACATCTTAGTGTGGTATCTGAACATTTTGGCATAACCGTTAAGGCTGTCAATACCCTCTTCAATTCTTGCTCCGCCGCTGTCGTTAATCTCTACAAAAGGAGCCTTTGCGTCCATTGCCATTTCCATTGCCTTGCAAATCTTCATTGCGTGGTACTCACCTAAAGCACCGCCGCCTACCGTAAAATCCTGTGAAGATGCAAAAACAACTCTTCCGTTGACTCTTCCGTATCCCGTTACAACACCGTCACCCGGTATTCTTTTTTTGTCCATTCCAAAATCTGTGGTTCTGGAGGTCATAAGATTATTAATCTCAACGAAGGTACCCTCATCAAAAAGGATGTTAAGTCGTTCTCTTGCAGTTAATTTTCCTCTTTCATGCTGTTTGTCAATTCTTGCCTGTCCGCCGCCCATAATCGCTTTCTCGCGGCGGCTGTCAAGCTCGTTTAATTTCTCATCCCACATTTTATTTACCTTTCCTATCCAATAGAATTTAAGTCATCTACTGTATTAATGGTTATAACCTTTTTGCTTCTGTCGATTCTCTTCATGAATCCGGCAAGTGTTTTGCCCGGTCCGATTTCATAAAAAGTATCAACTCCGTCTGCCAGCATTTTTTCCATTGTCTGCTGCCATTTAACAGGAGAATATACCTGACGTGCAAGTGTATCCTTAATAACTGATGCGTCCGTAATTGTCTCAACATCAGCATTATTAATATAAGGAATTACAGGATTAGCAAAAGTAACATTCTTAAGCTCCTCACCTAATTTATCACCTGCGCCCTTTAACATAGGTGAATGGAAAGGTCCGCTTACGTTAAGAATTGATACCATTTTGGCACCTGCTTCCTTCATTGGCTCCACAGCAGCTTCAACTGACTCGGTATAGCCTGAAATAACAATCTGTCCCGGACAGTTGTAGTTTGCAGGAGATACAACCTTGCCTGTGTCTGCGGTTATTTTGTCGCAGATTTCATTGATTGCTTCTGCGTCAAGGGAAATAACTGCTGCCATTCCTCCCTTACCGGCAGGAACCTCGTTCTCCATGTACATTCCACGTTTTCTTACAAGCTTCATTGCGTCCTCAAAGGAAAGTGCCTTTGAAGCTACTAATGCAGCATACTCACCAAGGCTTAATCCCGCTGTGATGTCTGCGGTAATGCCTTTAAGCTCAACTGCCTTCAAAATACAGATTTCTGCCGCAAGCATTGCAGCCTGTGTATATTCTGTTTTGTTGATTAAATCATTTTCTTCAAAAAGAATATGCTTTAAATCAAAATCCATAAGCTCATCAGCTTTATCAATTATCTCCTTGCATTCAGGATATGTATCATAAAAATCCTTTGCCATACCCACATACTGGGCTCCCTGTCCCGGGAAAATAAATGCTGTTTTACTCATCTGTCTGCCTTCTTTCTTTGTTGCATTAATTATTCTGCGTAAATGCTTTCCTTGTCAACTGCAGTAAACATCAATTCACCCTTTGCACGAACCTTATCGTTAACCGAAATTGTTACCGCAAAGGAATAGAGTCCTGAAGCACCCATTGTTTTCTTACAGTCAATAATAAGTGTGTCGCCCGGAATAATAGGCTTAACAAATTTAAAATCCTTAACTTTAAGAAGAACATAAATTGTGCTTTCATCAGTTCCGTCTGCTTCAATCGCAAGTGAGCAGGACTGTGCAGCCGCCTCAACAACAAGCACGCCCGGCATAATAGGAGCATCCGGAAAATGTCCTGTAAAATAAGGCTCATTAACTGATACGTTTTTGAGAGTTTTAACTGACTCGCCCGGTACAAGTTCAAGAACTCTTTCTACCATCTGAAAAGGCGGTCTCTGTTTGATTCTTTTATTAATTTCGATAATATTCATTATAAGCTTAAGCCTCCGTCCATAACGATTACCTGTCCGGTAATATATGAGCTTGCGTTACCGCAAAGCATATTTACAACCTCTGCAACCTCTTCAACCGTTCCGAGACGTCCCATAGGAATATTCTTAAGATATTCTGCTTTCTTATCCTCAGGAATTGCCTCAATCATCTCTGTTGTGATGAAGCCCGGAGCGACTGCATTAACCTGAATACCGTAAGGAGCAAGCTCTTTAGCAAGAGTAGCTGTCATTGAGTTAATTGCACCCTTTGTAGCACCATATACTGACTGTCCTGCCAAAGCAAGCTTAGAGCTTACGGAAGATATATTAACGATTCTTCCGCTTTTCTGCTTAAACATCTTCAATGCAGCCTGCTGACAGCAGTAAAAATATCCCTTAATGTTAATATCAAGACTTCTGTCAAGTGAGTCAGAATTTAACATAAGAAGATAAGCGTCATCCAGAACACCGGCATTATTAACCAATACATCAATATGTCCGAAATGTCTGAAAGCTTCACGGAACATTCCTGAAACTTCCTTCTGGTCTCCGACATTTGCCTTAACCGCAATTGCGTCGCAGCCCATATCCTTGATTGCATTAACAACCTTCATTGCTTCTTCTTCACTGCTGTTGTAGTTAACAACAACATCCATACCTTCTTTTGCCAGTCTTAAGGCACATGCTTTACCAATACCTCTTGAGGCTCCTGTTACGATTGCTACTTTGCTCATTCTTTTATCCTCTCTTCTTAATTATCATGCCGCAACCTAAGCTGCGGCATGAACTGATTTATATTGCTTTCTTCAATATCACTGCTGTGTATGAACCGCCGGCTGCATAGCTTGTGGCAAGTACATACTTGTAATCAGAAGTATTAACGGTTATCTTCTCTGCACTGCCGTTCTCAAACTTAAATGCAGGCTGTTCAGGTGAAAGCTTTCCTGCAAGCATTAATGAACCATGTGCAACTGTAAGTGCTGCTGCTGCCGCTCTTGATTCACCAACAAGTGTTTTAACACTGAGTACAGGTTTCATATTATCACCGAATACTCTCTCATAAGAATCTATTTCAATCTTATCAATAGTGCTGTTGCCGTTACCAAAACCAATAATTGCGTCGATATCATCAACTGCGATTCCGGCACTTTCACATGCTGTCTTAACAGCCTTATCAAGAGCTTCTCCTGAACCTCTTAAGGTTCCGACTGCAACAGGCTCATGTGTCATTCCGTAGCCGACAACCTCAGCATATTTCTCTGCATTTCTTGCAGAAGCAGAAGCCTCACTTTCAAGCATTACAGATGTACTTCCCTCACCAAGGATGTATCTTCTGCCTTCCATTTTGTAAGGTGTAGGGTCTGTTCCGTCTGATTTGAGTCCGAGTCTTTCATAGATAATCTGTGTCATGTCGGTATTCTCATCAACACCGCATGCCATCATCATCTTCTCGGCACCTGTGCGAACCACATTGTATGCATAGCATACGCTCTGAAGTCCTGCCTGATTACCGTTTGTAAGGGTTACGTTAATACCCTTTACGCCTGAATTAATTGAAAGATATCCGCCGGCTGCATTGTAAACCGTATTAGGGAATACAAAAGCACTTCCTGCATTAATACCATTCTTGATAAGTCCTTCATGGAAGTTGATAATATCTGTTGCAGGACCGTCAGCAGTACCGATAATCATACCGATATCAGTCGCATTCTCGTCTGTTACGGTAACTCCTGCATTCTTTAAGCATGAACGGCCTGAAACAACCTGAATCTGGCTTAATTTATCAAGCTTACGATAGAATGCAAGCTTAATCTCATGCTCCTTATAATCCTCTGCGCCTACGTTTGCATGAAGTGAACCGTTCTCTGCAACGGATGTGCCTGCCTTGGTTCCTTCAATATATGACTCAACACTGTTTCCGAGTGCTGATACAAGTCCCATACCTGTAACAAATACGCGGTTATTTTCTAAAGGCTTGATGTCCTTCTCATGCTTTGCAAAAATAACGCTGGCATTGTTGCCGCCGAATGCAAAGTTGTTAGTCATTGCGTATTCGATTTCTTTTTCTTTCTTAACATTAGGCATAAAGTCTAATTTGCCGGCTTTTTCCTTAAGATTCTCCAAATCCTCCTCTGAATATCCGATTGTAGGAGGAACTGTATTGGTTGTTAAAGCCTTAACTGTATAAATTGCCTCTACTGCACCGGCAGCACCAAGGCAGTGTCCAACCATCGATTTGGTTGAATCAACAGCTGTATTCTCATTATTGCCGAAAATAGTCTGCATTGCCTGAATTTCAGTTGAATCATTAAGCGGCGTTCCCGTTGCATGACCGTTAATGTAATCAATGCTCTCCGGCTCCATCTCTGAATGCTCAAGTGCCCACTTCATTGCATTCATCTGGCCTTCACTGTCAGGTCTCGGAGCAGTGATGTGATGAGCGTCTGAGCTGATTCCTCCGCCGAGAACGTCACAGTAAATCTTTGCTCCACGCGCAGCTGCATGCTCGTAGGATTCTACGATTAAGGCACCTGCACCTTCGCCGAGTGTGATACCCTTACTCTTGTTGTATGGAGAGCATGGGTCTGTATCCAATGCATGTAATGCCGTAAATCCGCCGAATGCGAGTGATGAAAATGTATCTGTACCGCCACAGATAAATACATCACCAACACCTGCCCTGATAAGGTCACATGCATATTCAATACTGATTGTACTTGCAGCACAGGCATTGCCGACATTGGTAACGACACCCTTTGCACCTGCAATTTTGGCAACGTTATTGGCAATTGCACCGATTGGCATTTTAAGAATCTCGTCAGCTGACGGCTTTGAAGGGTCCTCCTCATATTCCTTGAAGAACTTCTCAATGCTGTTTGCACCGCCGACACAGCTTCCGATGATAACACCGACTCTGTCTGCATTTTCTTTTGTCATATCTATTTTAGAATCACCGAGTGCTTCTCTTACAGCCTTAATGCAGAGGAGTGAAACTCTGTCCATCTTATCTGCATCCTCTCCTGCATCCACATCAAAATGCTCTGAAGCCTCAGCTCCCATGTGTGCGTAGCATCCGGTTGTATCAATCGATTTTACTTCCTTAATTCCGCATACACCGTTAATACAGTTATTCCAGCTTTCGTCAACTGTATCACCGATTGCATTAATCATTCCAAGTCCTGTTATTACAACTCTTTTTTCTTTTCCTGACATTATACTTACCTCTTATAGTAATGCCTGCCAGGGGCACCCGCCCCTTAGACATTATTCAAATATTTTAAATAATAGTTTCGTATTAATGTTTAAAGCATGGAGGCCTAAAAAATTAGGCTTCCATATGCTCCATAACATATTTGCTGAGTGCTTCAATGTTGTAGAAGTTTTCTTTTGCAACACCTGTCATCTGAACACCAAATTCCTGGTCAATTCCTGCAATAATTTCAAGAGAGTCAATTGAATCAAGTCCGATTCCGTCTCCGAAAAGTTCGATTTCATAATCAAGTTCTTCAGCAGGAATTCTTAAGCTCTCAACGAGGATTCCTTTAATCTTCTCTGCAATTTCTGTCTGTTTTGCATCCATTGTAATATTCTCCTTATAAATAAAAGTATATATAGAACAGTAAAACTACTGTTGCTAACATTTAATTATGGCTTACTACCATTCAATTTTAAAAAATCTGTCTGTTACCGTATGGTCTAACGGTTCATAACTGACTGTTGTTTTGGAAACGCCCTTGTACGAAGGAAGTTTGGCACTCTCAGCTTTAACTTTTGCCTTCAAATCCTTCTCAATATCCGCAGGCTCCATATCCCGGTACAAATCCATATCAGGATTAACAACTATCTCTATCAGAGGTCTTCCTCTTAAATCGCCCTCTTTGATAATACAGTCCTTAATTCCTTCAATTGAGCCAAAGACCGCTTCAAGCTCCTCAGGTGAGATATTTTCACCGTTCGGAAGGATGATGAGGTTCTTTCTTAAACCTAAGATATGCAGATAAGCATCGTCATCAAATTCTCCAAGGTCGCCGGTCTTTAACCAGCCGTCCTCAGTAAGCACTTCGGCGGTTCTCTCAGGGTCTTTATAGTAGCCCTTCATAACCACATCGCCCCTTACCTGAATCTCTCCGTCAACGATTCTTACCTCTGTTCCCGGATAAATCCTGCCGACTGAATCCGGCACCGTCGCATTATCGACATTGCCCGAAATCATTCCTGCAGCCTCTGTCATGCCATAACCGGCAAAAAGTGTGATTCCGAAGCTCTCAGCCTGTTTAATAAGCTTAGGCTGGACATAAGCACCGCCGCAGATAATTGTCTCAATTCCGTCAAGGAATTCCTTTCCCTTAATTCTTGCAACCGCAAGAACCGTTTCTGCAAGTCCCGGAACCAATGTAAGTATTGTCGGCTTCATTTTAGGTATATCAAACACAATATTGCTCATATCCTCACAGGTGTATACAAGTGCACCGGTATAGATGCATGTGAGCAGTCCTCTTATAGCACCAAATACATGGGAAAGAGGAAGTATTGCGATTGTTCTCTGGTTAAACGGATGTCCCGGTATGAATAATCCGTTATGTGCAGCTCTCATAATTGCCTTGTGTGAGAGCATTACGCCGTATGGGTCCGAAGGGTCGTTGTTAACTGAAAAACATATTACGGCCGTATCGTCAGGACTTACCTGTGCCATATCGCCATATCCGGTTGATGTGTCATCAAGTGAGAACACCTTCGTATTCCGGTTTCCGGCAATATCTTCAAATAAGGAATGTATAAACAATCCTTTAATATCAAACTTATTAATTAATTTGCTTAATATGTCTTCATTAAGTGCATTTTCGGTTGCAGGAAGCATGATTACCGTAAAACCGCCTGTCGGTATCGCCATATAAAGTTCCATGGCTGCCATGCAGTTTGGCGAAAGCACTGCGATTATATCTCCCTTATTAAACCCCTGCTCATACAGAAACGCTCTTCTGTGTGCAATTCTGTCATAAAGCTCGCCATAGTTAATTGTAACCGTCAAATCACTTATTGCAGGACATTCTGAAAAATTCTTCTTACAGTTCTCAAGAAGTTCACAATATGTCTGATACAGCGGAAGCTTCTCTAAATCTTCCGGTTTAAGAAGCTGTTCAAAATAATCTGTCTGTTCTGATGAATATGTAATCATTCTATGCTCTCTTTCCTAATTCAATATCCAGTTTATCCTGAATTCTCTGTTTAACCACGTTGCTGATTTCCGTTTTCTTCATACTGCCATATTCACTGTACGGAATAGGCGGCAAAATATGAACATAAGTCACACAAGGTTTAAGACTGTTTCCATTCAATGCCTTATATGAATCAATAATCGTAACCGGCACAATCGGTGTCTGTGATTCCAATGAACACCTGAAACAGCCCGAGTTAAACTTCTGCAGGGTATTTTTATTATCCTCATATCCTCCCTCAGGAAAGATAAGATATTTCTTACCGGCTTTAACCTCATCAGCTATCGCACTGAGCACCTTTAGCTGCTGTCTCGGCTCTTCAAAATCAAGTCTTTTACCATCCACAAGGTCTATTACCTGTTTGGCAACTATTTTCTGCGACTGTTTCATTTCCATAAGTATACGGCATGGTTCTTTATGCTGAAGAAGTATTCCGAGTGCATCATATTTTCCCTGATGATTGGAATACATTATATACCCGCCTTCTTTAGGAAGGTTCTCAAGACCCGTCACCCTGGTAACAGCCCTTCCCCTTCTTCTGAAATGTTCCATTATCTTTTGTGCAAATCTGTAGCGCTCCAATTCATCGTATTTATCAGGATTTTTCATATATTTATGATATGTATGCAGCATATGTACAACAAAATACGGACTGGTTATTGCTACAGAATAAAATCTGAATAATTTAGTTTTCATCAACTGCCACTTCCTGACTATTTCTCAATAAAACTCTGCCAATAACCTGTCATCATCTTCTCAACGGCTCTTGGCGGAACAAGGGGAGCACATACCTTTGCATGTGTTTCCTCACTTAAGCAGCCATTATTTCCAAATTCCTCTCCTGCCTTTTTTACCTTCGTAAGATATGCATTAAGAATCGCATGCATCTGCTCAAGCAGAAGTATCTCTCCCTGCGGACAGAAGACGGATGTATATCCTCCTCTTCCAAAAATCAGGTCAAACTCTGCTTTAACTGCTTCAAACACATAATCCGTTGAAGCGTGTGCACACGAAGACACCACAATAAATTTCTTACCGTCAAGACTTGGCCTGAAATCAAGAATGCTCAGGTTATCCTCAGTCGCAAGCCTTCCGTTATACGGATACTTAAACGGCAGCATTCTGTCAATCATCGTCTTCATCTTGGAAGCAATTCCGTAAAAATATAACGGAAATACCAATACAATATTGTCGCTTTCAAGAATTTTCTGATTGATATAATCCATATCATCACGAATTGCACATTTGCCCGGTGTCACCTTCCAGCAGCAAAAACATCCTCTGCAATGCTCAATATTCATTTTGGAAAGCTCGATGACCTCAACCTCAGTATCTGTTGTATCCTTCATACCCTCAACAAAGCTCTCGGCCACCATCATGGAACGGCTCTTATCATTTCTAAGGCTTCCGTTAATTATCAATGTCTTCATGTTCTTCACCTTATAATAAAGCTTTATTCAAGTCCTGTCTTCTCAGCTATGTAATCACGAACTGCACCGACTGTATCGAGATTAGGCAGCTCATCAAACTTGATGTTGTACTCCTCTTCAATGGAAACCGCAAGAAGCATCATTGTAAGGGAATTCAGTCCCAAATCCTCAACGAGATTGCTGTCCTCATGGATTTCATTTGTATCCACCTCAGGGATTACGTTTGCAAAAATTTCTAAAAGCTTGTCAAAAATCATTTTTATTTCTTCCTTTCCTGTTTCAGTTTATTTTGTAATCTGATAACAACTTGTCTGAAGCGTTCGCTTTCATCCTCAAGATATTTAGGATTCATACATTTACCCTCTGCGGTAAGCTCCATCGGCTCCTCAACCAGAACCCTCTGTCTTCTGCCAAAGTACATATGATAATCCTCACCGGTTGCAAAAGGCACTATCTTCGCTCCCGTTAACATCGCCAACATAATGAAGCCCGATTTAAACTCATCCGGCTCTTCTTCCCTGCCGGTCTTGCCCTCAGGGTAAATAATAATCGAATTGCCTGCCTTAAGTGCGTCCTTGGTCTGTCTAAGCCACGCCGTGTCCACATTGAACCTATCCATAGGTATGCAGAGATTGTTTCTTAAATACCAGTTTATCTTAGGTTTTTCATACCAATCCTTCGCAACTAATATGTATGCCTTGCACCTGTCAAAAATCATCGCACTCATTACGCCATCCATATGGCTTATATGATTGCCTACAAAAATTACCGGCTCACCAAAATCACAATTCTTCCTGTCGGGATTAACATATCTTATCTTAGGTCTGAATGCCGTGTAGACAAAAGCCTTCATAAGACATCTGCCGAATCTGGCAACAGCCCTTATTATCTTTTCTTTCATTTCGTCTGTCCTTATCCGCTGATTACTTTTGTAAAGTATTCAACTGCCACAATAATTCCTGCACCTATCAGGAAAATTCCTCCCGTCCAGTACATTTTTTTATCCAGTTCACCGTTTCTATAGCCCACAAAAACTCCGAAAATAACTATTCCGACAGTGAGCAGACATATTGAAGCTGCTATTTTAACTATATCTAACATAAGAAAACCACAGCCAAGCGCCACACACAGGGTATAAATACTTGTAGACGCTGCTATGCCGCAGATTCGCTTAAAATCAATATCCGAACGTACCTCAGGAACAGCCTTCCTTCGCTGCACAAGGAATATCTTAATTCCGCCTGAAGCAATGAAAATCGTAGCTGCCACAAGGCTCCAGACACCACGCACATCAACATTATACTGGTAAATCTTAGCTAATGAAGCAATACCATATCCGATTGAAGTGGCTATTAACTGCCACGCACATACTATGAGGCACATAAGACTAAGTCTTCTGCCTTGTACGGACCCGAGCACCGAGCCCTGTGATACTGCTATGGAAAAAACATCAAATGCCAGTCCAAAACAGACGAGAAAAACAATTACCCAGTCCATTATTGATATAAACCTTTCAACTGTATACTTTAATACAATAACACAAATGCTATTCTACATAAAAAAATATGGCAAAACCATATACAAATTCAAAAAAATGTAAAAAGCGACTACATTTTGCCCAAAATGTAGTCGCTATTCTGTCTTAACATCTATTAAATCAAATATTGTATGCACCATCAGAAATCTATAGGTATTAATTACTTCCTCAAGCTCAACCTCCTCGGTTCGGTAGACCTCCAGACGAATCAGGCTGATAACTCCGCTGGCATAATATCTCGCAAGTGCTTCCTTGCTAAGAAGTGCATTCCCGCATGCGTCCTCCTTCATAATTGAAGCGAACATCTCGGTAAAAAGCTTCTCAAGCGTATCAACAAATCCGTTCTGACCGCCAATTTCAAATGCCTTTCTGTAATAATCCCTGTCCTCAATAAAACCTGAGAACAATACTCTTATTACGCCTCTTGCACTTCCTCCGCCGATTGCCTCACGCGTCTTATCAATAATCTCCGTCTTAACAATCCATTCAACAAGTTCATATTTATCGTGAAAATGATTATAAAAGGTAGGACGGATTACATTAGCGTGGTCAGTAATGGTCTTGATTGTAATTTTTTCAAACGGCATCTGAAGCATAAGCTCCTTGAAGCTGTTGGCTATCAGGCGTTTGGTTAATTCCTTAATCTGTTCCATAGCATACCCTTCAAACTATCTGTGAGTGTCCCACAGATAGTTTATTATACCAAATTTTAAGGGTTTAACGCAAGTATTACGTGTTTAACAGGTTAAAATTGTTCCCGACAGAGGCGGCATTGTAATCTTAAGCTTGCCGTCAAGATTGCTGTATTCTTTGCAGTCCAGTTCAAAACCCTCTCTGCTGGTAAGAATTACCTGTTTAAGAACCTCCTGCTCTCCAATACCGCATTCCCAGACATTGATAAACACGGTTCTCTCAGTATCATTATTATTAATAATCGTAATTGCCTTACTGTCCTTTGTAAAACGTCCGTATGCAATCACATTATAATCACCGTAAAGACTCTTGTATGAGCCCGTATTAAGTGCAGGAGTACGTTTGTGTATATCGATAATGGCCTTATGGAAGTTAATCAAATCCATATCCTCATGTCCCCAAGGATAGGTTCTTCTGTTATCCGGGTCAGTCCATCCGCACACGCCGGCTTCATCTCCATAATACAGTGTAGGAGCACCCGGCCATGTCATCTGAATAACAACAGCCTCTTTAAATACAGCCTTATCAACATTCTCCTCAGCTGCCCTAGGTCCTCTCGAAGCAGTTCTTCCGACGGTTCTGTTAGTTCTTGTTAAGAATCTTGAATGGTCGTGGTTGGATAATTCATTCATCGCAATTCTTGTCGGAGAGCCGCCCATTCTTGACATATTATGTCTCATCGAATCAAAGAAATAAGACGGATTGCCAACCTTATCCTGGTTAAAGGAATCGCTGTGCTTCTCCATGCCTGTTAAGAACCATGTAATCGGCTCCATAAAAGCGTCATAGTTCATAATCGTATCCCATTCATCACCCTGAAGCCATGCATTGCAGTCGCCATAATGCTCTGCAAGAATAACGGCATTAGGATTAGCCTCTTTAACAGCGTCTCTGAACTTCTTCCAGAACTTGTGATTGTATTCCTCACTAAAGCCCAAATCTGCGGCAACATCAAGTCTCCAGCCGTCCACATTATATGGAGGAGAAACCCATTTTCTGCCTATATTTAAAATATATTCCTCTAATTTCTTAGAGCCTTCATAATTAAGCTTCGGAAGTGTATCATGTCCCCACCAGCCGTTATATGTCCAGTTATACGGCCATGCATTCTGGTCATTAAACTGGAAGAAATCCTTATACGGACTGTCGCCTGATACGAAAGCACCCTTTTCAAAATCAGCACTTCCCTCATAAATACGCTCTCTGTCGAGCCATTTATTAAATGAACCGCAATGGTTGAATACACCGTCAATAATTACCTTAATATCTCGCTTATGTGCCTCGTCAACAAGTCTTGCAAACAGCTCATTACTTGCTTCAAGATTAGCCAGATCAGTTACACGCTTAATGTACTTGGAGGCATGGATGTTATCATAATCCCCCTCTGCAAGCGGTTCTCCGCCATCAGCAACAATCCTGCCGAAATGCGGGTCGATATAGTCATAATCCTGAATATCATACTTGTGATTGGACGGCGATACAAACAGAGGATTAAAATAAATACACTGAATACCCAAATCCTTAAGATAGTCAAGCTTCTGTATTACGCCCTCCAAATCTCCGCCGTAAAACTCTCTTACGCCCATTGACGCAGGATATTTATCCCAGTTGTCAACATGGTTAACATAATCTCCGATATATGAGTACTCCCTGTTAACAACATCATTACTTGTATCTCCGTTACAGAAACGGTCAACATAAATCTGGTAAATTACCGCACCTCTTACCCAGTCAGGTGTCTTAAAGCCCGGAATAATTACAAAATTATAATATTCATTCAGGTCGTTTCTGGCACCGAGCTGGTTAAAATAAAGTATGGTCTTTCCAAGAACAATCTCAAAATAATAATATATCTTATCCTCGCCTACAGGAAGCGTAATTGTGTAATAATCAAAATATCTGTCCCTGCTGGTCTTCTTCATATCATGACGCACGCCGTTAACACACACAACAATCCTGTCAACGTTATAATGAACAGTTCTAAACTTCAGAGTCACTTCGCTGTTCTTGTCCGGCTCGCAAGGTGTGCGGAACTGCTCTGTTGCATCATGAAACAGACCCTTGGCATTAAGCACCGGCTTCATATTGAACAGGTACATATAGGTCTTTTCAAAAGAATTCAAATCCTCAAAATTCTTAATAATTTCCATTCCAAAAACTCTCCATATCTTATTACCCTTTTAACCCTTATTGTACGGCTTTTTGTGCAATGTTTCAATGTATTTTTTCATTTTAGCTAATTTTAGCGTAATGTGATGAATTATCTGTCAGAATTTTTAGAAAGTAAAAAGGACAGCTTCCGATGCTGTCCTTTTTGGAGAAGGTATTTCGTTTCTTATGGGGTGTAGTAAAACTATATAATGTATTGGGGGGTTACAATGAGAGTATAGCAATAACCCCAAATTAAGTGTGCACAAACTTGCACATTTTTCAAAAATTTTTTTGTGCATTTTGCCCTATATTTTACTACACATTATCTTTTTCGAATAATTCTTCGAATTCTTCTCTTGTTATTTTCTCCCTTTCAAGAAGAAGCTCGGCACATTTATCGAGTACATCTTTATGCTCGGTAATAATAGCACGTGCCTTAACATAGCATTCGTCGATAATGCTCTTTACTTCGCTGTCAATCAATGCGGCAATCTCTTCACCATACTGTCTTGTATGAGCCAAATCCCTGCCGATGAATACCTCATCCTCATCATTGCCGTAATTAATAAGTCCAAGCTTTTCTGAAAAACCGTACTTGGTAACCATTGCTCTTGCAAGAGCAGTTGACTGCTTAATATCCTGTGACGCACCGGTGGTAACATCGTCAAATATCATCTCCTCAGCCACACGTCCGCCGAGTCCGACTACTATCTGCTGCAGCATTTTGCCCTTTGTATTGAACATTTCATCCCTGTCAGGAAGAGGCATTGTATATCCGGCAGCACCTGCTCCGGTAGGAATAATTGAAACAGTGTGTACAGGTCCTACATCAGGAAGTACATGGAACAGAATTGCATGGCCTGCCTCATGATATGCGGTAATGCGTTTCTCCTTGTCAGAGATAACCTTACTCTTCTTCTCAGCTCCAATTCCGACCTTGACAAACGCCTTGTCGATATCCTCCTGGGTAATATATGCAGCTTCCTTCTTGGCTGCGATAATTGCAGCCTCATTCATAAGGTTTTCCAAATCTGCTCCGGTAAAGCCGGATGTAGTCTGTGCAACGGTATCGAGATTAACATCATCTCCCACAGGCTTACCCTTTACATGAACATCAAGAATCTCTCTTCTGCCCTTAACGTCAGGTCTTCCAACCATAACCTTACGGTCAAATCTTCCCGGTCTTAAAATGGCAGGGTCGAGAATATCCACACGGTTAGTAGCCGCCATAACAATAATTCCCGAATTAACGCCAAAGCCGTCCATCTCAACCAACATCTGGTTAAGTGTCTGCTCTCTCTCATCATGTCCGCCGCCCATACCGGTTCCTCTTCTTCTTGCAACGGCATCAATCTCATCAATAAAAATAATACATGGTGCATATTTCTTGGCTTCGTCAAACAAATCTCTTACTCTTGACGCACCGACACCAACAAACATCTCAACAAAGTCAGAGCCCGAAATACTAAAAAACGGTACACCTGCTTCACCCGCAATGGCCTTTGCAAGCAGTGTCTTACCTGTTCCCGGAGGTCCTACAAGCAGTAAGCCCTTTGGTATTCTTGCTCCGAGCTGTATATATTTCTTAGGGCTCTTAAGGAAATCAACAATTTCCTCAAGCTCCTCCTTCTCTTCAACAAGTCCAGCAACATTCTTAAAATTAATCTTGTTGTTCTTCTCATCCATTCTCTGGGCACGGCTCTTTCCAAAATTCATCATCTTGGAGTTAGCTCCTCCTCCGCCCGCCTGTCTGGTCATCAGGATGAAAATAACGATAACTCCGATAACCACAATAAGTATCGGCAGAATTGTTGTCACGAAAATATTCTCTCTGGTAACATCAGGATATTCATAAGCAACATCCGTATCATCATTCTCATTTGCTTCGTTCCATGCAATAATAAGGTCCTCAATCTCGGCAGTATCACTTACATAAGCAGTCTTTTTCTTCGTGCCCTCAGCCACAAATGTTACTCTTATCTTACCTGTCGGAATCTCCTTGTTACGTATGAATTCAACCGATTTAATCTCACCTTCCGAAAGGTCGGTCAAGAATTCTTCCTTTGTGTAATTAACGGTGCTTTTGGTTGTCTGTCTGATTGCAAAAATAACAACCAGGACAATTGCAATAATAAACAGGTACAAAAATATTCCGCCACCGTTACTTTTTGTTTTCTTTTCCACTCAGATATCCTCCCTAATCAAATTTAACCACACCGATATACGGCAGGTTACGATATTTCTGGTCATAATCCAGTCCATAGCCGACAACAAACTCATCAGGTATGTTAAAGCCCACATAATCGACCTTAACATTGTCAACAACCCTTCTCTCAGGCTTATCAAGCAGGGTGCACAGCCTTATGCTTGCCGGATTCCTTTTCTTGAAAATCTCAAGAAGATGACTCAGGGTTCTTCCTGAATCAATAATATCCTCAACCACTATAACATCCTTACCCTCAAGCGCCTCATCAAGGTCCTTGACAATTTTAACGACTCCGCTGGAATCCGTTCCCGAACCATAGCTTGATACAGACATAAAATCCATTGATACATTACATGTAATTCTCTTAGCCAGCTCGCACATAAATGGTGCTCCGCCCTTTAAAACACATATAAGATGAACATTTTTGCCCTCATAATCCCTGCTGATAGCTGCTCCTATTGAAGCAATTCTATCATCAACCTCTTTCTCGGTGAGCAAAACCTCAACTCTTTCCATTTTAATTATCCTCCGTAACTTACCTCTAAAACCCGTCTGGTTTCATCATTTATCTTATAATCTGCCCCAATGCGTTCTCCGACCACCCACATTATGTGGCTGCCGTCGGCAAGCAGAATCACATTGTCTTTATCCGCCCTCGGCACTCCGGTATCGACAAAATACTGTTTAATCGTTTTGTGATGTCCATAGTCATCTATGGCTATTATGTCGCCGGTCTGCCAGCTTCGTAATTGCAGACTATTTTTTATTTTATCATAATCAAAGCATTTCGTATATAGTTCATTTGAGATTTTTTTGTCAGAAGACCATTCCAGAAGCCTGAAGGTAAATCTTCCTGCATTCTCCCATGGTATAATTTCGGACGGAACCTCAACATTAACCGGCTCCCTTTTACCGGATACAATCTCTTTATAGAAAAGGATTCCTTCTCTGGTGCGTTCTGCCCACAGTCCGTTCTTAATACTGCACCTGCTGCCGTTTTGAGCGCCAATCAGCTTCATCAGCCTTTCTATATGGACTGCACCGACATCCTTAAGGCTGTGGTTCATCTCCCCGACCGCCCTTCTTAACAGGCGTTCTGCCATAAATTCATCCTCCTGCTCCGGTCTTCGAATCAGAAGCATTCGGTTTCTGTATGAAACACATGCCATATATTTCTGCTCAGTAAGTTTTTCAAGATATTTTTCGCTCGCTCTGCTGCGTTCCGCCAACAGTGCGATATTCTCCACTGCCTTTGAATTTATATTATCCGTCAAAAGCGGAATAATTCTGTTTCGCAGCACATTTCTTGCATAATCCTCATTAAGATTGGTACTGTCAACACAATATTCTATATTCTCTGCTGTAAGATATGCTTCTATTTCCGCACGGCTGCAGCACAGCAGCGGTCTGATAATCCGTTCCCTTACAGGCCTGATACCACCGGCACCCTTTATACCGCTTCCCCTGCATATATTAAAAAGAACGGTTTCCGCCTGGTCATTAATGTGATGTGCAACAGCAATACGCCAGTCATCATACGCATTTTCATCAAAGCATTGATACCTTATGGTTCTTCCCGCTTCCTCCTCAGTAAGGTGTTTCTCCTTTGCAAGTCTTGGGATATCATACTGATACAACTTAAGCGGAATCCCCCATTTATCACAAAGCTCCTTGCAGAAAACAGAATCATGGTCAGCCTCTTCTCCCCTGATTCCATGATGAACGTGTATCGCAAGCAGTTCAAAATCATATATTTCCTGTAATTTCTTAAGGATGTGAAGAAGGCACACCGAATCAGCGCCTCCGGACAAACCGACAACTATGCCCCGGCACTTATCAAGCATATTATTCAGTTCAACATATTTTCTAACTTTTTCAAACATAAAATAAATATACTTTATTCAACAAAATATTTCAAGTCCGCTAGCTTTTCCAAATTCCCGTAACCATAACCGTCATATCATCCGGCAGTTCATTTCCGAGATAAAAAATAACCTCCTCCATAATCCTCTCTGCCATTTTTTTAGGACTGCTTTTAGGTATTTTATCTATAATTGCAGCCATCTGCTGCTCCTTATCATAAAAAGGAAGTGCGTCCACAACGCCGTCACTTACCATTATAAAATAATCCCCGTCCGCCAGTTCCACATTCTGCACCTCAGGGTCAATATTATCAAAAACCCCGGCAGGCATCGAATAGGTTCTTACAAGCTCCACGGCGGTTTCCTTCTTAACGTATGATGCCATTGCACCATATTTGACAACACTGCACACCCCTTTATATAAGTCAAAAACCGCAGCGTCCAGTGTAAACGGGTTGTCCTCATTATGACTTGCCATTGCGGAATTTATAAGCTTCGCACCTGTTTTTTCCGAAAAACCTGCCTCAAAGAACTCCTCCATCATTTCAACAACCGTTCCGCTTGTCTTTGCTGCCTCAATCCCTGCTCCCATTCCGTCACAAATACACACCATTGTCCTGCCGTCATTGTTATTGATACATGAGTATGAATCACCGCAAATACGTCCGCCGTCCTTACATCTTGTCTCCACACCGGTCATCGTATAATAATCAGGACTTTCCTCAAGTACATATTCCTCAAGCTGATTGGACACAAACATTCTGCATCCGGCCGCAGGCACAAAACGGCATGCAAAAAACTGACCAAGGAATCCGGCCAGCTCTATTGTCTGAACACACTGGCTGCGCAGGGTTTTGACCTTGATAACAAGGCCCTTTCGTCCATTCGCCTTTCTGAGCACATCTATATTCTCAAGAAGAATTCCCTTCTGCTTAAGAAGTTTTTTTATCTTAATCGTATTTTCCCTGTCAAAGCTTTCCCATTTATTCTCCAGCCCCAGTATCTGCTCTAACAGGTTGGCAGTTTCAAGCAGCTGCTCTCCGACAACATTATCCCTGCCCTTATCATTATATATATAATACAGCTTTCTGAAACTGTTCGCCGTTTCCCTGATTTTCATTTGTGAATAAGATATATTTCCCATGCGCGCACTCTCCGTTCACCTTTAGATAAGCTATAATTATATGCCCCCATCAGCGCAAAATTTGTCAAATTGAGGCACACGGAAAAATTCTTATTAAACATCTCCTACGGATATCCAAAAAAGAAAAAAGCACTCTTTCATATAACTGCGATGAAAAAGTGCTTATTCCGATTTAAATATCAGTTCTCCCGGATATACAAGGCCTAACTTCTCCCTTGCCATATCCTCAACGAACTGCTTGGTATTAACATATTTGGAGTATACCAGCAGCTCCTCCGTTCTCTGTTCTTCCTGTTCTATCTCCGCCTTAAGCTGTTCAATCTGCTTCGCTGACTCTTCATTCTGAGCCTTAAGCTCTTTGCCTCGGGAATAGAACAATATACATATCGCAACCACCAGAACACAAATAACAGCACTGATAAGGCGGTTAGATGTCTTACGCGGTTGTATTCTGTTGTTCCTTCTCATGCCGTCACCCTTTCCGAATTATGGTTCTTTGGTACTACTTTTCATTCTAATTCTTTTCTTAATTTTTTTCAATAAAAAAATACATAATTTCCGTATTTTACCAACCCAGAATTCCGTTATAAAAATTATAAGCCTGCTAAGCGTTTCCCTGTATACAAAAATACCGAGAAGAATGCCAAAAACAAAATACAGGCGGAATACACCGTCATTAATATGCAGTACAAAACAAAACGCCGGAATGCTAAGACATATCCAGAATATCAAATCCTCAGCACCGACTGCCACAAAATTATGAGGTATTATCCGCCTTAAAATGCGAAACACATCATATATTACCGCCATGGCCACACCAAAGCCCACCATAAGTCCGAGCTTTTGCAGTTCTTCTATTATAAAAGCTGCCACTATTTAAACAATCTGGCGAACAGGGACTCACCTTTTTTGGCATAGGTATTAATATCCGAATATGAGAACCCGTCAATGGTCCCCTCAATATCAAGCTCTCCTTTTTCAACCGAAAGTCTTTTAATATGCAAATCATGACCCTTTAATGTAATCATTCCGTAGTCCGTTTCAAGCAGAATTGATGTAAGGTCAAAAGAAATTACGTCCTTAACTCCGGTTATTGAACCGGACTTTCTGTTACTAAAAGCCAGGTTGTGTGGTCTGATTGATATCTTATCTTCCATTAACGCCTCCATATCCCATGCCAGCTCTCCAGCATTTTGTATATTATATTCAGATATAATGAGGTTTAGACCATACTATTCTGTTATATAGACAAACATGTCCTTTGCATCTTCCTTTTTCGTGCTCTCGACAATTTCTGTGACCTTAACCTTAACATTTTTCATTCCAAACTGAATCTCAATCACATCCCCAACCTTAACCTCAGTGGATGCCTTGGCGGTCTTGCCATTTATCGTAACCCTCTGTGAATCACAGGCTTCATTGGCAACAGTTCTTCGTTTAATTAAGCGTGATACCTTTAAATATTTATCAAGTCTCATATATACCTCTCTATAAAAAAGAATGCCGCTTGCGACATTCTCTGCCTGCGGCGGGTTGCGTAAGCAACAGCTTATGCTCCGCCGCAGTGCAATCCTCACGGAGTGTTTTTTGTTTACCGGAGAATCCCATAGGAATTTCCCGGTAAATCAAAAAGCAACTCAAGACAAAAATCCTGAGTTGCATAAATATCATCATCTGATTCAAAATCTGAGATTAGTTGAGGCTATCCTTTAATGCCTTACCAGCTTTGAATTTTGGTGATTTAGAAGCTGCAATCTTAATTGTCTCGCCTGTTAAAGGATTTCTTCCTTCTCTAGCTGATCTCTCAGTTGCTTCAAAAGTTCCAAATCCAACTAATGTGATTTTCTCACCTTTCTTTAATTCTTCAGCAACAACTTCTGTGAATGCCTTTAAAGCCTTCTCTGAATCTGCCTTTGTAAGATTTGTCTTCTCTGCAATAGCTGCAACTAATTCTGTCTTGTTCATGGATAAAATTCCTCCTAATAACATTTAAATTATTTGTGTAAAACTGACCTCATATTAAGTTTTATATTACGGACGTATTACCTACAAAAATATTTATAATGGTTTTAGCACAATTTGTCAAGGAAAATTAAGGATTTTGTAGGATTTTAGGATTATTTCTTTTCCTTATTCTTCTGATATATAATATTAAGTCCTTTTAACAGCAGTCCGTCATCTTTAATAATGGAATGCCTGCACAACGGAATAACCACTCCTGCAATTCCTCCGGTAGCAATTACCGTCGTCTTACAGCCTAATTCCTCTTCCATTCTGTCAATCATTCCGTCAATCATTGCCGCATTACCGACCAGTATTCCGCTCTTCATGCAGTCTATCGTGTTGGTACCTATAACCTTGTCCGGCGCGTCAAAACTTATTCTCGGAAGCTGCGAAGTACGGTTGACAAGAGAATCCATCGAAACCCTCACTCCCGGAATAATAACACCGCCCACATAGTTCCTGTCCTTATCCACAACACTGATTGTTGTTGCGGTTCCCATATCAATAATAATAAGCGGAGCACCATATTCATATATTCCTGCAACAGCATCCACTATCAAATCCGAACCGACTGTTTTAGGATTATCCATCTGAATATTAAGCCCTGTTTTAATTCCGGGACCCACAACCATAATGGATTTACCTGTTATTTTCTCAACAGCCTTCTTAATTATTCCTGTAAGAGGCGGAACAACGGAAGAAATAATACCTCCGTCTATATCTTCACAATTAATGCCATACAGTTCAAGCACTGTCTTGAATACTATAGCATACTCCAATTCCGTCTTTGACAGGTCGGTGCACAGACGTTCAACAAAAATCGTCTTATTGCCCTCTATACATCCGATTACAATATTGGTATTACCCATATCTACAGCAAGCAGCATTTATCTGAAACCTCACTTTACACTTGATTAAAATTCCCTATCATATAATATTCCACGTTTAATTATTCCATTGCCGAATTTCTCCCTGAGAGAATCCACGGCAACATCCATTTTCTGATGTTTGCGGCGCTCATTTTCATCGACAAAAAGAGACATCTGCTCAGGCTCATCCGAATCCACCAGTTCGTTAATTCTGATTCCGAGACTTCTGACGGTGGTTCTCCATTTGAAATTCCCAACAAACAGGCTATACGCCGCCTCAGCTATTTCATCCGAAATATCCGTATACATTTCCAGATGGCATTGTCTGTTGCTGGTCTTTAAATCCTCAGTTCTGATATGAAGTTCAAGAACCTTACCCTTTACATGGTGCTTCTTAAGCCGGTACGCCACTCTTTCCGCCAAATCATACAGAACTGCCCTGACCTCATCATTATTGGACAAATCCACCGCAGTTGTTGTACTGTTTCCAATGGATTTGTTGGCTCTTACATAATCATCCGGACTTACCGGCTCATCATCAAGCCCCATCGCATACCGCTTAAATGTAATGCCCATCTTACCAAGCTGTGATACCAGAATATTCTCCGGCGCATCTGCAAGGTGTCCTATATTATAAATTCCGATATTATTAAGTCTCTTACATGTATTTTTACCCACATAAAGTAAATCCTGAACAGGTATCTGACGTATAATTGAAGTATGCTCCGGCATGAAAACCGTTATTCCGTCAGGCTTTTTATAATCAGAACCAAGCTTTGCAAAAACCTTGTTCCACGAGACGCCAACGCTGTTGGTTATTCCAAGTTCGGTCTTCATCCTGCGGTTAATCTCAAGCGCCAGTCTTCTGCCCTCTTCTCCCGTTTGGCACAGGCTCGAAACATCCATCCATGACTCGTCAATTCCGTATGGTTCAATAAGACCTGTATAGTCCGCATAAATGTCATGTGCCCTCTTTGAATAATCACGGTATAAATCCATACGAGGCATAACAACATTGAGCTCAGGACATAGCTTATATGCCTGCCACAACGGCATACCCGTCTTAACACCATATTTTCTTGACAGATAATCCGCTGTCAGAATTATCCCATGGCGTTTCTCGGGGTCCCCGCCAACCGCAAGCGGTCTGTTATTCAGCTCCGGACGGTGCAGGTGCTCTATTGACGCATAGAAGCAGTTAATATCCGAATGTAAAATAATTCTGTTCATGGCAATTCTATTTACTGAATTTTATTTTGTCCGCAAAAGCAATGTATGCGGAAATATCACAGCCGTCATTGGCAATCTTTGCAAGTCCTGATTTTATTCTGAGGCCGACAACCGGATATTTCAGACTGCATTCCCGCATAAAATCCTGATACAGCATGTCCACTGTTGCTTCCGACAAAATACGGCCTCTGTCATCGAACAGCTTAACCAATGCAACAACATTATCCGCATTAAGTCGGCAGCCCATAATAAATCTGTCCTTATTATTCTTAAGAACCTGCGTATACTTCTTAAGAATATCATCTCCGGCATCAAATCCGTAATATTCATTAATTCTTAAGAAACCGTCAAGCTTAACGCTTACAATACCAAGCTTCTCATCACTGTGAAGTGCAATATATTTATTAGCCTCCTCACGGAATACATTCTGTTTATATAATCCGGTCAAAGCGTCCAGATTATTACTGTCCCTGGAATTTGAAAGCACTTCCCGGTACAGTCTTATATTAATCAGACATGTAGAAACAAGCCTTCTTACTATCTCAAATACCTTCAGCTCACTTTCAAGCCATTTATGCTTGGCAGTATGATTTTCAAAACTGATACAGGCTGTAACCGTACCCACCTGAAAGCCTGCAACTACAAATGACTTCAGGCCCTCTGTTATAATCACTGACAGCGGGTCGGCTTCTTTAATCTGTGAAGCGTCACTCACCACTGCCATTTCCGTCTTAAGATTAAACCAGTCAATTGTTCTGTAATCAATACTTGTTTTCTTAAGCACCGGTGTGTCCTTACCTGACTTGCTCCAGAAATATGTATTATCTATTTTGTGCTCAGGAATATCGAATTCATACATTACAACCTTATCAAGGTTATATTCCCTGCCGACAATTTCAAATAATTCCCGGATGGTCTCCTCAACATCATCCCTGTCGGTAAGAACATCTAATGTATTCTTAATAAGCTTATGTTCAATCTTCATAATGGAGTTTCTGATTCGACGGCTCTCCGAATTATATGTATGGAAAACCTCCTCCAAATCCTCGGTATAAATCTGAATTGTATTACCGCCGCTGTATTTTGCAAAAGCCATTGCCATGGAAGCCTTATTAAGAATTGCAAACATTCTGTCACGCTCAAAGTTACCGCAGTAAACACCACCGCTTACGGTTATTACACCATCCTTAACTCCGCGTATTTCCATCTCCTTAAGGTCTTCCTTAAAATCATCCACCTTATTGAGGAATTCTGTTGACACATTTCTTCCGTAATATGCCACAACAAACTCATCCGGCTTAATTCTTCCGATAATTGCATTATAGTAGAAAAGTCTTCTGAGACGCTGAACAACGTCAATATACGCATTATCTTTTATCGAATCAGCTCCGTCTGCATATCCGTTATCCGCTTCCCTTACCGTAACAATGATAAAACCGCCCGGAACTCCATTATATTCCTCACATTTGGCAGCAAACTGCTTCTTAAACTCCTCTGCCTTTAAAACTCCGGTAAGAGAATCGATATTCTCACGGTTTACAGTATTGCCGTCACCTTCACCCATCCCCAAAGGAATCAGTTTACCTATTACATAAACAGGCTCGTTATTATCATCATAAACGGTTTTACCAACGGTTCTGTACCAGTTTCCTGCCGCGCCGTTAAATTTAAGCTTAAGCTCCATTTCGAAAAAGCCTGTTTTTCCGGAGGAAACAGCATCAATATAAGTATCTAACTTCTGTCTCTCTTCATCCGTACAGCTCTGCTTGCGAAGCATATCAACATATTTGCTGATAACTGTTCCATTCTGACTCTTAACATCACTACTCTTATATATAACCATTACATCATCAGCAATTGAGTACTTATAAACTATGTCTCCCGTCATAGCATGCACTTCTCTGTACAAATCCAATTCTTCATTTGTATTCTTCATGACCGCACCTCCTGTATTCAAAATCTGTTGTTATTACAAAATGATTAAAAGGATAAAAAAGCACTACTTTCATTATAACAGAAAGTAATGCCTTTTCAAACATTAAACAATAAATTATTTATCAGATTCTACTGCTTACTCTGCACTATCATCTGCTGAATCAGAAATAACCATCTTATTATTATCAAGTAAGAAGTTATTTACTTCATCATGGATAAAAGTCTCATACAGATAATTCTCTCCATAAGCTGTATATTCCTCTTCGAACTCTTCAATTGAGCCGTAGCTGTACTGCTCAACAATGTCTGTCTCAAGTGATTCAACTTCTTTGCTTGTTAAAGAAATCTTCTCTGACTTGGCAATCGCATTGGCAACCATAAGTCTCTCTAACTCATATTTAGCACTTTCCATGCATGCTTCCTGAATGTTAGCGTCTGTTGTACCGTTGCTTGTAAGGAAGGTTTCATAATCTGTGCCGTACAATGTGGCAATATATGTGTAATATTCATTATAATATGTGTAATACTCATTATAAAAATCATCAAGCTTATCTTCAGGATATCCGTTTCTCTCACAATTCTCAATGATTGTAGCCCATAAAGCTGCTTCATATTCTGACTGCTGGTAAGCTACATTCTCTTCATAAATTGTTTCTTTAATGTATTTCTCATAGTCAGCAATTGTTGCATAGTCACCTTCAGTATACTCTTTAACTAAATCATCCGTATATTCAGGAACGATATCATCGCCATAAATGCAGTTAACCTTAACCTTAAAAATTACATCCTTGCCGTTAAGGTCCTCATTGCCATAATCCTCAGGGAATGTACATTCAAGGTCATATTCCTTGCCAACCTCAAGACCGATAAGCTGGTCATTAAGGTCCGGTATAAGGTTACCGCCGATTGTATAATCATAGCCGTTACCCTCTGTGCTTCCGCCTTCGAACTCTTCGCCGTCAAGATATCCGGTAAAATCAAAATTGATATAGTCCTTATCCTGAACAACACCCTCAGTAAGTTCCTCCTGAGTGGTAAGTGCTTTAATAACCTCCTGCCTTGCTTCTTCCATCTGCTCCTCTGTTACATCAGCAGAGCCTACCTCAATATCAAGGTTCTTATATTCACCCAAAGTAACATATTCACTATAATCAGATAAAACCCTTGTCTTATCTTCAATCTTAGAACAGCCTGCCATAATGGTAGCCATAACGGTTACACCTGCCATTGCCCCTGCTAAAACTCTCTTCTTCATTATACATTATTCCTTTCTGACCCCTAAGGGAATTTATGCACAATACCGTGCAGTCACCAACTACTTATAACATATTTCCATTGAAAAATCAAAGTTTTTCACAAAAGATTCATACTTAAACAGATAAATCCAAATCCTCTGCCTCTATTGTCATTATTATGTCCTTATCCACATTATCAAGCTTAACTATTCTGCCTGCCTGATTAGCCATTGCCCTCTCAAGGAAATTCCGTGCCTCTCTTGCATTTGCAAAATTTGCCGGTTTATTCGCACATCTAGCCTCGAAATACTCCAGCGTCTTCTGCTTTGCCTCCTCAGACAGAACATAATCCTGACCGGCTGCCGTCATTTTGGTAATATCAAGCAGCTGCTTAGGTGTATAATCCTTAAACTCAATAAATTTGTTAAATCTTGAACGAAGTCCCGGATTGGAATTAAGGAACTCCTCCATAAGATTAGTATATCCTGCAACAATTACAACCAGATTCTCCCTGTTGTCCTCCATTGCCTTAAGGAGCGTGTCAACCGCCTCCTGTCCGAAATCGCCCTCTCCTTTATTGGCTGTAAGTGTGTAAGCCTCATCAATAAAAAGGATACCACCCATTGCAGAATTAACGACTTCTGTAACCTTCGTGGCGGTCTGGCCTATGTAACCGCTTACAAGTCCCGAACGGTCAACCTCCACAAGATGTCCTTTTGAAAGAACGCCCAGTGAATAATATATGCTTCCAAGCATTCTCGCCACAGTTGTTTTACCGGTTCCCGGATTACCCGAAAAAACAAGGTGCTTTGATACGGATGGCTGCTTCATGCCTCGTTCCTCACGAATCTTAAGCACTCTCATAAGGTTAACTATGCTGTTGACATCCTTCTTAACCTCATCAAGTCCCACAAGGGCATTTAACTCCTCAAGTGCCTCATCAACCGTTTTCAGATCAAGCTCCTTCTGCTTAACAGTTCCCTTCGGACTCAAAAGCCCGAATTGGCTTACATATTTTTCAAGCATGCCCACATATTCGGTAAGCCCTGCAATTTCCCTGTCAGCAGTAATATCATTGCACGCAACATACTCCTGTCCGAGATTACGGAAGGTATTAATCAGATGCACTGTGCGTCTTCTGCCCTGCAGCATTTTGCCGCCTGCGTCAGACAGTATAAAATATTTGAGTGCAAACGGTGGCTTCTTCGTGTATTCAGCGGACAAAATTTTCTCACTGAGACAGATGGAGCGAATCATTCCCTCCGTAACCTTAAAGCCCGTATTCTCCTCAATAAAATCCGACTGTTCCTTAGTAAACAATCCGTCCTTCTCCGTTAAATATGACAGGAATTTCAGGAATTCATATTTTACATTCTCTCTGAAGGTTGTATTTAGATTATCTTTTATTATTCCTGCTCTTTCAATTTCATCCGCAAGCTCCAGACATTTGTCAACCTGCTCCCTAATTGTCTCTCCCATTGCACTATCCCTTCTTCACAAGGGCTTTGGCCCCTTCTGAATAAAATATATTATAATCCTTGTCTACAAAAATCGCGTATACTCCGTCAATGCTGTCCACAAGCTCCATACCCTGCTCAATTCCCAGAACAAAACAGCCCGTGCTCAGACAGTCCCCCGTAAATGAGGACCCGGAAATTATTGTAACAGATAAGAGCCCATTATTACAAGGCATTCCTGTGTCAGGATTTAAAATATGATGATATTTTACCCCGTTCTGCTCAAAATATCTTTCGTAGGTTCCTGATGTTACAACACTAAGTCCGTTTACATTAACCCCCAAAAGCATATCCTGCGAAAAAGGTTTCTGTATACCAATTACAAAATCCTCGTTATCCGTTTTGCCGCCTATGCACAAAATATTACCGCCAAGATTAATTATCGCACTGTCTGCTCCATTATTAATAAGAAATTCTTTAATACAATCGGCAGTATATCCCTTCGCAACAGCTCCTAAATCAAGCCGCGTGCCGTTAAGCTCAATCACCTGCTCCGTTACCACGGGTTTTGTATAGTCCACCATTAAAGCTGCCTGCTCCAACGCCAACGCGTCAGGCAATGCTGCGTCTGCCGAGCCGAAATTCCACAATGATGACACCGGCTCTATCGTAATATCCAGTGCACCATCCGTCAAACGGGAATATTCAAGGCTGCCGGCAATCACATCAGCAAGAACGGCCTTTTCTCCTGAATCCACAGTTATTGAACCGGACTCATTCAGCTGATACAAAAGTGCTTCCTCCATGGTTCTGCTGAAAATCTTTTCATAATATGAACATAGTGCCACTGCTTCCGCGGCAAGCTCATCACTTCCACAGCCATAGAGCTTAATATTGACATAGGTATTAAAATAATATCCGTCAGCTTCGTGAACCGTAGACGGAGTATTATATTTACAACCCGTAATATTAACAGTAACCACTAAAAATAAAATTGCCAAAAAAGTTATTTTTTTCATACGAATTATTATACTATCTATTGACAGATAAATCAATTTTTTATATTATAATTATAGTAACAATTACTAATATTATTTTTAAGGAGCGATACCATGACAGGAGGCACAATGAAATACAGCCGTCAGAGGGAAGCCGTCAGAACCTTTCTCTGTTCCCGCAAGGATCACCCCACTGCCGAGGTTGTCTACGAGAATCTCAGAAAAGAATACCCACGCATAAGTCTGGGAACGGTTTATCGTAACCTTTCATTATTAGTGGAGCTTGGCGAGGCAATCAAATTCCCTGGACTTGACGGATATGACCATTTCGACGGTAATCCAAATCCTCATTATCATTTTATCTGTAATGAATGTAATGCAGTTCTGGATTTGGAGTTTCCTAATATTGAAGAGCTGAATGCCAATGCCAACAAGAATTTTGACGGCATAATTACAGGGCATTCCGCATATTTTTACGGAAAATGCAAAAACTGTTCTAAAAAGTGTTGACAAAAGCAAATTTATGATTTATATTAAAACAGTAATGATTACTATTATTTCAAAAAGACTTTAACCAAAATATTTTTATGAAAGAGAGGACAAAAATATGGCAAAATATGTTTGTAGTGTTTGTGGATATGTACATGAAGGAGATTCAGCACCGGAGGCTTGTCCGGTATGTAACGCACCTGCTTCCAAGTTTACGGAGCAGAAGGGCGAGAGAAGCTGGGCTGCTGAACACGTTGTAGGTGTTGCACAGGGCGCACCGGAAGATATTATCGAAGATTTAAGATCTAACTTCATGGGAGAATGTACTGAGGTAGGTATGTACCTTGCAATGGCAAGAGTTGCACACAGAGAGGGCTATCCTGAAATCGGTCTTTACTGGGAGAAGGCAGCTTATGAAGAGGCTGAGCATGCTTCTAAGTTCGCAGAATTACTCGGTGAGGTAATTACTGATTCTACCAAGAAGAACCTTGAGATGAGAATTGACGCCGAGAACGGTGCAACTGCAGGTAAATTCGACCTTGCAAAGCGTGCTAAGGAGCTTAACCTTGACGCAATTCATGATACCGTGCATGAAATGGCAAGGGATGAGGCTAGACATGGTAAGGCTTTCGAAGGTCTTTACAACAGATACTTCGCTTAAACAGCTGTCCAAAAGACGCATAAAACTTTAGGGAACGGAAAAAATCCGTTCCCTATAAATAACTCTCAATTTATTATCTGTAATAATAATCTGTTTTATTAATTTCATTATACTTAGAACGTTACCTTGTGCCCTGCAAGCCGCTCGCCCTCATACACAAGCTTAAGCGAAAAAACTTCTGTTTCTTTGGTAAGCAGGCGCAGAAAAATCCTGTCGCCCTCCCATAGGTTTATGTTCAAAAGTTCATTTTTGTCCACCCATACAAGCTCACCCTCCCCGCAATCAGTTATCACGCCCTCATACTCTGTGGCAGTATACAAAAACATATATTCCGTTTCCCATTTATCAGACACAAAAGTAATAAAACCACGAAGGCGGTAATCCGTAAGCGTAAGTCCGGTCTCCTCTTTTACTTCACGAAGAAGACATTCATCAGGAGATTCATTCTGTTCAAATTTGCCCCCGACACCAATCCATTTTCCTTCATTTGCGTCATTTTCCTTTTTATTGCGGTGCAGCATAAGATATCTATTATCTTTTTCGATATAGCATAAGGTTGTTAATTTCATTTTTTCATCCTCTTGTATCATGTTTCAAAATATTGTATAATTAAATTGACGAATCAGACTCGTCAATATGTAAATCATTATATATGATTTCGGAAAGGAGGAACAGGTTATGTCCGTATATTTAAACAGCTCAACTCTGAGTTTATTTCAGTCAAGCGGCTCAAGCTTTTTTCAGACAAGCAGCACAAGTTCAAGCTCAAGTCTGTTATCCGGCTTTTCATTTTCTGATTATGCCAGTATTAAGAGCGGCTCATACAGAAAGCTGTTAAATAGCTACTACGGTGGGTCTTCTTCTACAAGTTCCGGTACATCAAGTGCCGTTTCTTCAATTGTAGAGAACCAGACAGGCAAGAGTTTAACAAGTGTTAAGAGCAATTCTGATGAATTATCAGCTGCTGCCAAGGCACTTTATACCTCCGGCTCTGATTCAGTTTTCACAATGAAGGAAGTATCTTCTAAGGACGCCACTACCGGCGAAGTTACTAAGAGCAGACAATATGACAGAGATGCCATTACAAAGGCTGTTAATACCTTCGTTTCCGAGTACAATGACGTTATAGAAGCTGTTGATAACACTGACTCAGCACGTGTGTTGAGAACAGGAGTCAACATGGCAAAGCAGACAAGTGCTTACAGCAAGAGTCTTGCTGAGGTCGGAATTACAATTAATTACGACAACACCTTATCCGTAGATGCGGCCAAATTAGCTTCTGCTGACATTTCTGATTTGAAGGCACTCTTTAACGGAGCAAGCTCCTTTGCATATCAGACAGCTCAGAAAGCAAGCCAGCTCGGACTTGCCGCCCAGCAGTCCTCCAGTACATCTACTTTATATGGAAGCACAGGCTCCTATAACTATTATGATTACTACAGCAGTATCAATAGCTATTTATAAGTGATGTACCTTTGCGGACTGTAGACAGGGACGGAATCTGTCCGCACAATTTGCAGGCTTCATTTGCGGAGCCTGCAAGCGAACAAAAAGAATCTCGCGCGCGAGATTCTTTTTAATTCATCCATTCAATAATATATTCTACTGTTAATCTCCATTGCTCCTGTGAAGAAATATCCGCTTCTCCGTCTCCTGACTGGAAGCCATAATTTCCAAATCCCGAATGATTTCCGCCGTCAATAATTATTTCCGTGCAGTTTAATGCAAGCTCTATATTTTCATTATATTTATCAATATTAAGAACCTTGTCCTTACTGCCGTAAATACTTATTACCGGAAAATCCTCCGGCAGCTCCCCGGCAGGATATGCTGCCAACAGGATTAATCCTTCTAATCTCTCCGAATTATCGGCACTATATGAGGCAGCCATTGCTCCGCCAAGAGAATGCCCTGCCATATACCATTTCACTCCGTCATATTTAACAATAATATCATCCGCCCTGTTTATTCCGAAAACAGCCAGATTAAACGGCATTTCCACAAGCACACAGCATATATTCTCTTCTGCCAGCCCGTACATAAGCGGCTCATAAGCCTCGGCCTCAACCTTGCCTCCCGGATAGAAAATTATTCCTATATCCGAATTATTAACATCACCATATAGCGTATAACCGTCATGCTTCTCAACGGTAATATCTGCAAATTCCTCCGGAACCTCATAATCTCCGGCATGATAAAAATCATTGACATATATGCCGAAAACTATTACACACACAAGAATAACCCCAACTATACACGCAGGTATGATTATTCTCTTCTTATTATGTATTGTTTTCATTATCTCTCTCTTATTATCTTGTACATCTCAAATTCATCCTGATAAAGCTTACTTCCAACCTCTGCCTCAAGAGGAAGCTTATATCTGGCAAGTTCGATTTCATCTCCCTTAGAACTCTGACAGGTGGCATACTGCTTTCCGATTTTAACTACTGTATAAATTTTAGCTGCATGTTCTGTTTTCATCAAGTCACTCCTTATCTGATAGCTGTCGCTTTTTTTATTTTACCACTATTTTTGAAAAAAACTATATTTTTTTGTATTTTTCTTTTATTTCCCCACAAAAGGGACAGGCCCTTAAAAGAACCTGCCCATCTATTTGAAAGCATTTGGCAGCAAATAACGGGAGGAGCCAGATGCCGCCAAATCATTATTCATTTCCGATTAAATATAAGGTTGGGTCAACCGGTTTACCATCGGCCGTTAACTGGAAATACAGATTACTTCCTTCAACACTGAAATATTTAGTCGGAGTTCCGATTTTGCCGAGAACTGTTCCTGCTTCAACATTGTCGGATATTCCTACTGAAAGATCGGAAAGCTGTCCATAGATAAGCTTGTACCCGTTTCCTACAGATACAACCATTGTCGTACCGATAACAGGGTCCTCATAAATATCCTCAACAACTCCCGGAGCGGCGCTTAAAACATCCGTTCCCTTGGCTACACTGATAACAATTGCAGGATTGCACTGATACTGCTTAAGTGTAGGAAAATAAATTGTATTGTCCATATTATAGCCAAGTACTATTTCGCCTTCTACAGGCCAGAGCAGAGAACTTGTCTCATTAAAGGTATACACCGGTGCATTTACCTCTATCGAAGGTGCTTCTTCAGTTACAGACGCTTCCACATCAGGAATTTCTTCGGTAATTGTCTCTGTAGGAAGTTCCTTTTCGGTACTTTTTGCAGACTCTTCATCTGATTTATCATTTTTATTATCTGCTACAAGATTTTCCTCATCCTCCTTAGAGGTTTTACTCTCCTCGACAACATTTAAATCGATGAAATTTTTATTTTTCTGGGAAGTCGCACTTTTTACAATTGTAATAATTCCTACAGCAAGTGCTGCAACAATTGCAAGTGTCGCCACAATGGAAAAAATCTTTTCTCCGTCTAATTTTTTTCTTTTATTTCTGTTCATAATAACCTCCACACTAAACCAAATGTTTGTTATTATGATTACCGGAAAAAATCTTTTTATTCACTTGTCAGTTCAATATTTTTATAAAAATAATACAAAATCTCTTCATAGCCTGCTCCGGCAGCTGCTTTCTGCCTAGCTGTGTACAGTGACATTCCGTATCCCGCACCGACGCCCTTTACCGTAAAAGTTATATTATCGCCATCAGTTGAAATCATAAAATTGCCCGAATTCAAATCCATTATTTCCGCAAATTCATCACCGCTCATTGTCAGATTTCCTATCATAATACTTGTTATATAGCCCGCCTCGTCCCTGCTTATAATCTGAAATGAATTGGAAATCTTATCTTCATATTGAAAATTACTGTATTTTTTGCTTATTCTGTCAGCTACCTCTTTCTGCTTATAGGACACCACGCTCATATAGTCCTTGCTTTCCAAATCCGCACTGCACCCGGTCATAACAAGACAGGAATTCTCAATACTTCTTGTGTAGCCTGCACTAAGCTCACAGAAATACGGAAGGAGTTCTCCCTGCTCCATTGTCATAACAATTCCCTCCGTATCCTGTACCGCACTGCTTATGGCTTCATAATATGCAGGATAATAATCACCCCATTCCTCCCGCATTTTGCTATATGTAAATGTGTCAGGAACCATGGCGGCGGAAGTCTCGCCGGTTCCATCTCCTTTCGTAATATTTGAATAGGTTCTTGCCACAACAGCCAGAGCCTTAAGAAATTCCGCACTGTCTCCCGCTTTATAATATGCCGCAACCGTTCTTATTGTATAATCCGTCACATCCGTGATTTCCGATTCAATGTCTTTAGTCGAAACTACAGCATTTGCAATTTCATCCGGCTTACTACCCTTACAATTTCCGCCCATTAATATTGTAATCAAATATGGAATCATAAGACATATTGCAAAATATAAAAAAATTAATACTACTGTTTTCCGCATAAGACATTATTCCTCTTACAAATATCATATTCAAAAAAATCAAAAATATTCTGTAATAGTGGAAAAAAATATTTTTTGCGTGTATAATTTTATAAGAACTTAATTGGAGATTGGATTTATGACAAACGACACAAGACCTATCGGTGTTTTTGATTCAGGCGTTGGCGGAATAAGTGTTTTAAGAGAACTTACCGCATTAATGCCGCATGAGAATTTTATATATATGGGAGATTCCATTAATGCTCCTTATGGCACCAAAACCTACAATGAGGTATATGAGCTTACCGAGAGAACTGTTAAGTATCTGCTCTCCCGTAACTGCAAATGCCTGGTTATTGCCTGCAACACAATCACTGCTGCTGTAGTATCGCTGCTTCGCAGTGAATATCCACAGCTTCCGATAATCGGAATAGAGCCTGCAATTAAGCCTGCAATTGAGGCAAGACCCGGCGGTAATGTGCTGGTGCTTGCAACCGCTGTCACATTACACGAGGATAAATTTCTACACCTTCTGTCAGAATTTAAGGACAGAGCCAATATTACGACTATTGCCTGCCCGGGAATTGTTGAATTCGTTGAACGCGGTATTCTTGACGGTGAGGAGTTATCTGCATATCTTAGGAGCCTGTTTAAAGACGCTTTAAAATCTCCGGTTGACGCAGTTGTTCTCGGCTGTACGCACTATCCCTTCGTCCGTAAGGCGATTGCCGGAATTGTGGGCGGGGACGCTTTTATTATTGACGGAGGCAACGGAACTGCAAGGGAGACGCTTCACCAGCTGCAGCTGCACAATATATGTGCCGCTCCCGACAATGCCGGTACTGTAACTCTTGAAAACAGTAATTCTGACATGATCCCTTTAATGGAAACTCTTTTAAGAATTGAGGAATAGATATGCTATTGGAAATATGTGTTTGTGTGCTTATCGTAATACTGTTCATAGCACAGCTTTTTCTTGCCATACGTCAGGTTCGTAAGAAAACCTACGACGGAAAGATTCTTTTGTGCATTAATATAGGCTTTATAGTCATTTGGATACCGCTCGCCACCGCAATGTTCATAACAAAGGCTTTTGCCGTCAGAATAATCTGGTTTGTAATCTCGGCACTTTATATGATTTTTACAATGTGGTATACAAACAGTCTACAGAAAAATATTGGTAAATAAATCGAACTGTTGCAGAATAGAAATTCCCAATAGAATTAAAAAGACTTTTTGCTATTATGATTATTTGATGTATTCCACCCATTGAACAATCCGGTGGATGCCGCAAAATTTATAGCAAAAAGTCTTTTATAAATTTGTGCATTTTCCTATGCATTCAGAAGCACCTTTGCGGCTTCATACTCTTCCAATGTTACACTAAGCATATCAAGTGCTTTATCTAATGACACTCTATTCTTATTGATAAAATTATCAACCATAGTAACTAATCTTGAAGCATCCCCTTTGGCTTCTCCTCTTCGCTCTCTCGCATCCAAAACTTTACACATACGAATTCCTCCTAATCTCTCTGATTCATCAAACGAAGAATATATCTCTTCATACCTACAGTCTCCCGTAAGAACCTTCATCAGCTTTAAAAACTCATCGACATGGGTAATCACCTTGTCATCCGGTCGGTACTCTTCATTATTGTGTGAATTAACAAAATAATCCGCGACTATTCTGAAATCACTTCTAAACAGCTTAACCTTCTCTTGCGGCAGTCTCGGTATGTCAAACAGATTAACCCTGTAATCGGAAATATATTCCTTCAAAATTTCTGTTATCTCATTATCCGGCATCTCCGGCTCAAAGCAGTCAATTAAACTAGTGGAATAATTCCATTTTCCTGACCCGAAATACAGCACAACCGTTATAACCGGATACCTTTTCTTACTCGGAACATGCTTAATCTCGCCGTCAACAAGCTTCTCATCATATTTTAGCAGCTGTGAACGGTAGGAAGCACCATCATATCCGATAATTCTAAACGGCATATCCCTGTCCGGCTGCGTCTGATTCTCAATTCCTGCCAGAATAAGGTTAACTTCATGTCCCTTCCATAGCTTGAACGTGTCACGCTCCTGTTCATGTAATTTGTCAGCATCAGCCTTATACTGACTTACGGCTGTGATATCTTCAAGTAAATCCGGCACGATTATCTGCTTTCCATTAAATACCAGTACGTTGAAAATATCCGCAAATACATCATTAAG
>JBGVLM010000004.1:0-29356 GCA_045124255.1 Butyrivibrio sp. | reverse complement strand
ACAACCCCAAGGTATAAGCTGTTTGCCTTGCAAACGGCACATAAAACGCATATAATAAGGGTGCAGACACGGTATCCTTGTTATAAGAGGAGAGGTGTTATTATGGCAGAGAAAGATATTGCCGAGAAGACGTTCATGTCGCTTAATGATGTATTTGCGGATATTTTCAACGTACTGGTATTTAATGGAAAGCAGATAATCGTGCCGGATTTACTTGAAGAAATCACAGCGGTAAGTCAGTATAAGGCTGATGCTGACAAATTTCATGAACAGGAGCGTGACACGGTCAAGCTATGGAAGGGACATGAAGTTAACCTTATTCTGGCAGGAATTGAGAATCAGACGCAGCCGGACAGGGATATGCCGTTTAGAATTATCGGAGATGCCGGATAATGAGATAACAGAAATTTTGAAGGAATATATTTCCGATTACAGGGTTAATCTGTTTGACATACCGAGACTGCCGCAAGAGAAGGTTAAGCTGTTTCGAAGTGATTTCAGAATAGTCGCGGATTATTTTGTTAATTCACACAATAATGAAGAGTACCGACCGGATGACAAGGTGATTACCCATGTCGATGAGTTTTTAAAGCTGATGAAGGTTCTTACGGGAGACAACAGGTATGAAGAGATATATTCTTCGTTTGATGAATCAGAGAGATTAGGAGGAATTCGTATGTGTAAGGTTTTGGATGCGAGAGAGCGAAGAGGAGAAGCTAAAGGGGCGGCTAAGAATTTAGTCTCAATGGTAGATAATTTTATTAAAAAGAATCAGGTATCATTTGATAAGGCGCTTGACATGCTGAGTGTAACATTAGAAGAGTATGAAGATGCAAAAGCACTTATTGAGCAATAATTTTGATTTCGAAAAATGGGCAGCAGCGGTTCGTTTTGAATAGAAAATCCCTCCGAAGAGGGATTTTTTCGATTACTTAAACTCGACTGTATTTGCCCAGTCAATAAATTTTGGTTTGTAATTCTCGTAGTCGTCTGTTTTACACCAAAAGCTTATATAATGATATGCCGATGAGGTTTCGTAGAAAAATGTGGCGCAGGAAAAATAAACTCCGTCAAAAGAAATGGAGTATTCTAAATATGTGAGACCATCGGACTGATAAGGTCCCGAAAGTTGGACTGTAGTGTCATCCTCCATCCATGCATCAATATATTCATCAAGAGAATCAATGTTCAGGCCGTATAAATCCAAATCGGATTTAATCTCTCTGCCACCTGAAACACCTGAATTTAATTCATTTAGAGTCCAGTCCCAGTCACCGGTTGCTTCGGATTTTGTAAATTTGGCAGGGAGTGTTATTGTATAGCTTCCAAAATCATAGGTTTTTGTTTCATTAAGCTTTTTAATTATAAATTGGCAGCATAATACAATTATTGTAATTGCTAGAACGGAAAATGCCGAAGCGACAATGATAGATATCTTAGCCCACTTTTTCATTCCTGTTCTCCTCTTTAAAAAATAAATTTTTTTAATTGTATTATAAATTTAACCTCTTTACAAGTAATTTTTAATATGCTATAAAATATAATATATACAAAAGGGGAGTAGTTGCATGCATTGCATGTCCCAGTGCTCGTCAGTACGTCTGATATTCAGACCGGGGCTGGGTGACTTTTCGAGTTAAACAAGACTTTTTGTGTACACTATTTGTGTGCACAAAAGGTCTTTTTCTTTTTGTAAGAGAGGAGTAAAAGAATATGAAAGAAATCTATCAGCTTGAAAAAGAAGAACTGTTTAAGCAGTATGGTGATGAAAAAGGTCTTTCAAGCCAAAGGGCAGGAGAAATCCTGTTGGAAAAAGGAGAAAATGTTCTGGAGGAAAAAGGACGCAAAAGCGTATTTGTTGTGTTCCTTTCGCAGTTTGCGGATTTGCTTGTAATAATTCTTATTATTGCAGCGGTAATCTCAATGCTGTCGGGAAATGTGGAGAGTACCGTTGTTATTTTTGCGGTAATTATTCTTAATGCGATTCTTGGAACAGTACAGTATGTCAAAGCCGAGAAATCTCTGGATTCGTTAAAACAGCTGTCATCTCCTAAGGCGAAGGTTTTGAGGGACGGAATGAAAAAAGAAATTGCGTCGAAGGATGTTGTGCCGGGAGATGTGCTTTTGCTGGAAGCAGGAGATATGATTGTTGCAGACGGAAGAATCATAGCCAATTATTCGCTTCAGGTTAATGAAAGCTCTCTTACGGGTGAGTCAACCAATATAGATAAGAAGGACGAAATGATAGAGGGCGAGGCTGCACTCGGAGACAGAATCAACATGGTATATTCAGGAAGTCTTGTTACCTATGGAAGAGCCAATGTACTGGTAACCGGTACGGGCATGAATACCGAAATGGGTAAAATAGCAGGACTTATGAGTGCTGCCAAGGACAGAAAAACACCATTGCAGAAGAGCCTTGATGATTTCAGCAAAAAACTGGCAGTTATTATACTTATTATATGTGCGATTGTTTTTGGACTCAGAATATGGCAGAAGCAGCCGGTGCTTGATTCGTTAATGTTTGCCGTTGCACTTGCCGTTGCCGCAATTCCTGAGGCATTAAGCTCAATTGTAACAATTGTCCAGGCAATCGGTACGAAGAAAATGGCTTCGGAAAATGCGATAATTAAAGAGCTTAAAGCTGTTGAGAGCCTTGGCTGTGTGTCAGTAATCTGTTCCGATAAAACAGGTACTCTTACACAGAACAAAATGACTGTAACAAATGTATATATTGATAACCGATGCATGGAGCCGGAGGATTTGGATATAAATCTGTCCCTGCACCGTTATTTTCTCTATACGGCGATTCTTAATAATGATTCGTCAATTCAGGACGGAAAGGATATAGGCGACCCTACCGAAACCTGCCTGCTTACAATGGCAAGAAAAGCCGGACTTAGCAGGGCGGGAATTTCAGAAGAGGATATCAGAAGCATGATGCCGAGAATGGAGGAGATTCCTTTTGATTCGGACAGAAAGCTTATGAGTACCAAATACAGAGTACATGGCGTTCCTACGATATTTACAAAGGGTGCAGTTGATGTGCTGCTTAGTAAGCTTGAAAACATTGCTACAAGTGACGGCGTTCGTCCGATAACTGAGGAGGACAGGGAAAATATTCTTGAGCAGAACAGAATTTTCTCGGAGAACGGTTTGAGAGTGCTTGCTTTTGCTTATAAAGAGAGTTCTGAGGATGAGCACCTTTGCATTGAAAATGAATGAGGCTATACATTTATAGGTCTTGTATCAATGATTGACCCTCCGAGAGAGGAATCAATTCAGGCTGTTGCAGACGCTATCGGGGCAGGAATCAAGCCTGTAATGATTACAGGAGACCATAAGGTTACTGCGACTGCCATTGCGAAGCAGATAGGTATATTTAAAGACGGCGATATGGCAATGACCGGTCAGGAAATTGACGCAATGACTGACGAAGAACTGAACGAAGTTCTGGAGAGAATTTCGGTTTATGCCAGAGTGTCACCGGAAAACAAGATTAGAATAGTTAATTTGTGGCAGCGGAGGGGCAAAATAGTTGCGATGACCGGAGACGGCGTTAATGACGCACCTGCTCTTAAAAAAGCAGATATCGGTGTTGCAATGGGAATTACCGGAACTGAGGTTTCAAAGGACGCTTCGGCGATGATTCTTGCAGATGATAATTTTGCTACAATTATTAAGGCTGTTCTGAACGGACGTAATGTATACAGAAATATTCTGAATGCAATTCAGTTCCTGCTGTCAGGAAACATGGCTGCAATTCTGGCGGTTCTGTACTGCTCAATTATGGCACTCGGAACACCGTTTGAGCCTGTACATTTGCTGTTTATCAATCTTTTAACCGATTCGCTTCCTGCACTTGCAATCGGTATGGAGCCTTCGGATAAAACACTTTTGAAGAACAAACCAAGGGACCCGAAGGAGGGAATGCTTACTAAGAAGTTCTCGTTAAAACTCCTCGGATACGGAGTTCTTATTGCAGTAGTTACAATGGCAGCATATTATATAGGACTTCAGACAGATGCCAAAACAGCAACAACAATGGCATTTGCCACACTCACACTTTCAAGATTATTCCACGGCTTCAACTGCAGAAGCGACCGTTCGATTTTCTCAATCGGACTTGGAAGCAACAAGTGGAGCCTGGGTGCATTTTTCGTAGGAGCTGCGTTACTTGCATTTGTACTTTTCGTGCCGTTTATGCAGAAGCTGTTCGTAGTGGCACCGTTTAACGGAACATTAATCTTATGGATTGCAGGTCTTGCAGTTATTCCTACGGTAATTATTCAGATTATTAAGGTAATTACGGACAGAACGAAAAAGTAAAAAATATTTGATGGAGGCTGTTGAATATGCCTTGATTTATTCATTATGGAATATCCAGCATAAAAATGTTATAATAATAAAAATTGAGCATTCGTAGGTATGTATATGTGCGATGTTAAAAAATATAACAAATTATATAATGATATTGTAAAACTCCAACCAGAAGATACCTTGCAGCTAGTTTTAGCAGCTGAACCAGAAGCATGTAATCGAAAGGAAATATTGCTATAGCCTAATTGAAGTGATTATTATTTTTTCACCGTTTGTGTTGGTGGGGATATTAATTGGGGTGGAAGTATAAAAGGAGTGCAAACATGGATATTTGGGCAATACTGGGTATTGAAAGAACAACTGATGAGAGGGAAATTAAAAAAGCATATCGAACCAAATTAAAGGTTACAAGACCGGATGATGATGAAGGCACATTCATGGAGCTTAGAAAGGCCTATGAATGTGCCTTAGAATATGCAGAGGAAGCTGCATATTATGATGAAGATTTTCGGGATGATGAGGATATATCGGAAGAATATACAGAAAACGTAGAAGTGATAAGGGAAGAGAGTCTTCTTGATGGGTGGAGAGAAGAGCTTTATTCTTTTATCAATGATATTAAAAAAATACGTGATGGGGAAGCTATGCGTAAGTTTTTGAATGACAGCATAGCCTGTAAGCTTGAATACTATGAGCAGTGCAGGGAAATTATGAATAATATATGTGTTAGGACATCTGACATTTTTTTATCTAATGAAGTTTGGAAGGAAATTGACAGATTCTTTTCTTTTTCTGTTGACGACAGAATTATTTCACGGCTTTCGAACAGAGATGAGCTGAGAAGCGTTAACAGAAAAGTTAAGCTTAATGATAAGATTGATTTTAATGCCTTTGGAACAGGGGAAGGTTTATAGTGAAAGATTTTATTATGAAGGGCAGGATATTATTTTAAATTATCGAAAACAGAAAAGATTTGATAAGATAAATGAAATACTTGACAGCATCGACATAACCAGAGTTTCCGAAATGAATGCAGGATGGGTTTATACCCGTAAAATAGTAAACTATATGAATCTTAATGATATAGAAAGTGCTAAAAAATGGCTGCTTCTTGACAGAAAGAGAGAGGTTTTAGCAGGAAAACGTTTTTGGAAAGAGGAAATGCTGCTATTTGACTTTTATCGTAACTATATTACCGAAAAAAACGAGTTAGAAGAAGCCGTAGATTATTTCAAGGAATGCATTTCCATATATGGAAAATATGCGGACATGAGTATGTTTGAAAGCGCTTATGAGAGTATGTTTTATATCTATATGGACCTTGGAAGGCTCAAAGAGGCTAAAAAGGCAGCAATGGATATGGGGAAATACACAAAGTCCGACTATATAAGACAAGAAAAAGACAGATTACTTAGCAGAGTTTATTTGGAAATGAAGGATTTTGAAAAATCATATAAGCATGCGGTATTATACGAAAAAACAGGCTATGACTACTTTGACAGAAAGGTAGAGTGTCTGTACAGTATGGGTGAATATTCTAAGGTTACAAAGATGTTTTTAGAGCGTGATAAAGAGGAGGAATATGATAAGGATAATCTTTATTTAGCTTTGCATAGCCGATTTTTTGAAAAGAAGGAGCTGGATATGGAATTTGTACAGGAAATCTATGATACAGTTTCTGCTTTGATGGAAGAAAACGAAGAAGCAAGAATGGGCTATAATTATGGTACTATGGCTGAGATGTGTATGCATCTTGGTAGGGATGAGGAGTTTGCGAAATACCTAAAGCTGGTAAATGAATGGGACTGGGATGAGACGGGTCAAAAAAGAACGTTAACCAGATTGGAAATATGGCCATATATACTTAATGGTGAATTAAGAAAGGCATATGACTGTCTCATTGCACTTGATGAAAAATATATAAATGCAGATTTGGAATTGGGCGTAATCAAATATCATTTATCTAGGCTGGAGGAGAAAGGAATTCTGTAATATGATAATCGGAATAGATTTAGGTACAAGCAACAGCATGGCTTCTGTATATAGGGACGGAGAGGTTCATCTGATTGATAATGGTATGGGTGGTGTTGTGACACCATCTGTGGTTGCTTTGGATGAAAACGGAATTTTTCATGCGGGAGAATATGCCAGAGAAAAAAGAATTAGTAATCCGAAAAGTACTTCGGACAAATTTAAGCGAAGCATGGGAACTGCTGAGGATTTTGAAATTGGAAGCATTAAGATGAAGGCGGAGGAGCTATCTGCGGTTGTTCTAAAGAAACTTAAAGAGGATGCAGAAAGGTTTTTAAAAGAGGAGGTTACAGATGCCATAATTAGTGTTCCGGCTTTTTTTAACAATCTTCAGAGAGAGGCTGTTTTGAAGGCGGGAAAACTTGCAGGCCTTAATGTTAGAAAAATTATTAATGAACCCACCGCTGCGGCTATGGCATATGGTATGCAAAATATTGAAGATGAGGCTGAAAGAGCTATAATTGTTCTTGATTTAGGTGGCGGAACTTTTGATATTTCCATTATGGAGATTGCAGGCTCCGTTATGGAGGTTGTGGCTATTTGTGGAGATAATCATCTAGGGGGGAATGATTTTACAGATAAGCTTTATGAAGCGTTTATTACCAAAAACGCAATAGATTTGGAACTTTCATCAAAGGAAAGTGCAAACCTTTGGAAGGAAGCTGAAAAAGCTAAAATTTCCATTTCGGAAACTGGAAAAGCCAGTATGAAGTGTAGTGTTGCTTCTAAAAACTACAGCCTTGATATTACTGAAGCAGAGTATGAAAAAATGTGTTATGAGCTTTTGAACAGGATTAGAACCCTTACTTTAAGAGCTATAGATGAGTCAAAATATCTTCCTAAAGAAATAAGTGATATTATTTTAGTTGGCGGTGGTACGAAGCTGTCCCTTGTTAAGAGAATGATGGAAAAAATGCTTGATAAGGAACTTGCGTATTATATTAATCCGGATGAAGCTGTTGTAAGAGGTGCGGCGATGCAGGGCGCCCTTATGGAGCAGAACGAAGAGCTTAAAGATTTGGTAATGACAGATATTTGTCCGTATTATATTATGACAAAAGGACTTACATGGGATGGTGCTGATATAAGAAGAGAAGATGATATGATGATAACTAAAAACACAATCATACCTACCAAAACTGTACAAAAGAGAAGAGAAAAACCTGGAGACAAAAATATTAAAATTTATCAGTCGGAAGATAAATACGGAATTAACAGTACCCTCATTGGAACGTGTAAGTATATTGTTCCAACAGTAAAGGAAGATTATGCAGATACTATACATACAATCATGTATGATAATAACGGAATCCTTATATATGAGGTATATACTGCGGATACGGATAAAACCTATAGCACAGCAATTAATAATAATGGTGATTTTGTGGATATGGGTAATATTAAATCTCGTATGGAGGAACTGAATCTGTTGACAGTTTCTAACGGTGAAGCGGACGCTAATGCTCTTATAATTGCAAAAGCAGAAAAACTGTATACGGAATTACTTGGAAAAGACAGAGAACGACTTTCAGATGCTATTTCTGATTTTGAGGCAAGTCTTAAAACCAATAAAAAGAGTGTTATTGCAGAGGCAAAAAAGAGGCTGGAGGAGTTTTTGGAATAAAGGGGAAATTTGTGTATGGCTGTTTTTGTGGAAATGGATTTGATAATGTGGTATACTTATGTATAATTAAACAAATCTAAGGAGATGTAAGAGCATGAAAAAGATATTTAAAGCTTTAATCTGGGTTGTGCTTGCATTGGACATTATTGCCGTAGCAGTGGGAGTTATTTTACAGTCGCCTAAGGTTGAGTATTCGTATAAATTCATTGACGGTGAAATAGTAAAAAAGAGCTGGCTGGATACTTTTGCAATAGGAAGCTATGTGTATATGGCGGTTGCAATAGTTATTCTTATAGCTGCATTAATACTTATTCCGAGAATCAGGAATATAGAAAACTCACATAGAACAAGAAATATTATTGTATCAATTGTACTTATTCCTGTGTCAGTGGTTATAATTCTATTCAGCAGGACAATTGTAACGGGTGTGCATTACAATTACGAGCCGGAATATTATGAGTTCAGTCAGGATGAGCACAGGATTGTGGTGTGTGAAGAATCATGGCAGTCCGGTGGCTGGGGAACCGTATATCAGGTTAATGCGGACAATACTGCGTATGTAATCGGTGAATTTATTACTGATGACGGTTATAGAAATTATGGTGAATATGAGATTGAATGGCTTGACGAGGGCGTTAATGTGCGTTACAGATTTGACACTGAAAGTGCATACAGAGGCGTCGTAAGGGCTCAGTGGGTTGAGTAGGAACTGACGAAGGGGATATTTTATAATGATAGAAAGAAATGAACAGTATAACGTAAAGATAAAAGCGTTAATTGAAAATGTTGAGCGGATAATTGTCGGTAAACGCCAGGTTATAGAGCTTGTAGTGGCCGCAATGCTTGCAGGCGGACATGTACTTATAGAGGATGTTCCGGGAGTCGGCAAGACACAGCTTGTTTCAGCACTTGCAAGCTCCTGTAACGGAGAATTCGGAAGACTTCAGATGACACCTGATATTATGCCTACTGATATTACGGGCTTTACAATGATTAATTCGGCTACACATGAGAATGAATTCAGAAAGGGAGCAACCTTCTGCAATTTCCTTCTGGCAGATGAGATTAACCGTTCATCGCCTAAATCACAGTCCGCATTACTGGAGGTAATGGAGGAAAGACAGGTAAGTATTGACGGCTCGACCTATGAACTGCCGAAGCCGTTTATGGTACTTGCGACACAGAATCCTGTAGAGACCTTTGGAACATATCATCTTCCGGAGGCACAGATGGACAGATTTATCATAAAAATCAGTATGGGCTATCCTAATAAAGACGAGGAGCTGGATATTTTATTCAGAAATGAGAATGATTTACAACCCAAACAGCTTAATGCCGTTATTTCCTGTGAGGATATAGTTATGCTGTCGAATGAGCTGAAGAATATTAAATGTTCAAAAGCAATTCAGGAGTACATTGTAGATATTGTTGAGGCAACGAGAGAGGCTGATTTTATTAAGCTTGGTGTGAGTCCGCGAGGAAGTATTGCCATGTACAGAATGGCAAAGGCATACGCATATGTCCGGGGAAGGGATTATGTTGTTCCTGATGATATTAAAAGATTGTCACCATATGTTTTCGCACACAGAATTATACTTACACCAAAGGGCAAAACCGTTGTGGACAGTAGCGAGGAAGCAATCAGCCGTATTTTGAAAAATGTGATGGTGCCTGTTGAGTAAGTGGGGACGGTATGAAGGGCAGAACTATTGTAAAAGGTATAATAAGTTATATTCTCGCATTAATACTGACGGTTGTTTTTGCATTATTTCTTAATGCAAACGTTGGCTGGTATATGCTTATTGCATTGATACTGGCACCGGTACTGTCAGTTTTTTTTGCGTGGCTTACCGCCGGAGCGGTCAGTATTAAATGTGATATGCTCGAAGGAAGAGTTTCCAAGGGTGATATCTGTAAAATGACGCTTACCGTACAGAACAAATCAATATTTCCCACAACACCGCTGGAGATAAAGGTTTTAAACGGTGAGGGCGTGTTCAGTGGGGATGAAAAAATACTTCTGAGCGTACTTTCATTAGGAAAACAGGAGGTTGAAATTAAATTCAAGGGTTCAATATGCGGCCGTTCAACTGTTGGAATAAGTGAAATACGTGTCAGCGATTATCTGGGTCTGTTTTCTTTTCCTGTAAGAAGAATTTCCTATGAAGAACTCCATAAAAATATTTCCGTTATTCCGGATGTGGCAGATGTAGCCTTCAGGGATGACAGAATCTTAAAAATAATCCAGGCTTCCCGATACGGAGAGGAAAGCGAAGATACGGTCGAGACGGATGTTAATTCTTTTGGAGGATTTCCGGGTTATGATAACCGTGAATATGTTCCGGGTGACCCGTTAAAAAGAATTAACTGGAAGCAGTCGGCAAAACGTAATAAGCTTCTGGTGCGTCTTGATGATGAAATGGCAGCACAGTCCGTTAATGCCGTGCTCGACAGTGTATGTGTGGTTCATAATCCGAGGCTGGCACAGGACGCCGTGGAAAATGCATTGGGAATGCTGAAAACTCTTGTTCTTAATAATTTTAAAATAAATTTCCATGTAAATACACAGAGCGGTTTTGTTCAATATGTAATAGAGGATGAGAAGGATGTTGAGTCCGTCAGACTTAATATGGCAGACTATGAATTCAGCCATGAATTGAATTTGCAGAGACTTCCGTCTGCAGAAATGCTTCCTGAGGGAAGTGCCTTTGTATTTATTACTCCTAACAGGCATGGACAGACCTTTTCAATGCTTGAACAGTATGCAAACAGTGCATATTTTTCGGTATTTGCTTCATCTGATGATATTTTATCCAATAATATTGAGAAGAAAAAAACAGAAAAACTGTCTGTAAGAAATGCTGTTTTATCATTAATAATACCATATCTGCTGTCACTTGTTCTGAGCATTACGGTGTTTGCAGCATTTGAAATTGAACTATTGTCGTTTTGGACACTGATTCAGGCAGTTGTCTGTGCAGGGATTATGGCATTGTGTGTTTTTGCCCGAAAACATAAGGTCAAGGGCGGATTGATTATTACGGTGCTTGTATTTTTAATGCTTACCGGCTCGGTGTTTCTGGCTAATACGGGTGAAAGCTATTTACAGTGGTTTATGTCCGGCGGTGATGTTGTAAGTAATACAACCGAATATCTGACAACGCTTGTTTTGATTTTCACGGTCTTTTTTACAATGGTAATTTTTTATTATACACAGGCACAGTACAGAACTTCAATGCTTTTGTTAGGAAGCGTGATACCATTTGTTGTTCATGTTAAGCTGATACGTGATATCGAAATTCAGTATGTAATGCTTGTAATCGGGCTTAACGTGCTTGCTTTTCTAATTAATAACAGGAAAAAAAGAGATTCCGGCAAGCGCATTGAGGGTGTCAGAAGCGGAATTGTATCAGTTGCTTTGTATGCATTGTTTTTTGTGCTGATTGCATTGGCGGTGCCGACAAGCGATAAAACAATTTTTTATCATGTTTTTGAGGACCGTTTTTTGGGCGGAAATACTACGGTTACGATTCCGTCGGAATATTCTGTTAATAATGAATATTCAGGTAATGCCGATAATTTAAACCAGCTGACGAACAGAAAGCTTTATTCAATAATTAATTATGATTCGGATAATACGCTGTATTTAAGGCGTCAGGTTTTTGACCATTATGATTTTGAATATGACAGATGGTATGGAGACACATATTATTCCAATTATTATATAGACGCCAATACGCAGTGGGACAGCGAGAAAAATCTTAATCCGGAGGAGTTAGTTAAGGCAATGCTTGCAGCCGAAGAGAAGGAACCGGGCTTCCTTGAGAAATATGGTTTGCAGGATATTACAAAATATAAGTTTCAAAATAACCGGCGGACAATGGTTGTAATGGCACAGAATTTTACAAGCTATGCACTTATTACTCCGCTTGGTACTACAAATATAGAAGCTGCATATGACAGCGGTATCGAAATTAAGGCTACAAGCCATGATACATTTATATTTAAAACAGACAGTCCCGGAAGTTATATGTCATACACGATTGAGTTTAATGACAACTACAGCGATGTCCAAAAGCTCGTAAGAATGGGTTTTGATGGTGATAATACTGATGAATCCATGCAAATGCTTGGTGAAATGCTTGAAATTTTAAGTGGTGATGAAGAAATTCTAAAGACGGTTTATGAATTTTATTATGATGCACGTGCTGCACGTGTCTACAGGGATGAATGCAGCAGGTATGCAGATGAGATTCCGCAGAGCGTCGTAGAGCTTGCACTTAAAATTACAGAGGGCTGTGATTCTGATTGGGATAAAGCTAAAGCTCTGGAAAATTATTTTAATGAGTCAGATTTTGTGTATGATTTGGATTATATTGCACCTGATGACAGTGTGGAATATTTCCTTTTTGAAGGCAGGACGGGTACGTGCTCTGATTTTGCCTCTGCTTATGTTCTTATGGCAAGGGCAGCAGGACTTACCGTAAGATATGTTGAGGGCTTTGTGCCTGACAAGGAGGCGAGTGCACGATATGATATTGAATATGTTGTAAGAACCAAGTCCTCCCATGCATATCCTGAGGTATATATTCCTAATATCGGGTATGTTGTTTTTGAACCGACAATTGCTGCAATTTCGGACGGAGAGGAAACTCAGGACGGAATAGTGATTAGCTTTGTTGTTACGCTTGGTTACAGGATTCTCCTTATTTTTGCATCGGTTTCGGCAGTCATTATGATTGTATTGTTTGTAATTAAGGTTCTTGCACCTGTGGTCAGGGAACAATTTTTCTTTAATCAGGTCAGAAAAAATCAGCCTGATAAAGCGGTGATTATGATATACAGGCGTCTGCGTGACAAACATTCTTCACGGTGGATTGCAAATGCTGCTTCGATGACTCCGTATGAATTTGCGGTTGAGTTTGAGACGCTTATGCAATATGATATCAGCGAGCTTATCTATATGGTAGAACGGATTGCATATCAGAATAATCCACTGGAAGAGTATGATAAAAAGACAGCACTGAAAATTTACCGCAATGCCGGAAAGATGATTAAGGCATATAGAAAAAGGCGGAGAAAACATTAAAATCGGGCTGCATTTCTGCAGCCCGGTATAGTGTGTTAATTAAACAATACAGATTCGCATAATGTTATTATCACATTTAACATCTGAAGCAAGAATTGCGATTACCTTATCGCCCTTCTTAACTACACGGGTTTCCCTTGCTTTTGCCAGGGCATGCTCTAAAAGAGCGTCAGGGGAATCTAATTCCATTGCTGAAATAGGAGTTACATTCCAGGTTAATTTCAACTGATGAAGTCCGATGTCATCAATTGTTACCGCAATGATTGGGCATGGCGGATGGAAGAAGGAAAGTGTTCTTGCGGTTCTTCCGCTTCTGGTCATAACAATAATGGCAGCAGCGTCGAGATATTCTGCAGCACTGTAGGCTGAAGCACATACTGCGTTAACAACATTAGGTTCCATTGTGTTATGGTCATGCTGGAAAGCTGTATAGTAATCAATGCTTGATTCAGCGGTCTCGGCAATCTTGGCCATTGTCTTAACTGCTTCAATCGGATAAGCACCGGCAGCAGACTCTCCTGAAAGCATGATTGCTGTTGTTCCGTCATAAATTGCGTTGGCAACGTCGGAAACTTCGGCACGGGTAGGCCTTGGATTCTGTGTCATTGATTCAAGCATTTGTGTTGCGGTAACAACGATTTTGCCCTTTTCGTTGCAGAGACTGATCATTCTCTTCTGAATTGCCGGAATCTTCTCAAATTCTATTTCGACACCTAAATCTCCACGGGCAACCATGATTCCGTCACTTAAATCAATAATTTCCTCAAGGTTGGAAACACCCTCGCCGTTTTCTATTTTACTGATAATCTGAATATGTTCGCCGCCGTTATCCTTAAGGAATTTACGGAGCTTCTTAACATCATCACCTGTTCTTACAAATGAAGCTGCGATAAAGGTAACATTCTGCTCAATACCAAACAGGATATCGGACTTGTCCGTTTCGCTGAGATATGGCATTGGAATGGACTGGTTAGGTAAATTAATACTCTTGTGATTGCTGATTTTGCCTCCATGGACAACCTTACAGATTACGCTGCTTCCTTTAATGTCGACAACCTTTAATGCAATCTTACCGTCATCAATAAGAATGTTTGTTCCTTCAGAAACATTTTTGGCAAGCTTGTCGTAGGTAAGACCGATACGGGTATTATCACCGAGGGTTTCCTTGTCTGTGTCAAGAGTGAAGGTCTGTCCTTTTTCAAGAATAGCACTTCCGTTTACGAAATCCTTTACTCGGATTTCAGGTCCCTTTGTATCAAGAAGAAGTGCGACCGGAGTGTTGAGTTCTGCACTTACCTTGCGTACACGGTCGATTCTTATTTTCTGCTCTTCATGTGTTCCGTGTGAGAAATTAAAACGAGCACAATCCATGCCTGCAGATATCATTTTGGAAAGCTTTGCTTCATCATCAACAGCAGGACCCATTGTGCAAATTATTTTGGTTTTTCTCATATATTTATCTCCTTATATTAATTTTTCGAAGTATACTTCAATATTATAGCACATGTTTATAAAGAATGGTTAAAATGATTGCTATTTTTTATTTTTTTAGTTAAAATTTAACCAGAGGTATTTGTTTTTATTTCAGGAGGTGTGTATGAGAAATAGGGTTAAAAGTATTTTTCTTTTAATTATGTGTCTTTTGCTGGTTTCTACAGGCTGTAATAATTATTCGAATAAGCCTGCGGCTGTAACCGACCCTGATACGGGAGAGATAATTGAGACTTCCGACGGGTATGAGCAGACGAGCGCTGATGGGGAAGCGGAATCGTCTGACGGCAGCAATGATGAAACGGTTTCCGACAAAGAACAGGGTGGGGAGACCGAATCATCCGCAGAGCAGGGGACTGCATCAGAAGGCGGTAATGACGGAAATGCCGGCGGCACTATGAATCCGGGGTTCGATTCTTCAAAAACTGTATTTAATATTGACGAGGATGTTCTTCCTTATACACAGGAGGAGATATATGCACAGCTTTTTGATATTAATAATAAAGTAGAAATCAATGTGGATATATCTGATTCAGAGCTTGCAAAGCTTCAAAAGGATTACGATGAGTATTCCAACAAAGGTTCCAAGTCACCTATTTACAGAAAGGCTTCTGTAGATATTAAAATAACCACGTCTAAGGATTCCTATACATATCATATCGATGAGGTCGGAATCCGGATGAAGGGTAATACTTCAAGAACAAGCTTCTACAGCAAGAGTGAGGGTAAGTATAATCTGATTCATTTTAAGCTTGATTTTCAGGAGACCTTTGATGATGAGGAATATTATACAACTGACGCTAAGGACTGGGGCAGTGACGAGGCGGCAAGGGACGCAAGAAAGGACCGTACATTTGCAACTCTGGAGAAGATTGATGTTAAATGGAACAGAAATGATGATGCAACCTATTTAAGGGAGTATTATGCATACGAAACATACAGAGCCAACGGAGTGCTTGCGCCTCATACCAATATTGCTTCGGTGGACATGGTGGGAACACATGAGGGCGTATTTATTTTTTATGAACCAATTGATAAGATTTTTATTGAAAAATATGTGGCAGAAGCAGATCAGGGCGGCGATTTATATAAATGCGGATGGACCAATATCGGAGCAAGTTTCTCATCGGGCTGTTCAATAGGTATTGAGGATGAGGATAACGGCAAATTCTATAATTATGACCTGAAGACCAATAAGAAATCCTCACAGAATACCCAGCTTAAGAATCTTATTTCGGTTCTGAATGGCGGAGAGCTGGATAAGGACACAATAGCGGATGTTGTGGATATTGATTACTTCCTTAAATATGAAGCAGTTTCATATTTTGTCGGCAATCCTGATGACATGAGAAATAATTTTAATAATTATTATATTTATTTCCTTAAGAGCAGCGGCAAGGTTATTTTTATACCTTATGATATGGACAGGTGTTTTGGCGTGACTAAGGGTTATAACCCTAACGGCGACGGCATGACAAGCGTTAGTCCTTTCAGCAAGTACGCAGCAGGCGCCAATACCAGACAAAGTAATCCGCTCTATATTTATACGGTTGATGAGGGAGGCTATTATGTATCCGAATTCGCCGAGGTTCTTAAAAAGGTTGCAGACAGCGAGTGGCTTACCTCTGCCAAATTCAAGAGCCTGTATGGTATTGCTTATAATAATTACAAGAATGATACGACGCCTGATAAGAGTTTTCATAATGCGGGAGGCTATAATTTTACATTCTCCAACAGCAGTATGGGAAGTTTAAACAGTGATAATTCAAATGCTTCATTTGATGAATATATTTCAGCAAAAATGTATTCGTATAAGAACTATATTGCAAAGGCAGAGCAGTATTCCTCAACCACAACGGTACAGCCGTATTATATAAGAGGAAGCTTTACCGGCTGGAATGTTGAAGATAAATATATGATGACATATGATTCAAAAGCCGAGGTGTATACTTATACACTTACACTTACGGGAAAAGAATCATTTAAGGTTAATAACGGAGTTGACGGTGAGCCGGGTATCTGGTATGGATATGAAGATGTAGTATATTATTCCGGTGTGGGTACAATGGAAAATGATGATTATGATAATATAATTCTTCCAAAGGGTACTTATACAATAACTTTCAGCTCAAAGGAGAAAACCGTAAAGATACAATAACAGCAAAGGGAGACTATATGACAAGAGAAAGGCTTAAAGAACTTATACTTGATGAAATTGATGAAATGCTTTTTATTATTGATTTTGATTCTGATAGAGTGCTGTATATGAATCAGAGAGCAATGGAGATTTTAGGGCTGCATTCCGAAGAGGAATGGAAGAACAAAATCTGTTTTGATGTTTTATGCGGATGTGATAAATATTGTGAACAGTGCTCAAAGGAACAAATTCTTAAGGATGGCGTTTTGGCTTTTGAGTGCTACAACACCAAAGCAGGAATTCGCCTGTGTAAGAAATTTAAGCTTATAACAATTGAAGGAAAAAGAGCCATGCTGTGTGTGGCGATGGATATATCAAAGCTCCACGATACAACCGTTAAGCTTGAAAGAGGACTTAAAATTGAACGGACTATGATGAATTGTGTAAGGACTCTTTATGAGGTTGAAGATATGGGTCTTGCAATTAATAAGCTTCTTTCAATTATCGCAGACTATCATGCTGCAGACAGGTCATATATTTTTGAATTCAGAGATGACAGAATTGAAATGGATAATACCTATGAGTGGTGCAGCGAAGGTGTGGAATCACAGATTGGCATATTGCAGGATATAGAAATATCCGTTATTGACAGGTGGATGGAGAGATTTAAGGAGTCGGGAGAGTTCTATATTAACTCGCTTAATCAGGAGGTTGATAAGAACTCTGTTGAATACCAGCTGTTGGAAATACAGGGGATTAGCAGTCTTATGGCTGCTCCGCTTACGTTTAACGGTGAGATAGTGGGCTTCCTCGGAGTTGATAATCCTAAGGAAAATACGGATACATTAATGCTGTTACAGTCGGTTGCGGCATTAGTTATAAATGATATCCATAAACGCAAGAATATGGCTGAATTATATGAATTGAGCTTTTGCGACAGGCTTACGGGACTTGGAAACCGTCATGCCTATGTAAAATTTATGGAGGAACTGGAGCGTACACCTGACAGAAGTCTTGGCATCGTTTTTGCGGATATTAACGGACTTAAGAAGGCAAATGACAGGTTCGGGCATGAACGCGGAGATGGTATGATAAAGGAAATTGCCGCAGTTTTAAAGGATAATTTTAAGGATAATGTGTTCCGGGTAGGCGGCGATGAATTTGTAATATTCTGTGTCGGAATTGATAAAGCTGAATTCGATGACCGGGTAAGCAGGGTTAATACCCATTGGAATGACGGGGCAACTGCCTCCGTCGGCGGACTGTGGTTTGCTGATTGTGCAAATGTTGAGGATAAGGTAAATAAGGCTGATTCTGTAATGTATGACAATAAAAAAAGTTATTACAAAATTATTGGGGACAGGGAATAAGGTTATAACCTTATTTCCTGTCCTCTGACATATTAAATAAGCATAGAAAAAAATATGTTGACAGTATCTGTAGTTAGTGATATTATTAAGTTGTTAATAACAATAATACAATAACAAAAGGAGGTAATGAAGTGAATTTAACTGAATTATATGCTTCCAGAGGGGATTTGCCCGATGAGAAGAAGTATCTGGAAACGTATAAAATGGATAACTATTTCAGACCGTCAGTTTCATCGGATGTGGTGGCTTTCACTATTGGAAATACTGATGAAGAGAATTACAGAAAAGAGGGCGAAGCACGACTTCTTCTGTTATTGGTGCGAAGAGGAACACATCCGTTTATGAACAGCTGGGCGCTGCCGGGAGGTTTTCTTAGAAGTGACGAAAGTGTTGAGGAATGTGCATTCAGAGAAATTGTTGAAGAGACGGGAATCAAACCTGTATCAATGAAGCATGTGGGGGTGTTCAGCGACTGTGACAGGGACCCGAGGGGAAGAATAATTTCTAATGCATTTACTTCAATAATAGTTGACGGGAGCACTGAGGCACACGGCGGACAGGACGCAAATGATGCGAAATGGTTTGAGATAACCTTTACCGAACAGTCGGGACTGTATTATCTGAATCTTGTCAATGAGGATATAGTGCTTAAGGCAGTGCTTAAGGAAATACGTAATGAATTCGGAATAAGAAGATTTGAAATAATTGAGAGCGGGGATATAGCATTTGACCATGCTGCAATAATCGGTACGGCATTGACATCATTAAGAAATGACGTAATGGATTTTAATCTTCTGTTTGATTTTGTTCCTAAGAAATTTACACTGCTTAAGCTCCAGAGAATACAGGAGACTATTACGGGCAGAACAACACAGGCTGCCAATTTCAGAAGGAAAATTGCAGATTATGTTGAAGAAACTGATGAATATGAAACGGGTGCAGGACACAGACCTGCCAAATTGTATATTGCAGCGGGCAATGGAAGGAAAGGATGATATTATGAAGGAAATATTAATAGTAGTAGATATGCAGAAGGATTTTGTGGATGGTGCATTGGGAAGCAGTGAGGCAGTAGGAATTGTTGACAATGTGGTTGATAAGATTATGAATTTTCAGGGTGATATAATTGCAACGTATGATACTCATGGAGACGATTACATGGAAACAAGAGAAGGAAAATATCTTCCTGTACCGCACTGTATAAAGGGAACGGCCGGATGGGAGCTTGATGCCAGGGTTTTGAAGGCACTTAATGCAAAAGGCTTTAGAGCGGTAGAGAAGCCAACATTCGGTTCTGTGGATTTAGTTGATGTAATTAGAGAATATGATGTAAATGATGTTAAAGTAACACTTATCGGCCTATGTACCGATATATGCGTTGTATCTAATGCACTGCTTTTGAAAGCTAATTTTACGGAAATGGACATTGCGGTTGATTCAGAATGCTGTGCCGGAGTTACGGTTGAGAAACATCTTGCAGCACTTGAGACAATGAGGTCATGTCAGATTGACGTTATCTAAAAAAGGGGTGATAATATGATTAAATTAAACGGTAAAGAGGTTGAGCTGAATAAATTTCCGGACGGCTGTCTTTTAATAAAAGAACATATCAGAAAGGATTTTGATTCGGACAGAAGTGCTGATATTCTATGGAGCTTCGAGAATAATGAGGAATTAGTTGCATTAATATATCTTACAAGACATCTTCAAAGCCATGGAATTAATAAAATTAAGCTCGTTATGCCATATATTCCGAATGCACGTCAGGACAGAGTTAAGAAGGATGAGGATGTTTTTACTCTCAAATATTTTGCTGAGATAATTAATTCACTTAATTTTACCTCGGTAAGGGTACTCGACCCGCACTCAAACGTAAGTGAGGCATTGATTAATAATATTATAGTGGATACTCCTGAGAAAAATATTTTATACGTAATTGATAAAATAAGCAGTGACAGAAATCTTCTGATGTTCTACCCTGATGAGGGTGCAATGAAGCGTTACTCAGGAATGATTGACAGACCGTTTGCTTACGGAATTAAGAAAAGAGACTGGTCAAGCGGAGAGATTCAGGGCTTAAAGGCGTCCGGAAGAACCGAGCTGATTGAAGGCAGTGATGTTCTTATTGTTGACGATATTTCAAGCAGGGGCGGCACCTTTTTTTACAGTGCCAAAACACTTAAAGAGCTTGGTGCAGAAAATATTTACTTATATGTCTCACATTGCGAGAATACAATCCTTGAGGGCCCGGTTATTGAAAGCGGTCTGATTACACGTATATATACAACAAACAGTATTTTTACACAGAAAAATTCTATGATAGAGGTGATTGATTATGAATAATGGAAATCCAATGTTGTTAATTGACTTTTACAAAGCTGTGCACGCAGAAATGCTCCCGGAGAAAATCAACAAATCGGTATCATATTTTACTCCGAGAATGAGCAGGGTTGATATGTGGGATAAGGTTGTTATGTTTGGTCTTCAGGGCTTTATCAAAAAATACCTTATCGATTATTTTAATGATGAATTCTTTAACAGACCTTTCGAGGAGGCTGTGGGAGAATATAAGAGGATTATGGATGCCGCTCTCGGCGTGAATGCGTATAAAATCGACAAAATAGAAAAGCTTCACAGACTCGGATATCTTCCTATTGAGATTATTTCACTTCCTGAGGGCGTAAGAGTGCCTATGCATGTACCGATGTTCGGAATTACCAATACCCATCCGGATTTTGCATGGCTTCCGCAGGCATTGGAGAGTCTGATTTCGGCAGAAAGCTGGCACCCTATGATTGCGGCCACTGTCGGCTACACATACAGGGAAATAGTTAATAAATATTATGAGCTTACCTGTGATGACAGCCTTCCAAGGGCAAAGGCACTGGGTGCATTTGATTTTCGAGGTGAAGAATGTACCGAATCAGCAATTAAGGCAGGAGCCGGCTGGTGTCTGTCATTTCTTAATACCGCAACGGTTCCGACAATTTACTATCTTGAGAAAATGTATAATTGTGACTGCACTAAGGAACCTGTAGCGTTCGGAAGCCCTAGTACCGAGCATTCCGTAATGTGCAGCAATTATGCGGTTGACGGTGACGAGATAACACTGTTAAGAAGACTGCTTACGGAAATCTATCCTGACACAAGTTTCTCAGCAGTACTTGACTCTTATGATTATTGGAATATCATTGATAATGTCCTGCCGCAATTAAAAGAGGAGATACTTAACCACAACGGATGTATGCTTATGCGTGGTGATTCAGGGGAATGTGTAGAGGTTGTTACCAGGACGGTATTTAAGCTTTGGGATATCTTTGGCGGAACAGTCAACAGCAAGGGCTATAAGGTGCTTGACCCTCATGTAAAGGCGATTTACGGAGATTCAATTACAATACAGCGCTGTGAGAAGATTTACAGGATTCTTATGGAAAACGGCTTTGCCTGCTCCAATGTGGCACTTGGTGTCGGCTCATTTTCAATGCAGTGCGTTGAAGAAGAAGGAATGCTTAAACCTTTTACCAGGGATACGTTCAGTTCATGCATCAAGGCAACATATTGTGAAATTGATAACAAACCGTTCCCGATTTTTAAAAATCCTAAGGACGGAGGCTTTAAGAAATCACAGAAGGGCTGCTGCGTTGTAAGCAGAAATGAAGAGGGAGAGTATGTATTTAAGGACGGCTATGACTGGGCAGAGGCCTGCGCCAATCCGAATAATGAGTTGAATACGGTATTCAAGGATGGTAAGATGGTTAAGGAACAGTCACTTAAGGAAATAAGAGAAATTCTTCATGGAGGTAAATTCTAATGTTTAATGCTTTAAAAATTAAAAATGAATGTGTACAGTGGATTAGAGATTTTTTTGAGGAGAATGGAAAGGGCTGTAATGCCGTTATCGGTATTTCAGGCGGTAAGGACAGCTCGGTAGCGGCAGCACTCTGTGTTGAAGCACTTGGCAGGGAAAGAGTAATCGGCGTGCTTATGCCATGCGGGGAACAGCATGATATTGACTGTGCCCGAATGTTAGTTGAACATCTCGGAATCACAAATTATACAATTAATATTTTTGATGCTGTTGAGGCAATGAAAAAACAGATTGGCGACAATATGGAATTGAGTAATCAGGCATTGGTTAATATGCCGCCGAGAATCAGAATGACAACACTTTATGTAGTTGCACAGTGCAATAACGGAAGAGTTGTTAATACCTGCAATCTTTCAGAGGACTGGGTTGGCTATGCAACGAGATATGGTGACGCGGCAGGTGATTTCAGCCCGCTTTCAAATCTTACCGTAAGAGAAATAAAAGAAATCGGACGCCTGCTGGGACTTCCGGATGTGCTTGTCGATAAGGTTCCGATTGACGGACTTTGCGGCAAGACGGATGAGGATAACCTTGGATTTACTTATGCTGCATTGGATAAATATATCAGAGAGGGCGTTATTGAGGATGAAGCAGTTAAGCAGAGAATTGACGATTTGCATAAGAAAAATCTTTTTAAGCTTCAGTTAATGCCTGCATATAAGCCGAGTGAGATATAAGCAGAAAAGATGAACTGCATTATAATGCCGCATACACCATTACCGCCAGTAGGATGGTGTATGCGGCAGTTTAACGGTTTTTATAGGTTTTTTTGTTCTCATACATTCTGTCATCTGCCAGCTGGTATACTTTTTCGGTATTACGCTCTTCAATTTCAGTGCTCGCAGCATACCCATAAGAAATTGATAAATGTAAATCAGGATTGTTTTTGTTTGCATTAATAATTCTGCTGTTAAAATCCGCTGTAAGCTTTTCAATTTGTGATTTGGCGGACGTTGGGAGAATGGCAATGAATTCATCGCCGCCCATTCTTCCTACTACTCCGGAGGATGAAAAGGTTTCGGATATAACGGCAGCAGCCGATTTAATAAGCAAATCCCCCTTGGTATGTCCATGGGTGTCGTTGACCTTTTTCAAATCATTTAAATCAAAAGAAAAAATAGTATAGGTCTGACTGATTTCGGATTGGAGAGTGTTCGTGTATTCGGAACAGAATGTACGGTTGTTAATTTGTGTAAGCTCGTCCGTGTATGCTCTCTTGATTAACATCTCCTTTTCTTTTTCCTCCATCATTTTTGAAGTTATATCATGGGCAAAATCAATAATGAGGATACCGATAAACGTTATTATTCCTAAAGAAGATACTCCTTTCAGGCTGTAGAGCTGCAGTCCGGCATAGCGGTTAATTACATATATTATTAAATCATACACGATACTTGAGATGATAACGGCAAAACCGATTGCATACAGGATTGTACGTTTTAAGTTCAGTCTGCTGTTTTTCAATAAAACATATGTAAAGAAAATTGCATGAACAACAAATAAAATCTGTGAATATGGCAGCAGTGCAGCACTGTGTATGGTATCTGTCGTATGAAGTACAATTGTTACAACAGAAACCGTAATCTGTGCTCCGAATAAAATCCAGTAGCTTAACATCATACCCTTGCTTTGCAGCTGTTTTACATAACTGTACATATATCCGACAATGGGCAGCGGAGCCAGTAATAAGGACATATATTCCAGTAATGAGGCTGAGTACAGCGGTATCGAAAATATAACGGTAATATTGTGATAGCACAACGTCCATAACCCCATAAAAATAGAAAAACAAGACAGACATAATATATTTGCATATTTTTTTGAGGATATAACTGCAAAAATTGACACAAGTGACACTGCAATACCGAAAACAACAAGAAATGCCCCTAAAAATAATGCAAGTCTGTTTTCGCTTATGACCAGACGGAAGGAATCATTCCATTCACTCAGATATATCGGGTCAAAGCTGGAAAAAGCAAGATCTTCAGTTACATTCAGGACGATTTTAAATTCTTTGCCCTTGTATTCATTGGAAAAATTAATCAGCTGGATTCCGCTTCCGACGGTTTTTCCCAATTCCACACGTTCATGTCCATATTCATAGAAACACTCATTATCGATGTATAAATCAACCGTGGTCTGACGTATATGTAAGGTGATGGCAGTATTCTCAAAATCCCAGTCGTCAGGAAGGGTCCTTTCCATTACTATGCGGCTGCCTTTGTTAACAGCGTCAAAGCGAAAGGAATCAAGATTTACATTCTCATACAGCTGCTCATTGATGGTTATGTTCCAATTACTGTTAAGCAAAAGCCTGTCAGAATCAACATCAAGGTCCTTGCGAAGAAGTATGTCCGCAAAACACAAAATGGTTACAATACTCAGAAGGGCATAAACTATCCATACTATTTTTAAGGTGTTTTTATTAAATATTTTAGCTGCCGTTTTTTTCATCAGGTTTAAAATTGAACCGACCCCTAAAAGTTAGACCTAAAAATCTAACGATTGGGAGGTCGGTTTTTTCATGGCAAAATATTCATTTGAATTAAAAAAACAAATAGTTATTGAATATTTATCTGGTGGAGGAGGTTCTGACTTTTTAGCGAAAAAGTATGGAGTTCCTCAGGGCAAAATGGTGCGAAACTGGATAAATAGTTATAAAGAATTCGGAGATGATGGATTAAGGCGTTCAAGAGAGAAGAAAAAATATTCTTTCGAATCTAAACTTCATGTAGTAGAATTATATCTATCAAGTGAAGTCTCATATCAGGATTTGGCTATATCGCAAGGTATTAATAATCACGCACTGATTGCTAAATGGGTTAATGACTTTAGAATCGCTGGGCCAGATGCATTGAGACCTAAAAAGAAAGGTCGGAAGAAATCATTGGATTCAAAGAAAAAGACGAAAACTGTAGTTCAGAATGTTGATGAAACAACGGTAGATACAAGCGCAGAACACATTAAACAATTAGAAGACGAATTATTAAAACTTAGAATAGAGAATGCATATTTAAAAGAACTGAGGAGGCTGCGTTTAGAGGAGGAAGCTCTTCTGAAAAAACAGCGAGAATCATCCACAGCCTCCGAGGAGAATTCAAACTGAAAGATATTCTCGCAGTAGTTGGCTTTCCTAAAGCAACATATATGTATTGGCAAAAACGCTTAGATAGAGTTGACCCTAATAAAGAATTAGAAGGAAAAATTCTTGCTATACATAACGAACATAAAGATTTTGGCTATCGTCGGATGCAGGCTGTTCTTCGAAAAGAAGGAATCCATGTAAACAAAAAGAAAGTTCAGCGAATTATGCAAAAACTTGGAATACAAGTAATGTCATATACTCGTAAGAGCCGGCGATATAATTCTTATAAAGGAAAAGTTGGAAGAATTGCGCCAAACAGAATTCACAGACGATTTCATACTACTATTCCACATCAAAAGATTACTACTGATACTACCGAATTTAAGTATTATGAAGTTGATGAAAAAGGACGCATGATTATTAAGAAACTATATCTAGACCCATTCTTAGATATGTTTAATGGAGAAATATTAAGTTATGGAATTAGTAAAACTCCATCTGCGGCAAGTGTATTATCTGCACAAAAGAAAGCAATTGAAATCACTTCTGATTGCCCTTATAGAAGAACCTTTCATTCTGATAGAGGGTGGGCATATCAAATGCCTGCATATTCGCATGAATTAAAAGGAAATAAAATCTTTCAGAGCATGTCTCGCAAAGGTAATTGCTATGATAATTCTGTTATGGAAAATTTCTTTGGACTACTAAAACAAGAAATGTACTATGGAATTACATACTACAGTTTTGAAGAACTGAAAGAAGCTATCGAGAAGTATATTGTATATTATAACGAAAAAAGAATTAAAGAAAAACTTGGTTGGATGAGTCCTATTGAATACAGACTATCTACCTTGGCTGCATAAAAATAGCGTAGCAGCCATCAGAACTGCTACGCTTAAAAAGTCTAACTTTTAGGGGTCACCTCAAATATCTCCAAAAATCATTTTATAAATAAAAATATATTATCTTAATTATATCATTTAGTAATTTACATGTCAAAAAACTTACGCTTTAAAGTATGTGTCTTTTCAAAAAATGGAAAGTTGTGTTATAATTGTAGAATAATTAGGAAGGGAAGTGTTTAATATGGCTTTTTGTCACAATTGCGGGGGCTACGTAGACGATTACGCTAATTTTTGTCCTGTTTGCGGTGCTGATAATATGGTTCCGCCGGGACCAAGACCACCAAGACCGCCACATCATATGGCACCACCGCCACCACCGGGACCGCCAAAGCCGCCAGGACCACATCATGGTGAGCCGATGGGAGGACCGCATGGAGCCGGAGGGCCTCATGGAAGAGGCAGAGGTCCGGGACATGAACCGGGTGGACCTAGAGGAAGAAGATAGAAAAAACCTCCATTTGCAGTCAGCAGATGGAGGTTTTGGTTTAGCTGTTTTTCTCTTCATCATTATCCTTATCATCCTTCTTACGTTTCCATAAGATGATAAAAATAATGAATAAAATTATTAAGACAATAATTACAGGGATAATCCATTTGAGAGGATTACTGTTTGCAGTGCCGCTGTTGCCGGCAGAAGCAGTTGATTCTTCTGAGGAGTCGGTCTCTTTAGTAGTTGTTTTGTTATCTTCAGAAGTCTTTGTTTCATTTTCAGTTAAAGTCTCTGTTTCTGTTTCAATCTCAGTTTCAGCCTCAGTTTCAGTCTCTTCTTCGGTGGAGGATTCAGTTTCTTCTTCAGTTGAAGTTTCGGTTTCGGCAGCTTTAGCGGTAGTTTCATTTTCGGTGGAAACTGCCTCGGTTGTTGGCGCGGCAGCTGTGGTTGTGGTTGCTGACTCGGCCGCAGAGGTTGTGAATGCCTCAGTTGCAGCTGTGGTTTCTGTAGTTCTTAAATCCTTTACTGCGGATATGGTAATCGTAACATCCATTGTTGTATTGTTGCAGCAGGTGTCGTAGGCGTATGTAACTGTTGCATTCTGGGCCAAAGCTTCGTTGAGCTCAAGACGTCTTGCAGATGTGTTGCATTTTCCGTTGGTTACGCTTGTAATTTTGGCTGCATCAATTTTGGAATTAGTTAAATTAATATAAAAACAACTATTAGTCAGGTTCAATGTGTTAGCGGCGGACTGACCTGAGCATTGCAGTGTTGTAAGAGCAGTATTTTGGCTCAAATCAAGGTACTGCAGGCAATTATTGCTGCATTTAAGTGTTGTAAGGGCAGTGTTTTTGGCAAGGTCAAGACCGCTTAATTGGTTTGCGTAACATTCAAGGATTTTGAGTGCAGTGTTTTTGCTGACATCCAAAGTATTCAAGCGGTTATTTTCAATCTTTAATTCCTGCAGTTTGGTATTTTTGCTTAAATCAATACCGGTTAACTGATTACGCCAGCAATAGAGAGTCTTAAGCTCGGTTAAATGACTGACGGTAAGAGCGGTTAAATAGTTACCGCCGCACTCCAGATACTGGAGCGCAGAGTTTTTGCTTATATCCAATGCTGACAGCCTGCAATCACCACATTTAAGCGTTTTAAGCCCGGTGTTGCTGCTGATATTAAGAGTGCCCAATGGATTAACAGTAACGTTAAGTGTTGTAAGGTTTGGGGCACTGCTTACATCCAGAGTGCCAAGTTTATTCCAACAGCAGTCCAGGTAGGTTAAATTCTGCTGGCTGCCTATAATCAGGCTGGTTAGGTTATTTCCGTTGCAACTCAAATGTTCAAGCTTAGTATTTTTGCTGATATCAAGGCTTGAGATGTCGTTAGAAGAGCAATCAAGATATTCAAGATTTACAAACCTGCTGACATCAAGAATGGTTAACTCTTCGCTTTGACATTTTAAATATGTGATGGTGTCTGTGTCAGGCAAAATCAATGTTTCGATGTCATTCTGAAACAGGGTGATTGTTTTTAATTTGGTATTTTTGCTAAGGTCAAGATATGTAATATCCGTCAAATAGCAGTAAACGTTTTTAATATTAGGAAAATATTCTATTCCCTTGAGGGACGTAACTGTTTTTTGGGAAAAACTTATTCCGCCCGCATCCTCTCGTTCTTCTTTTGAAAGAATGTTGTCATTGTTATCATCAAATTGGTCGGACACATATTCCCTGAAAATTTCATCCGGGAAATTAGTGGAATTGATTGCTACATCCCCTTCAGCAGCAAATACGGTATCATTTTTGAAAATAATCCCGCTTCCCAATAATATGGTGATTGTGAATAAACATAACAAAGGTTTAATCGATAACTTCATTTTATTTAAAATCTCCTTGATAATTCATGGAAAGTAGTTTATGTGTTTTGGAGAATTTTGTCAAATATTAATTAGTGACAGCAAAAAGATGACCATAAAGTTTCGGTTTAAAAAAATAAATATATCAGTATAAATCACCTTTTTTTACAAATACTAATACCACTATTTGAATAAAAAGGAGAATTTTTGAATATGAAAGCAACAGGGATTGTACGCCGCATAGAGCAATGTGTTATAATAGGACAAAAGTCGACAAAACCCGCATAAACACTGGAGTTTTCGCTGATTTTTGTCCAACTCAATTTGCGTTAATTTTGGTTATTTTCGGCTTTCGATCAAAAGTGAGGTGTGAAATTACATAACCAAGAACCGGATGAACTTCGATGTTCATCCGGTTTTCTATTTCCCAAAATCAAAAATATTTCAATTTTGGGAAATAGATTTTGTCGCAAAAGTTATATAAGATTTGCGACAAAACACTCAATCTTTGAATATAAGGTGTTGTTCTTGACAAAATTGATTTCATAGATTATAATTGTTTCACCGAAACGGTGAAAGGGAGAATTTTAATGAAACAAAGTTTAACAGAAAACCAATACATTCAATTGGCAAAAGAACAGTTCTGTCAAATTATGAAAACTGTTCCGTTTGTATCTGATATAGAAATTATACCTACAGGATTGCAACGTGGCTTTGGAGATTTTCATGCAATTGTTCATTACAGTGATAATAATGAAACACAACGCTTTTGCATAGAGGTTAAGACAAATGGTGAGAAACGTTTTGTTAATATGTTTATGATGATGGCCTCTCAGCACAATGATGATTCTTGTTATGTGTTTATGGCACCATATATTTCAGAGGCATCTGCGGAAAGCATATATGAAAACAAGTTGAGTTATATTGATTTGTCTGGTAATTGTTATATTTTATCTAAACGTATTATTATTCATTTTCAAGGAAATGAAAATAAGTATGTCGAAAGAAGGGAAAAGAAAAATTATTTTTCAAAAAGTTCCGGAACGGCTTCGACCATAATGCGTACAGTATTGGATAAACCGTTTGCAAGCTGGCAAGTAAAAATGTTATCTGAACAAACCGGAAAATCTATTGGAATGGTGTCGAATGTA
>JBGVLM010000003.1:0-8592 GCA_045124255.1 Butyrivibrio sp. | reverse complement strand
TGTCTGCACCCTTATTATATGCGTTTTATGTGCCGTTTGCAAGGCAAACAGCTTATACCTTGGGGTTGTTGTATGAGATAAAAAAGAATCTCATAGAAATTTTTGAATTTGCATAGAAGCAAAAGACAAAATATAAATGTAGAATTATTATATGACCGTTAAAATAATATGTCAATAAGAAACACCCCGAAGAAAATTCGCAAAATTTCTCCGGGGTAAAATAAATATTATTTGATATAAAAAGATTACAATGTTACTTTAACCTTTTCAAGCTTCCAGATATCCTGTACATACTCCTCAATTGTTCTGTCAGAAGAGAATTTTCCGCTCTTTGCAACATTTAAGATTGCTGAACGTGCCCAGTTCTTTGAATCTCTGTACTTGGCTTCAATCTTTGACTGTGCATCCGCATAAGAACGGAAGTCCTTAAGAATGAAGTATACATCTGCTCTCTGGTCATAGAGAAGTGAATTATAAATCTCTCTGAACAACTCAGGGTCTTCAGGTGAGTAGAAACCGTTAATTAACTGCATTAATACCTGACGGATTTCAGGGTCATTGTTATAAATATCATGTGGATTATATCCGCCATAGTTCTCGTACTGAATTACCTCATCTGCTGACAATCCGAAAATAACGGCATTCTCTTCTCCAACCTCTTTAACAATCTCAACGTTGGCTCCATCCATTGTTCCAAGTGTTAATGCGCCGTTTAACATAAACTTCATATTGCCTGTTCCTGACGCTTCCTTACTTGCAGTAGATATCTGCTCACTTACATCTGCTGCCGCAAAAATCATCTCTGCATTCGATACACGATAATTCTCAATGAACACAACCTTAATCTTTCCGTTAATTGAAGCGTCATTATTAATTACATTGGCAACATTGTTAATCAGCTTGATTGTAAGCTTTGCACGTCTGTAGCCGGCTGCCGCTTTGGCACCGAAAATAAATGTTCTTGGGTAGAAATCCATGTTAGGATTAGCTTTGATTTTGTTATAAAGGTACATAACATGGAGAATATTCAATAACTGTCTCTTATACTCATGAAGTCTCTTAACCTGCACGTCAAAAATTGAACGAGGGTCAACTTCAATTCCGTTATGCTCTTCAATATATTTTGCCAGTCTTAATTTATTCTGATATTTAATCTGCATAAATTCCTGACGGCTCTTCTCATCTTCCGCATATTTTGCAAGTCCGTTAAGCTGCGACAGGTCTGTAATCCAGCCGTCTCCAACCTTTTTGGTTACCCAGCCGGCAAGAAGCGGATTGCCGTGAAGCAGGAATCTGCGCTGTGTAATACCGTTAGTCTTATTATTGAATTTTTCCGGCATCATTTCGTAGAAATCTCTTAATTCCTGTTTCTTAAGAATCTCCGTATGAAGTGCAGCAACACCGTTTACAGAGAAGCCTGCAACGATTGCGAGATTTGCCATCTTTACCTGACCGTCATATACGATTGCCATTTTGGCAATTTTGTCATAATTGTCAGGATATTTTGCTTTGATTTCTTCGATAAATCTGCGGTTAATTTCCTCAACAATCTGATAAATACGAGGAAGAAGTCTGGCAAAAAGCTCAACCGGCCATTTCTCCAATGCTTCAGCCATAATTGTATGGTTGGTGTACGCACAGGTCTTATTGGTTACTTCCCACGCCTCATCCCATGTAAGGCCCTCTTCATCCATAAGAATTCTCATTAATTCCGCAACTGTTACTGTCGGATGTGTATCATTTAACTGGAAGCATACCTTCTCATATAATTTCTTAATATCAGAATGTTTCTCCTTGTATTTAAGAACTGCTCTCTGAACACTTGCAGATACGAAGAAATACTGCTGTTTCAGACGAAGCTCCTTACCTGCATAATGATTATCACAAGGATAGAGCACCTCACATATTGTTTTGGCAAGATTTTCCTGTTCAACTGCTTTGTGATAATCTCCCTTATCAAAGGAATCCAGATTGAACTGCTGAATCGGCTCTGCATCCCATATTCTTAATGTATTAACCACATTATTACCATAGCCTACAACAGGAAGGTCATAAGGAACCGCCTTTACACACTGATAATCCTCCTGAACGAAATGGTCTCTTCTATTCTCATCTCTGTAAGACCTTACATAGCCTCCGAATTTAATTTCCGTAGCATATTCTGCTCTCTTTATTTCAAACGGATTGCCTTCTCTTAACCAGTCATCAGGAATCTCTATCTGATATCCGTTATCAATTTTCTGTGCAAACATACCGTAGCGGTAACGAATTCCACAGCCGTAAGCAGGATATCCGAGAGTTGAAAGTGAATCAAGGAAGCATGCTGCAAGACGTCCGAGTCCACCGTTTCCGAGTGCCGCATCAGGCTCCTGGTCCTCAATTACATTAAGGTCAAAGCCAAGCTCATCAAGAGCCTCCTTAACCTCATTATAGCAGGTAAGGTTAATCATATTATTACCCAGTGCACGACCCATAAGGAATTCCATTGACATATAGTAAACTGTCTTTGCATCCTGCTTTTCAAATTCCTTCTGGGTAGCAATCCATCTGTCAATGATATAATCTTTAACAGTATATGCGACTGCCTGGAAAATCTGCTGTTTGCCTGCTTCATCTATGGTTTTTCTGTAGATGCTTTTAAGGTTGTTAACCACTTCTGTTTTGAATTCTTCTTTGTTGAATTTCATCTTTTCCATTATGCTCAATCTCCTTGCATATTCATCGGATGCTTTTGCACCCGATGAATTAAATATTAATTCTTGGAAACACCGAGAGTTACGGTCTCTTTGTTAATGCTCCATTCCTTACTGTATCCTTCAATGCTTCCGTATACAATATCTGTTGCAAGAACCTCGTCTTTAACTTCATCTGTGTTACGTTTCAATAATTCTTCAATCTTATCATTGCCCTGTGTATACAGAGTGATTTTATCCATTACTTCAAAACCTGCTTCTTTTCTCATGGTCTGGATTTTACTGATAAGCTCTCTTACAAAGCCTTCCTCAATTAATTCCTCTGAAAGGTTTGTATCAAGTACAACTGTAATACCATTGTCATTAGCTGATTCAAAGCCCTCTGTCTGAGCAATATCAATTAATAAATCTTCCTTGGTAAGCTCAACCTTTTCTCCGTCAAAATCAAATACCAGCATGCCGTTTGCATTTAATTCATCCATTGCCGAATTACCGTCAATAGCGGTTAATGCTTCCCTAATCTTACCGAGAAGCTTTCCGTACTTAGGACCTACTGTCTTTAACTGCGGCTTGAAGCTGTATGAGCTGTACGCTCTTACATCATCCGTAAATTCTACTGCCTTAACATTGAGCTCGTCGGCAATAATTTCCTTGAAGTAATCTGAAAGCTCAAAAGGTGCTTTGACATACATTTTACCAATCGGCTGTCTGTTCTTGATATTGGCTGTATTTCTGCATGCACGGCCGATTACTACTGTCTTAAGAACCTCATCCATGCTCTGTTCAAGTTCTTTATCAATCCATTCCTCATTAGCAACAGGGAAGTCACAGAGGTGAATGCTTTCCGGTGCAGTTGAATCGATTGTTCTTACGAGATTCTGGTAAATCTCTTCTGTCATAAACGGAATCATAGGTGCTGCAGCTTTAGCCAGGGTAACCAATGATGTATATAATGTCATGTAAGCATTAATTTTATCCTGCTCCATTCCTTTTGCCCAGAAACGCTCTCTTGAACGTCTTACATACCAGTTGCTTAAATCGTCAACGAACTCTTCAAGCACTCTTGTTGTCTCAGGAATCTTGTAGTCATTAAGATAACTATCCACTGATTTAACAAGTGAGTTAAGTTTGGACAGAATCCATTTATCCATTACCGGTAATTTATCATATTCAAGACTGTATTTTGTTGCGTCAAATTCATCAATATTTGCATACAGTACAAAGAACGCATAGGTATTCCAGATTGTTCCTAAGAACTTACGCTGTCCCTCAACAACCGCCTTGTCATAGAAGCGGTTTGGAAGCCAAGGTGCTGAATTTGAATAGAAATACCAGCGGATTGCATCAGCTCCGTGTGCTGCAAGTGCGTCAAACGGGTCAACTGCATTACCTTTGGATTTACTCATCTTCTGACCATTCTCGTCCTGAACGTGACCAAGTACAATTACATTCTTGTATGGTGCTTTGTTGAATAAAAGAGTTGATTCTGCAAGCAATGAGTAGAACCAGCCTCTTGTCTGGTCAACTGCCTCTGAAATGAAGTCAGCCGGGAACTGTGCTTCAAACAGCTCTTTATTCTCAAACGGATAATGGTGCTGTGCAAACGGCATTGCACCTGAATCGAACCAACAGTCAATAACCTCCGGTACTCTCTTCATTGTTTTACCGCAGTCAGGACATTTAATTGTAACGGCATCAATGAACGGACGATGAAGCTCAATATCATCAGGACAGTTGTCCGACATTTCCTTAAGCTCTGCAATGCTTCCGATTGAATGCATTTTGCCGCAGTCCTCACACTGCCAGATATTAAGCGGAGTTCCCCAGTATCTGTTACGGCTGATACCCCAGTCCTGAACATTCTCAAGCCATGCACCGAAACGTCCCGTTCCGATTGTCTCAGGAATCCAGTTAATTGTATTATTATTGCGGATTAAGTCATCCTTAACCGCAGTCATCTTAATAAACCATGACTCTCTTGCATAGTAGATAAGCGGTGTGTCACATCTCCAGCAGAAAGGATAATCATGCTCGAATTTAGGTGCGTCAAAAAGCTTACTCTCTGCGTCCAAATCTCTAAGGATATCCGGGTCTGCGTCCTTTACGAATTTGCCTGCATAAGCGGTTTCTTCGGTAAGCTCACCCTTCTCATTAACAAACTGTACAAAAGGAAGGTCATACTTACGTCCGACCTTTGCGTCATCCTCACCGAAAGCAGGTGCGATATGAACGATACCGGTACCGTCTGACATGGTTACATAAGAATCACAGGTAACAAAATGTCCTTTTTTATGCTGCTTTGCTGCTGCCTCTCCGGCACATGCAAAAAGCGGCTCATATTCCTTATGTTCAAGGTCTGTTCCCTTATATGTCTCAATAATCTCATAAGCAGGCACTCCCTCTTCTCTTTCAAGTCCGTTAAGAACCTTATCAAGAAGTGCTTCCGCCATATAATAAGTATATCCGTCAACAGCTTTAACCTTACAGTAGGTATCATCCGGATTAACGCAGAGCGCAACGTTGGACGGAAGTGTCCAAGGTGTTGTTGTCCATGCAAGGAAATATGCGTCTTCACCGATAACCTTGAAACGTACAACTGCTGAACGCTCCTTAACATTCTTATATCCCTGTGCAACCTCATGTGATGACAGAGGTGTTCCGCAGCGAGGGCAGTAAGGAACAATCTTAAAGCCCTTATAAAGGAGACCCTTGTTCCAGATTTCCTTCAATGCCCACCATTCAGACTCAATAAAGTCATTGTGATATGTTACATAAGGGTCGTCCATATCTGCCCAGAAACCTACAGTTCCTGAGAAATCCTCCCACATTCCCTTGTATTTCCATACACTTTCCTTACAGAAGCCGATAAACGGTTCAAGTCCGTATTCTTCAATCTGCTCCTTGCCGTCAAGTCCGAGCTTCTTCTCAACTTCAAGCTCAACCGGAAGTCCGTGTGTGTCCCAACCGGCTTTACGCGGAACCATATAGCCCTTCATTGTGCGGTATCTTGGAATCATATCCTTAATTACACGGGTAAGCACGTGTCCGATATGCGGCTTACCGTTAGCGGTCGGAGGTCCGTCATAAAATGTATATGAAGGACAATTCTCTCTCATCTTCATACTTTTTCTGAAAATATCATTGTCTTTCCAGAATTTCTCGACCTGTTTCTCTCTTTCAACAAATTTCAGGTCAGTAGATACTTTTTCGTACATATTATTAATTCCTTTCATTGAAAATGAAAAAGATTGCGCTTCGCGCAATCTTTGCGCGCGAGCGGTATTGCGAAGCAATAAACTTCTTCTCCGCGAGCTGCGCATAATTGACACGTAGTGTCTTTTATTTACCGGGGAATTCCAGAGGAATTTTCTAGTAAATAAAAAAGCCCCTGCCATAGAAATTGGCAGAGGCCTGAAAAATCATCAGTTATAGCTGTAACAGCTTCTCTTCGGCATACCAACATATGCGTTCTCTGTAACGTGAGAAAAACGTCATCCTCTACTTGCCAATGGCTTTCAATTTGAAACTCCGGAGTGATATTCATCCAAATCCTACTCATACCGCTTCCCAGCTTATGCGGCTCTCTCTGATTTTCAGATAGGGACTACTGTCTCCTTCAATGTCTTTTATCCTTGTTAATTATATCATTCCCAAAATATTTGTCAATGCGCTATGGCTCAAAAAAGCGTATCTTTTACCTTTCCGGTCTAAGTAAACTTTCACATTCACTTTTATATACGTCTTTAACGTATATATTCCACTACTCCTTACGTCCGCAGAATCTTTTCATGCATTATGCGGTTGTTATTACCAAAATATTTATCATTGTGCTATAATGGGTAAAAATAAAAATCGGAGTGTGCCATGGACGACATATTTTTAATTATATTTTGTGTATATCTTATAATAATTAATATAATTTCTTTTTCACTTATGGGAATTGATAAAAAAAGAGCAATACGGCATGAGTGGCGAATCAGCGAGTCCGCACTTTTCATATCCGCACTATTATTCGGCGGACTGGGTGCCACAATCGGGATGTGGCATTTCCGCCACAAAACAAAGCATTGGTATTTTGTAGTGGGAATGCCATTAATTCTTATAGCTGAAATTGCAGTTATTATACTATCGTTGGAATATTTTATGTAAAATTAATTATAATCCGATACAATATAAAGAATATCCGTACTGCCCAGAACATACTCATCTGCAATCTCTTCCTTATACTGATTTCTGATAAGCTCAAGTTCTTTATCTGTTAGTAATTCTTCTTCACCAAAGGTTCCGTTGAAGCTGTAATAGCGGGTAATTTCATCCTCACCGCATACCGCATAATAAATATACTCACTTACTATATCATTTTCGCCAAATTCAGCAATTCTCCACAAAAACCATTCTGAAGCAGTTGAGCTGCTATGCATTGTTCCATCCTTAAACATTGATACAATTGCACTGAATGGAAGCTTATATCTGTATACTTTACCATTTTTCTCATGCAGAATTGACCATTCGGCCGCTTCCAGTATAACTTCCTTCTGACCATCCTTGTCCAAATCCACATAATAAAATAAGGCACTGTTACGAAAGTATGGAAGCTGATAAATTTTCTTAACCTGACCGTCTTCCGTGTCTATAATGTCCTCCTTGGCAAGCAATACCCGCTGCATAAGATTAAGTCCGTCATATTCCACAGTTTCATCCGGTACTGCCTGCCAGTCAGCCAGCTTAATTTTAATATTCTTATCCGTATATCCAAAGGATTCTGCCTCCATAAAATCACAATCCTGCATAATTATATTAAATTTTGTCTCATTAATCTCTGTATAAATGTATTCATTATTTCCATTATCAATACATTTCTCATTCGTATAATAAGATACCTTACCGGATTCATCAGTATTTTTAACTGCCAGATATTCCATATCTATGAATTCAAAAAAATCATTTACCCTGTAGTATGTTATTTTTCTCTCCGGCAAACCGTTCCATATTGTGCCATCCGTAAATATCCCTCCAACACTCAATAACGTATATGTATATATTTTACCTTCAATTTCATGAAACAAATACATAGTGCTGCCATTTACAACACATACTTCCTTTTCTTCATCTCTGTCCACATCAACATAATATACCCTTACATGTCCAAGGTCGGAATAGAAATTCATATCTCTGACCCTGACATATTCAGAAGCTGATACATCATAGCAGTCATCCATACTCAGCAATGCCCTCTGCATAAGATTAAGCTCACTATCAGGCATGGTAGTGGCCGGCTCCGTTTCGTTCCCACTCGTTGGTTGTTCCGTTAACCCTTCCGTAGTTGGAACTTCGTTTTCTTCCGTGGAAGTTGTCTGGCCAATTGACATACTGCGGTTACAGGCACATAAAACAAACGTACACATAAGTATTAGAGCAGCAATTACTCTCTTAAATATATTATTCATAATTTCAGCCTCCGATTTCTGACCCAGCCCATATACGAGTCGGAAGTTTCATTTTAATAGGGAATTCCAAAGGATTTTCCCGGTAAATAAAAAAGACTAGCCTTCTACTGTAGAATCAACAACGTACCTTACTGCATTGGAATCATTTAATCTGACAATCCCTTCCACAAGATATTTGTACATATATTGACCCTCTTTAAGAATTTTGGTCACCTAAAAAACAAAAATTGTTGCTCCCTCATATTCTCCACCCCGTTTAAAGCCCTTTTCACCATTATATCATTTTCAAAACCTTTGTCAATGTGCTATAATTTTGAGTTTCCCCATTTTTTCAGAAGCTAAATCACATCCAAAATAAAAAAGCAAAAACACTGCACTAATGTTATAATTAAATCACGACAAAATAAATAAAACAAAGGAGTGTTTTTGCATGATTAATTATAACAGATTGG
>JBGVLM010000002.1:0-39866 GCA_045124255.1 Butyrivibrio sp. | reverse complement strand
GCCCATGAAGATGATAATTCTTTGTTAATCAAGCCAATTAAGAAACAGACTGCTGTTTTTCAAAGAACAGCTCATAAAGAAATTTCAGTGAAAGACTGTAGTCTTCAGCCCACCAGATTTTCTTCCATTCATCACTACTGTGGATGAGATGAGGCGTTACTGCCTTCACAGTTTTCTTGGTCACTTTCGTACTGGCGTTTTTGTTTTGCAGCTTGAGATAACGTATTGTTGCATAGGTTTTTCCTTTGTAGCCTACGCGGATTCCGAACCGCGGGTTTATGAGTACCTGAATATCGCGTCGTGCGGATATAATAGGAAATCCTTCGTCGAGGATTTGAAAGCATCGTCCTTTGAAGGAGAATGTCCCTGCATTGTCTGTTTTTCGCTGATGCTTTATACAAAGGATTTCATCGATGTTTGCTGTCGGTTGAAGTGGAACAAACAATGATGCACCTTCTGCTTCGATAGCAAATTTTTCATTGAAAGTGGTGCGGTATTCTTTTAGGAATTCATTTGCCTCACTGAGTGTTTTTATTTTGCGTTTAGCGAATTCCACAGGGAGTCTGCTTTGAAGTGTTACCCATAGGCGTTCAATACGTCCTTTTGCCTGTGGTGTTTGAGCAAATATCATATCAATACCTAATTCGTGCATAGAGCGTCCGAATTGAGTAAGATTTACCTGTTTACCATTGATTAGTTCTTCCACGGTTAGTTGTCCTGTTTTTGGAGAACGGAAGATGGTGTGGCGGTCAGAATAAATCGTTTGTGGTACACCGAAATCCAGGCAACATTGGCGCATCATTTCAAGGTAACCAAAGAGGCATTCGTTTTGGGTCATATACAGTCCGACAATCTTACCGGTAGCATCATCTATAGCACCGTGAAGAGCGTACTTCATTTGCCCGCCAAACCATTCGTAAGGGGTTGCATCTATCTGGATTAGTTGTCCGGGATGAGTCTTTCTCTTACGTCTGTGGGTACGATGACGAATTTTTTTCTTCATAGGGCTTTCAATTCCAGCATTTTTAAGTATACTAGTAAGTGAAGTGTATGAGAGGGCAATCTCATAATCTTCGAAAAGTATATCTTTGAAGTGGAGGAAATTGACCTCTTGGAACTCCGGTTTAGAGTGTATGGAGAGGACTTTTTCCTTTATTTCATCTGAAACAGCATGAGCTGGCTTTCGTCCTGTATTTTTATGAATTAAGAATTCAGCACCAGATTCGAGGATTCCTTTCTTTAAACGTGTAATCTGGCGTGGAGAAAGCGACAGAAGCTCAGCAGCTTGTTGTCTAGTGATGGATTTGTCGATGAAACTGTTAATGACCTTAAATGTTTTTAATTGTTCTTGAGACAATGTAATTAATCCTTCTTTCATAGTTTTATAGTTTAATGAAAAGTGACATTATCTCAAGAGAATCATAAGGTGACATTATCATAAGTTAATAACACCCCCTGATATTTGCAACTTTACACTAAAAGTTAATAGTGTTATAATTCCAACAAATACCATAAAGTATTCAATATACTGAATATATTGGGTTAAGGGAGGATTTTAAAATGCTGATATGCGATGAGGTTGTAAAAAGATATTCATCCTGTGTTGCGGTTGACCATGTTAATATGCGTCTTGAGGATGGCAGGGTATATGCAATGCTCGGACCTAACGGAAGCGGCAAAACGACGCTGATGAAGATGATAATGGGGCTTATTGCTCCGACATCAGGAACAATAACGCTTGATGGAGAAATGATGACTCCGAAGGATAAGGCGAATATTACCTATATGCCTACTGAGAATTATTTTTATTCATATATGACTATCAGGGATGTTGTTACTTTTTATAAGGATTTTTATAAAGACTTTGATGAGTCGCATTTTTATGAGTTGCTTGATAAAATGGGACTTTCATTTAGTGATAAGGTTAAAAATATGTCTACGGGTATGCTTGCCAAATTGAAGGTAGCGGTTGCACTTGCGAGACATTCACAGATTACAATGCTTGACGAGCCTCTTAACGGTATAGACATACTTGCAAGAGAGGTTATTGTCCGCGCAATCATGGATAATGCAGATGGAAAACGTACCTTTATTATTTCAAGCCATCTGGTGGATGAACTTGAGCATATTGTAAATGGTGCACTTTTTATGAAGAGCGGAAAGCTTGTGCTTGCCGGAGATGCCAATGAACTCAGAAAGGCAAATGGAAAATCTCTTGTTGATTTGTATAAAGAGGTGTACGGATGGGGCATTCCTTATGGCCAGCCAATGTATGGCCAACCGATGTATGGCCAGCCGATGTATGGCCAGCCGATGTATGGCCAGCCAATGTATGGCCAGCCGATGTATGGCCAGCCAATGAACGGCCAGCCGATGTATGGCCAGCCAATGAACGGTCAGCCAATGAACGGCCAGCCAATGTATGGCCAGCCGGTAAACGGCCAGCAGGCTGCTTCGCAGGAGAACTATCATATGCCTGAAGCGGATAAGTACAGCAATCCGTACGGCACAGATGAGAATAATGCAGGAGGTAACGGAAATGTTTAAACTGATTAAATATGAATATCGTAAAGATTTACCTATGTATATAGTTATCATGAGCGTGATAGCAGCACTTACCGGATATCTTGCAATAAGTATTCTTGCCAAAAGCGAAGTAAACATTGGTATCAGTCTTGTTTTGTATATACTTGGCGGATGGGGAGCAGTTCTGTTTATAATGGTTATCGGAGTTATATCCTATGCAAGGGAAATTAATTCCAGAATAAGCTATATGTCATTTATGGCACCGGTATCGACTTTTGAAATTGTCGGAGCAAAATACCTTTCACTTATATTTACAACTGTTGCTGCAACTGCATTATACGGATTGGGTATATATCTGAACGCCACACTTGCATTGAATCAGTTTGAGGAAATTCATGATATGGCAGAAATGATAGATTATATACTTGTGTATTTCGGAACGGATCTTGCAAGCCTGATTATTAATTTTGTTGTTACAATTTTATCAATATGGTTAACAATACTTTTGACCGTTAATTATGCATATCTTGCAATTACATTAAGTTCTACGATTCTTGCCAACAGAAGGGGCAAGGCGTGGCTTGCAATCGGTCTTTTTGTAGGTATCAGAATAGTAACAAGCATAATTACGAATTTCCTTCCTAAATTCGAATTCGGTACGAGCTTTTTTGAGGTTGTGATGTCGAACTGGCTTGTGTATGCTTTTGAAGTGCTGCTTATAATCGGAACATATTTTGGAGTTTCTTTTTTATTGAAAAAGAAGGTAAGTCTGTAATTCCCATGCTTATGCCTGATTGACATTTCTTTAACAAATTGTTAAAATTAAATGTGGCTTTGTGCCCGGGTTATTTATAATTTTTTGGAGGCAAGAGATGGACAGAAATGATATTTCAATGGCTGTTATTAAACGTCTTCCGAGATATTACAGATATCTTGAAGAACTGCTTGATAACGGTGTTGATAAGATTTCCTCTAATGAGTTAAGTGTTAAGATGAATGTGACTGCGTCACAGATTCGTCAGGATTTGAATAATTTTGGCGGCTTCGGACAGCAGGGATACGGATATAATGTTGAATATCTTCATAATGAGATTGCAAGAATTCTGTGCATAGACATACCGCACAGTATGGTAATTGTCGGTGCCGGTAATCTTGGCAGGGCGATTGCCAATTATGCGAACTTTGAGAAGAGAGGCTTTGTTGTAAAAGGAATGTTTGACTGTAATCCTGAGCTAATCGGTAAGGAATGCAGGGGTGCAGTAGTAATGCCTATGGAGGAATTACCGGATTTTATACGGAATAATAATATAGACATTCTTGCACTGACAATTCCGAAAACCGGTGCAAATCAGGTTGCACAGATTGCGGTTGAAGCAGGAATCAAGGGCATTTGGAATTTTGCACACATGGATTTAAGCGTGCCTGATAATGTGGTTGTGGAGAATGTACACCTCTCTGAAAGCCTTATGACCCTGTCCTATAATCTCGGAGATAAATAATTTAAGAATGGAGGCAGTGTTATGCCGCTTACTATAGAAGAAGTTAAGAAGAATGTAGCATATAAACATCTGCCCATAGTCATTCTGGATGAACGCTGGCACCAGTTGTTTCCCGAAAATGAGAAAACAGCTGAGATACGAAATCTGGAGAAACAGCTTGGAGAGCTGCTTAAGCGACAGGGCAGAATAACCAATGACATTAAAGAGGTTAAGAAAATTAAAAACAAGCTTATGCAGGAGATTCTCGACAATGCTGAGAATACGTCACTTACAGAGGCAAAACGGCAGAAGCTTATGACCCGTAATCAGAAGCTTATACTTGAAGCAAAGGAGAAACTTGAGAAGTTCGAGCAGGAAGAAATAGAACTTCCTGAGAGAATCAGAATATGCAATCTTGAATTGGTAATTGAAGGCGTTCAGGTATGCTATACAAGAATACATCAGAATTATGATGATATACAGCTTCTTGGCAAATGGATTAATGAAGTCAGGATTGAACTTAAGAAAAAAGTCCTTATAAAACAGGATAAAGAGATTAAAAATAATGAAATCTATTCATATATGCATGATTTACTTGGTCCGGAGATGATGGAGGTTTTTGATTCCAAGACCAAACCGTTAAATGATACGACAGGAAAATGATATTTCATAAACCGGGCAGATATGTCCGGTTTTTTGCTTTAACAGGAAAGGAGTGTAAGATTATGAAGTTTGCACTTGACAGTAAAATGGCACGATTTGTTGACAAATATACAATTGAACAGATGAAGGTTCCGTCAATGGTATTGATGGAGAGAGCCTCATATGCGGTGGCAATGAAGGCTGCTGAGGTAGCGGTGGCATTTGAACGGAGGGTGCGTATTGCTGCCGTATGCGGCTGCGGCAATAACGGTGCGGACGGAATCGCTGCAGCGAGAATTCTTACATGGCAGGGACTTCCTGTTGATATTATTATTGCCGGCAATGAGGAACATGCAAGCAGTGAGTTCATTGCACAGAAGGAAATTGCAATAAGCTCCGGAATGTCCTTTTGTAACCTTTCGGATATTTCAGAATACGATATAGTAGTGGATGCGATTTTTGGAACGGGGCTTTCGAGAAATATTGAGGGCAGATATGCGGATATAGTAGAAGTGATTAATTCAGCAAATAACTATGTCATAAGTGTGGACATACCGTCCGGAATTGACGCGGCAACGGGAAGAGTGCTTAACCGTGCCGTGAAGGCGGATTCCACTGTAACCTTCGGCTACCATAAGATGGGAATGCTTCTGTATCCGGGCAGGGAATATTCGGGAGAGGTAACGGTTGCAGATATAGGCCTGTGCCCGCTGGCGGTTAAGGAAATTAATCCGGCAAGATATTTTATCCCTGAGGATATCGGCGGGATTCCGGACAGAAAAACCTATTCCAACAAAGGAACCTATTTAAGAACGTTGGTAATAGCGGGAAGTGAGGATATGAGCGGTGCGGCATATCTTAGCGGTGCTGCCGCATACAGATGTGGTGCGGGACTGGTCGAGATTCTGTCCCACAGTGCCAACAGTGAGGTGCTTAAGAAACTCCTGCCCGAGGCGATAATTACCTCATATGATAACACTAATGCTATAGAGAAACTTACGCAAGGTGCCAAAAGAGCGGATATAATCATTCTGGGTCCGGGGCTTTCTGTTAAGCCTGTTGCACGGGAATTGGTGGAATATGTGCTTGTAAATATAAATAAACCATTGATTATTGATGCGGATGGGCTTAATATTATATCCAATGATATTGAAATGTTGAAAAAACATAAATCAACTGTTATAATTACTCCGCATATCGGGGAAATGGTGCGTCTTACAAAGAAGAGCAAGGAGGAAATCCTTTCAAATCTTCCTGTGAGTGCCGCCGGCTTTGCAAAAGAAAATAATGTAATATGTGTGGTTAAGGACGCTGCAACAGTTGTGGCAGAGCCTGATAATGGAGTTGTATATATTAATACTTCGGGCTGTGGGGCGATGTCCAAGGCAGGAATGGGTGATGTGCTTACAGGTGTTATAGCGGCTATGCTTTCACTGGGGCTTGAGCCCTTCTCGGCAGCAGCCATGGGAGTATATGTGCATGGTCTTGCAGGAGAATATGCTGCCTATGAGACCGGAGAACATTCATTACTTGCATCCGATTTGTTGGATAAATTTGGTAAAATTATTAGTACGCCAAAATGATTTGAATATAAGGAAGTGTAAATAAATGGAAGAGTTTACAAGAACCTATTCGGTAATACATCTGGATTCAATTTATCATAATATTGATGTTGTCAGGAAAAGAGTCGGAGAACAGACAAAGATTCTGGCAATAGTTAAGGCTAATGCCTATGGACACGGTGCCGTTTGCGTGGCTAAAGCAATACAGGATAAGGTTTACGGCTTTGCGGTTGCAACCGTTAAGGAGGCAATGGAGCTTAGAAATAACGGAATAGATAATTTTATTCTGCTTTTGGGCTATGCATGTAAAGCCGAATATGAAACAATGATTCGCAATAATATTACTTTTTCCATCCTGACAAAGGAAATGGCAGAGGATATTTCAGAGAGTGCCGCAGCATTAAATATGACGGCGAGATGTCATTTTAAAATTAATACGGGCATGAACCGTATAGGTTTCCCTGTGTCAGAGGAAACAGTGGAAGAAATAGAAAAAATATATCACATGAAGAATATGAACTGCGAGGGAATATTCATGCATTTTGCAACTGCTGATGAAGCGGATAAGAGTTTTTCGCGCAGACAGTTTGAATTGTTTATGAATCTGACTGACCAATTGGAGGCAAGGGGCGTAAGCTTTGAAATCCGTCACTGTGCCAACAGCGCGGCAATTATTGATATGCCGGAATATAAGCTTGATATGGTCAGGGAGGGTATTGTATTATACGGACTTCTTCCTTCGGATGAGGTAAGCAGGGAGCTTTCATTTAAACCTGCCATGGAGATTAAAAGCCATGTTATTTTTGTTAAGGATTTGCCGGCGGGCGAGGGAGTAAGCTACGGAAGAACTTATATTACAGACAGAACAATCAAGGTTGCAACAATTGCAATCGGATATGCGGACGGATATCCGAGGGCATTGTCTTCAAAGGGTTATGTGCTGATTCGCGGTAAGAGAGCACCGATAATCGGAAGAGTCTGCATGGACCAGATGATGGTTGACGTAACGGATATTCCTGATACACAGGTTGAGGATGTTGTGACAATTGCAGGAACTGATAATGGTGAATGCATTACAATCGAGGAGCTTGCACAGCTTTCAGGAAGATTTAATTATGAATTTGTATGTGATGTATCCGAAAGAGTAGAGAGAAAATACATCGGGTAATTTTTATTTTTTAAATCTGAATAAACACACGAAAATGTAGAAATAATATTTTTAAAATCTATAAAATGGAGTGTGTTTTTATCGTGACTATTAAAAGAGGAGATATCTTTTACGCAGATTTAAGACCTGTGGTTGGTTCCGAGCAGGGTGGGATACGTCCGGTACTGGTGGTTCAGAATGACACCGGCAACAGGCACAGCCCTACAGTCATTATTGCGGCCATTACTTCCAAGATGACTAAGGCACAGCTGCCAACCCATGTTAAGATTGACTCAAATAAGTACGATATGATAAAGGATTCAGTTATTTTACTTGAACAGTTAAGAACAATTGATAAAACAAGATTGAAAGACAAAGTCTGCCATCTGGATAATGAGATTATCCTTAAGGTGAACAAAGCACTGCTTACCAGTCTGGAGATACTCCGTACATAAGAATGGTAGGTATATAAGTCGGAAAGGATTATTTTATGGACCAAATGTACGCGGGAATAGCGTTGTTTGTGGTATTTCTGCTGATTGATGTAATTCTTTATTCGTTTAAGTCGGCAATTGAGAATGTTAATGAAAGTGAAATTGACAAAAAAATAGAAGCCGGTAATTCAAAGGCAATAAGGCTTAAAAAGCTTCTCAGAAATACCTCAAGGTTCGGAGATACTCTTGATATCGTTGTATTTATATCAAATTTGGTATCAGGAGCATACATATTAGGCGTAGTAAGAAGAGTTGTAAGCAGGGAGATAAATAACAAAAGTGTGTGGATTTCCGTAATTATCGGAATTGTAATGCTGTTAATACTTATTGTTTTCGGCGTATTAATACCTAAGAAATGCGGAAAACGCGGCGGAGACAGAACTGCTATGGCATTATGCGGTGCGGTAAATGCGATAATAATTGTACTTTTGCCGATAACCTTTATTGTGTCACTGGCTGCAAACTGTATTTTGAGAATTTTTGGGATTAATCCTAATGAAAATATTGAAAACGTAACTGAGGAAGAGATAATCACAATGGTTAACGAGGGGCAGGAACAGGGCGTTCTTGAAGCGAGTGAGGCCGAGATGATTACGAATATTTTTGAACTCGGGGATAAGAATGCAGGGGATATTATGACCCACCGTTCGTCAATTGTTGCACTTGATAATAACATGACTCTTGAGGAGGTAATACAGAGCCAGAAGGACGGAAGCTATTCGAGATTTCCTGTGTATGAGGGAGATGTGGATAACATTGTTGGAACCCTGCATATAAGAGATGCACTTGTGCTTTACAGTAATATCCCTAACCGTAAGAAACCGATTTCCGGACTTAAGGGGCTTATGAGAGAGGCGTTTTTTGTACCTGAGACAAGAAATATTGATGTGCTCCTAAGGGAAATGCAGGCAGAGAAGGTTCACCTTGGCATTGTTGTGGATGAATATGGTCAGACAGCGGGCTTAATAAGCATGGAGGATATTATTGAGGAAATTGTCGGTAATATTCTTGATGAGTATGATGAGGAAGCGGAAATTGAATTAAATGATGAGGATAATTATGTCGTTGACGGACTTACCAAATTGGAGGATTTGGATAAGCTTTTAGGCGTGGAAATCCGAAGCGAGGAGTTTGATACGCTGAACGGATTTCTTATTTCAAAGCTTAAACGTCTGCCGCAGGAGAATGAGACTGAAATTGTACATGCCGAAGGCTTTAATTTTAAAATTCTTGAGGTTTCACAGAACGTTGTGAGAAAGGTTGAGATTGAGAAGGTGAATGAGCCTGTGGCAAAGGAAGTGAAATATGATACAGATTCGGAAATTAAGGAATAATATTCCTGTTATATATGAGGAAATCCGGGGAATGAAATCCATTTCCTTCGGTATTTTTGTTAAAATGGGTTCAGCCCTTGAGAATAAGACCAATAACGGAATTTCACATGTCATTGAACATATGCTTTTTAAGGGAACCTCTAAGCATAATGTAAAAGAACTTGCGGATATTATGAGTGATTTCGGCGGAGGGATTAATGCATATACAGCCAAGGAGGTTACATCATTCTATGGCAGGGTGCTTAATGAAGATGCACAAAGTGCTTTTGAACTGATGGCGGAAATGCTTTTTGACTCGGAGTTTGGAGAAAAGGAATTATCCAGGGAGAAGCATGTCATAATTGATGAAATTGATTTATATGATGATTCTGCCGAGGATGTGTGCCATGAGCTTCTTCAGAAGAAAATCTGGCGTGACTCACCCTATGGATATATAATATCGGGCAGCAGAAGCAATGTACGTTCCTTTACAAGGGACATGATTGTGGACTGCTGGAAGAAAAATTATGTTCCTGATAATATGGTTATATCGGTTGCAGGAGGAATGGAACCGGAGGAACTGATTGATTGCCTTGAAAAATGCTTTGGGGAGGTGCCGTGCAGCGGAGCAGAGAATCAATATCCTGCGGTGGAATACAGACAGAGCTTCCTTTATAGAAATAAGGATACGGAGCAGGTACATATGAATATTGCTTTTGACAATGTTTCATCATCGCATCCTGACAGATTTCCGATGTGTATTATAAATGCTGCACTCGGCGGTAATCTGAATTCCAGACTTTTCCTCAGAATAAGGGAGGAAATGGGACTTACCTACAGCATATATTCATACAGCAGTTCATTTAATTCCGGAGGGCTTTTTCATATATATGCTTCAATGAATCCGAATCAGACGGCAAAGGTTTTAGAGGGTATATATGATGTTGTATGTGATTTTGTAAATAACGGAATGAGCGATGAAGAACTGGCTTCAGTTAAGAAGCAGCTTCGTACGGAGATGATTCTGTCGGGTGAATCTGCAACCGCCAGGATGAATTCCAATGCCAAGTCATATATGGTGCTTGGAAGAGTTGAAGATTTGGATGAGACAATCGACATGATTAACAGGACAACAAAAAAAGATATTGACAAATGTCTTAATGAGTATTTAGATATTAACAAATGCAGTTTAGCCCTTATTGGGGACTTAAATGACAATAATATTAAAGCTCTCAAAAAAATATGGAGAAATAAACAGCCGTAAGCGGCAGAGTGGAGGACATAATGAGTAATTACAGAGTTGAAACCAAATGTATTCAGAGCGGATACACACCTAAGAAAGGAGAGCCGAGAGTTCTTCCTATTTACCAGAGTACAACGTTCAAATATGATACAAGTGAGCAGATGGGCAGATTATTTGACCTTGAAGACAGCGGATATTTCTATACAAGATTGCAGAATCCTACTAATGATGCTGTTGCGGCAAAGATTTGTGACCTTGAGGGCGGAGTAGGTGCAATGCTTACATCCTCAGGACAGGCTGCCAATTTCTATGCTATTTTTAATATCTGCGAGGCAGGCGACCATGTTGTGGCATGTTCTGCAATCTATGGCGGAACCTACAATCTTTTAAATGTTACAATGAGAAAATTAGGAATTGAATGTACTTTTGTTCCGCCTGAGGCAACAAGGGAGCAGATTCAGGCAGCATTCCGTCCTAACACCAAGGTTCTGTTTGGCGAGACAATTTCAAACCCTACACTTGATGTACTTGATATTGAGTTATATGCAGACATTGCACATTCAAACGGAGTACCTCTTGTTGTTGATAATACCTTTGCCACACCGATTAACTGTCAGCCGTTTAAATTCGGAGCAGATATTGTTGTTCATTCAACAACTAAATATATGGACGGACATGCAACACAGGTTGGCGGCTGTATCGTTGACAGCGGTAATTTTGACTGGAAGGCTCATGCAGATAAGTTTCCTGGTCTTACAACACCTGATGATTCATATCACGGAATCACTTATGTTGAGAAATTCGGCAAAATGGCATATATTACAAAGGCTACGGTTCAGCTCATGAGGGATTTGGGTTCAATTCCTTCACCACAGAACTGTTTCTTATTAAACCTCGGTCTTGAAACTCTTCATCTCAGAATGGAGCGTCATTGTGAAAATGCCCGTAAGGTTGCAGAATATCTTGTTAATAATGACAAGGTTGCATGGGTTAATTATCCGGACCTTGAAGGCGACAAGTATCATGCTTTACAGCAGAAATACATGCCAAACGGAACCTGCGGAGTTGTAACCTTCGGACTTAAGGGCGGAAGAGATGTGGCTATTAAGTTTATGGACAGCCTTAAATTAGGAGCAATTGTAACTCATGTTGCTGACTGCAGAACCTCAGTACTTCATCCTGCAAGTCATACACATCGTCAGCTTACTGATGAGCAGCTTAAGGAAGCAGGAGTTAATCCTGACCTTATCCGTTTCTCAGTCGGTATTGAGAACGTTAACGATATTATCGAGGACATTGAGCAGGCATTAAAGGCAGCAACAGAATAATGTGAATAAATCAAAACACCTTCGGAGATAATTATTTTAAATATATCCGGAGGTGTTTTTTGTATGGGTGAGGATTCAATCAAGGAATATGGAACAAGTGAAAATAACGGAATTCTTGTACTCACGATTATCGGAGAGATAGAAGGACATGATAATCTCGGCAAGGAGGGCAAAACAACCAAATATGAGCATATTCTTCCGCTTCTTGCAAAGGCGGAAAACAATTTTGACATAAAAGGAATTTTGCTATTAGTAAATACACCGGGAGGGGATGTATCGGCAGGTCTTGCACTTGCGGAGATGATTTCGGGTATGAGTAAGCCTACGGTGTCTTTTGTGGTAGGAGACAGTCATTCGATTGGCGTGCCTCTTGCGGTAGCTGCGGATTATTCATATATTGCTCCGACGGCTACGGTTATAATCCACCCTGTCAGAATGAGCGGAACGTTGCTTGGCGCAAATCAGACCTACAGGCAGTTTCAGACAACACAGGACAGAATTATAAGCTTTATTGAAGCCCATAGCAGCTGTTCCAAGGGCGAACTTGAACGAATGATGATGGAGACGACAATGATGGCAAAAGACCTCGGAACCGTGCTTGTCGGACAGGAGGCGGTGGACGCCGGAATTATAAATGAAATAGGTGATATCAAAACAGCATACAAAAAGTTGTATTCTATGATATCTTAAGATAATCTGTTTGTATTTGTCTGAAAAAAATGTTATAATCTATCGTGATATGTTTTGTCAAAAAATAAGATAGGAAGCAGGGGAATTTGGAGTGACTGTTCTTAAAACAATTTTTTTGGGCTTAATACATGGATTAACGGAATTTCTTCCGCTCAGCAGTTCGGGACATATGGCGTTCTTCAGTAATGCGATGAAGATTGACGGCAGCAGTGCGGATTTTCTGGAAATACTTCTGCATATAGCAACATTGGCTGCCGTAATTATATATTTCAGGGAAGACATAGTTAATATGTTCAGGGAATTCGGCAAGATGATGATGACGGTTTTTGCCAACCTTCTTGTATTTATTTCAAAGAGAAAGGGCGATAATCGTTATACATATTTTAAGGTTGTTAATACAGCATATAAGAAATTAATTATTATGATTATTTTATCAATGATTCCGACCACTATATTAGGAATTATCGGACAGGATTTGGTGGAGCTTGCCGGGGGCAGTCTGTGGTTTGTCGGAATATGTTTTATTATTACGGCGGCACTTATGTTCCTTACGGACAGGCATGAGGACGGAACGCTTAGAATTAAGGAGGCACCTTATTCAAGCGGAATTCTTATGGGGATTGCACAGGGAGTATCCATACTTCCTGGTTTGTCAAGAACCGGCTCAACAATTGCAATGGGAATTTTTCTCGGATATAATAACAAGCTTGCCGTAAAATATTCTTTTATTATGTCCATTCCCGCAATATTCGGTTCGGTTATATATAAGTTCATTCACTGCAAAGGAGTGGGCTTTAGCAGGGGAATGATACCGGGATATTTCTTTGCAATGGTTATTGCAGGAGTTCTTGGATATTTCTCAATTAAATTAATTATGAAATTTGTTCAGAAAAAAAGATACATTGGTTTCTCTGTTTACTGCCTTGCAATGGGCATAGCATCAATTATTTTTTCCATTGTATCATTACATTAGAACAGGGGGCTGACATAAATGGCAGCAAATACTAGTAAGAAAACACAGACAAGGAAGACAACAACCCGTTCCGGTTCAAAAGCAGGCTCAACTAAGAGCCGGACAACAGGGAAATCAAACAATAAGAACAGACAGGAGAATAAAATTTTAAGAGAAGCGATAGTGCTTATTGTACTTGCTTTTTCAATAATACTTTTCATAACAAATTTCGGTATCGGAGGAGTGGTCGGAAATGCAGTAAGCTCATTTTTCTTCGGATTGTTCGGGCTTGTGGCATACATATTTCCGCTTTTGCTGGCTGCCGGAACGCTGATTGGAGTTTCCAATTACAGAAATTCGGTAGTTAAGATTAAAATGATTGCGGCGGCCGCCATTCTGATTCTGTTATGTACATTCATACAGCTTGTAAGCGGAAGCCATGCCAAGGAATGGAACTTTGGACAGTATTATATTAATTCTGCCGCACATAAGAACGGTGGAGGCTTCTTCGGAGGTTTCCTGTGCAAACTTTTCTGCATGGGATTTGGAACTGTCGGAGCATATATTCTTGATATTGTGCTTATTATAATCGGAATCGTAGTTATTACAGAACATTCCTTCTTATCAGGAGTTAAGAGAGGCAGCAAGAAGGTATATGATACAGCCAGATATGATATGGAGCAGTATCGGGAGAATGCCGAAGAGAAGCGTAAGATAAGGGAAGAGGAGAGACTTGAGCGTGCATCACGCAAGGTCAGGGGTGTTGCACTTGATACGGAGATTCCCAAGGAGGATGTATATTCCTTTGAGGAGGCAAAGAAAACAAAGCCTTCCAAGGCTGTTAAGGACAGAACAGTAAGAAATTCATTTGAAGAAATACCGGTTATAGATTCGGAAGGCGGTTTCCCGGTAAGCAGTGACGCCGTGGAGGCACCGCTTCCTAAGAATTATATACCTGAGCCGGAGGTTACGGATAATTTTTCGGGAGATATTCTTCCGTTTGATGCAGACAGATATAATATGGCAAGTGACGTAACTGAATATGCCACAAGACATTATGAAGAGGAACAGAGCAGTCCGTTTGAATCCTATACTGAGGAGCAGGAGGAGACAACTGACAGCGATGACGGAATAATTGATACGGAGCTTATCAAGTCGGAATTTGAGAAAGAGGAGTCCTTAAGACATGGCAATGCCGATAAGGAGAGCGGATATAGTGAAGCAAAGCCGGAAGCACCTGTTGAAGAATTTGTAAAGGTACCGCCTAAGGTTAAGCCAAAGCCTCCTGCAAGATATTTTTATCCTCCTGTCAGCCTTCTTAAACAGGGCGATAAGAATGCTTCAGGCACAAGTCAGGAAGAATTAAGAATTACAGCAAATAAATTACAGCAGACACTTGCTAATTTTGGTGTTAAGGTTACGGTAACGGACGTAAGCTGCGGACCGTCAGTTACAAGATATGAATTGCAGCCGGAGCAGGGTGTTAAGGTCAGCAAAATTGTATCACTTGCAGATGATATCAAGTTAAATCTTGCAGCGGCGGATATCCGTATTGAAGCACCGATTCCGGGTAAGGCAGCAGTCGGAATAGAGGTTCCTAATAAGACCAATTCGGGTGTAATGCTCGGAGATTTAATCCGTTCAAAGGATTTTAAGGCGAATCCTTCCAAGATTGCCTTTGCGGCAGGTATGGATATAGCAGGACAGACAGTTCTTGCGGATATTGCAAAAATGCCCCACCTTCTTATTGCAGGTGCAACGGGTTCGGGTAAATCCGTATGTATTAATACAATAATTATGAGTATTCTCTACAGGGCAAGGCCTGATGAGGTTAAGCTTATTATGGTTGACCCTAAGGTTGTTGAGTTAAGCGTTTATAACGGAATTCCACATCTTATGATTCCTGTTGTAACCGACCCAAAGAAGGCAGCAGCGGCACTTGCCTGGGCTGTTAATGAGATGACGGACAGATATAACAAATTTGCTGAATTTGCCGTTCGTGATATGAAGGGTTATAATGAAAAGGTTGATTCAATTGCGGATATTGAGGACGAGAATAAGCCGACAAAACTTCCTCAGATTGTAATTATTATCGACGAGCTGGCGGATTTGATGATGGTATCATCTAATGAGGTTGAGGACGCAATAGTAAGACTTGCACAGCTTGCAAGAGCAGCGGGCATCCACCTTGTTATTGCAACACAGAGACCGAGTGTTAACGTTATTACGGGTCTTATCAAGGCGAATGTACCGTCAAGAATTGCATTCTCCGTATCTTCGGGTGTGGATTCCAGAACAATTCTTGATATGTATGGTGCGGAGAAGCTTCTTGGAAAGGGTGATATGTTATTCTATCCACAGGGATATCAGAAGCCTGCCAGAGTTCAGGGCGCTTTTGTATCTGACGAAGAGGTATCGGCAGTTGTTGAATTCCTTAAATCACATACCGACAACGTTGAATACAGCGAGGAGATTACGAATCATATAAGTAATCCGGGCTTTGAGGAGAGTAAGGCATTCGGCGGAGACAGAGACCAGTATTTTGCGGAAGCCGGTAAGTTCATTATTGAAAAAGAACGTGCTTCAATAGGCATGCTGCAGCGTGTGTATAAGATTGGCTTCAACCGTGCCGCAAGAATAATGGACCAGCTGGCAGAAGCAGGAGTTGTGGGACCGGAGGAAGGCACCAAGCCGCGTAAGGTTCTTATGACAATGGAAGAGTTTAATGACTATTTGAGTAACAATTAATGATTATATTAAGAGAGGAATTTATATATGTTTAAATCAGATATCGAAATAGCACAGGAAGCTAAGTTAGAGCATATTAAGGATGTTGCAGCCAAAATCGGAGTTGCGGAGGACGATTTGGAGTTCTACGGCAAATATAAGGCAAAATTATCCGATGAGCTTGAAGCAAGAGTTCAGAGCAATCCTGACGGAAAGCTTATTCTTGTTACTGCAATCAATCCTACACCTGCCGGAGAGGGTAAGACTACAATCAGTATCGGACTTACGCAGGCAATGAATTTACTTGGTAAGAAGACGATTGCGGCACTCAGGGAGCCGTCCCTTGGACCTTGCTTCGGTGTTAAGGGCGGAGCAGCAGGCGGCGGTTATGCGCAGGTTGTTCCAATGGAGGACTTGAATCTTCATTTTACCGGAGATTTCCATGCAATTACAAGTGCCAACAATCTTCTTGCGGCAATGCTTGATAATCATATCCAGCAGGGTAATACACTTGGAATTGATACAAGACAGGTAGTATGGAAAAGATGCCTTGACATGAATGACAGAGCATTAAGAAATATTGTAATCGGTCTCGGAGCCAAGGCGGACGGCGTAGTAAGAGAGGACCATTTCATTATTACGGTTGCTTCTGAGATTATGGCTATTCTCTGTCTTGCAAATGACATGGAGGATTTGAAAAACAGACTTTCCAAGATTATTGTTGCATATAATTATGCAGGAGAGCCTGTTACTGCAGGAGATTTAAAGGCAACAGGAGCAATGGCGGCACTTCTTAAGGATGCAATGAAGCCTAATATGATTCAGACACTTGAGAACACTCCGGTGCTTGTTCACGGCGGACCATTTGCCAATATTGCACACGGCTGCAACTCAGTAAGAGCTACCAAAATGGCATTAAAATTAGCTGATTATACAGTAACTGAGGCAGGATTTGGTGCTGACCTCGGAGCAGAGAAATTCCTCGACATTAAATGCCGTATGGCAGGACTTGTGCCTGATACAATAGTTATCGTGGCAACAGTAAGGGCACTTAAATACAATGGCGGCGTTAAGAAGGAGGATTTGAATACAGAGAATCTTGAAGCACTTAAAAAGGGTATTGTGAACCTTGATAAGCATATTGAGAATATGCAGGGCTTCGGAGTTCCTGTCGTGGTAACTCTTAACGGCTTTGTTGCAGATACCGAGGCAGAACAGAATTTTATTAAAGAGCATGTTGAAGCAATGGGCTGTGAATTTGCGATTGCCAATGTATGGGCAAAGGGCGGCGAAGGCGGAATTGACCTTGCCAATAAGGTGCTTAAATCCCTTGACAAGTCAGAGAAGAAATTAAACTTTACTTATGAGGATGATATGTCTCTTAAGGATAAGATAAATGCAATAGCAACTAAGATTTACGGTGCGGACGGTGTAACGTTCTCGCCGGCAGCTTCAAGAGTACTTGATAATCTTGAAAAAATGGGCTTTGGCAATATGCCTGTATGTATGGCCAAGACACAGTATTCTCTTTCAGATGACCAGACTAAGCTCGGAAGACCTGAGGGCTTTACCGTTAATGTAAGAGAAGCCTACGTTAATGCAGGAGCAGGCTTTGTAGTTGCAATTACAGGCTCTATTATGACAATGCCGGGACTTCCTAAGGTTCCTGCGGCAGAAAATATTGATTATGATGAGAAAACAAATAAAATAACAGGACTTTTCTAGGAGGCAGAGTATGGCAGAGATTATTGACGGAAAGGTTATTTCCGCACAGATTAAGGATGAATTACGGGCTAAGGTATCAGAATACAAAGCTCAGGGAATTGAGATTACACTTGCTGTAATTCAGGTGGGCAATGACCCGGCTTCAAGCGTATATGTGGGCAATAAGAAAAAAGCCTGCGAGAATATAGGAATCCGTTCACTTGCCTATGAGCTTCCCGAAGAGACAACGGAGGAAGAATTACTTGATATTATTGAGGAACTGAATAACCGTGAGGACGTAAACGGTATTCTTGTACAGCTTCCGGTTCCGAAGCATATTAATGAGGACAGAATTATTAAAGCAATTTCTCCGCTTAAAGATGTTGACGGCTTCCACCCACAGAGTGTAGGTGCGTTAAATATCGGACAGCCGGGATTTGTATCATGCACTCCTGCCGGAGTTATTGAACTTCTTAAGAGAAGCAATATTGACATTGACGGTAAGGAATGTGTTGTAGTCGGAAGAAGCAACATTGTCGGCAAGCCTATGGCGGCACTCCTGCTTCGTGAGAATGCAACCGTAACAATTACTCATTCACATACAAAGAATTTGGCAGAGGTTACAAAGAGAGCAGACATTCTTGTTGTTGCAATAGGTAAGCCTAAATTCATTACAAAAGAATATGTTAAGGAAGGAGCAGTTGTTATTGATGTAGGTATTCACAGAATGGGAATGACAGAAAGCGGCAAGAGCATTCTGTGCGGAGATGTTGATTATGAGGATGTGCTTCCTCATGTATCTGCAATTACTCCGGTACCGGGCGGCGTAGGACCAATGACAATTGCAATGTTAATGTATAATTGTGTAAAAGCAGCAGAGCTGTAATTATAATATTTTAATCCGGTTAAGAGGTGGATTCCATGGTTCTTAAAAAATTACTTGAAAAATTAGATTATGAAGTAACAAACGGTGCAGATGATATTGACATTAACGGACTTGTGTATGATTCGAGAAAGGTTACACAGGGAGATGTTTTTGTATGTGTTGTCGGAGCGGTATCGGACGGACACAAATATATTGCCGATGTCGCAGCAAAGGGGGCGGCAGCGGTTATTGTTCAGAGGGATACTGATATAACGGAAGAACTTAAGAATGTCACAATTATTAAAGTATGCGATACAAGACTTGCATTGGCATATATGTCAGCAGCATATTTCGAATATCCTGCCAGGGAACTTTTTACAATCGGAATTACAGGTACGAAGGGCAAGACAACAACAACCTATATGGTCAGGGATATTCTTGAAGCCTGTAATATCAAAACAGGCTTAATCGGAACAATTCAGACAATTATCGGAGATGATGTGATTCCGTCATTAAATACAACTCCTGAATCATATAAGGTTCAGGAATATTTCCGCAGAATGGCTGACTGCGGCTGCCGCTGTGTAGTTATGGAAGTGTCCTCACAGGCGTTGAAACTTCACAGAACGGCGGGAATTGAATTTGATCTAGGCGTATTTACCAATCTTGAGCCCGACCATATCGGACCTAACGAGCATGAATCCTTTGAGGAATATATGGAGTGCAAAGGACTTCTGTTCAGGCAGTGTAAGACAGGAATAGTCAATGCAGACTGTGAGCATACCGATGAAGTACTTAAGGGGCATACCTGCGAGGTTGAGACCTATGGTCTGTCCGATAAGGCAGAGCTTAGGGCATGCAATATTAAATATAATCATGCAGGCGGAGATATTTTTACGGAATTTGATACACAGGGAATTAAAGAAATGCATGTAAAGCTTTCGCTTCCGGGATTATTCTCCGTATACAATAGCCTGTGTGCACTTGCGATAGCAAATCATTTTAAACAGGCTGATGAAACCGTACTCAAGGCGCTTTTAAATGCCAAGGTGCCGGGAAGAGTTGAACCAGTTAAGGTTTCAGAGGATTATATCATAATGATTGATTATGCGCATAATGCAATGGCGTTGGAGAGCCTTCTTAGTACCCTGAAGGAATATAATCCAAAGAGAATAGTGACTCTTTTTGGCTGCGGAGGAAACCGTTCAAAACTCAGACGTTTTGAAATGGGTGAGATTTCCGGAAAAATGTCGGATTTGACTATTATAACAAGTGATAATCCGAGGGATGAAGACCCAATGGATATCATGAAGGATATTGAAACCGGTATTCTTAAAACAGACGGCAGCTATGTTATGATTGAGGACAGGGGCGAGGCAGTTAAATATGCAGTAGCCAATGGACGCAGGGGCGATATTATTGTTGTCGCCGGAAAAGGACATGAGGACTATCAGGAAATAAAAGGTGTTAAATATCATATGACTGATAGGGAATTAATAGAGCGAGCAGTGAAGGAGCAGTCAGTTTAGATGAAATTTGCAGATGTCATTGTTGACATTTCAGTTGAAGAACTTGATAGAACCTTTCAATACATTATACCAAAGCAGCTTGAAGCACAGATAGGCGTTGGTGATAAGGTGGCGGTACCATTTGGCAGTACCAAAAGAACGGGCTATGTAATCGGAATATCCGACACCCCGGCAATAGCTATGGATAAGCTTAAAGAGCTTATAGGCGTTGTTGAGGACAGTATAGCCGCTGACGGCAGATTTATCCGTCTGGCTTATTGGATGAAGACACAGTATGGTTCTACAATGAATCAGGCACTTAAAACAGTTCTTCCTGTCAAAAGAGCCATAAAAAGAACGCTAAGCCGAAGCGTGAGACTTCTTATATCTTCTATGGAAGCGGAGTCCATTGCAAATGAGATAAAACGCAGAAGCCCCGCTCAGGCAAGGGTGCTGATGACACTTGCAGGGCATAAGAATATGGATTATTCAGAGCTTCTTAATCAGTGCAACGCGGCTGCTTCAACAATCAAAGCACTTAACGATAAGGGCTTAATAGAGGTTAATGCTGCTGAGAATATCCGCAATGAATTAAATGCAATGCCTGATTTCAGAGAGAAATGCAGGCTTAATGAGGAACAGGCAGGAATTGCGGACAGAATAATTAAGGACTGGGATAATGGGGATAACCGTACCTGCCTTATCAGAGGAGTTACCGGGAGCGGCAAAACAGAAGTCTATATGGAAATCATACAGCATGTAATTGAAAGCGGCAGGGAGGTAATTGTACTCATACCGGAAATTGCACTGACACATCAGACTGTTATGAGATTTTGTAACAGATTTGGTGATTTGGTTTCTGTTATTCATTCGAGACTGTCCCTGGGCGAGAAATATGACAGATTCGAGCTTGCGAGACAGGGCAGAATTAAGATAATGATTGGACCGAGAACGGCTTTGTTTACGCCGTTTGATAACCTCGGACTGATAATTATAGATGAGGAGCATGAAAATGCTTATCAAAGTGATACAACACCTAAATATCATGCGAGGGAAACGGCAATACAGATTGCCGGTATGTGCAATGCCAAGGTTATTCTCGGCTCGGCAACCCCTTCACTGGAGGCTTATTACAGGGCAGAACAGGGCATATATAATTTGTATGAGCTGAATAACAGGGCAGGAAGTGCAGGCTTCCCAAATGTACGTGTTGTGGATTTAAGGGAAGAACTCAGAATGGGAAACCGTTCAATAATAAGCAATACTCTTATGAATTTAATGGAGGACAGACTTGCTAAGAAGGAACAGATAATGCTGTTTCTGAACCGAAGGGGCTATAACGGCTTTGTAAGCTGCAGAAGCTGTGGAGCAGTTGTTGAATGTCCGCATTGTGCGGTTTCGCTGACATTACATAAAAATAACAGACTGATTTGTCATTACTGCGGTTATGAGACAGTATTTAATAAAAAATGCAGTGTGTGCGGTTCAAAGCATATTGGAACATTCAGTGCCGGAACACAGTTAGTAGAGGAACAGGTCAGCCGTCTTTTTCCTGATGCGGGGATACTCAGAATGGACGCTGATACAACCAAGGGCAAGCGAAGCCATGAGGAGATTCTGCAGAGTTTCCTCGAACACAAAGCAGATATACTCATAGGAACGCAGATGATTGTAAAGGGACATGATTTTCCGAATGTAACACTTGTCGGTGTGCTTGTAGCAGATACCTCATTGTATGCAGCAGATTATACTGCGGCAGAGCGGACTTTTGATTTGCTGACGCAGGCGGCAGGAAGGGCAGGCCGCAAAGATAAGCCCGGAGATGTAGTGATTCAGGCTTATGATACAGAGCATTATGCAATAAAAGCGGCATGTAATAATGATTATGATTCTTTTTATCAGGAGGAGCTGGCATTCAGGGAATTAATGGATTATCCTCCTGCAATGCGGATGATGAGTGTAACGGTTTCTTCTTCGGATGAGAAAAGGGCAGTTGAAGCTTCGGACTACATAAAGGAATTAACACATATTAACGAAGTAAAGGTAATAGGACCGGCAAATGCTTCCATTTACAGGATTAATGATGTGTTTTACAGAATAATATATTATAAGGCAAAAGAAAACAAACATTTGACACAAATTAAGGATATAATTGAATCTGCGTTGTCAGGGGATATTTTTAAGGGTTGTCAGGTACAATTTGATTTCAGATAGGAGAGTTAAAATGGCATTAAGAAACATCAGAACAGAGGGAGACCCTATTCTTAGAAAGGTATGCAGGGAAATTCCTGAGGTTAATGACAGAATCAGGGAATTAGCTGAGGATATGCTGGAAACAATGTATGAAGCAAATGGTGTAGGCCTTGCTGCACCACAGGTCGGAATCCTTAAGAGATTAGTTGTTATTGATATAGGTGAAGGGCCTGTAATAATGATTAATCCAAAGATTATTGAATCCTCAGGCAGTCAGACCGGACAGGAGGGATGTCTGAGTATACCGGGCAAAGCAGGAATTGTTACAAGACCTAACTATGTCAAGGCAAAGGCTTATGATTTGGATATGAATGAAATTATCGTTGAGGGAGAGGAATTAATGGCAAGAGCAATCTGCCATGAGGTTGCACATCTTGACGGGGATTTATATATTGACCATATTGAGGGAACGTTAGAGGATGCAGAATACGACGAAGAGGATTAGTCAATGAGAGTTATTTTTATGGGAACTCCTGACTTTGCAGTCGGGACTTTAGAAGCAATTATTAATAAGGGACATGAGGTCGTGGCTGTTTTTACACAGCCTGACAAGAGAAAGGGCAGAACCAGCGAGCTTCAGATGCCGCCGGTTAAGGAAACGGCACTTAAATACAATATTCCGGTATATCAGCCGGTAAAGGTCAGAGAGCCTGAATATATAAAAATAATTTCAGAGCTTAAGCCTGAAGTTATTGTAGTTGTTGCTTTCGGACAGATTCTTCCTAAGGAGCTGCTTGAACTTCCGCCATACGGCTGTATCAATGTTCATGCTTCGCTTCTTCCAAAGTACAGGGGTTCGGCACCAATACAATGGGCAGTAATTGACGGCGAGACAGAAACAGGCGTTACTACAATGAAAATGGATATCGGAATTGATACCGGAGATATCCTCATGGTTCGTAAATACACACTCGATTCCAAGGAAACGGGAGGAAGTCTTTTTGACCGTCTTGAAAAGCTCGGAGCAGAGCTCCTTGTTGAGACTCTTGACGGACTTGAGACGGGAACTGTTACGCCGGTTCCCCAGACAGGTGAAGCGACACATGCTGCCAAACTGGACAAAACAACAGGTCTTATAGATTTTAATAAACCGGCAGTTGAAATAGAGAGGCTTATAAGAGGCCTTAATCCATGGCCGTCAGCTTATACCGTGCTTAACGGTAAGACTCTTAAAATATGGGCTGCCGATGTAGTGGATATTGACTGCGGAGAGTATAAACCGGGAACGATTTTTAAAACTGATAAGAAAAATATCTATATCAGTACCGGGGACAAGGCACTTGCAGTCAGTGAACTTCAGCTTGAAGGCAAAAAAAGAATGGAGACAGAAGCATTTCTTCGGGGTTATACCATTGAAACAGGAACAGTATTATGAAACAACAGGTTAACACCAGAAATATAATTTTAGATATATTACTGGAAATCAATGAGAAAAATCAGTTTACACACATCGTTTTATCGGATGCACTTAAGAAATACCAGTATCTGTCAAGGGAGGACAGGGCTTTTATTTCCCATGCCGTAAAGGGTACTGTTGAAAGACTGATTACAATTGATTATATTATTAATAAATTTTCCAAAATTAATACTCAGAAAATGAAGCCTGTCATCAGAAATATATTGAGAATGGCAGTTTACCAGATTGTATACATGGACGGCAATGCTGATTTTGCAGCCTGTGATGAGGCGGTAAAGCTTGCAGCAAAGAAAGGCTTTGCCACATTGAAGGGGTTTGTAAACGGAGTTTTGAGAAGTATAGCCAGAAATAAGTCAAGTATTGAATTTCCTGACGATGACGGAAACGGAATAGAATATATGTCAGTATATTATTCAACCCCTGAGTGGATTGTAGCCAAATGGATTAATGAATTCGGCAGGGAACAGGCTGCTGAAATGCTGGCAGCACAGTTTGTAAAAAGACCACTGACAATACGCTGCAATACTTCAAGAATTACCGTGGATAAGCTCACAAAGCGTCTGCGTCAGAGGGGAATTACAGTTAATGATAATATGATTCTGCCGGAGGCACTTTCAATAGCAGATTATGATTATCTTGAGAAAATACCTGAATTTAACGAGGGATTGTTTTTTGTTCAGGATATCAGTTCAATGCTGGTATGCCATGCTGCAAAGCCGGACAGCAACAGTTATGTAATAGATTTATGTGCTGCACCGGGCGGCAAGAGTATGCATATTGCAGAAATACTGAATGGAACGGGCTATGTTGAGGCAAGGGATGTGTCGGAAAGCAAGGTTTTGAAGATAAGAGAGAATATTGAGAGACTGGAACTTGAAAATGTCGCAGCCATTGTAAAGGACGCAAGGATAACGGACGAATTGTCAATCGGTAAGGCTGATATTGTAATTGCTGATTTGCCTTGCTCGGGATTGGGAATACTTGGTAAGAAGCCCGATATTAAATATCACACGACACCAATGGACTGTCAGGAGCTTGTAAAGCTGCAAAGGGAGATTCTAAAAGCCTCTGCGGATTATGTTAAGCAGGGCGGTGTTCTTGTGTACAGTACATGCACGGTTAATGCGGAAGAGAATATTGATAATGTCCGCTGGTTTTTGGATAATTTTCCGTTTAAAGCTGACAGCATTGCCAAAATGCTTCCGAAGGAGCTGCATTGTGATACGGCGCAGGAGGGCTATGTCCAGCTGCTTCCGGGAAGTGTAGGAACAAACGAATCAGAAGAAGGGTATGATGGATTCTTCATTGCAAGATTCATTCGTAAATAATATGAACAGAACAGATATAAAATCATTTAATTTAGAGGAGTTAACTGAATACATAGTTTCAGCCGGTTATCCGAAGTTCAGGGCAAAGCAGCTGTATGAATGGATGCATGTCAAACTGGTTGACAGTGTGGACGCAATGACTAACCTTCCTGCCGTAATGAGGGAACAGATTAAGGCAGAATGTGATTTTACATCTCTCAGGGCGGTTAATGTCCAGGTTTCCGGGGAGGATGGTACTGCCAAGTATCTTTTTGAACTGGAGGATGGCAACCTGATAGAAAGTGTGCTGATGAAATATCATCACGGAAATTCGGTATGCATTTCATCACAGGCGGGCTGCAGAATGGGCTGCCGCTTCTGTGCTTCAACACTTGACGGACTTGCCCGTAATCTTAAGGCATCTGAAATGCTTGACCAGATTTACAGAATACAGAGCCTTACGGGAGAAAGAGTATCAAATGTTGTTGTAATGGGTTCGGGAGAGCCTTTTGACAACTTCGATAATTTCCTTAAATTTCAGGAACTGTTGACCGATTCGAACGGGCTTAACATAAGTGCAAGAAATCTTACGGTATCGACCTGCGGTCTGGTACCCAGAATTTATGAACTGGCAGATATGAAGCTGCAGCTTACGCTTGCCGTGTCGCTTCATTCTCCGACGGACGAGATGAGAAAACAGTTAATGCCGATTGCCAATAAGTATTCGATAGCCGAGATAATGAAGGCCTGCAGATATTATATTGAGAAAACGGGCAGAAGAGTGACTTTTGAGTACAGTCTTGTTAAGGGACAGAATGATTCTGCGGAATGTGCCGCAATTCTGTCGGATTTATTAAAAGGAATGAACTGCCATGTCAATCTTATCCCTGTAAATCCCATTAAGGAGAGGGATTTTAAGCAGTCAGAACTGGCAGATATTAATAAATTTAAAAATAAACTTGAAAAAAATCGAATAAATGTTACTATTAGAAGGGAAATGGGCAGAGATATAGACGGTGCCTGTGGACAATTAAGAAAAAGATATAGTGATGAACGTCTAAAGGAGCAGATATGATGAAGGCATACGCTTTAACAGATGTTGGGAAATGCAGGAGCATGAACCAGGACTATGTTTTTTGTACCACAAAGCCTGTGGGCAAGTTACCGAACTTGTTTATTGTGGCTGACGGTATGGGCGGACATAAAGCAGGGGATATGGCTTCGAAGTTCTCCGTTAATACCTTTATTGAACAGGTAAGTAATGCGGAGAATAACAATCCCATCTCAATTATTTCGGATGCAATTAAATACACCAATGAAAAGCTTATGGAGCTTGCGGCTTCATCAGAGGATTACAGCGGAATGGGAACAACTTTTGTTGCAGCAACCATTATCGGTAAGTCTGTGTATGTTGCCAATGTCGGAGACAGCAGACTGTATCTGCTGGGCGAGGGCTTCAGACAGATTACCAGGGACCACTCACTTGTTGAGGAGATGGTAAGCATTGGAACCATTGACAGGGCACAGGCACGTACCCACTCACGCAAGAATGTTATTACAAGAGCGATGGGCGGAGGTATGGAGGTTCTTGCGGACTTTTTTGAGGTTGAGCTGTCAGGGGATGAAATCGTATTCATGTGTTCCGACGGCTTGTCAAATATGATAGAAGATTCAGATATATCTTCAATACTTTGTGAAAATACAGATATTATAAATAAAGCAGATAAATTAGTCAGAGTTGCCAATGAAAATGGCGGTAAAGACAATATTTCCCTTATTATTATTGAACCATAGGGTATATAGGAGGTCGTATGTTAAGAGAAGGAATGTTTATAGCAGAAAGATATGAAGTGCTTGAGAAAATAGGTTCAGGCGGCATGTCCGATGTGTACAAAGCAAAATGTCATAAGCTTAACCGTTTTGTTGCCATAAAGGTTTTAAAGCCTGAATTTGGCGAGGATAAGACTTTTGTATCTAAATTCCGTGCGGAGGCACAGTCTGCCGCAGGACTTATGCATTCAAACATTGTTAATGTATATGATGTTGGAGAAGAAAACGGTATACACTATATTGTTATGGAACTTGTTGAGGGAATTACTCTTAAGAAGTATATTGAGAAGAAGGGCAGACTCGGAGTACGTGAGTCTGTAAGCATTGCAATTCAGGTTGCACAGGGTATGGAGGCAGCTCATAAGCACCATATTGTGCACAGGGATATCAAACCTCAGAATATTATTATTTCCAAAGAAGGTAAGGTTAAGGTAACTGATTTCGGTATTGCAAGGGCAGCTTCCTCCAACACTATTAATTCTACTGTAATGGGCTCAGTTCATTATATTTCACCTGAACAGGCAAGGGGCGGTTACAGTGATGAGAAGAGCGATATCTATTCATTCGGTATAATGCTTTTTGAAATGCTTACCGGAAGAATTCCTTTTGAAGGGGATACAACCGTTGCAATTGCATTGCAGCACATTCAGGATGATATTGTATCACCAAAGGAATATGTTGAGGATATACCTGTAAGTGTTGAGAAAATTGTTTTGAAATGTACTCAGAAGAAGACTGAGAAGAGATATCAGAACGCAACGGACCTTATTGCGGATTTGAAGCGTTCACTTGTTACACCTGATGAGGATTTTGTTATTATTTCATCGGTTGTTGCTGCTGACGCACCGACACAGATGATTGATAATGATGAAATGGCAGAGATTAGTAAGAAGGCTGCCGCAAGGTCAGCAGGAATAGATTTTATCAGCCCGAGCCATGACGGACTTGAGAGCAGAAGACAGCAGCCGGAGCCGGCTCCTGAGGAGGACATTACAGAGGTTGATGTCGAGGATGAGGATGACAGGGATTTGGCAGCTTCCAAGAAGATTGACAAGATTATTGGAATCCTTGGAATTGTTGTCGGTGCAGTAATCATTATTATAGCAATTGTTGTAATTGTTAAAATGGCTAATCTGTTCTCCGGAAGCAACAGCTCAAGTAAGGAGAATCCTACTACAACAACGGCAGATGACGGTTTGGTTGAGGTTCCGCTTGTAAAAGGATATACATTTGATGAGGCAAAGAAAATCCTCAATGACAGAGGACTGGGCATTAATGAGGTTACTGAGTATTCCGGTACCTACGAGGCAGGAGTTATTTTTGCACAGAGTGTTGAGAACGGCGAAAGAGTAGTGCCTAATACAACAGTTATCGTAACGGTAAGCAAAGGTGCATTGACTTTTGAACTTCCGAATGTTATCGGTAATACACAGTCAGCTGCTGAAACAGCTCTTAAGAATAAGGATTTAAAGGTTTCCTATGAATATGAGAAAACAGAGAATGAGAAGCTTTGGGGAACAGTTAAGAGTTCTGACCCTTCAGCAGGCTCAAGCGTTAAGAGCGGAGATATAATTACCCTTACAATATACACCGGACCAGAAGTAATCAATGAGAAGGTTCCTGATGTTGAGGGACTTACTCTTGAGGATGCAAGAGCGAAGCTTGATGAACTTAAATTTACAAACATCGTATGTGAATATGAATATGATGATGAGGTTGAGAAAGGAAAAGTCATCAGCCAGAGCGGAGCAGAGGTTAATAAGGAGGCTCCGGTTACTACCCAGATTACTCTTGTTGTAAGTAAGGGTAAGGATATTCAGACAGAGACAGTTCCTACTGTTGTCGGAAGCACACTTTCAGATGCCAAGAAGGCATTGGATAATAAGGGCTTCAAAAATGTAACCTCTACTGAGGAATACAGTGATACGGTTGAGGCAGGTAAGGTTATTTCCATCAGCGGAGCAACAGAGGGCGAGAAGATTGATGTTACAACAGCGATTGTCCTTGTTGTAAGTAAGGGTGTTGAGGAAACTACGACACAGACTCCGTCAGAGGAGGAGACAACAACAACCGCACCGACAGAAGAAGAGACAACAACTGCTGGTATAAGTGCAACGGTTTCTGAAAGCATAGCAACGGCTGATTTGGCTGCACTCGTATCAGAGGTCGGAGATTATGATGAATACAAGGAAATTAAGGTTGCTTACTATGCAAGCTATACCGACATAAATGGAACAAGTATCGGAAATAAGCCTATTGCATCAAGAACTTATGACAACTATCATTCAATACAGGCAGGCGGTGCTACGGTTAACCTTAATGAAACAGTTGAAAATGTTAACGCAGGGGATTCAGTAAGCATTAAGATTGTTGTAGAATATTATAAGAATGGTGCAACAGAGGCAAGCGAGGCTGAAACGACTTTTGATACAACATTTAAGTAATATAACCGAGGAATGCATGCAGGGTAAAATTATTAAAGGAATTGCCGGATTTTATTATGTATATGCCGAAGACGGAAACATATATGAATGTAAAGCAAAGGGCATATTCCGTAATCAGAAAATTAAACCACTTGTGGGTGATAATGTGGAAATGGATATTATAGACGGGAAGGCTATGACCGGTAACGTTATTGATATCCTTCCACGCAAAAATGAATTAATAAGACCGGCGGTGGCAAATATCGACCAGACGCTGGTCGTTTTTGCGTCACTGTCGCCGGAGCCGAATTTCAATCTGTTAAGCCGTTTCCTTGTGATGATGGAATGGAACGAGGTGCCGGCAATTATATGCTTTAATAAGGCGGACCAGGTGGATGAAGCAGAACTTCAAAGACTTACGGGGATTTTTGCAAAAAGCGGAGCTAAAGTAGTTGTAACAAGTGTTGTTAATAATGAAGGCATAGATGAACTTAAAAAACTGCTTATCGGAAAGACAACGGCACTTGCAGGGCCTTCGGGAGTGGGCAAATCATCAATTCTTAATGCGGTTTTTCCTGACGCCAATTCAAGAATCGGCAACATCAGTGAGAAAATCAACAGGGGTAAGCACACTACAAGGCATTCGGAGATTTTTTATCTTGGAGAAGATACCTATATTATGGATACACCGGGATTTACATCGCTTGATTATGCAGATATAGAGGATAATAATCTTCACTATTATTTTAATGAATTCGAACCTTACGAGGGCAGCTGCCGATTTAATGGCTGTGTTCATGTGAATGAGCCTGACTGCCGTGTTAAAGAGGCACTTTCCAATGGAGAAATAAATCAGATAAGATATGATATTTATCTGGAAATGTACAATGAATTGAAAGCAAAGAGGAAATATTGATGAGTAAAATTCTTTCACCTTCCATTTTATCAGCGGATTTTGCTGTACTGGGAGAACAGGTAAGACAAATTGAAGAAGCAGGAGCACAGTTTTTACACCTTGATATGATGGACGGACTTTTTGTCCCAAGCATTTCTTTTGGAATGCCGGTAATTGCAAGTCTCAGACCGGTATCAGATATGGTTTTTGACGCGCATATGATGGTGGTTGACCCTGAGAGATATGTTAAGCAGGTACGAGAAGCGGGAGCGGACTATATTTCAGTGCATGTTGAAGCATGTAAGGACGTTAAGGCTGTCCTTACACAGATTCGTGAGCTTGGCGCAAAGCCGGGACTTGCATTTAATCCTGAAACTCCGGTAAGTGAGCTCAGACCGTATCTTGAACTGGCTGATGAGGTTGTATTAATGAGTGTTCATCCGGGTTTTGGCGGACAGTCATTTATTCCTGAGTCAATGGATAAGATTCGTGAGCTTGCTGCACTCAGAGAAGAAATGGGGCTGGACTTCCTTATTGAGGTTGATGGCGGTATCAAGATTGATAATGTTAAAGAGGTACTTAATGCAGGAGCGGATGTAATTGTTGCAGGCTCCGCTGTTTTTGGCGAGAATATTCCAGCGAAAGTTAAGGGATTTCTGGCTGTTTTTAACGATGTAGAGGAATAGAATGAGAACACTAATTATTTCAGGCGGCAGATTTGATGAGAAATTTGCCGTCTCATTTTTAAAAGAAAATGAATATGACTATATTATTGCCGTTGACGGAGGCATGGAATATGCAGAGCGTCTGGGGCTGATTCCGAATCTGCTTGTCGGTGATTTTGATACCTATGCAACGGACGGAATTAAAGAATATGAGCAGAAGGGTGTTATTGTCAGAAGCTATAATCCTGAAAAAGACGATACCGATACGGAACTTGCTGTTAAAGAAGCTGTACTGATTGGAAATGATACGGATGTGCTTTGTGCAACAGGCGGAAGAATAGACCATCTGCTTGCCAATATCCACAATATGAAAATTGCATTGGACGAGGGTGTTAATATAAGACTTGTTGACGAGGGCAATATAATATATCTTAGAGACAGTAATTTTGTAATTAAGAAAGAGGATTGCTGCGGCAGATATATTTCATTTGTTCCGTTTAGCGGTGAGGTAACGGGAATGAAATTAAGGGGCTTTAAATATCCGTTGGACGGATATACCCTGAAACCGGGTGCGTCAAGATGTATAAGCAATGAACTGACGGATTGCTGCGGAGTCGTTGAATTTGACAGCGGCTGTCTCATTGTAATTAATTCAAAAGATACGGAAAATAAATGAAATGTGGCTGAATCAAATCAATTTTTGATTCAGCCACATTAATTTTTATGAATTATACATTAAATCGGAATATTTTAATCCTAATTTTCATCATGTCCATTCAGTTCCGTTATGTTTCATTTTGTTGATAAAAATTTTTATTCCAGTTCATTATATATCACGATTTCCGTTGTCTGTCAATGGGTTAGGGGTAATGGTAGGGGTACAACAAGTGAAGAAAACACCCTGTATATTATATCTATTTTCTAATTAGAATTAAGCGTACTAAATGCTTGAGAAATGGAGAATTTATAACTATGGAACTAATAGAACAAAATATTATGGCAAAAGAGTTCCCTCAGCCATACAGAAAACGAATTTATGGGAACATAAACAGAAATGGCAGAATGACAGAATTTTATAAACAACTACTTGTAGAGGGCATTGTCAAGAAACGTATGTCTCCCTCTGAAATCCACGCTATAAGAGAACGTATAAAGCGTCTTGACAGTTGTAACAAGTTTTGGTTGACCGAAACTTATGAAGAAAGTCATGTAAAAGTATTATTGAAAACCTATTTATGCAAAGATAAATTCTGTAGTAACTGTAATCAAATGAAAAAGGTAATCTTGCAAAACAGATTCTTGCCTTATATGGAGAAATACAAAGATTCTCTATATCACATTGTCCTCACAGTTCCGGACTGTGCTGGTGAAAATCTGAGAACTACCATACAGCGTATGGCTTCGTGCTTTAAAACATTGGTTTCTTACTTGAATGGAAATAAAAAAGTGAAGGGAATCAATCTTACTCAATATGGTTTCCAAGGCTGTATACGTTCCTTGGAAATCACATACAAAGAAGATATCTATCACCCTCACTTTCATGTTGCCGCTGTTTTGGGGAACAGCGACATTGAGAAAAAGCATCTCCTTAATACATTTTCTGGTGCAAAAAAGCGTATGTTTTCCGAATTTGAAATTATTATCCAGAGAATGTGGTGGCTTTTGCTCAATCAAAAACGTCTTACTTCTGATAATATCTTGGGAGAAAACAATTCTCTTGGGCGATATAGTTGTACCGCTGATAAATTTAATGATGAAGATTTCAAAAAATTATTCGGATATATGACAAAAATGTATGATAAGGATAATTCTCCTATGACCTATAAGAACTTCAAAACCTTGTATCATGCTTTGTTTCATATCCGTCAAATACAAGGCTATGGTGTATTCTATAATATGAAAGAATTTCATACAGAATCCTATACGGAACAGGATTACCAAGCCTTAGAAAATTACCTTATCCATAACGAACAGCCAATAAATGCCTATGAACCGATATGTCGTCTTGCTACTGATGATAAATACACCACTTTGAAATTACGATACAAAATATAATGTTATATGACGTTTCGTCTGTAATTGCTCCTAGATTGTTTTTCCCGCATTATTTCAGTGAGGATGGATTAGGTTTCAAGTAAGAGTATAAAAGTGCCTAAAAATTGATTTCTGAACATATAAAATAATCAAGGGAAGATTCTACTCCCCTAAAATCTTCCCCTGCATTTCCACTCTAAGAATTTTTATCAAGATGACCAAACATTAGTTTCACCATATTGATTGCCAATGCTCTTTGTTCTTCTGTTCTATCTTTCATCAACTGAATCCATATCTTGTAATCTGCATCATTTTCTGCCACTACCGAATCACATAACAGATAATCTACAGTAACTCCCAAACGATTGGATACTTCAATCAGATTATCCAACGTCAGACTTCTCTCCCCACGTTCAATCTGTCCTATATAAGCTGTAGATAAATTTACATCCTCTGCTAATTTTTCTTGTGTTAAATTCAACTTCAATCGTTCTTCACGAATGCGTTTTCCAAGCAACTGATGTTCCATACACTTGCCTCCTCATACTGTTAGTATATGTAAATGATACTAAGAGCCGATATGCGTTTTAATCCGCAGAGTGCATTATTTATATATGCTATAAGTTGTTTTTACTTATGCTATATGCTATACTTTGAAATGCTGATACAGAAAACAAATTATGTGCAAAATCTTCAAAAGGAGGGATTCCATGCAAAATTTTATAATTATGTGGACTTACTTAGACGAAGTCGGCGAAGACGGTGGACATATTGAAATACAAGCCGAAAACACAGATGAAGCCGAGAAAAAATTCTACCAACATAATCAACCGTATATATTGGGATATGAAAATGGCGAACCCATCATAAATCCCCAAGGCGGATTCACTTGCGAATGTGTATTAACTTATGCTGAATGGCACAGCGAGGGTTGTCCTAAATCACTTTTATGGAGGGATAGAGATACATGGAGAAAGGATATTTGGAAATTTTAGAAAAAACACTGAGCAAACCAGTAATTCCAGTAGCACCCGAAAAGGAATTCTTTGAAGAAATGATTTCTTTTCCCGATAAGGACGCTACGGAAGAAGAAATTGCAAAATATTTGAAGAAAGGCACAAATTATGAATAAGGTAGGTATACAAAATGTATTGTAAAAAATGCGGTACTATAATAGACATTCAAACAAATTATTGTACGTCTTGTGGGACTCCCCAATATAGTGCAAAGAAAAAGCATACCATTCTTTGGATTGGGTTATGTATTGGTGTTGTTGTTATCTTGTTAACACTTTCAGTTGTTGTAAAAATATTGACAACAGATGTAAACAAAGACACTGAGAAAACTGCAAATAATTCCATTTCTACTACAACTGCTGCCAATAGCGAAAAAGAAGATATTTCAAATACTACTGCTGATACATTCAACACAAATACTTATGAATATGGAGATACTGTTATTCTAAGCGGAGAAATCCCAGCAGTAATTGACTTAAAAGACTATTTACCTCAAGCTGGAACTTATTACAAAGACAGCGTATATTCAACAGAAATTATTACTCTTGTCGGAAATGAAGTGTTGGGTTATCAAGATAATCTGGTAAATTACAGTCGATACATGGGAACTTATCCAGACAATTCAACAATGGCTCTTGCTGGTACATACTCAACACAGCTTGTGCAGAGAACTGATGATATGAATGGCGGTATTATGAGAGTTTTACTTCAACAAGTCCTTGAAAATCCTAATGGTACTCCTTATCAAACAGTAATAGCAACGGAGCCAAATACAGAATTTCATTCATCAGATGTGAGTATACTTTATGCACCTAATAACTTCTATACTGTCAGTATTGACGCTGGTACTTTTGAAAATTGCATCTGCTCCATTCGTGAATATCAAAATGGTACAGACGAAAATATAGACGTGTCCTATTATGCACCTGGAATCGGTTGTATATTGATGATTAGCGGTGGTACTCCCATAGAAACATTCTATCATACAGAATGGGTGATCACAGAAGAATTAGTCAAAATAGATAGCCTAACAAAAAACGATACCACAATTTCCGAAACAGCCAACAGCAATACAATCCAACTTCCGGAAAATTGTGACCCTACATTTCCACAAGTTACTGTTCATTTGGATAATATTCCACCGCAATACGCAGAATTATTTCTTGAGGACAATTTGGAAATGATAAAACAAGGAGCAATTATTTTAGCAGAGGAATACGCAAAAGAATATCAATGCTCTATGTGGGTCGATGAAATCAACACAGAGGGAGAAGTCAGTTACGCTACTGGTACATTTACAACTCCCGATTGCAGAGAATTCCTCTTTTGGCTTGAAATCACTAATGGAAGTATAGATACCTTGCGAGTTGAAATCATTGACGCTGATTATAATACTCTTTGGGATAATACTCATAACTGATACAGCAGAAACTACAAATAGATGTGAGCAGATTCTTTATAGAAAGGCTTAAAGGGATTTTAATATTCAAAGCGGAATCTTCCACTCTTTTCAAGCAGTTAGGCTTAAATTTAAAATTTAATTGGGATAGACTTCCATTGAATTTAAAGACAGAATAAGATTTGATTTTTCGTGAATGTATGGCTTAAATTGATTGCATAAAATAATTTAAGCACCCTTAAATAATTTAAAAACTCAATAATCGTTAACACCCTCAACCGCAACATTGGCTGAGGGTGTAATTTGATACGGAATATCATTCTCTATATCTCATATGTTATTTTGTTGCGGATGTCAAAATTGACAACCGAATTAGATATGCGAAAACAAATAACATCAAAATATTCCTCTCCAGCTTTGTAATATCTCCGTCCTAAAGAATATGGCTTAATAATACCAGAACGGAAAAAATCGGAAAAGTATGACTTTTTATCCATATCAAACAAAAAATCATTTTCTTCTCCATATTTCATTATCATTTGGTTAAATATATAATTGCAATCCAACAAAAAGTCATTCCCGTCCACAAATCCAATCAATCTTCCAGAATTGTTAATTACTTGTAATTCTTCATATTTTCCCAAGCTATTATAATAGACACTACATCTTTTCAATTCAGAACGAATTGTTCTTATCAACTGCTGTGCCCGTTGTGCCTTATCATTTCTTATTTCAACCATATCGTCCAATTTGATTCTTTGCAAAATATGTCTCATAATCTACCTCCATAATCTTTTTCATTAAGCGTTGTTCTAAACTATCTACTCAAAAAAATGGGTACTCTTTTGACCTTTCTCCTATCTTGGTACAGCCATTCAAAAAATTTATCTTTAGGTACAACCATTCTTTTATCCAGAAAAATAGTGGGAAAATCTCTGGAGTTCATCAGTTCATAGGTTTTTCCTTTTGAAATTCCTAAAATTGCTTGAATGTCTTTTGCTTGCAGTATTAGTGGTAATGATTCTTCGGAATAGTACGTTCTCATTTCGCTCTCCTTCTTGTTAATATTTCTTTACATTTCTGTATTTATTGCATATTATAACGTTTCTTTTGCATTGTCAATATATTTTTACGAAATCATTTTACGAAATATTTGTAAAGATATATTTACTTTTCTTTGAAAAAGTTATAGAATAAAGCCAAGGAGGTTTGATACCATGAATGAATATAAATTTTCGAACTTTGGAAACCGTTTGAAAACACTAAGGGAACAGCAAGGCATAAAACAAGGACAATTTGCAGATATGATTGGCATTTCCAGACAATCTATGAGTAACTATGAAAGCGGAAAACACTCTCCCGATGTCGATGTTATTATCAAAATGGCTCATGCTCTTAATTGCAGTACAGATTACTTAATGGGATTGACTGAACACAGTAATTCCAGCAAACAAATCGAATTTGACGAGAGTATTTCTAAATTGGCAGAAATGCTATTTTCTATTCCAGAGCCAGTAAGAATCCATTGGCTAGATATATTTGTTAGCACAGCTAAATGGGTAGGAAAGGATTTGAACGGCAAGGCACAGTTTCATCATTCTGCCATTACATTCTTCAATGCTTTTTCATCACTAATAGATTCTTGTCTTATAGCAACAGAGCAGCAAACTCAAAATTCTTATACTGAAGAAATTGCTAAAAAACATCGAAACAAAAGATTTCATTTTATGTCTGCTTTAAGAAATGAATTGAACTATATAGACAATGAAAGCCATAAAACTGTGGAACAAATAATTGAAGAATAATCAAGGAGATGAATAGTCTATGGCAAAAAAGAGAGGACAAAATGAGGGTTCCATTCGTAAACGTGCAGACGGAACTTGGGAAGCACGTGTTACTGTTGGTATCTTAGCCAACGGAAAACAAAACAGAAAATCCATATATGGAAAAACAAGGCAAGAAGTATCTGCCAAAATGACAGACCTACTGAATAATTTGCAAAAAGGTCTGATTACGAATCCTACAGAAATGACGCTAAATGAATGGATTGATTATTATATGCTTGAATACAAAAAGCGTTTTGTAAAGCCTACCACCTATATCAACTATTCAGCCAAAGTAAGAAATCATATTAAGCCAGCGATTGGTCATTATAAACTCAAAGCACTCAGACAAGATATCATTCAAAAATTTGTTAATAGTCTGACCGATAAGGGGTTAGCACCATCTACAGTAATAGATGTATTCAAATTATTAAGTAATGCTTTAGAAACTGCTGTAGACGATGGACTAATTGTTCGGAACGTTGCTGATAGGGTCAAACTCCCCAAAAATCCAAAGCCCAAAATAAATGTACTAACATTGGAACAACAAAATGCTTTTGTGGAACAAGCAAAAGAAACCTATATGGGGGAATTATTTATTTTCGACCTTTGCACAGGTATGCGTCTTGGAGAACTACTTGGACTTAAATGGAATGATATCAACTTTGAGAAAAAGCAATTAAAAGTTACAAGAACACTTCGCAAAGTTAAAGACCCTGATAAGCCTGATGAAATATGGCATTTAGAATTTGGCACAACCAAAACAGAAGCCAGTGAACGCACCATTCCACTCAACGAAACCGCTATTAAAATACTTCTTGATGTTCAAAAACAACAAAAAGTAAACAAAGAAAAAGCAAGCATAGCATACGAAGATGATGACCTTGTATTTTGCACAAAATTAGGAAGACCACTTGGTCCAAATAATATGCTGAGAACTTTTAACTCCATTTGTGACAAAATAGGAGTCAGCGGATTACACCCACATTGTCTAAGACATACCTTTGCCACCAGAGGAGCGGAGAACAATGTTGATGTACGTGTTATGCAAAATTTTCTCGGTCATGTTTCTATTAAGCAGACAGCAGACACCTATACGCACGTGCTAAAGGATTTAAAACATAATGAAATTTTAAAACTGGATAATGTTGTAAATTACTGAATGGAAATAATGGGTAGGGGTAAAGTAGGGGTAAAACGCAAATTGGGAACTGCCACATACAACCAACAGTTCCCAATAATTACAAGATTTTATCCACAAAAAATGTGCTTAGACGTTAAATCTGAAAAGAATTACGTCGCCGTCCTTAACAACATATTCCTTGCCTTCGATACCGACAAGACCCTTTTCCTTGGCAGCTGCGTAGGTGCCGCAGTCGAGTAAATCCTGATAGTATACAACCTCGGCCTTGATGAAGCCTCTTTCAAAATCGCTGTGGATTTTGCCGGCAGCTCCCGGTGCCTTGGTACCCTTTTTGATGGTCCATGCCCTTGTCTCTGTAGGTCCTGCCGTAAGGAAACTGATTAAACCAAGCAATTTGTAGCTTGCTTTGATTAATTTATCAAGACCTGATTCAGATAAGCCTAAATCCTCTAAGAACATCTTTTTCTCATCATCATCAAGCTCTGAAATCTCCTCTTCAATCTGAGCACATACAACGAATACCTCGCTGCCTTCCTCTTCGGCAAATTTGCGTACGATTGCAACATATTCATTAGAAGCAGCATCATCCGCAAGGTCGTCTTCGCTTACATTGGCAGCATATATAACAGGCTTGAAGGTAAGAAGGTCATAGGTTCCGAGTAATGCCTGTTCATCATCATCTGCAGGCACATAGGTACGTGCGGCCCTGCCATCTTCAAGATGTGCTTTTAATGCCTCAAGGAGTGATAATTCCTTGGCAAGAGCCTTATCGTTGCGGGCACCTCTTGAAACCTTTGCAATTCTTCTTTCGATAATATCGATATCTGAAAAGATTAATTCAAGATTGATTGTCTCGATATCTCTTAACGGGTTAATTGAACCGTCAACATGAACAATGTTAGTGTTTTCAAAACATCTTACAACATGTACGATTGCGTCTGTTTCGCGGATGTGGGAGAGGAACTGGTTACCGAGACCTTCGCCCTTTGACGCGCCCTTTACAAGACCTGCAATGTCTACAAATTCGATTACGGCCGGAACTATTTTGGCTGAATCATAAAGCCTGGCAAGAAGCCCAAGACGCTCATCCGGAACGGATACAACACCTACATTCGGGTCTATTGTACAGAATGGATAGTTGGCAGATTCGGCACCTGCCTTTGTTAATGAATTGAAAAGAGTACTCTTTCCAACGTTTGGCAATCCAACAATACCTAATTTCATTTCTTGTATTTCCTCCTTAAAAACCTTGATTTAATGGGTTTTTGTACATTCTGGTTTTAGTTACGTATCAGTACCTACTATACCACGAAGCGGAACAAAAGTAAATGCGATAATCAATTTGAGTTTCCCCATTTTTTCAGAAGCTAAATCACATCCAAAATAAAAAAGCAAAAACACTGCACTAATGTTATAATTAAATCACGACAAAATAAATAAAACAAAGGAGTGTTTTTGCATGATTAATTATAACAGATTGG
>JBGVLM010000001.1:0-47739 GCA_045124255.1 Butyrivibrio sp. | reverse complement strand
AACTCTCTAAATAAGTTTGTGACTCAGATGAGCTAGCTTTTACTAAGTTCATCCGTTTCTTGAATGTTCGTCTTTCGACTTAAATGAAAATTTATTTTGAAATTTTCAGGGTTGTTTCACTGTTTAGTTATCAAGGTTCTTTGCTTTCGCTTTCGCGAGCGACAGCTTATTCATATTACAACATCTTTTTAACTTTGTCAACAAGTTTTTTAACTTTTTTTGAAAAAGTTTTGAAGTTGTATTTCTTGTCCTAAGACAAGGAACAGAGAAGGAGGGATTTGAACCCTCGCGCCGCGTTAACGACCTGCACCCTTTCCAGGGGTGTCCCTTCAGCCTCTTGGGTACTTCTCCAATTGCCGATTCAAAATAATGTATTTTTACATTATTAAAACCACTTCATAAAGCAAGTGGTTTTAATTAGCGGAGAGGATGGGATTCGAACCCATGCGCCCGTGAAGACAAACGGTTTTCAAGACCGCCCCGTTATGACCACTTCGGTACCTCTCCATGTTCACTATTCAGTATTTTCTGTAGTACTGTTTCAGCGACAGTTGTTATTCTATCAAAATACTTTTGATATGTCAACACTATTTTTAAATTTTTTTCAAATAATTTTTTACTAATGCAATATCCTCCGGAGTTGTGACCTTAATATTAGTGTAATCGCCCATTTCAAGCCTTACGGGAACATCTCCAAACTGCTCCATAATCATTGCATCATCTGTAATTACAGGATATTCTTCACAGGACATAAGACATTCGTATGCATTGGCAAGTTCTTTTGTTCTGAAAACCTGAGGTGTCTGAATATTCCATACATGACTTCTGTCCGGTGTATTTTTAACAAACCGGTTATCATCTGCTATTTTTATGGTATCTTTTGATGGAACAGCCGCAATGGCAGTCTTATACTCAATAACAGTTTTTTGCAAACGCTCCAGCAAATCAATACTCACGCACGGTCTTGCACCGTCATGAATCCAAACGTAATCGCTGTCTGTACACTTCTGCAGGCCGTTATATACGGACAGATACCGCTCCATACCCCCTGACACGATGTGCGAAACCTTAGTCAGATTATATTTATCCACAATTTCCCTGCGGCAGAATTCAACATCCTCTGTCCTTGTTACCAAAACAATATTATCAATAAACTCCGTCTGTTGAAAAACAGACAGAGAATAAAATATTATGGGTTTATCATTAATATTTATATATTGCTTCGGAACCCGGCTCTGCATTCTGCTTCCGCTGCCGCCGGCAAGTACAATTGCAGTATTAATACTCATTCTATCGTTCTCCCAGTTTAAGATTCGGTACGGCATTCAAATCAAGTCCGGCACGGCTTCCTGCCAGATATTCATAATATGCTGCTGCACCTATCATGGCAGCATTATCCGTACACAATATCGGTGAAGGATGGTAAAACTTAATTCCATTATTATCACAAGCTTCCTTCATTGCCGCTCTGAGTGCTGAATTAGAAGCTACTCCTCCGGCAATTGCCAGCTTTTCAAAATGAAATTCCCTGACTGCCTGCATTGCATGGTCAACAAGTACATCAACCACCGCCTTCTGAAATGAAGCAACCAAATCTGCTTTGTTACATTCTTCATTTTTCATTTCACAATGGTTAATATAATTTAATACTGCTGATTTAATACCACTGAAGCTGAAATCATATTGTGAATCGGATATTTTTGCACGCGGGAATTCTATTGCATCAGGATTACCCTCTTTTGCAAGTTTATCTATCTTCGGTCCACCCGGATAGCCTAATCCTACAGCTCTCGCCACCTTATCAAAAGCCTCTCCTGCTGCGTCATCCCTGGTCTTACCAAGTATTTCATACTCACCATAGCCCTTTACATTAACAAGGTGTGTATGTCCGCCTGATACAACAAGGCACCCAAACGGCGGCTCCAAATCCGGATTTTCTATATAATTAGCTGAAATATGTCCCTCTATATGGTGTACACCGATTAAAGGCCTGCCTGACGCATAAGCCAGAGCCTTTGCGTGCGATACTCCAACAAGAAGCGCACCCACAAGTCCCGGGCCATAAGTAACTGCAATTGCAGTTATATCCTCAAGCGACAGCTGTGCCTCCTCCAATGCCTGTGCAACAACCTGATTAATCTGCTCCATATGCTTTCTTGACGCAATCTCAGGCACAACTCCTCCATACAGTGTATGGAGAGCAATCTGAGATGATATGACATTGGACAGGACTTCTCTGCCGTTCTTCACAACAGCGGCCGCAGTCTCGTCGCAGGAGCTTTCTATTGCAAGAATTATAACATCTTTCACTTTATTCCTCCATTGAAGACGCATCTGCCAATTCCCAATAAAGAATCTTCCAGTTGCCGTCCTCATCCTCTCTTAACGTATATTCTTCATAAATACTTATTAAATTTTTGCCCTCTCTTACATAATATTTGACTGCAATGCGGGCATAGGAATCCTGTTTGATTTTAAAATATTCAATATTATAGCCGCTCTCGACCTCATAGCCTGAAATATACCTGTCGGCATTTTCATAAAGTTCCAGCTCAATCTTCAGTCTGTCCATATAGCCTTCGTATTCATTAAGCTGCAAAAGCTCCTCGTCAAAAAGTCCTCTTGCCTGTTTTGCAAGAAGCTCAATCTGGTCCTCTGTGCAGTCCTCCTTGTAGAGAACAGAGATAATATCACTGTATAACGAAACCACCGACTTAGGTGTTGAGGGATAATTAAGCTCCAAATCTCTGTTTATAAGCTTGGTAATTTCATTTTCAGCGGAGATTTTCTCATTGTTATCAATCTGTCTTCTTGCACAGAAATAAAACAGTGCAATCACTGCCAATGCCGTTAAAGTGAGTATAACGGGTTTTCTCGCTTTGTTCCATGCTTTCTTCATAATTATCCCTCCTATGCTATTCATCAATAAAATCTATAGTTTTATTCCAGCCATCCCTCGGCATTTTTGTTCTTTCAAAAACCGACCTTACCTGATTAAGATATTCCTCCGGCCTTACTAATGACGGGCTGTAATGTGTGAGCCACATTTCCTTAACCTCTGCTGTTCTGGCAAGCTTGGCTGCCTCATACATTGTCATATGACGGTATTCTTTTGCTTTGGCTTCCTTACCCGGTTCCCCATACATTCCTTCACAGATAAAAAGGTCTGCTCCCTTTGCATTATCTGCGATTGCCGCCACAGGTCTTGAATCGGTACAGTAAGTTAGCTTAATGCCCTTTCTCGGCGGCCCAAGCACCATATCCGGTGTAAAAACTCTTCCTTCTGCCTCAATAACCTCTCCCTTCTGCAATCTGTTCCAGCAATTAAGAGGTATATCAAGTTTTCTGGCAGCATCAGCGTCAAATTTCCCCTGACGGTTAATTCTGATATTATAACCATAACAGGTTACTCTGTGATAAACCTTAAAAGCATCTATAATATATCCGTTAGCTTCAATTGTTTCAAAATCTTCTGACAGTTCATGGAATTTAATCTGAAAAGGCAGTTCCGGCGCAATTACCCTAAGAGAATTAACCACCTTCTCAACTCCCTTAGGACCTATTATAAGCAAATCCTCTGTTCTCTCAGCATTGCCCATTGTAAGCAGAAAACCCGGAAGCCCTGCAATATGGTCTGCATGAAAATGTGTTATGCAGATAATATCAATTGGCTTAAAACTCCAACCGCTGTTCTTTAATGCAACCTGTGTTCCCTCTCCGCAGTCTATAAGCAGAGAACTTCCATTATATCTTGTCAGTAATGAAGTTGTCCATCTGTTCGGAAGAGGCATCATTCCTCCTGTTCCAAGTAAGCAAATATCAAGCATTCAATAATCCTCATTCTGTTATATTTTATTCCATTTCATCAGAATTGCATTCTCTGCAGGCTTCTGATAAAAATTCTTTCGTACCCCTGTTATTTCAAATCCTGTCTTAGCATATAATGCTCGTGCAGCCTTATTGCTCTCCCTGACCTCCAGAAAGAGCTGCATAACTCCGGCAGAACATGCCTGCTCCAAAAGCTTCCTCATAAGCATTTCTCCGATTCCGCATCCCCGGCATTCTTCCGTTACGGCAATATTGGTAATATCGCCTTCATCTCCTGCAACAGTGCAGCCTGCATATCCTACAATCTGATTATCCTCAAGTGCAGTAAGATAAATATAATTCCGTGATTTTACTGCGTCAGTAAATGCATTGACCGACCATGGCATTGAAAAAGCCGTTCTCTCAATGCATGCGATTGCCTCCACATCATCCTCTGTTGAAATTCTGACCGTAATTGACATTATTTCTCTCCTGCAAGTCTTAATTCACGTTCACGCTCAGCCTGTGAAACTCTTAAATATTCAGGCAGATGCATTTCAGCAGCCTCGACTCTGCCCTCTGCAAAATATTGTGCTCCCAGTACTGCAACACTTGCAGCCCGCTGTCTGTTCATATTAGCAGGTGCACAGCAATGCTCAAAGGAAGCCGTTTCATCTATTAACTGACTGAATACCGGAATTCCGTCTCCGATAAACATAACTCTTCTTCCCATTCCGTTAAGCTTTAAAACCAGCTCCTCAATTGAAATCGCACTGCTTGAAAGATGTGTTACAAGCTTATTATTTTCAAAAGAATATATACCCGTATACACCTGCGAACGCCTTGCGTCCATAATCGGGCACACAAGCCCGTCATACCCGAAAGCATTGTATGCCATTGAATCAAGTGTCGGTACATGGATAAGCGGAATATTAAGTGCCTGTCCAAGTCCTTTGCCGGTTGCAGAGCCTATTCTTAATCCGGTAAAAGAACCCGGCCCTCCCGATACGGCGACTGCATCCAATTCCTTAAGATTAGTCTCAGTTCTTGTAACTATTTCATCAATCATAGGCATAAGTGTCTGTGAATGAGTTATTTTGTGATTCATTGTGTATTCAGCTGTAATAATATCATCAGTAAGAATGGCAACCGATGCCACTAATGATGACGCTTCTATTGCAAGTATCTTCATATTCTATTCAAAATCCTTTGAAACTGTTATTTTACGATAATCGAAGCCCTTCTCAAGGTCTTTTTCAATGGTTACATAAATTGTATTGTCCGGAAGAAGTTCCCCGATAAGATTACCCCACTCCACCAGACATACGCCGTCTCCATAGAAATAATCCTCATAGCCAAGGTCATCCATATCCCATGGTCCGGATATTCTGTACACATCAAAATGATATAACGGCAGTCTGCCCTCATCATATTCCTGAATAAGAGTAAATGTCGGACTGTTAACCGGTTCACTAATTCCAAGTCCTTTGGCAAGCCCCTGTGTAAAAACAGTCTTTCCTACTCCCAAATCTCCCGTAAGACAGATAATGTCTCCCGGCTTAACCTGCCTGCCTATTCTGTTTCCAAGCTCCGCCGTTATTTCCGGCGACATTGATTCTATTATCATTATTTTACTTCTTTCTTAAATGGCATTTGGAACCGAGTCCCTGTACTGCTGCTTCAACAAAATTATTATACTGGTCACCGATGCAGCGTATCGGAAGAATAAAAGCTCTGATTGTTGACACATAAACCACAACCACCCCGCCGTATTTGACAGCCTTCCACATCTCATCCCATTTAATTGTAGTGGACTCCTCTTTCTGGCTTACTTTAATTCCGTTTGAATCCACGGTATAATCCAGAGTCTGTTTAAAATAATCATTATTCTTAATCTGTGCATTAGCTCTTGCATACAAAATCAACGGGTGAATTATTGTATATAATGACGCAAGTAAAATGAGGCAGATTGAATTAACAAGCTTAATATCTCCCCATGTAAATATTATAACTCCGATAACAATCAGACTGAATATTATCCAAACAAATCCGCTGAATTTTCTGTATGTATTATTAATTAAAAAAGCATACATATCCTTAACAGTTATATTAACCTTAAATTGTGCCTTCATAATCAGCCTCCATTTATATAGATATTCTATTTAATTATAATCCATTATTCCAAACTAATCAAGCAGTGTTCATCGGATAAAAATAACCCGTAAAAATGAAGCCGTAAAAAAGAAAACACTCCGGAGATTAACTCTCCGAAGTGAAAACCATTAATTAAAATTATTTTACAAATGCATTGTAAATTGCCTTAAATGCTGTCTCAAATTCATCCTCAAGAACACCGATGATGATATTTAACTCACTTGAACCCTGGTCAATCATCTTAACATTAACCTCTGAACGGGCAAGTGCCTCAAAAATTCTGAGTGCAGTACCCTTAACAGACTTCATACCACGGCCTACTACTGCGATGAGTGCAAGGTCAGGCTCAATCTCTATAGAATCCGGAGAAGCATTTCTGTGGATACCTGCTAAGATTTCCTGCTCCTTCTCTTCAAATTCAGACTGCTGAACAATAATTGTCATTGTATCAATTCCTGAAGGCATATGCTCGAAAGAAAGCCCCTGCTTCTCAAACTGTTCAAGAACCTTACGTCCGAAACCGACCTCTGAGTTCATCATATCCTTCTCAATATTAACTGCTGAGAAGCCCTTCTTACCTGCAATACCGGTAATTACATACTCAGGCTTCTTAGAAGTACTCTCTACAATCATTGTACCCGGGTCATCAGGTGCATTTGTATTCTTAATATTAATCGGAATTCCTTCCTTACGGACAGGGAAAATAGCGTCCTCATGGAGAACTGTTGCACCCATGTAAGAAAGCTCACGGAGTTCCTTATAGGTAATGGTGTTAATTGAAGCAGGATTGTCAATAATTCTAGGGTCAGCAATCATAAAGCCTGAAACATCAGTCCAGTTCTCATATAAATCTGCCTTAACTGCTGCTGCAACAATTGAACCTGTTATATCTGAACCGCCACGTGAAAAGGTCTTGATTGTATCGTTAGGTGTTGAACCATAGAAGCCCGGAATTACAGCCTTCTCAACGCCCTCAAGTCTGTCACGGAGTGCCTCATTGGTCATATCATTATTAAAGCTTCCGTCTTCATTAAAGAAAACTACATCTGCTGCGTCAATAAATTCATAATCAAGATATTTTGCAAGGATAATACCATTTAAGAATTCTCCTCTTGACGCTGCATAGTCACGTCCTGCACGACCTTTAAAGCCTGCTGCAATTGCTTCATATTCCTTCTCTAATGAAAGGTCCATACCCAGTTCACTGATAATTCCATTATATCTTGCTTTAATTTCTTCAAATTTCTCTTCAAAATTCTGTCCCTTAACAGCTGCCTTATAACATGCATAAAGCATATCTGTTACCTTAACATCCTCTGCAAATCTCTTACCCGGTGCAGACGGTACAACATATCTTCTTGAAGGGTCAGCAAGAATAATGCCTGCTACCTTACGAAACTGCTCTGCACTGGCAAGTGAACTGCCACCGAATTTTGTTACTTTTACCATTTCTTCTATCCTCCAATAGCTATCTCGCTTTTTTAATCGACTGATTAAGGTTATATTACTTTTCAAACAATTTGTCAATCAGTTGATGGCCATTTGCGATATAATTTTTGGATTCCTCTGCTTCTTTTTCATTATAATTCCATGTACGATCAAGCAGATTAGTACTGTCATATAATAAAAACGGTACAGGCTTAGCCACATGTGTTCTCACACGGATAGGGGTCGGATGGTCAGGTGTAATTACAACCCTGAAATCCTCGCCGCTTGCCTTAAGCCCTTCCACAACAGGCCTGATAACACGTTCATCAAGGTTCTCAACTGCTTTAAGTTTACGTTCAATACTTCCCTGATGTCCCATCTCATCCGGAGCCTCAACATGTATATATGCAAAATCAAATCCATCCTCTGTAAGAGCCTTAACTGCTGCGTTCGCCTTGCCCTCATAATTGGTATGTAAGGTTCCGTCAGCACCCGGAACAATAATATTAGTCATTCCGGCACCTACAGCAATTCCCTTTAATAAATCAACTGCCGAAATCATAACACCCTTCTTGCCGGTCTTCTCATAGAAGGATGACAGTGCAGGTTTGGTTCCGGCACCCCAGAACCAGCACGAATTGGCAGGATTAAGCCCCTTAGCCTTACGTTCAATATTAATAGGATGATTCTTAAGAATCTCGTAGCTCTTTTCCATCATTTCACGAAGTCTTGCTTCCTGTGGAAGATACTGTCCGATTGTCTGTCCGAGAACATCATGCGGAGGTGTAAGAGGCACAACCTCTCCATTGCTCCATATTGTACAATGTCTGTAGCTTGTTCCTAGATAGAATTTAAAAATATCATCCTCAAGCTCTGCCCTGACAGCTTCAAGCAGAACAGCACAGTCTTCAGTAGAAATTTCGCTTGAACTGTGGTCAATTATTGTCTTCTCTGCATAAGGAAGGTCGTCCTCCGAGATTGTAACGATATTGCAGCGAAGTGCAATATCCGTATCCTTCATCGGTACACCGATACTCAGGGCTTCAAGCGGTGAACGTCCTGAATAATATATCTTTGGGTCATATCCCAGTACTGAAAGGTTCGCCGTATCACTTCCCGGTGCCATTCCGTCCGGAACCGTATGCACCATTCCTATTTCGGAAACCTTAGAAAGCATATCCATATAAGGAGTATTGGCTGCCTCAAGTATTGTTCTGCCTCCAAGGCTCTCAATAGGCTCATCAGCCATTCCGTCTCCAAGAATTACAACATATTTCATCGCCGTTCCTCCGTTATTTCTCATAACGTATCATTGAAATGATACCATTAAGCTGCTTTGCTGCCTCTGTATATGTCTTTTCGGTAATCTCACCTGTTATAAAAGCAAATTCACCTTCAACCCCTGCCGCTTTAACAATCTCGCCCTTTCCGAGAACTGCCTCTATTCCGGCAAGTCTGTCATCTGCATTACCCTCGAAACGTACAAAAAATCTTGTAGAAACCTCTTCCTTATCAACAAGCTCCATTTTCTTGGTGTTCCAGATAGTCATAATATTTCTTCCCATATGTTTAACAGCGTCAACAACGTCCGATACAACCGCACTTGCAGTAGGAAGTTTACCGGCTCCCGCACCATAGAACATTACATCTCCGAGAACATTTCCTTTAACAAAAATAGCATTCATAACGCCGTTAACTCCTGCAAGAGGATGGTCATTTGCAATCATCTTAGGAGCAACTGTTGCACAGAAGCCGTCTCCGATACGTTTGCTGCTTCCGATAAGCTTAATTGAAACTCCAAGTTCCTTAGCATATTTAAAATCAGTATCAGTAATTTTGGTAATACCTTCAGTATAGATATCTTCATAATCAACCTGATGTCCGCATGCAAGTGAAGAAAGAATTGCTATTTTTCTGCATGCGTCATAGCCCTCTACGTCCGCCTCAGGATTACGCTCTGCATAGCCCAAATCCTGTGCCTCCTTCAGAACCGTATCAAATGCAAGTCCTTCCTTAGACATCTTGGTCAAAATATAGTTAGTCGTTCCGTTAAGGATTCCTGAAATTTCCATTATCTCATCAGCCGTAAGTGACTGGTTGAGTGGTCTGATAATAGGAATTCCGCCGCCTACGCTGGCTTCAAAAAGGAAGTTAATGTTATTCTCCTTTGCAATTTCAAGAAGCTCCGCACCATGTTTTGCAACAAGCTCCTTATTAGAGGTACATACGCTTTTGCCCTTTAAAAGTGCAGATTTAACAAACTGGTATGCAGGATTAACTCCACCCATAACCTCTACAACAATATCAACCTCATCATCATTAAGAATAGTATCATAATCATGCACAAGAATCTTCTCAACAGGGTCTCCCGGAAAATCCCTGAGATCAAGGACATATTTAAGGTTAATATCCTGTCCTGCCCTGTTGTTAATTGACTGTTCATTGGTTCTTAAAACCTCAACAACTCCTGAACCTACTGTACCATATCCTAATACTGCAATGTTTACCATTTTTTCTTTATCTCCTGACTATTTAAAATTATTCTGCTGAATTTGTTAATGACTCCACATGCTCCGCTTCAGCATCGGATAAAAGTTTATGCGGATTAATCATTATAATAAGATTTCCGTTTACCTTAGCAATCTTTTCGAAATATTCAACACCTTCGCCCTTGGCAATTACAGGCATTTCAACGATATTCTCTATATCAATATATTGAATTTCATCAACACCGTCAACCTCAAGAGCAAGACGTCCTGTCTCAACATTAACAATTATCAATTCTGTCTTTGCCTTCGGTGCTCCCGGAGTTGCAAATTTTGCTTTAAGGTCAATTACCGGAATAACCTCTCCTCTGAGATTTATAATCCCCTTAATTGTTGACGAGGTATTCGGAATACGAATAATCGTCTGTTCTCTTTCTATACCGTTAACATATTGTATATCAACGCCATATCTTTCCTCATTAAGTTTAAATACTACCGGTTGAAACACTGCCATAATTATTCCTCCTCGTTGGTTGATTTATGAATCCACTTTAAATATTCACCTAAAAACAAATCAATATTGCCGTCAAGTACACTCTGTGCGTTGCCCGACTCTGCATTTGTTCTATGGTCCTTAACCATTGTATACGGTTGAAGTACGTAGCTTCGTATCTGATTGCCCCATCCAATCTCTTTTACCTCGCCACGTATCGCAGCCTCCTTCTCTGCATTCTCCTGCTGCTTCAGAAGATAAAGTTTAGCCTTTAACATCTGCATTGCCTTATCCTTATTCTGGTGCTGCGAACGCTCATTCTGACATTGAACCACAATTCCCGTCGGAAGATGTGTAATTCTGATTGCCGAAGATGTTTTATTAATATGCTGTCCTCCGGCACCGCTTGAACGGTAGGTATCAATCCGCAAATCATCTTCGTTAATCTCTATATCTATGTCGTCCTCAATATCCGGCATTACATCACAGGATACGAAAGAGGTCTGTCTCTTGCCATTGGCATTGAACGGCGAAATTCTTACCAGTCTGTGCACACCCTTCTCAGATTTGAGATAACCGTATGCATTTTCACCGTTAATCTGTATTGTTACGGACTTAACTCCTGCCTCGTCTCCGTCAAGATAATCCAGTGTCTCCACTGTATACCCCTTACTGTCAGCCCATCTGTTATACATTCGAAGCAGCATTGACGCCCAGTCACAGCTCTCTGTTCCTCCGGCACCTGCATTCAGCCTCAAAATTGCATTACAGTTGTCATACTCATCACAAAGAAGAGTGCTGATTCTTACACTGTCAAATCTTGTCGTAAACTTTTCCATCATATCCGCTACTTCTGCGACCATTGATACATCATTTTCCTCTTCTATCATTTCCATGAGAGTTTCAATATCCTCTTTCATCGCAGCAAGCTCATTATAGTTCATGAAGGAATCCTTAAGTGTTTTTAGTTCCTTAAGTACAGCCTGTGACTTCTCAGGATTATCCCAAAAGCCCTGCTCCTCCATATGTTTCTCAATTTCTTCTATTCGCTTTGCCTTATTAGCGAGGTCAAAGTGAATCCCTCAATTCTTCTAATGGTCCGGTGTAACCTGAAAGCTCATATCTGTACTGGTCAAGCTCTACCATTATTTCACCACCTTTTATTTAATAAAGTCTTATTCTATGAAATGAGAAACCTGCATTACAGGTTTCTCATTAAATAACGAATTAAGCATTCCTGCCGCAGCAGTTCTTGTATTTCTGTCCGCTTCCGCAAGGACATAAATCATTTCTCTGAATCTTCTTGGTTTCTCTCTTAACAGGAGCCTTTGCAAGGCTGTCATCCTTATTGGTTCCCGTAACCTTTGCAACCTCTTCTCTCTCAATCTTCTGTTCAATCTTAACATGAAGAAGAAGCTTAACAGTATCCTCCTGAATGGAAGCCGTCATTGCGTCAAACATATCATAGCCGACCATCTTATACTCAACAATCGGATTTCTGTTACCGAATGCCTGAAGTCCTATACCCTGACGCATCTGGTCCATATCATCAATATGCTCCATCCACTTATGGTCAATAACCTTAAGAAGAATTACTCGCTCAATTTCTCTCATCTGTTCAGCATCAGGAACCTCTGCTTCCTTAGCTTCATATAATTTAACCGCCTGCTCCTTAATCTCATGAATAAGCTGGTCCTTCTTAGAATAAGAAGAAACATCTGTAACAGGCTCAACCGGAATTACCGGAATAAGCATTGCATTCAGTTCAGCAAGATTCCACTCCTCAGGTGAAAGCTCATCGCTGATACATGAATTAACAATCGCCTCAACTCTTTCAGAAATAGCCTTCATAACAAATGAACGCATATTTTCTCCGTCAAGAACTCTTCTTCTCTCTTCATAAATAATCTCACGCTGTTCATTGTTAACCTGGTCATATTCAAGAAGATTCTTACGAATACCAAAGTTGTTGTTCTCGATTTTCTGCTGTGCCTTCTCAATAACTGAGGTAAGCATTTTATGTTCAATCTGTTCATTCTCAGGAATCTTTAATGTATTAAATACAGACATAAGTCTCTCTGAACCGAAAAGTCTCATCAAATCATCCTCAAGTGAGATATAGAATCTTGACTCACCCGGATCTCCCTGACGGCCTGAACGGCCTCTCAACTGATTATCAATACGTCTTGACTCATGTCTCTCCGTACCGATAATCTTAAGACCTCCTGCTGCCTTAGCTTCATCATCAAGCTTAATATCAGTACCACGGCCTGCCATGTTAGTAGCAATTGTAACTGCACCATGAACACCTGCCTGTGCAACAATCTCTGCTTCCTTCTCATGGAACTTCGCATTCAATACAGTATGCTGTATTCCTCTTCTCTTAAGCATTGCACTAATCTCTTCGGACTGCTCGATTGTAATTGTACCTACAAGTACAGGCTGTCCCTTCTTATGAGCTTCAACTACTTCATTAACAACCGCATTAAGTTTCTCCTTACGTGTCTTGTATACGGCGTCATTATTATCAATACGGATTACAGGCTTGTTGGTAGGAATTGTTACAACGTCCATTCCGTAAATCTCTCTGAATTCGTTCTCCTCTGTCAGCGCAGTACCTGTCATACCTGCCTTCTTATCATATTTGTTAAAGAAGTTCTGGAACGTAATTGTAGCAAGAGTTCTGCTCTCACGTCTTACCTTAACATGCTCCTTAGCCTCAATAGCCTGATGAAGTCCGTCAGAATAACGTCTTCCCGGCATAATACGTCCGGTAAATTCATCTACAATAAGAATCTGGTCATCTTTAACAACATAATCCTGATCCTTAAACATGAGATAGTTTGCACGGAGTGCAAGAATTACATTGTGCTGAATCTCAAGATTATCTGCATCTGCAAGGTTATCAATATGGAAGAACTGCTCAACTTTATGAACACCTCTTTCAGTAAGGTTAACAACCTTATCCTTCTCATTAACAACGAAATCTCCTGTTTCCTCTGTGTCTTCTTTCATAATGGCAGCCATCTTGGTAAGCTCTGTTTCAGTACCTTTCTCAAGCTGTCTTGCAAGAACGTCACAAAGCTCATAAAGTCTTGTGGACTTTCCGCTCTGACCTGAAATAATAAGAGGAGTTCTTGCCTCATCGATAAGAACCGAGTCAACCTCATCGACAATCGCATAGTGCAAACCTCTCTGAACAAGCTGTTCCTTATAGATAACCATATTGTCCCTGAGGTAATCAAATCCAAGTTCGTTATTTGTAATATATGTTATATCAGAATTATATGCTTCCTTACGCTCCTCCTTGGAAGAAGAGTTGAGAACAACACCAACCTTAAGTCCAAGGAATTCATGTACCTGACCCATCCATTCAGCGTCTCGCTTTGCAAGATAATCATTAACTGTTACGATATGAACACCCTTGCCCTCCAATGCATTCAGATATGCAGGAAGAAGACAGGTCTGTGTCTTACCTTCACCGGTTCTCATCTCTGCGATACGACCCTGATGAAGAATGATACCACCCATAAGCTGTACTCTGTAATGCTCTGTATGAAGCACACGTCTTGCTGCCTCTCTTACGGTAGCGTATGCTTCTATCAAAAGACTGTCCAAAGTCTCTCCCTTGGCTAATCTCTCCTTAAACTTATCCGTCATCCCACGGAGCTCGCTGTCTGACTTCTCCATCATTACAGGTCTTAAAGCTTCAATCTTATCAACCATCGGAGTAATTCGCTTAATCTCACGCTCGCTATGTGTACCGAACATCTTTTCAAATAAACCCATGATAAATATATTCCTCTCAAATTTTACGTAAATTTCTACTAATAAAAGGTATTTTACCACGTTACAAGGAATTATTCAAGAAAAAAAGCACCACATTGCTGTGGTGCCAAAATCGTTTTAAACTTAGTCCAATTCCGGTTCAATTAAACCGTATGTATTGTTCTTACGTTTATATACAACATTAACCTCTTCCGTATCTGAATTAAAGAATACATAGAAATTATGCTGCAGCAGTTCCATCTGTATGCATGCCTCTTCAGCATTCATAGGCTTAATTCCGAATCTCTTACTTCTGACAATCTTAATCTCAGGTTCATCCTCAACATAATCGTTATTAACAAAATAAGAACTGAATTCAGGTGCTGCCTGCTTAGAATCAATTATCTTGTTCTTATACTTTCTAAGCTGCCTCTCAATAACCTCTTCAACAAGGTCAATTGATACATACATATCATTGCTTACTTCTTCTGCACGAATTATACTTCCCTTAATCGGGATAGTAACTTCAATCTTCTGTCTCTCCTTCTCGACACTCAAAGTAACTGTTACTTCAATGTCTGTTCCAAAATACTTGCCCAGCTTGCCAAGCTTATCATAAACTGCTGAGCGTAACCCTTCTGTAACATCGATATTCTTTCCTGTGATTGTAAAACGCATGATGCCCAACTCCTTTGCTACTAAATTGTATTCACATTGTCATACTTCGGAATTGTCTGACAATTGTAAAGTGAATACAGTTTTATTATAACATTTTTTGCAAATATATCAACATAAAAAGAGAATTTTCTAACAATTTTTTTGTCAATAGTTTTTGTGCATTTTTTGGTTTTTTTGAACAATTTATGAGTTTTTAACAAAACAAATTTTTGTCTTGCAAAAACGGGAAGTTATCCCCATAATTTTATGTAAACTTTGTGGATAATGTGGATAACTTCGGGTAAAACTCCATTTTTACTAGGTTGTAGAGCTTGTTTTTGTGGAAAACTCATGTCAGAAAATGTTTTTTCCGGTCGAAAAAAATCTTTTAAAAATTTGTATTTTTTCGAACGAAAATTAATTTTTTATGCAAAATAACCAATTTTATTATTGTCAAGATATTTATTACAGAAAAAAATTGTGCTACAATATCAATAAATTGACTGAACAGATTGTTGGAGGGAAAAAATATGTCCGTTTATGTTCTGATTACCGGTGCTTCAAGGGGAATCGGCAGGGAAACCGCACTAAAATTCGCACGCGGGGGCTATGGGGTAATTATCAACTGCAAATCCAGCCGTGATAAACTTATGGAACTTAAGAACGAAATATTGTCATATAACGTTCCATGCATTGCACTTGTTAAAGATGTCTCACAATTTAATGAAGTTTCTGAAATGTTTGATGAGCTTGCCCGGATGAATGCACTGCCGGATATTATTATTAACAATGCCGGTATTTCGTATATCGGACTTTTGCAGGACATGAGCCCCGATGAATGGCAGCAGGTTATTAATACCAATCTGACCTCCGTATTCAACGTCTGCCGTCATGCAATTCCAAGCCTTGTAAGGCAGCAGCACGGCTGTATTATTAACGTATCCTCAATGTGGGGCAATACGGGTGCCTCCTGCGAGACAGCCTATTCAGCCTCAAAGGGCGGAATAAACAGTTTTACCAAAGCACTTGCAAAAGAGCTTGCCCCAAGTAATATTCCTGTTAATGCTGTTGCTTTTGGAGTTATTGATACTGAAATGAACGGATTTCTTTCTCCCGAAGAACGCGATAGTCTTATAAATGAAATTCCTGCCGGAAAATTTCTTTCCCCGGCAGGAGCTGCTGACATAATATATAATATTTCACAATTTGATTCCTATGTAACAGGTCAGATAATCACTGCTGACGGAGGGCTCACATAAATAACTCCGTTGAATAATATCTGTCTCCGCTGTCAGGGAGAATAACAACAATGGTCCTGCCTTCATTCTCTGCCCTTTGTGCCAGTTCAATACCGGCATAAAGTGCGGCACCGGCAGATATTCCTGCCTGGACACCCTCAGTACGTGCCATTTCTTTAGCTGTACCAATCGCATCCGAATCCCCGACTGCAATAACTTCATCATATATACCGGTGTTAAGAACCTCCGGCACAAAGCCTGCACCTATACCCTGAATTTTGTGCGAGCCGCTTGTACCGCCCGACAGAACTGCTGATGAAGCAGGCTCAACTGCAATAATCTTAATATCTTTTTTCTTTTCTTTTAAATATTCTCCGCAGCCGGTAATTGTTCCTCCGGTTCCCACTCCTGCAACAAGAATATCCACCTCTCCGTCAGTATCCTGCCATATTTCCGGTCCGGTAGTTTTTATATGTGCCATTGCATTGGCAGGATTAACGAACTGCCCTGCGATAATGCTTCCCTCAATTTCTCTGTGAAGCTCATCCGCCTTATCAATCGCTCCCTGCATTCCGAGTTTACCGTCAGTTAATACAATTTCGGCACCATAAGCTTTAATTATATTGCGTCTCTCAACACTCATTGAATCCGGAATTACAATAATCGTTCTGTAGCCTTTAACCGCTGCAATGGAAGCAAGCCCGATACCCGTGTTGCCGGAAGTCGGCTCGATTATAGTTCCGCCCGGTTTAAGACGTCCCATATTCTCCGCCTCCTCAATTATCTCCCTTGCAACCCTGTCCTTAATGCTTCCGGCAGGATTAAGATATTCAAGCTTTGCGAGCAGTACAGCATTAAGCTTATATTTATTCTCTATATTCGCAAGTCTTACAAGCGGAGTATTCCCGATTAACTCCACTGCACTTTGATAAATTTTTGACATAATTTTACCTCCTTAAAATCAGCCTTCTTCTGAAGGTACAGCCTCGTTATCCGTCTCTGTGTCTGTTTCTTTGACCCCCGCCTGTTCTTTTTTGCCAAGTCTCGCCTCAACAACCTGCTTAAGAAGACAGTACAGGACCGCAACGGTAGGAACACTTAACAGCATTCCGATAAGTCCGAATGCATTGCCGCCTATTGTAACCGCCGTCAATACAAGGATTCCCGGAAGTCCTACGGATTTACCGACAACCTTCGGATATATCAGATTACCCTCAACCTGCTGTAAAACAATAATGAAAACCACAAACCATACCGCTTTAATCGGTTCAACCAACAGTATTAAAAATGCACCGATTACAGTACCGACAAATGCACCAACCATAGGAATAAGTGCGGTGGCGCCAACGAGCACCGAAATAATCGGCGCATAAGGCATCCGGAATATTTTCATGCCGATAAAGCATAATACGCCGATAATAACTGCCTCTGTAAACTGGCCTCTGATAAAATTTGTAAAAGTCTGATTAGTAAGATTTGCAAAGTTTAAAACCTTATCAACCTTTCTGTCGGCAAAAAAAGCATACAGAATCTGTTTGGTTCTCTCACATATTTTCTCCTTCTGTGCAAGAACATAGATGGAAAAAGCAAAGGCAAGTACAATATTTACTACACCTGAGAAGATTGAACCTGTAATCGTAAGTGTTTTATTAACAAGCAAATCCTTATTTTCATTGATAATCGGAGTAATAAACTCAGCTATTTTATCTGCACTGAGCGACAGCTCCGGCAGACTTACGCCATGATGTGACAGGGTGCCCTGAATTTTTCCCCACCATGTATTGAGATTATTAATATATTCCGGCAGCATTGAAACAAAATTCTCGCCCGTGCTGATAATCTCCGGCAGAACCATGAATACCAATGCAAAAATAACACCCAGAAAAATCAATACAGTCAGAACCAGACATAGCGGTCTTTTGGCCTTTTCATACCACTTACTCCTGCATTTACTCCATATTTTGCACCAGCCCTTTTCCAGCAGGCGAAGCAGCACATTCATAATAAATGCCAACGCAAAGCCAATCAGAAAAGGAATAAATATTGCAACAATCTTTTTCAGAAGATTTACCAGTATCTGACTGTTGCTGAGTCCCAGGTACAGGACTATCGCAAAGGTTATCAGAATCATTGGCTGAATTAATTTCTTCTTCATTTGAACACCCTTTCGTTATCATGATAATTACGCCTATTTTACAACCGTGTAATTATTTTTTCAATAGTCTTGAACACATTCTGCCGAGTGTATATGATACCGCCGCTCCGCCGGCAATACTCAATATAACGGCGGCAATGTTTGAGGTAAGCTCCGCCCGTGAAGGAAGAATCATTATTGTAGTTGCCGCAACAATTCCGATTATGCAATGGGATATTACGGCATAAAATTTCTCCAATGCTTTGTTTACGGCACCTGACAGCAGCACTGCACATGCCACCGCACCGCCTCCGACGGGCAGTATGACCAACGGATTAAACCGCGAAATGCCCTCAAGCATCGGCTGATATAATCCGAAGAACATAAGCAGTGAAGAGGAGCTTAATCCCGGAACAATAAAGCTTAACCCCCACAGGAGACCGCAGAACAGATATGACCATATTCCCGGCTCAATCATTACCGCATTTCCTCTTTTAAGGACAAAAAGAACCGCAAACATTACAACAAAGCCTATAATCATTGCAATATATGAAGAAATTCCTCTTCCCTTCTCTCCTGCGTCATTAACAAGCTCAGGAAAGGTTCCGAGAATAAATCCTGCAAAAATGCAGGTCATTATAACACTGCTCTTTTCCAGCAGATATCCGGCAAGTCCCGACAGTCCGACAAAGCCAACGGCAGCACCGATTATAAACGGAAGCACCGCTTTGGCATGTTTCTTCATTCCCTTAACCGGGTGGGCAAGAATCTCTATCAGGGGCTTATACATTCCAAATGCAACACATAATGTTCCGCCGCTGATTCCCGGCATAATCGCCCCGAAGCCGACCAATATACCCCATAGGAATCTGATTATTACACTGACAAAAGTATGGTTTTTAACATCAATCTTTTTCATTCTGTTCTCTCATTCTGTAACCCACGCCTAATTCATTAATAATATAGCTGTTCTCTCCGGGTTTCATACCAAGTTTTTTACGGATGTTTGCCATATTAACCTGAAGCTTCTTCGTGCTGCCTGCGTCAGGGTAACCCCAAACGGCTTTGATAATTGCCGCATAAGTCAGCACCTTGCCTGCATGCTCCGACAAAAACGAAACAATATTATATTCCGTTCTGGTAAGATAGGTATCCTTGCCGTTCAGATACACTATCCTTTTGTCATAATTAATTTCCATATCCATAAGCTTAAAGCTATCGCGAAGTCCTGTTTTGCCGTTTATAAAGCAGTAGGTATTTCTGAGTGCCGCACGTACTCTTGCAAGCAGCTCCTCTGTACCAAACGGCTTCGTAACATAATCATTGGCACCCAAATCAAGTGCCATAACCTTATCCCGTTCATCAGCCCTTGCCGACAGAACAATAATCGGCACTGAGCTGTCCTGTCTTATGGATTTAATAACATCCATACCATCCATATCAGGCAGTCCCAAATCAAGAATTATCAAATCAGGATTATAGGACATAAACATTGTTCTGCCCATAACTCCCGTTCCTGCCGATATTGTCTGGTATTCATTAGCTACCAGAACCGTTTCAACAAAGCTTAAAATATTAGCCTCATCCTCTATTATAAGAATTTTATATTTATTGCTCATCCTCTATTCCCTCTGCTTCCAATTTAAAACTAAATACGGCTCCGCCTCCGGGTCTGTTGGCCGCTGTAAGTTCCCCTCCGTGTGCTCTTACAATCGCCTGACAGACAGAAAGTCCTATTCCCATATTATTGCGGCTTCCGTCCGCAGGGCGCTTCATGCTCTCAACATATCCCGAAAAAATATTGTTAACTCTGTCCTTTGGAATTCCGCAGCCGTTATCCGCAACCTCAAATATTGCTCCGCCGTCCTCAAGTCTTACATTTAACTCAAGTCTCGTCATCCCCACTGCATGAATTGCCGCATTTTCCATAAGATTGATAAGCACCTGTCTTATAAGAATTGAGTCCATCGGAATGCTTACAAAATCCTCGGGAATATTAACCTCTATCTGCGTATCCGGATAGCTTTTCTTAAATTTCATTATTACCGTATCAATGAGCTCCTCCAGAACCGTATCCGTCTTCTCAATTCTTACATTGGCATCATTAACCTTTGTTACCGACAGAAGATTTTCAACCATTCTGATGAGATTCTCTGAATCCTCCCTTATTTCGCCTAAAAGCTTGAGCTGCTGTTCTTTTTTGATTGAGTCATAGTTCTCAATGATAACCGAACAGGAGCCGTAAATCGTCGTAAGCGGCGTTCTGAGGTCATGTGAAACAGCACGGAGAAGGTTTGCACGAAGCTTTTCATTCTCTTTTATTTTCTCCTGCTTCTTCATTCTTGTGGTCAGCGTACTGGTCATAATCGCAACGGAAAGCATTATCAGCCCCGATATTATATTGCCGCCCTCCAGAAAATCCAGCTTAAAATACGGAAAAGTAAAAGCATAATTATTGATTACAACGCTTGCAAGAGACGCTGCAATACCATAGGCATAACCCTCAGTTACAAGCGAAATAAGAAATACCGCAAGAATAAAAATACTTGATATAAAATCTGATATCCTGAACACTCTCTGCACTATAAGACTTATTCCAAAGCTCACCGCAAGAATTAAAATCGAAATCAGAATATTATACAGAATTTTATTTTTCTTAATAATATTTGTTTTTCTCATTCGCAATCTCCTTCGAATACAATCAGTTAAATTTTAATATAACACCTTTATGGTAAAGATACAGTTAAAAAACAGGCAAGAAAGCTCCTGCCTGTTAATTCTAAATTATCGTTCCGCCGCAGAGAATACAGTCATCCCTGTAAAACACGCCTGCCTGACCCGGTGTAGCAGCACGCATTGGCTCATCAAAAACAGCACGTAGCCTGCTGCCCTCCTTATATAAAGTACATGGTACATCCTTCTGCGAATAGCGGAGCTTGCCGGCTGCCCTTACAGGCTCTGTTATATCCTCCACCGCCATATAATTGACATCCTCCATAAGGACCTCACGTATCATCAGATCCTCCTTTGAGCCAAGCACTACCTCATTAGATTCCGGTCTGATTCCTACTACGAATTTAGGCTCTCCGAACGCGATTCCGAGACCCTTTCTCTGTCCTACGGTATAGTGTGTAATTCCGCTGTGTGTGCCGAGAATACTGCCGTTCATATCCACAAAATTACCGGGCGCTGCCGTTCTTCCCGTATATTCCTCAATAAACCCTGCATAATCGTGATTTGGGATAAAGCATATATCCTGACTGTCCTTTTTCATTGCAACCGGAATATTGTTCTCAACCGCAATCTTTCGGATTTCAGATTTTTCATATTCATATAACGGAAAAAGAGTATGTGCAAGCTCCCTCTGTGTCAGATTATAAAGTACATAGGACTGGTCCTTTCCGTCCGAAACTGATTTGGCAACCGAATACCTTCCGTCAGGAAGCTGTATTATTCTGCCGTAATGACCCGTAGCCACATAGTCGGCTCCAAGCTCCGGTGCCCTGTGCAGCAATGCCTCCCATTTGACATAGCGGTTGCACATAATACACGGATTAGGCGTCCTTCCCTTCTCATATTCTCCGACGAAATAATCAATGACCTTCTGTTTAAAAATATCCCTGAAATCCACAACATAATGCGGTATTCCGAGGCTCTCGGCAACACGTCCTGCGTCCCTGGCAGGAGTTTCTGCCCCGCCATCCCACGTCTCCATCGTAACACCGATTACGTCATAGCCCTGTTTTTTTAATAATAATGCTGTTACGGAGGAATCCACTCCTCCCGACATTCCAACAATTACTTTATTGCCCATACTGATTCATCCTTATATCGTATTTACACTGCATTCTATTTATTAATAATATATGCAAAAACATATCCTGTCTTACGGACTGCCGTAAGTCTCTCAATCGCAGCCTTTTCGCTGTAAAAAGAACCTGCCGCAACACAGTATTTACCTCTGTATCGCTGTATGCTTGTCGGCAGACCTTTTGCCTTTGCTTCATTATTCACAAGACTGGCATTATACCAGATTCCGAACGCTCCTACTATAACCTCATAGAGCATTTTTTCTGCTTCCATACTATAACCACCCATTCGTTGTCATTTCTGACGCTACGTATATAGTATATGCAGAATCTGGAAATTTATTCCTGCAATTCTTCTGAAAGACGCTCCCATTCCTCCATATATTCATTCAAAACTGCATTTACCGACTCTATCTTATCATTAAGCTCCTGAAGTTTTCCGTAAGCAGACCGGTTCTCAGGTGCGGAATACTCCTCCTGCAACGCTGCAAGCTCCGTTTCCTTCTCCTCAATCATACTCTCGATTTTACGGATTTTCTGTCTGAGTCTCGAGGCCTCCTTGCCCGGATTATAATATTTTGTCTGAGTCTTAGGTGCCGCCTCGATGCTCTCCGTTACCATATTCTGTTCTTCCTCAAGCCGTGCCTTTGCCTCCTGCTCCTCACAATATGCCTCATAGCCATAAGGATAACAGGTTACACTGCCTCCCTCAAAAATCAGCAGTGAATCAGCAACCTCCCTGATAAAATATCTGTCATGTGATACGAAAAGCACGGTCCCCGGAAAGCTTTTAAGCATTGCTTCCAGCGTCTCTTTGCCGACAATATCCATATGATTGGTCGGTTCATCAAGGATAAGATAATTTGGTTTACGCTTGAAAATCTTACAAAGTGCCAGTCTTACCTTCTCACCGCCCGACAGCATATTAACAGTTTTAAAAACCTCATCCTGCGTGAAAAGAAAGGCTCCGAGAGCAGAACGGACCTCGCCCTCCTTAAGACCCGGAAATTCATCCCAGTAATCGTCCAGTACTGTTTTGTCACTATGGTACTGTGCCATCTGCTGGTCGAAATAGCCTATATCGACATTTGCACCAATCTGATATTCTCCGCCAAGTGCCGCAATTTTGCCGACAATCGTCTTGACAAATGTAGATTTGCCGGTACCGTTATCGCCGATAATTGCTATTTTCTGTCCTCTGGTCTGTGTAACCGAAATTGTGGACAAAACCTTATCATAGCCTATTTCAAGTCCATTTGTAAAAAGAACCTGCTTATAACTCTCCTGTTCAGGCGTAAAATTAGCATGAAAACTTTTTAAATCATATCTGGCAGGAGCTTCAACAAGATTCATATGCTCAATCTGCTTCATTTTCGAACGTGCCATCGCAACCTTCGTCGGCTTATTCTTAAATCTGTCAATTAATGCCTGTAATCTTTGTATTTCCTTCTGCTGTAAATTATGGTCCTTGTACTGTTTCTCCCAATTAGCCTTCTTCTGTCTGACAAAATCCGTGTAATTGCCGGAATATCTTGTTGTTGTACCGTATTCAATTTCATATACAACATCAGCCAGTCTGTCAAGAAAATATCTGTCATGGGATACAACAACAACCGCCCTGTTGTAATCCTTTAAATACCCTTCAAGCCATCTTACCGTATCCATATCCAGGTGGTTGGTCGGCTCATCCAGAAGAAGAATGTCAGGCTTGCTTAAAAGCATTCTTGCAAATGCAATTTTAGTCTGCTGTCCTCCTGAAAACTCAGACAGCGGCTTTTTTCTGTCCTCCACCGTAAAACCGAATTTCTTAAGTACGATATCGAATTCCTTCTGATATGTATACCCTCCAAGATATTCATATCTCTCCTGAAGATTGGTATATGACTTAATAAGCTCATCGGACGGATTAGTTTCTATCTCATGCAGAAGTGAATTCATTCTGTCATTCATGCTTATGATATCCGCAAATGCCTTTTTAACCTCATCCTCCATAGTTACAGAAGAATCCTCAAAGGCAATCTGCTTCAGATACCCGATTGTCGGATTACCTGATTTGGCGATAAAAATATCCTCGTCACTGTCTCTTTTGGCAAGGTCAACCTCTCCTGCAATAAGCTTCAAAAGAGTGGTTTTGCCGCAGCCGTTCCTTCCGACAACGGCTATTTTCTCAGTATTTCTGATTTCAAAATTTACTTCCGATAAAATGGTTTCTGCTCCAAATTCGACAGCACCATTCACTATTTGATATAACATTTTATTTCCTCAATTCCATTACTTCCAAAATGCCTTAAATACCTGTATCAGATACTCCGTATCCTTTACGCCTGCCGTTTCATATGCTGAATGCATTGCAAGCTGTGCAAGTCCTATATCCACTGTAGCAGGCGATACATGGCTTACTGAAATATTGCCCAGGGTTGAACCTCCCTCAATATCTGAGCGGTTCGCATACATCTGATACGGCACGGCCGCTTTTCTGCACAGATTAATCATTACCGCCTGCGAATAACCGTTGGTTGTATATTTCTGATTGGCATTATTTTTGATAACAATTCCTCCGTTAAGATAAGGCCTGTTAGTCGGGTCAGCCGTCTCCGTATGATTCGGATGAACGCCATGTGCATTGTCTGCCGAAATCATAAAACTCCGGCTTACCGCCATCATAAGCTCCTCCCTGCCATAACCAAGTGCAATATATATTCTTTCGATTACAGAAGCAAGCATATCCGAGTCGGCTCCCTGTGCAGTTCTGCTGCCAACCTCCTCGTTGTCAAAAATACAGCACATATTAATGCCATCCTCTGTATCACTTTCGATGAAAGCCTTCATTGCTGCATACGCACACTGCAAATCATCCAGCTTCGGGGCAGAAACAAATTCATTCGAAACCCCCCAGATGCTTCCTTTCATGCGGTTAAACAGAAATAAATCTCCACCCAGTATATGCTCTTCTTTTGTACCGGCTGCCTCTGCAATTAGCCGTCTGAATGCACCTTTATCCTCTGCCTGTCCGAACAGCGGTATCATATCCTTCTGCGGATTGAAATTATAACCCTTATTAATTTCACGATTCATATGAATTGCCTGATTTGGAATAATTAACATATCCCTGTCAAGCGTAACCAGCCTTGTTTCGAGAGTATTGCCATTCTCAACAATAACCCTTCCCGCAACCGAAAGCGGCCGGTCGAGCCATGTAGACATAATCATTCCGCCATACTTTTCCGTATTAAGTGACAGATAATTATTTTCAATAACCATTTCAGGATTATTCTTAACCTTAAAAGTCGGTGAATCACTATGTGCCGCTGCAATTCTGAACCTGTGTCCGCCCTTGCTTCCAACCGAAAAAGCGATTATTGAAGAATCATTTCTTATAACATAATATCTGCCTCCTGATTCAGGTTTCCAAGTCTCGGATTCTATAAGTCTTACAAAGCCGGCTTTAATTAATTCATCTTCTATATTAGCAATAACATGATAAACACTCGGACTCTTTTCAATGAATCCAAGCATATCCGTTGCTGTTCTGATATACTGCTCCATTCTCTGTCACTCCTTATTGCCCTATCTTAAGGCATTTCTGACTGCTGTTTCATATTCGATAAAGCTTTGGGACTTTCTTACAGCCTTCATTGCCGCTTCATTATTTCCAATGAAGCCTCCCATAAATACCCACAGCTCCTTCATTTTAAAAAGAGTGTTTCTCTCATCTGCAATTTCTGCTTTATATTCATTATAAAGAAGCTTATGGAAATTCCTAAACTGCTCAATATCTATCGGTGCTTCACCGCGTATCTCATTAACAAGTCCGGGATTCGCAAGAAGTCCCCTGCCAAGCATTATTCTGTCAATCTCCGGAAACCTTTCAACAATCCTGTTATAATCCTCAACAGAATTAATATCGCCATTATAACAGAGCGGATGTCTGCACTCCCTTACCGCGGCAGCAAACTCATCAAGATGTGGTGTTCCGTTATAAAATTCCGTCATAAGTCTCGGATGTATTATCAACTCATCCATCGGGAATTTATTATACAATTCAATAAGCTGTGCAAATTCCTCTGTGTGATATGCACCTATTCTCGTCTTAACGGAAATCGAAAGCGGGCAGGCAGCAAAAATCTCTTCAAGAAATACTTCAAGTTCATCCACAACCTTCAGAAAACCCGCTCCCCTGTTCTTGGCTGTAACTGTTCCCGAAGGACAGCCCAGATTCAGATTAACTCTTGTATAACCCCTCTGTTCAAGCTGCCTTGCTATTGCAATAAATTCACCCGGTTTGTTCGTAAGTATCTGCGGTATTACCTCCATATCCTTATTATGCTCAGGTAATACCTCCTTTCTCTCTCTGCTGCTTAATTTCTTCGAAGCCAGAAAAGGAGTAAAATATCCGTCAAGCTTTCCGAAGCATTCCTTATGTGCATTGCGGTATACATATCCTGTCAGCCCCTCCATGGGAGCCATGTAAAACTTCATTATTTCTTCTCCGCCTTTGCGATTATTTCCATTATATCCTTTAATTCCGACAAATCCATCCGGGTGTATTCAGCCAATTCCTCAAGTGTAGGTTCACAGCCCTTTTCTATTGCCAGATATTTTTGTGCCTCATTTATCAGATTGACCTTGCCAACGACAGTCTGCTCACTGTCATCCTCTCCGGTAATCTCTGAAATATATGACTTCATTGAGGTTTCAACTGCCTCCATCAATGCAGCCTCCACATCAACCGCTTCACCGCAGCCGCAAAGCTTAAGAAGGCATTCAAAAAGACCCATATTGCCTTCCTGAATCACATCTTCAAGATTATATTTATCTGACGCAAATTTACGTGATATTTCCACCACTCTTCCCATCCAGCCGTTTACAATACTCTGAATTACCTGCGAATCTCCTCTAAGCAGCTTAACATACATTACCGAAAGTTCTTCACTGCTAAGCTTCGGAAGATTATTAAGCTCCTCCAGATACATCTGAAACACCTTGGATTCGGGCAGCTCATTACTGCAATCGTCCGAATTATCAGACGCTTCATATTCACCATCCGCTGCTTCGTTTTCATCAGATTCTTCTGAATCCGGAATATCCTCCTCAGGATTTGCAAGATATGCAAGAACCATCTGCTTATGGGCATTTGTAAGCTCCATATCCTTAAAATAGTCCAGTATTTCCTCCTCGGTAAGAGGTGCCGGAGCCGTTCTTACAATCTCCCTGACCTCCCTTAACGTTTCCATAAAAACATTCTGTTCCAACATATATAATCTCCTTCTAAGCCTTAATCGCCCATCTCATTTTTGTTGAATGTGCCCTGCTGTTTCTGGCACACTCCTCCTTCGTCGGTCTTATAACATTCTCAGCTATCTCACTGTACAAGCCTTCCCTGTAATGCTCCTTAAAGGTTCTCTTGACTATTTTGTCCTCACCGGAATGAAATGTAAGAATTGCAACCCTTCCGCCCGGATTAAGAGCTTCGGGAAGCTTGCTTACAAATTCATACAGTACCTCAAATTCATTATTAACATCTATTCTCAAAGCCTGAAAAACTCTCGCACATGTCTTTTTAACAGTATCCTTTCGCTCCTTTTCAGGTATAAAAGCAAGCGCCTTCTCCACAATATCATGCAGCCTTACGGTTGTATCAATCGGTGCCTTTCTGCGTTCTGCAATGACTGTCTTTGCAATTCTGTCAGCGTATGGTTCATCCGAATTCTCCACTAACATTCCGACCAGCTCATCATAGCTTATATACTTAAGCCTCTCCGCCGCAGATATTCCGGCCTGAGGATTAAGTCTTAAATCAAGAGGTCCATCCGTCTTATATGAAAAACCCCTTTCAGGATTGTCTATCTGCATTGATGACACTCCCAAATCCGCCAGTATAAAATCAAATTTTCCGGCCTCTTCAACCAGTTTATCAATATCGGCAAAGTTCATAAGTTTAATCGTCAGCATGTCCTCGCCGTAGCCTGCCCTTGCAAGTCTCTCCCTTGTCTTAGCTGATTCAATCGGGTCAACATCAGTTGCATAGATATGCCCCTGTCCGTCAAGACATTGCAGCATCCTAAGCGTATGTCCGCCATATCCGAGTGTTGCGTCCATTCCCTGCTGTCCCGGCCTAATCTTAAGAAAATCAAGAATCTCATCAACACATATTGATATATGCATTCCTGCCGGGGTGTTACCCTTACTTATTACCTTATCAATTGTATCCTTATATTTCTCAGGATTATGTTCTTTATATTTCTCACTGAAATGCTTCGGGTGAGTTCCCTTATAACGCACCCTGCGTACATGTTTAATCTCTTCTGCCATAATACACCTCACATACGCCATTTTACCACATAATAGAAATACCTGCAAACAGTGCAATAACTATTTACAGGTATTATTACAATCATTATTTTACAAAATCAAGACAGCTCCTGTTCTTCGTATAAGGTCTTACCTTGCTGTCCGCAACCTTAACATGTTCAGGATGAACTGAATAGCCTTTAAGTGAAGCCTCATCCTCAAAGGTAGAATCAAGCATCATATCCGCATTGGAGGATTCCAATGAATCAATCTGAACATGAATATCAATGAGTCCCGGAATCTTACCTTTAAGTCCTTCAAGTCCCATCTTAACCCCGGCTTTAATCTCAGCCTTCTGCTGAGGTGTGAACTCGTCCTTTAACTGCCATAAAATAATATGTTTAACCATTATCTGCCTCCTAATGCCTAAGCTTTCATTATAATAAATGTGCTCTCAATTCCTCACCGCTCTGTGCGCTCAGATATGCAGGTGCAATGTCAAATACGGTCTTACAGCCCGTCTGTCCCTCTTTGGACAGTCTGTATGCAGCCCTTGCATACGCAACAATTACGCATGAAGTAAATTCAGGGTTGGAATCAAGCTTAATATTGTACTCAATAATGTGGCTGTTCTCTTCATTCCAGCCGGTCTTTCCTGAACGGATAACAAAACCGCCGTGAGGAATTCCGCTGTGATTCTTCTGAAATTCTTCTTCATCAATAAAATGTACAATTGTATCATAATCCGCAAAATAGTTAGGCATTGTCTTAATTGCCTCTTCAACCTTTGCAGCGTCAGCTCCCTCTTCAAGTACAACAAAACACTCTCTGATATGCTTCTCCCTTGTTGTAAGCTCAGGATTCTTTCCTGCCCTTACTGCTTCAAGAGCTGAATCCACAGGAATTGTATACTGCTTACCGTTCTTAACGCCCTCAACACGTCTGATAGCGTCTGAATGTCCCTGACTTACACCCTTTCCCCAGAAGGTATAATCATTACCTACAGGAAGAATTGCATTGGCGTACATTCTGTTTAATGAGAACATTCCAGGGTCCCAGCCTACTGAAATAATTCCAATCTTACCTGCTGCCTTTGCCGCTGCGTCTACATTGGCAAAATGTTCAGGAATTCTTGCGTGTGTATCAAAGCTGTCAATAACATTAAAATACTGAGCATATTTCGGTGTCTGAACAGGAAGGTCCGTTGCACTTCCTCCACACAGAATAAGTACATCTATTTTATCTTTCCAATTCTCGATATCATCAACATGGCATACTGCTGCATTTTCGGTAAGTATGCTTACACTTTCAGGAGCCCTTCTTGTAAAAACGGCAGCCAGTTCCATATCAGGATTCTGCTTAACCGCACATTCAACTCCTCTTCCCAAATTGCCATAGCCTAAAATACCAATTTTAATACTCATAATAGTTTCCTCCCAAAATGGATATTTAACAAAAATACTTTATCACTTTCATACATATTTTTCCATAAAAATTTAAAAAATATAATAAAGTAGAAATTTTCAAAAGTCTATTGACATATTAAGCTTTACAAAGTAGTATTAAAATATCTTGAATATAGTTTTTAAAACTACATATAATAGTTTTAACAGCACATCATTTCGTTTGGAGGGATTTATCATGACAATAACAATCAGAGAACCGGGAAGTGCAATTACCCATTTCATAGCAATGCTGTCAGCAGGCATAGGTGCACTGCCGTTATTAATAAAGGCCGCTGCTTCTGACAATTCAGGCTCATTAACGGCAATGGCCATTTTTATCATCAGTATGATTTTATTATATGGCGCAAGCACACTTTATCATTCAGTTAATTTAAAAGGTAAATATCTGGAATTTTTTCGAAAAATTGACCATATGATGATTTTTGTCCTTATTGCCGGCTCCTATACACCAATCTGCATGATTGTACTCGGCGGAAGACTTGGCTATGACCTTCTTCTGTTAATATGGGGAATTGCTTTTATCGGAATGTTAATAAAGGCCGTATGGATTAAATGTCCTAAATGGTTTTCTTCAATTATATATATTGCAATGGGCTGGGTATGTGTTTTCGTATTCGGAAGACTTGTAAACACACTTCCGGCATCAGCCTTTGCATGGCTTCTTGCAGGCGGAATAATCTATACAATAGGCGGCATAATCTATGCATTAAAGCTCCCTATTTTCAATGCGAAGCATAAGAACTTCGGTTCACATGAGATTTTCCATCTGTTCGTAATGGGCGGAAGCATTTGTCATTTTATTTGTATGTATATGATAACACCGACGGCATAAATGCCGCCGGTGCGTTTTATTTAAGTATTATAAAGCCTATAAGAATCAGCACCACAACAACAAAAACAGCTATGATGACAGCCTTAACGGCTATGCCTTTTTTGGCCTTCTTAACCGGCTTAGGCGTCCTCTCAGCTTCACCAAATGTATTCTCAATTACTGATACCGTTTCCGGGCCATTCTTACCTTCATAATTCTCATATTTATCGTATCTGCTGTCCAATGGGGGCTGTATATTCCTGCCTGCTCCTGTTGAATAATATCTCAACGCTCTGTTTAAATTAATATCCAGTACGGCATCCTCAAATCTGAGGCTCCTGTCCTCAAGCCCCTCAGGATATGTATACATAAAATTATAAATTTCCCTGAATGAATACAGACCCGGATAACAGTTTTTATAAATTCCGTTTGCAGGTCTTATTCCGTACAGCTCCGCAACCTCATCAATATACCAGCTGTCATTTCCGCTTATATCCTCCCCGTGTACGCAATGAAGAAAAATAAGCTCCGCCTTACGCTCTAAGGACAAATTTCTTGTTATGGACAACAGTTCTTCCCTGTCAACACTCTGTAAATTATTCATATAAAGCTCCCGTTAAAATAATTTTTTGTGTAAAATATTTTTTCCCGATAAAAAGATAACCGCAGCTCCCAAAATAACACCAACAATCTGTTTTGTAACAATATTGCTTATTGCAAACAGAAGTGCCGTTATACAAAACACGATGAACATAACCTTCTCAAGCCGGAATCTCATCATAAAATATACTACAACACATACAACTGCCATAATGACCGCAATAAATACCAGCTCGTACCATTCAAGAGTTCTGAACAATCTCCATATTCTGAAGTCTCTGGAATATGAAGGAAAATGACGGTCATAAGTACAAAAGCCCAGTAATACCAGCAGCATTCCGCTGATTACACCGCTTGAAAAAATTTCGGCAAAATTTCTTTTAATCTCTCTGACAGAACGGTTAAACGGCATTTTTATCTCAGAATAGTTATTGAATTCCTCTTTTTCCTCAAAATCCCTGTCATATTTGTCATAAGAAGAATTCAGCCTGACATCATGCACATTCTTCCCGTTATTAATATATTTATATTTATTAAGTGCAATATTGAGTATCTCGTCCTCAAATTTCACATTGTTATCAAGTCCCTCAGGATAGGTCAACATTAAATTATATATTTCCCTATAGGTATATGTATTGGAATAGCAGCCCTTAAGACGTTCCTCAGGTATCCGTATTCCATACAGGGCAGCAAGCTCCGCTATATGCCAGCTGTCATCACCCTGAATCTCCTCGCCCCTCACACAATGAAGATATATTATCTCCGCCTTACGCTCCGTAGAGAGCATAGCTGTAAGGTTCAAAAGAGCCTCCCTGTCCCAATTATTCATATCAAACATACTTCATTCCCTATGATTCTGTATATTAATCCGCTGATTAATGATAAGCGGATACTGAATCAGTTCTTCTCCCTCCAAATTCTGCGCATACATATCTACACCGTTAATACATGAATTATAATAAGTAGTGTAGTAATATATTCCTCTGTCCGTATCACAGCACGAACTGTAAACGGTAAACTCATATTCGTCTTCAATTCTTACACAGCCCTTCTGCTGCTCCACCGAACCCAGAATATGAAAAAACTGACTAATGTCTTCCACGGGTGTATTTCCTGCAACAGAATTAAGCTTTGTAAAAGCTGCCTTTACAAACCTCGACTGTGATGACAAATCTCCAGGAAGCCCCAATGCTCCCATTCCTCTGCTGTAAACCCAGAAATCCATTGTATCCGACAAAAAATTTGACGGCGGCAATGCTGATAACTGCATATAATTATTCAGATTAAACAGCTGCATATCAAAAGCAGGATTATTTGTCAATACTCCCACCGGATTATCATATATTCTGAGTCCTTCCCTTACGGACTCCACAACAATGGTTTCCTTCCTGTCAGAAATCATCCAGTGCAGCGGCGTCAATGTAAATGACTCACTGAAAGCAATATCCGTAACATTAACACCGTCAAGCAGCGTTTTTACCTCTGAAATGCTTTGGCATTCGGACAAAAGCCACGGAATCAGTTCAAATGCCGCCACATTAACCATGTTTTCCCGCTCGGGACAATAAAATGCGTTATCAGGGAAGTTCAGACCCGCCATACACAGCCCTTTCTCATTGACCGCATCAAAATAAAGCGGATAATTCCCATCGACAATTCCCATTCCAATCATGGCATAATGCCGGTTAATATCCGGCAGCCTGCGGAATTTAAACGGATAACTGCGTGGAGTAATTATAACTCTTTCATTGTATGAATGCTCCAAATCCAGATTACGTCCAAAAAAGTGTCCCGTAGTATTATAAGCTATTGCCGTGCACATAAACTCACCTTCCAAATCATATTCAGATTAAGTAATTGCCCACTGTACCTAACGGTGAGCAATTCTTAATATTATGATTTGCAGTTTATGCGGATTTTAGTAATTTTCCTGTCTTACTTCAAAGAAGCTCTGTGGATGATTGCATACAGGGCAAACCTGTGGTGCTTCAAGACCTACAACTACATGACCGCAGTTACGGCATTCCCACATAACAACGCCGCTCTTCTTAAATACTTCCATTGCCTCAACATTGTGAAGTAATGCTCTGTATCTCTCTTCATGCATTTTCTCAATTGCAGCAACGCCTCTGAACTGTGCAGCAAGCTCCATAAAGCCTTCCTCTTCAGCGTCCTTAGCCATTCTTTCATACATATCTGTCCATTCAGCATTCTCGCCCTCTGCTGCATGTAAAAGATTCTCAGGTGTTGTTCCAAGTTCACCAAGAGCCTTAAACCATAACTTAGCATGCTCCTTCTCATTCTCTGCAGTCTTTAAGAATAAAGCTGCAATCTGCTCATAGCCAGCCTTCTTTGCAACAGAAGCGAAATATGTATATTTATTTCTTGCCTGTGATTCTCCTGCAAAAGCTTCCCAGAGGTTCTTCTCAGTCTTGGTTCCTGCGTATTTGTTTTTCTGATTACTCATTTGATAAATCCTCCTTAAATTATGTCTGATATCTTCCTTCATTATACATATCATATGCAGCAGAATCAATAAATAATTTGCTGCATACCTTAAAAGAAAAAGGATTTTTTTATGGAAGATTTAACACCTTTTAATATCTTTACCTCAACACTCTCTACAAAAAAACCTGCGGCAGCGGCGTGGATTAGCGGAAATGAAGGTTATCCCATGCTAAGCGGCAGAGCTGAGTTCTATCGTGCCCCGCTTAGCGGTGTAGTTGTCAGTGTGGAAGTATATGGACTGCCCGACAACGGCGGCTCAAAATTCTACGGCATGCATATACATGAATTCGGAAACTGTGCCAAGCCATTTGATAAAACGGGCAATCACTATAATCCGCTCAACGTTTCACATCCGGACCATGCCGGAGATATGCCGCCTCTTTTAAGCAACAACGGATATGCATGGATGGCATTCTACGACACACGCTTTGATATAAATGAAATAATCGGCAAATCAATTGTAATTCACGGAATGAGAGATGATTTTACAAGCCAGCCTGCCGGAGATTCCGGCATGAAAATAGGCTGCGGTGCAATTATGAGAGAGCGATAGAAGCTGTCGCCTGTAATGAGTATGAGCGATATATTAACTATACCGCTCATACATAATTAAATATAATTATCTGTAATAACTCCTGTCATGTGTTAAATCCACAACCTTACGCTGGCCATACATGCTTAAATCAACATAATAATCATGGCAATCTCTGTCATTGACAAATACAGGAACTGTCATTCCCGGTGAAAGTGCCATATTCACTTCTTCACCAACAACGTCACTGACAAATCTGTATATCGTATTGCGTCCCACATCATCATAAGTGCAGAATACCCTGTAGAGCTTGACAGAAGCATATGGAGAAGAAGGTTCGGCAACGATATCCTCGACTACTGCATTAATCTGTCTGCCGTTTTTCTTAATGTAACTGCCTTCGTCCTTGCCTCTTATCATTCCCTTGATGGTAACAATCATTATAATTCCCGGAATAAGAACAAATACCGCTCCGAAGGCAATCAGCATTCCTCCGCCAAAGCTGCCAAGTTCTCCCTTAATGCGGGACGGATTATTCTTATCGACCATAACCTTCACGTCGCCGCCCTCATACATATCACTGCTGTACATATTGAGATAAATATTACTATACTGCTGTCCGTTATATGTATAATCCACATACACCTTATATGTATAGCCGTCTCCATCCGAATCCGGCATTGACTGGATATCGGAAACCGTGGCAGTTATCCTCTCATAAGCGTCTGATGATTTATTCGCACCGATAATCTGGCTCACTCCGCCTATCATTATGCTAATTCCCACAAAAACAAAAATTGATAAAAATACAATTGTGATAACGCCGCCTAATACAGATGATTTTCTTCCCGTATTGATTCTTACTCTCATTATACCATACTCCCATCCATTAATTATGGGCTATATTGTATCACAAATATTAAACTAATTCAATTGAATCTCTACGATAAACCTTTCATCCTTGTAAGAAAGCTTCTGCTTAAATCCGTGCATTTCCAAAATACTTTTTGAAATTGTGAGTCCGATTCCCGTTCCCATATTATTGCCCCTCGAGTTATCTCCTCGGATAAACGGCTTCCAAAGCTTTGAAACCTCAGTATCAGGCTCCTGCGTGCATACATTTGAAATAGTAATTCTTTTGACCCCTGACATGATATTATCTTCTGACACAATCTCAATCACTCCGTCACAGTCAGAATACTTAACTGCATTTCCGAGAATATTATCAAATGCCTGTGACAATAGTCTTTCATCACCCTTTACACTGACATCATTTTTAATGACTACCTTAAGGTTTTTGTCCGAAATCAGCTCCTCATATTTTTCCATACATTTTTCAACAAGTCTGCCGAGTTCAAGCTTTTCTTTATTGATATCAGTTTTTTTATCTTCAAATCTGGACAGCTGCAAAATATTTGAAATAATATCATTCATATACTGAACATTGCTTATAATGGAATCAGCATAATGCTCTCTTTTATCCGTATTAATATTTTCCCTAAGGTTCTCCGCATATCCCGATATGGCCATCAGCGGACTTTTTAAATCATGTGCCATTGAATCCGTAAGTGTTTTGCGGTAATCCTCCATTCTATATGCTGCGCGGAGTTTAACAAACTTAATATAAGCCGTAAAAACAGCAATCAAAATTGCGGCGGCTGTTACCGCAATGCAGAAACCAATCATCTGTTTTCCATAGTTGCCGTACAAATCAATATTTGCCCTGTTAAATAGTCTGAGACTTGTTCCGTCCGGAAGCCGGAAGGTTTTGGTACCCATTACAGTAATCACAAAATCGTTTACCTCATACTGATAATCATCGTTCATTGAATGAAACCAATATCCGTTTTCGACATATTTCTCAAGCTCAACGATTTCTTTATCCGTCTTTTCATAGCCCCAATATGAAGGCTCAGTTGTTTTATACTTTTCATTGTCCACGATGACATGTTCATATTCTCCGGACAAATCAGGGGTAAAATCAATAGTTGCAGCTAACTCTCCATCACCCCAGTCATTATAAAAATCCACTCTGCCGAAATATTTTCTGCCATCAATTACATAATAATCCCTTACAACGGCATCCATAAGTACCAAAAACCTGTCACCATCCATAAAGTTTTTTAATTCCTCAAGTTTGGATTCATGGCAGAAAAGAAATTGCGTGTAATTTGTTTCATTGTCAATAAGGTCAATATATGCAATCTCATGCGAATCAGCTATCAGCTCACCTGTGTCCTGATTATACACTGCACTTGAAGAAAACAGCACATTGTCCACGGATACATATTTCCAGCCGAATGCCGTTTCACATTCAATATAATCGTATGTGTCTCTTAACAATTCTTCATCAGAAGCCTCGGGATTATTCTTTTGTGCAATCAGATATCTTAACTGATAATACTTAACAAACCTGTCCTGATTACTGACAAAATTCTTCTCTGTCGTTATCAGTACAAATTTCAATGCAATGACTCCCGTTAATACAATCACTAAAATCGCAGCCACAATGCCGATTATAATATTTTTTCCTAACAGTCCCTTAAAAGTTTTTCTTTTCATAGCTATCCCTCCACTATTTTATAGCCCTTTGTAACAACAGTTTTTATCTGGGTTCCCGCTTCTCCCAACGCCTTTCTTAATTTCTTTATGTGGTTATCAACCACTCTGTCCGTTCCTTCAAAATCATAACCCCAGATTCTTGTTAAAAGAGTTTCCCTGTCTATTACAAGATTACGGTGCTCCATGAGGTACTTGAGAAGTACATACTGCTTGGGCGGCAGCCAAAGCTCGGAATCATCAACATATACCGTAAGCGTTGCAGGATTAATTCTAATCCTTCCACATACAATTTCACCGCAGGCTGTCATTCCTTTTGCTCTCTTTATAAGTGCATTTGTCTTTGCATAAAGTTCTGCCAGTGAAAATGGTTTAACAATATAATCATCACAACCAATGTCATACCCGTACAAAACATCTTCTTCTCTCCCCCTTGCGGTGATGAAAATAATGGGCACTATGCTGCTCTTGCGTATTTCACGGCACAGCGTAAATCCATCCATTTCAGGCATCATTACATCGAGAAGAACAAGGTCATATTCTCTTTCATATATACATTCCAGTCCCTTTATCCCGTTGTCCGCCATACGTATGCAGATTTCCGACCCGCTCTTCTGAGTAAAATAATCTGCTATGACTTCACTTATCTGAATATCATCCTCCACCAGTAAAATACTGTACTTCACAAGCTTCACCTCATTTAATATAAAGAAATTTCTTATATTCTAAGAATAGCACTTTGAAATATCCTTTGTATATCCTAAAAAAGGGGCTGTAAAAAAATTCCCTACGTTTTGTCGATTTCTACCCATGCAGCATGTTTTGCGTTTCTATGGTAAGAAAAAATCCAATAAATCCAATTAAAAATCTACCCATGTGAGGCTATTTCATGGCGTATGGTAAGAAAATTTGATGATTCCACCTCTGAAATTCTAACCATAAGCAGGCTTTTATTATTCTATGGGTAGAACATAAATGAAGGGAAAGTCCCTGTAAGAAAGAATGTCGCTTGCAGCATTCTCCGCCTGCGGCGGGTTGTGCAAGCAACATCTTCTGCTTAGCCGCAGTGCGCTCCTCACGGAGTGTTTTTGATTCTATAGAATAATTTCTACAAAATTTCCTATAGAAAAAAAGAATCCCACAAATGGGATTCTTGTAAAAAAAATTATCGAACATGATACATATAACTTCCGTTTACCAGAATATATTCATCAAAATAGATTCTGATTACTATGTCCTCTTCGGTTTTAATAATGTATTCCGTATTATCTCCAAAAAGTCCGGTAATCGAATCGGTCTCAGACGCATGTTTAAACATGCTCTCCAAATCATTCCTGTCAGCCTGCGATATCTCATTGCCGTTACTGTCCAGTATCAGTATATCGGAATCTTCTATGAAACCACATATTGATTCAATGTTAATCTCAGGCTTTTCTGTATCTGCCGTTGTCTGCTCCTGACCGGCATGTATAGGTACCGTAATCTTCTCTCCGTCATCCGGTTTATCCGAATCATGACTGCTTATTGTATATACCCCAATTCCCACAGCAAGCATTACCACAACTGCAGCTGCAATCGAAGCCAGTCTGAAGACAGTACGGGTATTTTTCTTACGTTTAAGCTCAATTATCGTCGATTCACTATTCAGTTTTTTGAGGTCTTCAACAAATTCCCGGTCAGGTTTTACTCTGTCAGATTCTTTTGCAAAATCCTCAAAAAATTGTTTCTCATCCCACATTGTCATCCGCCTCCATCATCTCTTTAAGCCTCTCTCTTCCACGGTGCAGATAGGAACGAACTGTCGCTTCCTTCGTCTTCATAATCTGCGAAATCTGTTCAGTGGACAGTTGTTCATAATAAAAAAGATTGATTGCAATCCTGTATTTCTCCGGCAGTTTAAGGACATATTCGTAAGCATAGTTGTCCTCCTTCTCCTTAGCCGCAACCTCCTTAAGTCCATCCATACCCTCGGTATTTCTGTTCCAATACAGCGTAAGAATGGATTTACCCCTGTTCGTTGCAACAGTCAGAAGCCATGCCTTTAAATGCTCTTCATCATTAAATGTCCTGCCCTTTTTAATATGCTCAATAAGCTTTACAAACGTGTCCTGAACAACCTCCTCTGCGTCCTCTTTGTTCTGCATCCGGATGATTGCCAGACGGTAAAGCATTCCATTATATTTGTCAATAATATCTTCTAATGGATATTCATTTTTCCCACATAAAACTTCCATTATCCGTTCCTCTGAATATTCGCAATTACTTTAAATACGGATTAATAATAATGTATCTAAAGCAATTACGCAACATCAAAGAGGCATTTATTTCTTTACAATTGATAATAATCCGTTGTTGTAATAATACATTCCGCTTGCAACCTCTGCCTCGTTAACAGCACTCTGTACAATTCCGTTAACCGTATTTTCATCAAATCCGCGCATAATGCGGATTACGGCGATATCACTGTCAGCGAGCTGGTTTACAAGCATGCTGACTGCCTCTTCATCATCTTCGGTACAGAGATTATTCTGTGTATAATACTCATAATCCATTGAGTCTGCAGCATAATTTCCGATAAAATTATCTGTAAGCGAATCCTTATCAGCTATAAGAATTGATGCAGCCGCACTGTCCGAAAGATTAAAATAACCGTTTGGAAGATATTCGCTGTCATTATTTGTTACATCCATTATGCACCAGTTTCCGTCAATCTTAACTCTGTTCCACTCATGGTTAACACCGCTTAATCTTCCTGTTTCAATAATAGCTTCCATATTAGCTGCTTCACACAGAAGCTTAAAGGCCTCTGAATATGACTCACATACACCTGAATTCTCAACCAAAACACCATATGGGGTAAAAGAATGTGCAAACTTCTGTATAGCCTCTCCCGAAATAGTTCCGTCAGAATTTATATATTCCATAATTTCATCGTTATACTGTGTATTCTCACATAAATATGTGTTGATTGCATTTTCTTTTTCAAAATCATCCATTCCGCTGTCTATAATGTCGGCAACAATTTCTGCTGCCTTTTCAAGCGAAGCTGTCTGCATTTTTTCTGTTTCTTCTTTGTCAAGAACATAAGTAACAACAAGTGCGTCCGTTGAATAATTGTAATCAAGAGTATAAATTATTCCGCATAGGGGATTTTGGTTATACGCTTCAAAAAAAGCGTCTGTTAAATATTCTGTATTCGCACTTTCAGGAAACTCTGACAGACTTATTTCCTCATTATGTGACAATAAATTTATTGCAATCCATTCACTTAATGCAGTATTTGCATAAACTGTTTCCATTACCTGTGCAGAGATATCAACACTGCCTGTAATGTCAGTCTCAGGTTCTGCTGTCTCATCCTCAGGTTCTGTTATTTCAATCTCTGCTTCCGTTGTTTCATCCTCAGCCACTGTTGTTTCATCCTCAGGTTCTGTTGTTTCAGGCTCCCCGGTTGTCACTTCATCGTTGCCCGGAACATAAGGAATGTTAATCTCCTCACTTGGTGTTACTGATTTGGAGCTAAGCTCAGAAGTTCTGTTTTTGATTAACTCAGTTTCACTCATAAATGTGTCAAAATCCATTCCCGTAAGTTCCAGCATCTGCATTTTAATCGGAAGATTTTTAATATGCGGTTCAACAATAATTCTTCCATCTGTAAGCAGTGTAGCAGTTGCACCTGTATATTCAATAAGGAATTTACCAATGCTGCCGTCAAGCATTTCAACATCAACATACGCCGGAAGTGCGAGAATTGTGTCACCTGAATATTCTGTTACAAAATCATCGCTTACACTGACCGGAATCTGGTTGCCTACATCACTTACCTGACATTCATTACTCATTCCTGAGCATTTTCCGTCATCAGTCTTTGCAACTACAAAATATGCTGCCTCGATATCCAAAAGTGAATTCATTAACCAGTGTGTGGTTACATCTATTTCTGTATTAGCATAGGTCTCCGCAAACCGGGTCTCATGCCAGATATTTGTTTCAAAATTCTTATAGCTTCCTGAGGTTTCCGTGGTTGTATATTCAAGAAATGCCGAATCCATTCCTGACTGATACTCATACACCTCATAATAATCAGCACCCTCAACAGCGGTCCAGGTAAGCTCATAATATCCGTCCTCACCCATTCTCTGAGTAAGTGTAGGAGCATTTAATTCATCTTTCATGGTAAAAACAGTAATTAATGGCTTTTCAAGCTTCTCACCTGTCAGAATATCAATATACTGAACAAGATAGAACTTGCTTCTGGTTCCCCATGTTCCGTCCCCGATAATGCTTCCTTCTTCGTTATAGTCAAACAGAAGATTAGGAGCAATTGTAAGCTTCATTGTGTCATAATCAGCAATAATCTCAACATCCGCCCTATTTGTCAGAGCTGAATCGTAATAAACTGCAAAGCAGTCATATTCCTCCAACTCAAGTTCAAAGAATTTTTCTGTAATATCATAGCTAAAAATATGGTCGCGTTCCAGATTATAAAGTGCGTCAGTATATTCCTCCGTCACGGCATCCGCATATTTTGCCTTGATATCACTAATCTTAACTGAATCGCTTCCGTTGCTGTCCTCATCATTCCCCTGTGATTCTCCTGAATTTCCGCCGCTTGTTGTGCCGTCGTTTTCTCTTCCGTTCTCGGCTGACTGTGAAATGCCGGTATCATCCTTTCGACCTGCTGCATTATTTCCACAGCCTGCAAGAAGTGAAGCTGCCACACATACGGCAATTACGCCTGATACTAATTTTTTATTTCTCATATTATCCTCCAAACCCATGTCATATTATCTGACAATGTTATATGCTTTTTTATATATTTTTTTGACCGGTACATTTATAAAACATTTTAAAAACGGAAAATGTTGCATTAAATTTTAAATTTTTTTCATATTTTTGCATAAAATATTTATATAAATAATAATAGGGAATTATATATATGAAAACAAAATTATATGGAATTCTAAGATTTATTCTTGTATGCGGACTTGGAGTGGTGTCACATTTTCTTTATGACCTGCTGGGTCAGAATATTATTATAGGCTTTTTCACCCCTGTTAATGAATCTACATGGGAGCATTTGAAGCTGGTGTTCTTCCCGATGCTGTTTGTGACAATACTGGAAACAATATTTTTTAAAAAGAACCTGAAGGAGTTCATACCTGCGAGAACCTTTGGAATATTGTCAGGCATGGCTTTTATCGTGGTCGCTTTCTATACCATTTGGGGTGTTATCGGAAGTATAGTTGATTTCATAAATATTGCATTGTATTTTATCGGAGTGTTATTTGCATTCGCAACAGAAAAACTTTTGAGCAGTAAGAAGCTGCCCGATTTATGTATATGCATTGCAATCCTTATATCAGTCATTATGCTGTTTATTATTTTTACGCTGCATTCTCCGGGTGTCGGAATATTCTATGATTTATCACAGCATCCAAAATAACAAGGCGGTTTGCTAACTTTTACACCAATTATTTCGGAATGGGTGGAATATTGCTTTCGAATTTGCATCTGCGATTGGTCCGTTTTTTAATTGTATTTCATTTTCTTAATTATTAGTTACTTTTTCGATTGCTTTTTCTTTGGTAAGTGAAAATTTATCCATTATGAGTCGGACAATCTCTTCATCAGATTTGCCGAATTCCCGACTTGCAGATATAAAACCGGAAACCTGCCCCTCGATAACACTCTCGGCAATTAAACCCTCTATTCCTTTACACATATTCACACTCGCTCCTTCCGTTTCATTCATATCAATCTTGGCATCAAAGAATTCATTCAACAAATTTGCAGCTTCCCTGCTGATATGCAATCCGTTCGCCGCCCCTTTATAAAATTTCCGTAATTCATCTGTATCATCGGAACATCTGATAAAATCCATTATAGTCATAAGAGTGTTATTTATCAACGTATTTCAAGTCTGCCATTTTAAAGTAACTAACGGGTACACTTTTACCTGCGATAAATAATACAATAATTTAATAAAAATTTAATTGCATACAAATAGGCTTCTGTGTATAATAATTATAGAGATGAGAAATCGTCCGGTGAGTCCTACCGTTAAGTGGAACCGATATGAGAGTTTTCCGTTGAGACGGATACTACCAAGAGGCCGTGCATTAGCATGGTCTCTTGTGTTATGGAGGACTAATGAATAAACGCTTTAAGTTATACAATGTTAATATAAAATACATACGAAATCTACATAACGTGGATGACAATGTACCATCTGTCTCTCCACAAATAGGTAAGCAGGCACGACCGTTCTTAGGTATTATTATTTTAATAAACGGTTCAAAATTCTGTATTCCGTTTACCTCTAACTCTGCTAAAAAGAATAAAAATTTTGAATCCATGCGAGAAAATATCACGTTCCGTAAAATCCGTGACAAAGACGGAACGATACTGGCAGCCCTTAATCTTAACAATATGATTCCTGTCCGAGAGGAATATGTCACAGAGATTGACCTTGGCATTCATTCTACGGATACGCCAAATCTGTGCCGTTGGAAGAAATTATGTATCAAGGAACTTGATTGGTGTCAGGCACACCAGAACGAGATTGAGCGACTGGCAAATGAATTGTACAGAATGTACACCTCTGACAAGCCATTTGGGAAAAGAAAGATTTGTCTTAACTTTCCGGCACTTGAAAGAGAATGCAATAAAGCAAAAAAATTATAAAGCAGTTCCGAAATTCAAGCGCCAATTAAACAAGACCGAAAGCCAAATCTGCCTCCGGTCTTGTTCATAGTCTCTCTTGAGAACTCTTTTTTTATTTAATCAATTCCTGTCTTAATAATTCAACCTGCTCCTCAGGTTCCTTTAAATCAGTATCCATTTTGAAGATTAACATACAGCCGTTGTTTTCATTAACTAACAGGTAATAAGCTTTGGCATAAACATTACTGTATAATGCCGTTCCGTCTCCGTAATCAAGCAGCAGTTCATATTTTCCTCTTTCCAGTTCTTCCTTAAAACCTACAGTTACTTCTGCCTGGATTTCGTATTCACAATTTTCGGTTCTGTATTGTAACTTGCTTTCATCAAATTCTTTTATTGCCGTGTAATCCTTAAGATATACACCATACTTTTCTGATAACAGCTTTGCCAGACAGTCATATGCCAACGCCCTGTCAGTGCCGGTAACATTACTGATATTGCCGACATTCTCAATTGTGATTTTTCTAAGCATGGAATCAAAAAATTCCTTACCCTCATCCGTATATTCATCAAAATACATTCTGAATGTCACTATGTTCTTTTCGTCTATATATTTATATGCCGCCAGAAATTTTGCGCCCTTATCAACCCTTATAACTACATAATAATCATTTACATAATAGCTCTCATCCTCATCAGATGCGTCATCACGTTTATAGGCATACTCCTCTGCCGAGCTGCATGACAGTATATCCTTTCTCTGAACTATAATACTGTTGGAATAATTCTCCGTCCTTTCAAAAATAGTCGTACTGTCAACACCGTCTGAGCATGTACGTCCGCCGACAGTAAAATTATAAAAGGCATATTTGTAATACTCTTCCCCCCTGTCATTTTCCTGACTCATAAGATAATGTGCATCATTATCTCCGTTTTCATAAATTCCTATTATACAGTCATCAAAGTTGTCCGCCCCTGATTTTCTGAGAATAAAAGTATAATCGCCCTTCTCTATGCCCGCTTCATTAAGATATTGTATTTCGTGTTCATAAAAATCAGTTGTATCATCCGTTTCTTCTTCATAAGTTTCCTTATTAATATCTGAGGATTCATTATCAGAATCACCGGTCGTAATATTTACTGCAAAATCAGTCGGAGCGTCGACTGTTTTCTTTCTGTCAAATCCGCCCGTAACAGCAACACCCGTAACAACTCCGACTGCCACAACCGCCAAAGCTGCCGCACCAATAGTTATTCTGCCTGCCAGCGTTGTAAAAAATCCTGCTTTAACGGCAGTTGCTGCCGCAGCAGTACCGGAAGCCGCCATGGTACTTCCCATAACCTGACCAAATACAGCAGCACAATCCGGTATTTCGCAGGCGAAAACTTCACGCTCTCCTGCGAAAAACACATACAAAAAAGGAAGTATTGCAATTGTACGAAGCTTAACGCCCTTATTCTCAAGCTTTTCTGCTTCCTGGCGCATTGCCTTTTTGGCATAGCTTAAACGGCTCTTTACGGTATTCTCAGAACAGCCGTAAGCCTCTGCAATCTCCTTAATTGAATAATCCTGATAGTAATACATGAAAATAGTCACTCTCTGTTCAATCGGCAGTTTTGAAAGCATTTCAGAAATAATTTTCTTAACTTCATTATCAAGAACAATTTCTTCAGAGGACTTACTTTTATCGGGGATATCAAGTTCACTCTCATCGCTGCTTATGGTATCCATTGTCAGGGTTCTGTTATGTCTAAGCAGGTCCAGACATTTGTTGGAGGCAATACGGCTAAGCCATTTCGGGAATCCGGGGGCATTTACAAGCGTACCTATTTCCTTAAAGGCTTTAATAAAGGTTTCCTGCGCAATATCTTGTGAATCCTCATCATTCAGATTGTATTTTCTGCATATGAACAACACTTCACTATAATATGCTTTATAGAGTTCCTCCATTGCAGCATTATCCTTCTGCATTGCTTTGTTTACCAGATTAATCAGTTGCTTTTCATTCATTTTCTCATTCTCCTATATGCTAAAATAGTGCCGGAAATTTACTCCGACACTATTTAGACGGTTCATCCTGATAAAAAGTTTTAATTATTTAAGTAATTCCTGCTATTCTAAGCATAATAATTAATTATCAATATAAATATTTAAATTATTACTTTAAATATTTATCTTTTTGTTTTAAGAGAATGCTTTTTCCTCAAATTCACTAACAGGCATTGGCTTTGCAAAATAATAACCCTGAATCAAATCACAATCGAGTGTCGCAAGGAAATCGACCTGTTCCCTTGTCTCAATGCCCTCTGCAACAATTCTCATATCAAGCTTCTTGGCAAGTGAAATTGTATCTCCGACAATCAGTTTGCCCTTGCCTGATTTATCTTCCTCCCTGAAGAAGCCTGCGTCAAGCTTAAGCACATCAAGCGGCAGTTCCTTTAACGAATTAAGTGATGAATAGCCTGAACCGAAATCATCCATTGAGATTTCAAAGCCAAAGCTCTTAAGCTTATTAATTGTATTAAGAAGCACTCCCTTATCATCAAAGAATGCACTTTCCGTTAATTCCAGTTCAATATATTCATGCGGTACATTAAATTGGTCCACAAGCTGGCAGATATGCTCTGCAAGGTCCTCACGCACAAAATGAACTCTTGATACATTGACTGATATAGGTACAATTTTCCTGCCCTCTGACAGCCATTTTGCCTGCTGCCTTGCAACCTCGGTAATCATATAATCATCAAGCTGCACCACAAAACCATTCTTCTCAAAAATAGGAATAAAGCGATATGGTGCAACAAAGCCCTCTGTCGGGTGAATCCAGCGTACAAGTGCCTCCGCACCTGAAAGTACTTCCTCCCTTGTACTGTACTTAGGCTGGAGATATACCTGAAATTCCCTGTTCTTCAGTGCATTCTCCATGTCATTTTCAACCTTTCGCACCCAAAGCTGGTCACGCTGCATTTCATCATTAAACCATACCATATGGTTATCATTATCTTCTGAAAGCGAACTTATTGCGACACCTGCGTAGTTAAACATTGCGTCTATTCCTGAACGCGCATTTTCTGCTCTGTAAATTCCTACACTGAAATATTTCTTCTGGGCAGATTTTACATTCTTCATCTTATCAAGAAGCATATTAAGACGGTTCACAAGCTCGTCCTCATCCTTATATGTAAGAAGCAGTGCAAAATCTGCCTTCTCGCCGTGTGCAGCAAGCTCGCGTCTTGACAGCCCCTTGCTTAATGTCAGGTAGAAATTCTCCAACAGCTCCTCTCCCTCTTTAACACCATAGCAGGCACAGAAATTACGATATTTTTCCATTCTGATAATTACCACTGCGTAATTATTATTCTTGGAATTTTTTTTCAGAATCTGATTACCCTTCTTATTAAAGTACTGGATATTATTACCTCCCGTAATAACATCCGTTGCAAGGATTTTTGAAAGCTTTCTGCGTTCAAATATAAGGCTTAACATTGAAATAATGTAATAAATGATTAATACCAATGCAAATATTGCAATTATAAGCACAAGCATTACCGTATACATCAATTCATTAACCTTAATCGGCATTACATTTTCAACACATACAGTATATTGGCCATCCTTAATCGGCATTTGATACCAGAATGTTACTGTTGTTATTCTGTTCCCGCCATCAACGCTCTCCTGAGGCAGGACATCCTGAGTCATCTCGTCCACTGCATCCGTGACGGTATCTTCATCAAGGAATATATCCATTCTTACCTCAATAGTGTCATCTTTGATATATGCAAAATTACTGTCATCACTGCTTAACATAAATCTGATATCGTCCTGGCTTAGAGCCTCAATATAACCATCCCAATTAGGCTCATTTTCACCCTTCTGAATCAGAATGTTATTCTGGCTGTCAGTTATGCATATTCCGCCGGTATTCGGCATTACCTTCAAAATATAATGGCATATCTCATCCATTATCTCCGGATTATCTTCATCCCAGTTCTCCTCAATAGTCTGTGTTATTTTCTCAGAGCTGCTGTATCCGGTTTGAAGCTTGTCATACGCCAGATTTATCGTAAAAAACGAAAATATTAAAAAATCCAGGAAGCAAAAAATAATCAGCACAAGAAATATTCCAAGAATATATGGCCAGACATGCTGTCTTTTAAGTCTTTTAAGCTTTCTGTCCTTTGTTTTACTCATAAAAATCTCCATTCCGCCGCCTTTCAGTTGGCGGCACAAATAGTAATGAAAGATTTAAAACTTCTTCTCCGTGATGTAAAATAGTTTGTAAGAAGCTATACTACAAAGCACGGTAGGAGGAGTTGTAAAAACTTTCT